>CAZBGA010000022.1:0-50220 GCA_964491385.1 uncultured Treponemataceae bacterium | reverse complement strand
CCGCCCGAATGCCTTACGCTGTCTGATTATCTTCAGCCGGGCTATCGTAGCCGCCATTCTGCTCTTTAGGCGCTCGATGAAACTATCGTAGTTGCCCGCACCTTGTCAAGCGATCGCACCCCTCCCCCTTCCTTTTATTTGTCCGATCTCCAGTCCCGAGCGAAGCTCGGGAACCGCTTTGGCGCGAACAGGACACTTTCGAATTCACGAAAGAGATGTCAAGTGCCGGCGCGCCGATGGCTAAATCATAAGGACGACTAGGTAACTTCACCGAGACGCTAGGATATACGCGCAAGCCTCGGCGAATCCGGCGCCGAAGGGCTTATCGGTGATATAGGCCGGGGGATACTCCAAGAGACCTTCATAGCGCCGTACGTTCGCGACGCCGCATGACAACTCGAATCGACGGAACATGGGCTCGTCGTTCGGAGAATCCCCGACGAAGATCGCCGCACGCGGAGTCAGCATCGGATCCCAACCGAGGACTCTTGATAGGAAAAGGATGGACATGGAAAGCTTGTCGTAATCGCCGAACCAGGCATTCACGTGGATCGAGCTCACTTTGGCGCGGGCTCCCGAAGCTTCGCAGATGTCTTTAGCCCTCAAGGCCTCTTCGAGGGGCAGGCGCGGAGCCTCCTCGGCGAAGTCCAGCGCGATATCGAAAAGCCGATAGGGCTGGTCCTTGGCGAGTCGGAGGCCCGGGACTGAGGCTATCGTCTCCGAAGCTAGGCGCGACAGACGCTCGCGCGAAGAATCGGGTGACGGGGCTTCCGGATGGAAGATGCGCTCGAGGCGCCCGTTTTCCATATAGAACGCGAACGCGCCGTTCTCCCCTACGACTCCCGCGACGGGCCACTGACGCGCGATGAGGTCGCACCAACCAGCGGGCCGTCCAGTGACGGGGATCGCCGCGACGCCGGCCCGACGCAGTGCCCAGAGGGCGGAATAGGATTGCTCGACGAGGAGCCCGTTCTCCGTAAGGGTATCGTCGATGTCGAAGAGGACTAACCCTATGCCGGCGGCCTCGCCTCGGGGCAGCTCGCTGAGAGGCTTGGGGAGCCTCATGGGCGAGGAGCGGTCAGCTTACGGTATTGGATTAGGTAGTCCGCGAAGGAGACCAAGGCAAGGACGGCGGCGAGGACGTAGAGCGCGTATATCGCGACGGTAAAGGGGGCCCTGATTCCCGAAAGGAGACCTAGCTTGGTGGCGCTCGCGAGCAGCAGCGAGGCGGCGCCCGCCGCCATATAAGTCGCGGACTTGAGCTTGCCTCCCCGCCTCGCGCCCATCGCAACACCCCGTTGGGCGAGGAGCATCCTGATGAAATTGATGGAGAATTCCCGATAGAGAACGACGATAAGCACCCACGCCGGCATTATGCCGTCGAGAGCGAAGCAGACGAAATAGGTTATGCGCGCGAATACGTCGGCGTAGGGGTCGAAGAGCTTGCCGAAATCGCTCACCGTGCCCGTGCGACGAGCCGCGAGACCGTCGAAGAGATCGCTGATTTCGATGACGAGGAAAAGTGTCCAGAGCGCGACGACGTAGGGAACCGGGCCGAAACATGCTCCCCATTGGTACGAGGCGAAGAAGAGGGGCGCGAGAGCGAGTCGGCTCGCAGTGAGCCTATCGGCCAGGGTCATGCGCGCAGTATGGGTATTTGACAGCGCGAGTGTCAAGTTGTATTATTCGCCGTCGCGGCCGGTGAATGCCCGGTCGGACTGCGGGAAGGCGGAGACGAGCGCTATGAACAGACTCGGAAAGAGCATTCTCGCCACGATGGGCCTTTTCGCGGTCGTGCAGATACTTATTTTCTCGGCCTTCGCGGCGACGGCGGTCCCTTCGAATCCCTCCGTTCCTCGAGGGTTCATACTCCGCTACGGCCCATGGTTCCTACTCGTAGCTCTCCCCTTTTACGCCGTCCTGCTCACGATGCTCTTCATCTTCAAGAACGACTTTATCAAGGAGCCTTCGGGAGAGCGACTCGAACGCGTCAATCTCGCCAACGTAGTGACTCTCTTCAGGGTCACGAGCATGCCGACGCTCCTTTTCCTGGTATTGGCGGCTAAGGACTATCGCATCCGATTGCCGCTCCTGTGCCTGGTAGTCCTCGTATTCGCGACCGACTTCGCCGACGGATACATCTCACGCAAGGCCGGGCAGGTTACGCGGGTCGGAAGGATGATGGACAGCGCCAGCGATTACGCTCTCCTCATTGTCCTCACCATCGTCTTTTATTATTTTACGCTAGTGCCGCCTTGGTTCTTCCTCCTAGTTACGGCGCGCCTCGGGGAGCAGGCCGTCTTCGTGTTCATCCTCGTCCTCGTGAACAAGAGATTCGAACCGAAGACGACCTTCATGGGAAAGGCGGCCGTGGCTTCCATCATGGTGCTCTACGCGGTGGAAGTGATCAGGCTCATCTTCGGCCTTGGCCGAATAGAATTTATCGCGGTGCTGGAGTGGGCGACCGCGGCGATCGTGCTCCTCAGCATGGTCGACAAGGTCGTTGCGTTCGCCCGAGAACTCCCGAAGTCCGCGTGATCGCGAGAGGAGCTTCATTATGGCCATGATTAAGAGCGCGCTCGAGATCGCCCTCGAGCGCTCCAAGGACATCAAGGTGGACGAGGCCGCGCTGGAAGCCAACGCCCTGCGCATCGAGGGCAAGAAGGCGGCCGGCCGATACCTCGACGACCCGGAGACGGGAAACCTCGCCGATCGGCTGGCGGCATATGCGAAGGAGAAGCGCGCCTCTGTTCGCGAGGGAATGTTCGAAGTCCTGGCGTCCCAGATTCAGCTTCCGAGCAATGAGGCTTCAGCGGCTAAGCTGGACATGCTGTCCGCGGGCTTCTCGGCCCTCGCCGCGAGTTCGGGCTCGGGCCTCCTCGGAAGCGTCGGCTCGGCGGTCGCCGACAAGAGGGTTCAGGCCCTCTTCCAGCAGCTCGCCGGATTCTTCAAGCAGTACCTCGACGACATGAAGAACGTCGAGCAGGCCATCCGCAAGCAGTGGGGGCCAAAGATTCGCGAGAAGGAGCGGCAGATGGCCGCGAGGATGGGCCAGGACGTACGCATCGACCCGATGTCCGATCCCGAGTTCGCCGCCTTCTACAAGCAGAACGTCAGCGCGGCGCGCGCGCAGTACCAGGCGGCCCTCGACAAAGCCAAGGATGATCTCGCCGCGATGATCGGGGTCGAGGGGAAGTGAAGCTCCGGGGCCGGCTCTCCGGAAGCCTTCAGCCCCCGCCGCGCCTCGTAAGAGCCACCATGAGGAGCGCAGCGTCGGCGCTCCTGACGCCGGGCAGCCTGGCCGCTTGGCCGAGGGTGAGGGGGCGGGTCGAGGAAAGCCTCTGCGCCGCCTCCGTCGAGAGTCCGGGCACCTCGAGGTAGTCGAAGTCATCCGGTATCCTGAGCCGCTCGGAACGCTCCATCCGCCCCGCGATCCTCGCTTCCTTCTCCTCGTAGCCCGAGTAGCGGGCGTCGAGCTCCGCCGTCTCGATCCAGTCGCGGGGGAATCGCGCCGCGAGGTCCGGCAGCAGAAGCCCCAGGCAATCCCGCATGGCGGGATCGCGAAGGGCCGCGTATGCGTTCTCCCCGATGTGGGGCTCGAGTCCCGCGCTCGCCGCGACGTCTTCGCGCGTTATGCGACGCTCTTTGATCAGCTCGCGGATCTCCCGGATTCCCGCCATCTTCAGCTCGAAGCGCTCCAATCGCGGCCGGGAGGCGAGTCCGATGGCTTCGGCCACGGGCGTGAGGCGCGCGTCGGCCGTGTCTTGCCTCAATGCCAGACGTCGTTCCGCCCGGCTCGTGAACATGCGGTACGGCTCGTCCGCGCCCATGGTGACCAGGTCGTCCACGAGGACGCCCAGATAGGCTTCGGACCTGGAAAGGATCAGAGGCTCTTCGCCCTGCAGGGAACGCGCGGCGTTGATGCCGGCGACGACGCCCTGCGCGGCCGCCTCCTCGTAGCCGGAGCTGCCGTTGGTCTGGCCCGCCACATAGAGGCCCTCGACAAGCTTGGATTGCAGCGACGCGGAGAGGAGGGAAGGATCGAGGTAGTCGTACTCGACAGCATAGGCAGGCCTGGCGATGACGGCGCGCCTCAATCCGGGGATGCTATGGATGAATGACGCCTGGACGTCCTCGGGAAGGGAGGAGGAAAGTCCGTTGAGGTACATCTCGTCCGTATACTCGCCTTCGGGCTCGACGAAGACCTGGTGCCGTTCCCTCTCGGGAAAACGCACGACCTTGTCCTCGATCGAGGGACAATAGCGGGGACCCTTGCCCTTTATCGCGCCCGCGTAGAGCGGCGACCTTCCGAGCCCGGATCTTATGATGTCGTGCGTCGCCGCGCCGGTATACGTCATCCAGCAAGGCAGGCTCGGCCGGGCGATTCGCTCGTTCGCGAAGGAGAAAGGCCCGAGCTCTTCGCCGTCCTGCCTCTCCATCTCGCCGTAGTCGAGCGATGCCGCCTTGACCCTTGCGGGCGTGCCGGTCTTGAACCTGCCCACGCGGAAACCCAGGCGTCGCAGAGACATGCCGAGGCCCACCGCGGCACGCTCGCCGAGCCTCCCGCCCGAAGCGCTCCACTCGCCGATGAACAGCCTCCCTTCCATGAAGGTTCCGGTCGTGAGTACGAGGACGCGGCAGCCGATGCGGGTCCCTCGCTCGGTGACGACGCCCTCGACGCGCCGGCCCGACGAGTCGAGCACGAGGTCGACGACCGTATCCATGAAGAGCTCGAGTCCGGCTTGCGATTCGAGGGCCCGCCTCGCGAGAGCGGCGTAGAGCGCCTTGTCCGCCTGCGCGCGCGGCGCCTGCACTGCGGGGCCTCTGGACCGGTTGAGCACTCGATACTGGATCATCGAGGCGTCGATGAGGAGCCCCATCTGGCCACCGAGGGCGTCCACCTCGCGCACGAGGTTGCCTTTCGAGAGACCTCCGATGGAGGGATTGCAGGACATCCGGCCGATCGCGTCGATGTCCTGCGTGACCATGAGGGTCCTCCGACCCAAGCGAGACAAGGCCAAGGCCGCTTCGATCCCCGCGTGGCCGCCGCCGACGACTATCGCCTCGTAATCCACGATCGCCTCACTTGCCCAGGCAGAAGCGCGAGAATACCGCCTCGAGGACTTCCTCGGAAGCGATCTCCCCGGTAATCTCGCCGAGGGCGTCGGCCGCGTCGCGCAGGTCGAGTACGAGGGCGTCGAGGGGCATCCCCGCGTCGAGCCCGCCGAGGCAGGCGTCGAAAGCCGCGACGGCCCTGTCGAGGAGGAGCTTCTGCCTCTCGCTCGCGATGCGAAGCTCGTCCTCGGCAGCCGCTCGCGGCGACCACGGATTCCCGAGCCCGAAGGAGGGGCGGATAAGCTCGCGCAACGCGTCCGCCAGGGCGGGCAGGCCTTCGCCCGTGGCCGCGGAGAAGCGGATGAACTCGGGCGGAGCCGGCGCGCAGCCCGGCACGTCCACCTTGTTCCATACGCGTAAAGAATCCGATCTGGACTCCAGGAAGCCGGCGTCCGCAGGCGAGAGGCCCTGACAGCCATCGACGACATAGATGACGGCCTCCGCTTCCCCGGCGAGGCGCCTGCTGCGCGAGACTCCCTCGGCCTCGACACCGCCCTCGGCCTCGTGGAGGCCGGCAGTATCGATCAGCCTGATGGGAAGGCCGCCCAGCTCGATACCCGCCTCGATCCAATCGCGCGTGGTGCCCGGATCGGGGGCCACGATGGATCGTTCCTCCCGGACCAGGAGGTTGAACAGACTTGACTTACCTGCGTTGGGCCTGCCCGCCACGACCGCTCGAGCGCCCTTTTCGAAGAGCCTGCCCGCTGCGTAGCTATCGGCGATTCGAGCGACGAGGCCGCGGACGTTTCGCATCGAAGCGGCATCGAGGCCGCCGGCCGGCGAGTCGTCCTCCTCGGCGTAGTCGAGCCTCGCCTCGGCCTCCGCGAGCGCGTCGACGACGGCCTTGCGCGACGATGCGAGCGCCCTCGAGAGGCCGCCCTCGAGCCGATGGAGCGCCTCGGCCCTCGCCCCTTCGCTTCCTGCGCGAACGAGCTCCTGCACGGCCTCGGCCTTGACCAGGTCGGTCTTTCCCTTTAGAAAGGCGCGGAAGCTGAATTCGCCGCGCAAGGCAGGCGCGAATCCAGCTTGTTCGAGGAGGGAGAGCGCCTTACGGACGACCGCCGGCGAGCCATGGCAGTAAAATTCTACTCCATCCTCTCCGATAGGGCCTTCCGGCGAACGGAACACGGCGGCGAGAACTTCGTCTACCGCCTCTCCGTTTGTCGGATCGACGAATTCACCGTGGACGAGAGACATATTCCGGGCGGAGAGGAGTGCGGACGGCCTCGAGAAGAGGGAGGCCGCAAGCTCGATGGCCCCGGGGCCGGCGCTACGGATGACAGCCAGGGCGGATTCCCCAGGCACCGTCGCGAGGGCGACTATCGGGCGATTCGTATCGAAATACGTTCTTTGCATCGCAGGTGCCACGATATCGCTTGAGACCGATACGACACAAGGCCGGGTCGGCCGCTTCTATTGACAGGAGGCGCTAATGGCAATGAGAATGAGAGTAATGGGCCTAACAAGCAGGTCCAGGCGAATTCAGGGAGGAAGAATGAATCGGGCCAGGATTTTCATAGCCGGGCTCCTTGCCGCTATTTTATTTACGGCTCCACTCGCGGCCCAGGCGCCCACGGTCAGCGAGAAGAAGGACGTCGCCATATTCGCCTTGGGCTATTATGGGTGGGCTATCCCCCTGGAAACCCTCGGTAGCATAGACCAGGAGATACAGAAGGTATTCGCGGACCTCGGCCGGTTCAACATCATAGATTACGCGGAAAGGCTATCCTCCGGCGGGCTGCAGCAATTCATCGACACTCTCAAGAAGGCGAAAGAGGCCAATTTCGTCATGCCCGATAAATTCCAATTCGGCGAGGCTACCCTCACCGAGGCCGAGTTCAACAAGCTGATCGGGGCCTTCATAATAGCGACGCCGATCGTCACCGAGTTCAACTCTCGGTACAACACGGACAAGTCCGAGTGGGATACGGACATCGGGACCGATGTCACCTTCATCGACGTCGGCGGCGGCGGATCGATCCTGGGTATCGCCGAGGTCAAGAGCTCGGGAAGCGACAAGAGCAACCAGAACAAGTCCATATCGAACGCCATCAACGGCATCCCGATGCAGCTCCAGTTCGAGGTGCCGAAGATAGAGGCTTTCCAGATCAATACCCGGGTCCTGGCGGCATCCGGGAACGAGGTCAAGCTCCAGCTCGGCAGGAACATGGGCATCAAGAAGGGCGACGAGTACTCCATCATGGTCAGCGAGACCATCGAGGGCTTCAAGAACGATACCGAGAGGGGACTGATACAGATCAAGGATGTCGGCTCCGAGGTTTCCACCGGCCGGGTGGTCTACTCCTCGATCAATCTCTCGAAGGACGTCGAGCTTAAGGAGATACCGCGCCTCGGCGTCGACTTCGAAGCCTATTTCCACGCGATGAGCGACGGTACCGACACGGTCGGCATACGGGCGGCTCCCTCCCGCGGCTTCTACGGCTTCAGGCCCTACGGCGCGGTTCAGATTCCGCTCAGCCAAGTCAACGCTTACAACGATCCTAATAATGTCGTGGATTATCTAGGGACCATCATCCCGGTCAACGTCATACTCGGCGGCGAGTATAACATTTATGCGAGGCGTTTCACCCTGACGCCCTACGCCGGCATCGGGGTAGGCTACGTCCACGTGGTCGCGTCGCCCGATACTACTACGACGACCAGCCAAACGGACCGGTTCTCCCACATCGGGGGTCAGGCTTACTTACGCGCCTCTTTCCTATTTACAAGGGAGCTTCCGATCTACGCCGAGGCGTGCTACGAATATTGGGTGTCGATGGACGGCAATTTCTTCAATAGTTACGGCGGCGCAAGCTTCGGCGCGGGCGCCTCATACAAACTGTAGTATGGAAGACGTAGATCTCGCCGGCCTCGACCTCGCCGCCGCGAAGGAGTACATCCTCGCCTACGCGGTCGACGCGAAGCGGCTGGAAAAGGAAATAGCCGACGCAGGGGCCGATCTCGAGCGCTGGAAAGCCAGGCTGGCCCTCGCCGAGGGTAAGCTGGGCGCCGGCGACCATGCCATGGCGGCCCTCGTCCAGGCCGCGCGCTCCAAAGTCGAGGAGGCGGTCGGCAAGATCGCCTCCCTCGAAAGCGATCTCGCCGACCTGCGCTCAAAGGTCGCTCGGATGACCGCGCAGCTGCCGGCGATCAAGGCGCACGAGCGGAGCGTTGACCCCGACAGGCTCCTCGCCGAGCTCCAGATGATGACGGGCGAGCTTCTCGGCGAGCGGCCGCTCGACGCGGAGTTCGCCAAGCTGGATTCGGAGGCGAAGGCCGATTCGGAGCTCGAGGCGCTCAAGCGGCGCGCATCCGAAGGAGCTAAGCGTTGAGCCGGCTCAGACTCTTCCCCGACATCGCTAGGCCTCTGCTTTTCGCCCACAGGGGCCTGTCCTCCTCCGCTCCCGAGAATACGATGGCCGCCTTCAAGCTCGCGCGCGACATGGGCATGCCCGGCGTCGAGCTCGACGTGCATCTCACGAGCGACGGCAAGCTGGCCGTTTTCCACGACCATTCGACGGCCAGGATCGCAGGGGCCGCGCTCGAGCTCGAGCGATCCGCCTGGAAGGATCTATCGGTCCTCGACATCGGCTCCTGGAAAGGGAGCCAATGGAAGGCGGAGCGCATGATCGAGCTCGGCGAGCTCTTCGAGGAATTCGGGGAGTCCCTGTATTACGACGTGGAGCTCAAGAGCAGCATCGCCGCGGACTACGGCCTCGAAGCGGCGGTATCGACCTGCCTGCGGGACGCTTTCGCCTCGAAGACGGGCCTGACGGGAAGAATATTGGTCTCGTCCTTCAACCCGATGGCCCTCGCCCGCTTCAAGTACCTGTCGCCCGCGATTCCTACGGCGGTCATCTGGTCCGGGGACGCGGATGTCCCGGCATACCTGCGCCACGGCGAAGGCCGATGGATCGGGAAGGTCGACGCGCTCAAGCCCGATAGGGCCAAAGTCACGCGATTCTCCGCCCTCCGCTGGATGAAGCTGGGCCGATATCCCGTCGTACCCTGGACCGTGGACGACGCGGCCGAAGCGGCACGCCTGCTTTCCCTCGGCTGCGAGGGCCTTATTTCCAACCGACCGCAGGAGCTGGGTATTCGTGACAAGGATAGAAGCGCGAGCGGCGGGTGAGGGCCCGCCCGGTATTCGCGGCATTCCTAATGTCGCGAATCCTCATGGATCGGAAGGCCCCGCTTCGACGACGAACTCTCCCGATTAGGGCAAATTGGAGAGCATGTCCTTCCCCACGGCATTAAGGCCGAGCTCGCGATATGCGGCAGCGCGGGCGGATTTTTCGTCGGTGCCCAGGCCGATGGCGGTTCGCTCGGTAGAATACAGGGTACGGCCGCTCGCGATATCCAGAACCTTCACGACCGCCTTGCCCTCGGCGAGGTAGTTGGAGCCGTCCTGCCGCACGCTCGCGATGGTCGCCGTACCGAAGGCGACCCTATCGAACTTTCCCGCGGACGTAGCGGCCGCCGAAACGGCGGCCTCATCCATCGCGACGATCGAATCCTTCGGGATCGAGACACCCTTGACGCTGAATTTCTGCTTTAGGAGCGCTTCGACGAGCCCCGCCTGCGCGGTGGAGCCGACGACTGCGCCAGACTCGTCGAGGTCGAGGATCGCTACGGCCATGGAAGCGCCGCTTGCGTCGGATACCACTTCGTACGGCACGTCAATGGTCTTCGCCGTGAGCTCAGCGGCGAGGGAGTCGCGGTACGGGGCGTATTTTTCCGGCAGCTTGTCGAGGAGGTCGAGAGTCGACTGGAAGTCGAGCCTCAGGCCGAACTTGGCCTTACCGACGAAATCGGGAGGCGGCGGAGTGAAAACGACCGCGCCCGATGCGTCGGTCATCACGCTTTCGGTCTTAGAGACGAGGCTCGTCCCGCCCTTGCGCTTGTAGCTCAACAGCACAACGGCTCCAGGGACGCCGGGGGCCGAGGCGCCTTCGCCCGATACGACCTTAGCCGTGAAGGGCAGCTTGAAATCCTGTCCCACATGGCCTTTATATCCGGCTGAGCCGGAAGTATCGAAACGGATCCTGGAAAGGGCGGTCCGGGCGGAGTTGATGTCGCGCTCGAGGTACACGTCGGCATTGTCGATTTGCGACCCGGAAGCGGCGACCGCCGCTTCCACGAATTTGCGCACCGCTTCGTAGCTGCGGTTTTGGTCCAACAAGGTCGCGCCTTCGCGCTCGGGACCTTCGACGGCCTCGATCCCCTGCTTGATGAGGTCGGCGATGCGCGCCTTTTCCTTCTCGAGGTCGGCGGTCGAGTAGGCGGCCAGGACGTATACCGTAACGAGCTTGGACTTCTTATCAGTCTGTACGAAGCGCTCCCTGACCGAGAAGCCCGAGACCTGATTCTCGGAGGAGCTGGTAACCGTCGATATTATGTGGGCCGAATAGGAATCGAGCGTAGCCCTTGCCTGGGCGCTCGTAGCGACGTTGACCTTGACGCCGATATATTGCGTGATCGAGGACATGAGATTGGCGGCCGCGTCGTTCGTCGCCGCTGCGACGTCGCCCGCCGAATCGGATGCCGATCCTACGAAATAAGTATCGGTCGCGTCAGGTTTCGGAGTCGTGAAGATCCAGCCCGGCGCCTTGCTCTGGGCCGGCGACGAGGCGCAGGATGCGAAAGCCAAGCATATCGCGGCCAAGCCCGAGATCATGCCGCACTTCATGGGACCTCCTTCACGAACCCCGGAATCGAGACAGGAGGCCGGGCGTCAGCCGGCCTCCTGCGCCGTCCCGGCCGGCGATCAGAAGCCGTCGAAGAAGGACTGCTGTACGAGGTCGATGGCCTTCTGCTTGTCCGCGGTTACGGGCTCGGCGGCGGCCGCTCCCTTGAGGACGGCGTTGATCTGCTGCTTGAGGCTGTCCTGGTCGATGCTCCAGATCTGGATGACTCGATAGACCTGCTTGTCGGCCTTACCGTCGGAAGTGAAGGTCTGAAGCTTTGCCCACCAGTCGCTCTCCATGGCGAAACCGGTGAAGGTGGCTTCGGAGACGCTCTTCACGGCTCTTTCCATGTAGGTCTCTATCTTGTCCTTGTCGCCGACCTGGGCGCCCGCGAAAGTGTCCTTGACGCGGGTCGAGATAAGGGCCGCGATGGTAGTCTGGGCGTCGAGCCTGCTGGCGGCGAGCTGGGCCCCGGTGAGATCGGCGCCGTCTTCCTGGACGACGACGATGTATTTGTTCGCGTAGTCCGGCAGCTTCTCCACGGCCTTGGGTCCGTCCAGAGCCGCGGACATCCACTTCGGATAGTCTTGGCCGAAAGCCGTTCCCTTGTGCTCTATGATCTGGGGCGGATAGGCCTTGACCGTCGGGGCGGGCGGGTTGACGCCTGCCTGGGGCGCTTTGGGCTTGCTGGCGCAGCCGATCACGACTGCGAGCGAAAGAAGGACTACGAAAATCCCGAGGATCTTCCTCACGATGACCTCCTTAGGTCTTGCGCGCCCGCCCTGCGATAGGCAAGGGGCGGTCGCATTGAGCGGGAAGGGCGACGCCCTTCGTTAAATAAGCGGAGCGGGTCGCGCAGGACGGCGCGCCCGCGCCGATTGTTCACAATCCGGAATCGAAGGTAAAGGACTTGCCGCGCGAGTATACGAGTCTCAAATCGTTCAGTCCGGAGGCCGAGCCCGCGTCGTACATCGCGTCTTCCACTTTGTCCCCGGTTTGGAAGGTGTAGAGATAGAGCTTGGTGGTGTCGGGGGAATAGGAGACCTGCTCCACCTCGCGCATCTTCTTGGCGAGGGCTCGGCGCAGCTGGCTGACCTGTTTGGAATCGGGCGTCTTCTGGATGACGACTTCATAGCGAACTCCGCGCGAGAGCGAGTTCTTGAGCAGTTCCCTCGATTGATCTATCATCTTCGGCATCGCGATCCAGACGGAGCTCGCGATGGCGTTGGTGGCGGCCGCATCGGCGGAGTCGGGACTGAAGGCGGTCTGGCTGGACAGGACGACCGAGCCCATAAGCGTCGCCGTAGAAGTGTCGTATATCTTCATCGAGCCCTGGGCGGACGCATAGTACTTGCTGTCCTTCGTTTCGCTCGTAAGGGCGAAGTCGATCTCGACGTAGACGTCGGCGTTGAATTTCTGCGCGAGGTACTGTATGAGGTCGATGGAGCCGCCCGTCTCGCTCTGGTACGCGGTCTGCTGGTCCTTCTTGTTCTTCTCGATCTGGTCGAAGTCGATTACCGACAAGCCGAGCTTCTCGAGGAGAAAGCGGTTGGCCTGGGAAACCGCGACCTTGGCGAGCTTCGGATCGATCTTCGAGTCTTCGTTGTAATAGACCATGTAATTGAGGCGGGCGAGATAATTCTGGAGGTAGGCCTGCTCATCGGGAGTGAGCTGGCCGGGAAGCGGCGCGGGCTGGTCGGATGAGGTCGCGGAGGCGGGCTGAGCGGCGGGAGCCGGCGCGGCGGCGGTGGCCGGCGTGCCCACTTCGGCTCCGCCCTGTACGATGGCCTTGGCGCGATCATTGGAGGCGCTCTGGGCGGCAGGCGCCTGCGCTTGTGCCTGCGGGGCGGGAGTGCTGGCGCACGAAACGACGAGGATGGCGGCCGCGATGGCGACCGCGACCTTTATTACATCGCCCATTCAATGCTCCTTATCTACGCTCTGCAGAAGTCTAGCGCGGGACGTCGGGGAAAAACCACTACCTCCGGCAATAACGGGAAGAGGCGCTAGCCACAAAATATAGTAATATAAAACCCGCGATGCAAGATTAATGGTACTACGATCGCGCCGAGGACCGAACGAGCACCCTGTCGAAGGCCGCCTCGCCCGATCCGCCGATCCGCGCCAGGGAAAGCACGAATCGCCTCGCGGACGAAGGAATCAGGACAGGATCCTTGCTCGCCGCGCCGCGAAGATAGAGAGAACCTTCCTTTAACTCCAACGCGAAGGCTATTCGTCCGCCGGCGGTATCTAAAGAGCC
Source organism: uncultured Treponemataceae bacterium (assembly GCA_964491385.1). GTDB lineage: Bacteria > Spirochaetota > Spirochaetia > Treponematales > Rectinemataceae > UBA1306. Next base: position 37,158 of record CAZBGA010000022.1, on the reverse strand, counting down.
GATGGCCTTGCCCGCGGCGTCGGCGATGGTTCCCGTTCCCTGGATCGAGAAGACCCGAGATCCCTCGGGGGTCGAGACGTCCAATACGCAGGAAGCCTGATCGCCTCCGATATCCGCTTCGAGCTCCAAGGCCGACGTGATGCCGAATGAGGGAGCGAGGGTGAGGGAGCCCCCCGGCTCCAGCTCGAGCGCGCCCGAGGCGGCGGAGACCCCGCCCGCCGGCGAGGATTGAGGAGGCAGGGCCCCGTCCTCGAAGGATTCGGCGATGATCAAGGCAGCCTTCCACAAGCGCCTCGCGGCGAGACGGTAGAAGGGCAGGGAGGAGCCCACCATAAGGCCGAATCCGTCGTATACGCCCGGAAGCGATCCGGGCCCTCCCAACGTCGCGCTTCCATCGGGCGGAGCCGACGGCAAAGGCAGGTAGGGCGCGTCTATCCGCTCCCCCTCCGCGCTCCAGGAAATCGCGAGCTTGCCGTCGTAGGGCCGAAAGGTCGCGGCGATCGTGAGCGGAGACCCGGGAATCGAGGCCGAGGCCAGGGAGCGGAGCGTCTTCCCGCCGGAAGTCGAATCGACATAGGGCTTCGAAGCCTTTATTCCGAGGACGAGGCGATAGGAGCCGTCGCCGGAGGCGAAACCGACGAGGGTTCCGTCGGTCTGATCCGCGCCGAGGCGCAGGACGACGGAAAAAGCGCCGAGCATCCCGGAGGCCGAAGGAGGCATGAGCCCGGGAATGACGACGCCCGCATTGGCGCCGAATCGATAGCCGAAACCGCTCGAATAGGTATCGAGGATCGGCGAGCCGAAGCTTTTCGGCTGGGCGCTCCTCGGCCTCGTGCCTATGTCGTCGAAAGAACCGTCGAATCTGAGAAGAGAATAGAAGGCCGGGGAATCCGCGAAATCGTTCCCGCTTCCCCCCGGAGCCGCGATCACCATGACCTTGAGATCCTGGCTCGAGGCGGCCTTGAAATGGAACGACGAGCCTTTCGGCGGCGCGACCGGGAAGACTTCGGCCGTGATGGAATAAGCGCCTTCGGCACTGGGAGCCGACCAGACGACCTTGCCCAAGCCGGCCGAGAGCGGACCTTCGGCGAAGGAGGCGCCGTCCTTGCTCCATCGTATCCATGGATCGCGCGATTCCTGCGGCGCGGCGGCCGTTCCGGCCGCCGCGGGAGAAGCCGGAGCCGCGGGAGCCGGAATGGAAGTCCATGAGACGGTGAGGCCCAAGAGGGCGGAGGTTCCCGGTTCGACGGCCGGGGGGAAGGCGGACACCGAATTTATCATCGGAACGCTCCCGCCGACGAATAGGTGGAACTGCTCCTGAAGCAGGAGCGAGCCGTCCGGCCCGGAGAGGGAGACGGACAGGGCATAGGCCCCCTGAGACAGACCGGCCGGTATCGTGAAACCATCGAGCTTGCCGTCTATCCGCGCCACGCTCAGAGAGGCCGCAGGGGAGCCTGCTTGCTGAGTCCCTCCGCCCGCGGAGCCCTTGGCCGCAGAAGAGGCGAAATGGAGCGCGGCCACCGGCGCGCCGTCGAGGCCCGCGAGGGAAAAATCCAGAGCGGCGGGGTCGCCGGCGCTCGTTTTCTTGGCGACGATAGCCGAGATTCCCGTTCCGGGAAGCAGTACGACGCCGTCCGCGATATTCGAGCCGTCCGGCGAGTTTATATTCAGCGTATAGAGCGAACTCCGTTCTGAATCGGAGAGGAGACCCGAAGATATCCCGCAGGACAGGACCGAAGCCAAGGCGGCCGAGGTCAGAAGGAACGCCCTTGTGGCGGAACGCCGTCCTAGGTTCATGAGCAGGATTATCCTCTATGATAATAGCACGCGGACTGTCGCAGTCCAAGCATTACGATAGACGCATCAGGCCTCGCTTCCATGCCTCCCGCGGAGAGCGCGTACTCGATCGTCGAGGCGCGTCAGCGCCTCGGACGCGCCGACCCTGATGTGCAAGTCGGCTATCGATTCGCTGAACTCCGTATCGCCCGGATCGACCTCGATCACGACGGCCCCCGCTCGCTTGGCTATAATCGGCACCTGCGCCGCCGGATAGACGACACCGGTGGATCCTACGATGAGACATGCGTCGGCGGACTCGGCGGCGGCGAAGGCGGAGCCGTAGGCTTCGGGTGGGATGCTCTCGCCGAAGAATACGAAATCCGGCTTCAACACGCCCCCGCAGGGTCGATTCCCCGAGCCGACCGCGGCGCAGCGCGGCGGCAGCGAGTCGAGAAGACCCGCGTCCAGGGCCTCGGGGGTCGCCGATACGCGCGCGCCGCAACGACGGCAGACGAGCTCGCGGACCGAGCCGTGGAACTCCACGATCCTCCGCGATCCCGCGGCCGAATGAAGGCCGTCTATATTCTGCGTCACGAGGAAGGAAAGTATCCCATCCCTTTCCCACTCGGCCAGGATGCGATGTGCCGCGTTGGGCGCGGCTCGCGTCCCGGCCGCGGCTCCGGCGTAGCGGCGCGAGGCGTAGAAAAGCTCCCGGATCGCAGTCCACGAGGCAGCGGGATCGGCATTGAAGCGGTCGATATCGAGGAGTCCGGGATCGATCTTTTCCCAGAGACCTCCTTCCCCCCTGAATGCGGGTACGCCGCTCTCGACCGAAATGCCTGCTCCGGTGAATGCGATGAGCTTGCGACTCGATGCCAGTATCCGCGCGGCCTTTTCCAGTTCGCTCTCTGTATCGATGTTCATGCGCTCAGTATGGACCATCGGGCCTCGAAGGGGCAGGACCCGGCGGGGTCAGATCGGTATTACTCCTTGCTAAACCGGTTTATTCGGATATAAGCTACGTTCGACGGAGGCGCTGTTAATGCGCATGAATAGGCTTTCAGGCTTGCTGCTGCATCCGACATCCCTCCCAGGACCCTACGGGATCGGCGACTTCGGGCCCTCCGCCTTGGATTTCGTAGAACGCGCGGCCGAAGCGCGGCAGCGGATTTGGCAGGTACTGCCCCTCGGCCCTACCGGCTACGGCGATTCTCCCTACGCTCCTTTTTCCTCCTTCGCGGGAAACGAATTACTCATCAGCCCCGAGCTTCTCGCGGAAGAAGGTCTCCTGGACCGCCGCGAGCTGCGCAGCGCCCCTCCATTTCCCCGAGACAAGGTCGACTACGGCTCGGTCATTCCCTGGAAGCGCGGACTCCTGGATCGTGCGGCCTCCGCCTTCATCGCCGGCGCCTCGACCGAACGCCGCGAGGACCTCGCGCTGTTCAAGTCCGAGGAAGAGTCCTGGCTCCCCCGCTATTCCCTGTTCAGGTCGATCAAGGACGAGTACGACGCCAAGGCTCGGGCCGAGGGGCGGCAGGGAGCGCTATGGAACAACTATTGGCCCAGGGATCTGGCGATGAGCGAGCCTTCCGCCATAGCCCTCGAGCGCGAGAGGCTGGCGCCCGCGATAGAGCGTTACGAAGCGCTCCAGTTCCTGTTCGCCGAGCAATGGGCGGCGCTGAAGGCGGCGGCCAACGCCGAGCGCCTCGTCGTCGTGGGCGACATTCCCATCTTCGCCGCGCAGGACTCGGCGGAGGTCTGGGCGGAACCCGGCCTCTTCAGCCTTGACTCGAATGGAGCCCCCCTCGAAGTCGCCGGAGTCCCCCCCGACTACTTCAGCGCGGACGGCCAGCTGTGGGGCAATCCGCTCTACGATTGGGAACGACACAGAGCCCAGGGATTCGCATGGTGGATCCGCAGGCTGCGCGCTTCGCTCGAGCGCTTCGACGTTCTGCGCGTGGACCATTTCCGCGGCTTCGAGGCATGCTGGGCGGTGCCCGCGGGCGAGGCGACCGCGCGACGCGGAGTTTGGAAGAAGGCCCCGGGCGAAGAGCTCTTCGCGGCGGCAAAATCGGCGCTCGGGGCGGAGATGCCCATAATAGCCGAGGACCTGGGCTTCATCACCGAGGAAGTGAAGGCCCTCCGCGACGGGCTCGGGCTCCCGGGGATGCGAATCCTTCAATTCGCCTTCGACGCGTCCGAGAGCGGGACGGCTTTCGACCCGAAGAACTCCTTCCTGCCCCACAATTACACCGAGCACTGCGCGGCCTACACGGGAACCCACGACAACGACACGCTCGCCGGATGGATCTCGCGGGCGAGCGACGCGGAACGCCGATACGTGGAGCTTTACCTCGGCTACTCTCCCCCGGATCCGGCCCGCGCGCTCATACGGGAGCTCATGAAATCGATTGCCGCCTGGGTCATTTTCCCCCTCCAGGACATACTCGGCCTGGGCTCGGAAGCCAGGATGAACATGCCTTCGACCTTGGGCGGCAATTGGACCTGGCGAATGACCGAGGGATCCTTCACCCCGAAGATCGCGCGGGGCCTCGCCGAGATGTCCCGGCTCTACGGGCGAAACCTGGACTAGCTATACGCGGGCCACGAGCTTCTCGAGGGCCTTGCGCGGCCGCGGGGCGGGAGATTCCTTCGGGTAGCCGATCGGCGTGAAGGCTAGGGGTTCCCATCCGGCCTCGAGATCGAGGACATCGCGCGCCGCATCGGGATCGAAGGCGGCGATCCAGCAGCTCCCCAGCCCGAGCGCTCCCGCCGCGAGGATCATATGGTCCATCGCGATCGCCGCGTCCACGTCGGCGTAGTTCTTGCCGTCCTTGCGCGACCAGGCCTCGCCGGGTACGGCGCAAACCAGGAGCACGATCGGCGCGGCCACGAACCATTCTTTGTCGTAGATCCTTCTGAGCTCGGCCTCGCGCCCCTTGGTTTCGATGACGAGTACGCGGAAGGGCTGGTAGTCGCAGGCCGTCGGCGCGAGCCGTCCCGCTTCGAGTATCGCGTCGAGCTTTTCGTCTTCAACGAGATCCTGCTTATAGCCGCGTATGCTGCGCCTCGACTCTACGCTCTCGAAGAACTCCATATGCGCCTCCTCTTTCCTATGGGGATTGTGAGATCATCGAAAGGGAATGGCAAGCGCCGCGGGCGAGCTCGGCGGCCGCTCTTATCAAAGAACCGACGCTCCGATAGTATAAGCGACGATTTCCCGACACGGAGTACGCATGAAGCTTCGCATTTCCGTCGCCGCCTTTGCCGTCGCGGTCCTCTATCTGCCCGCCCACGGCCTTTTCGCCCTTCCGCAGGGACGAATCGATGCTCCCTCGACCGCGGTACCCCGAGAATTCCTCGCCGGTTACGACGCCGGCCTGTACCGCGTCGAGGACGGCGGCGACAGGGCCGTGCCACTCTGGCTCGACGGCGAAGTGCGGAAGATCATCAAGTCGAGCGAGGGCTGGTATTTCCTCACTTCGCTCGGCGTGCTCAACAGCCCGGACCTGGGCGTATTCGAGGACCGATCAACGGGATTGCCCGTCAAGACCTACAAGCGCTTCGAGGACGGAAAGAAAAGCTTCGTGACTGAAACCCAGGACCTCAAGGACCTCGAGATCGACCCGGGCGATCCGCTCGTCCTGGCCACCTGCACGGAGGACGCCGCCTACGTCTCTCGCGACGGCGGAAAGTCCTGGAAATCCTACGGATCGCCCGTCGACACCACGGGCCTCAAGGGCGTATCCCTCGCGCCCTATCCGGGAACGGGAGAACCCGCGCTATGGGCTTCGCATCCTATCAAGGGCCTGTTCGTCCGCAAGCTCGCCTCGGGAGGGTGGGCGAGCGCGAACGCGGGACTCGAGAGCATCCTAGGCACGACCAGCGTCGAGGAAATCGCCAGCGTGGCGCCCGGAAGGGACGGCGCGGTATGGGCATCCGACAGCTTCATACCCCGCGTCTACAGGATGGACGCCAAGGCCAGGACATTCGCCGTCGCATGGTCCGAGGCCTCCGACTTCGGATGCGCCGAGTCCCTCGATCCCCTGCCCGACGGCACGCTGCGCTTCGTCGCCGACGGCTACGTCGCGCGCCTCGACCCGGCGACGGGCAAAGCCGGACATGATGAGCGAGCCGAGATGGTCGTGCGCGCCGCCTTGCGGGCCAAGCCCGACTGGCAGGCCCTCTGCGTGTCCTGGACCGAGACGGAAAGGCAGTCATCCCTCTCGGAGCTGTGGCTGGTCTCCTTCAAAGACCGCAAGCCCTACCGCGCCCAGGCCGAGAACAGGCGCGCGCTTTACCTTTCGGCCGGCTTCGTAGCGCGGTCTGAAACCCGCTCAAAGTACGACAAATTGATGGACGATCGCCGACTTGACGCGGTGGTCGTGGACATGAAGGACGACTTAGGGCGCCTTCGCTTCGAGCCGCGCGATCCCCTGCTGCAAAAGATCGGCAAGGTCTCGAACCCCCTCGACGTGGAATCCTTCGCCCGCGAATGGAAGGCGAAGGGACGGTACCTCATCGCGCGCATCCCCGTGTTCAAGGACGAAGTCGCCTATGATTATGAAGGCGGCAAGTACGCCGTCTGGGACTCGGCGCAGAACCTCCCTTGGCGAGGATACCAACTAGTAAAGAAGGCGACCGCCGTGCCTCCGCTTATCTTGCCCAATGGAGCTGCGGGGCCCGACGCCGGGCCCCTGCCCCCCCAGCCTCCGGCGGCCCAGGCGGCGGGCGTCCAGGACGAGCGCGCACTCATCCGGGAATATTGGGTGGACCCATACAGCGAGGAGATCTGGGCATACAACGTCGCGATAGCCAACGAGATGGTGAGCCGCGGCTTCGACGAGGTGCAGTTCGACTATATCCGCTTCCCGACGGACGGCGAGAATATCGGAGACGCATCCTATCGCTGGAGGGACCAGGGAATGGACAAGGAGAGCGCCCTGGCCTCGTTCCTGCGCTTCGCCCGGGATAACATCGCCGCGCCGATCAGCATAGACATCTACGGCGCGAACGGCTGGTACCGCTCCGGAGTGAGGACGGGACAGGACGTCGAGCTCCTCGCCAAATACGTCGATGTCATCTGCCCGATGCTCTATCCCTCGCACTTCGAGCAAGGCTTTCTCGCCCAGGCGCCCGCCGAGCAGAGGCCGTACCGGATCTACAGGATCGGAGCCCTGCGAACCTCCTATATCGCGCGCAAGAAGGTGGTAGTCAGGCCTTACGTGCAGGCCTTCTTCCTCAACGTCAGCTACGATAAGGCCTACTACGGGGCCGAATACGTGAAGCGGGAGGTGGCGGGAGTCCGCGATTCGGTGAATCTCGGCCTCACGTTCTGGAATAATTCCGGCCGCTACGACGACCTGCCAGTGCTCGACGTGGGCCCCGACGGGAGGCTGGCCTCGGGCAAGGACCTCGCGGCCCCGACGCGGAGTATCCTGGACTAGCTTCGAGCGCTCGCGCGGGGGCCTCAGAATCCCAGAGGCTCGCCTACGACGATGACGGTGAAATCCGAGAGGCTCGGCTTGCGCCTGAGGATCTGGTACACGCGACATATCCTCGTCTCGAGCCGGCAATCCTCGCAGGTGCCCGACTTGATGCAGGGATTCGGTCGATTCAACCGCTTGTTGTTCATCGGAGCCGCCACGGTCTCAAGGCGAGACAGAGCCTCGTCGAGGTCGCGCACGACTTTGTTCGCCCCGACGACGACGACTGTCTTCCTTGGTCCGAAGGTCAGGGCCGCCACGCGGTTGCCGTTTCCGTCGACGTTCACGATATCGCCTTCAAGCGTGACCGCGTTGGAGCTCGAGAGGAAGAGATCGCAGGTCAGCTGGGCGCGGAGGATCTCGAGCTTCCGGTCGGGATCGAGACCGGGGGCGTTATGATCCAGGACGTCCGCGCCCAGCGCCTTGACCCTCTCGGGGGCGCCGATGGCGCGGAGGCTCATCGATCCGCCGAAGCCGACCTTCATGCCCGGCTTGACGAAGGAGGCTATCAGTTCCAGAGCTTCCCCGCCCCTCAGGACGAAGCGCGCGTCGAAGCCCGAGCGCTTCAGCGCCTCGCAGGCCTCCTTGCCAATCGTCTCGTAGCGCCATTCCTCGACGGCATTCATCGCGGCCTCCTTCGATACGATCTGCCCGGATGATATGCGGCCGGGCGGCGGCTGTAAAGCGACTGCCGAAGGGCGGGATCGATCGACCGAATCAGGGGAAATCGGACCCCTCGCCGCGAACCGCCGCCGCGTCGACGGCTTCGCTCGCGCGGCGGTCGATGATCTCGCGCGCCGAGAAGCGCCCCTCGGCAGGCGGCATCGCGAAGCGAGGCGCCTTTTCGCGCGCCTTGCGGAAGAGCGAGAGGAACTCGCTCCTCGACACGTTGCGCGCTCCCAGGCCGGCTTTGTAATCGAGCGGCATGCCCAGGTCCCATAGCGCCACACCCGACGCCTCCAGATAGCGCGCGGTCGCGGCCAACTGCACGGTCCCGGAGCCCGACACGCGCCGGAACCCCGTGAGACTCGTATAGCAGGAGCCCGCGAAGACGCCTATCTCCCCCGCGACGAGAGGATCGCGGGCGGAGAGCCCGCCCTCGGCATAGAGTTCCATCGACGCGAAGCGGCAGCGGCGGTCCCGCCTGGAGGCGAAGAGCTCGAGCCAAGCCTCCCGCAAGGGCGGCCTGAGCCAATCGTCGCCGTGAGTCTCCGCGCAGGCGGAGAGGACCTCGTCGAAGCGCTCGTCGAGGCCGAAGGAATACCGGGAGCTCTCGCGCCGAGTCGTGCGCGTCACGACCGTGTCCCGGGGATCCAGCACCGCGCGCAGAGTGTGCAGTTTCGGGATCAGATACTCGTCCTCGCCTCCGCCGCTCGTGGCCATCGGGATGAAGCCCGAGGCGCAGAGCGAATCCACGAAACCCGGCTCGAAACTCGCGCTCGCGCAGAACTCGTCCGGGTATTCCGCCTCGAGCCAGTCGGCGAGGCCGTCGGTATCTTCCGGCGGCATGACGAGCGGAATGCCTCTGCCAGAATAGAGAAGCATGACCCGGATTATATGCCCGAAGCCTCGCTTGATGAAGACGAGGGCGACGCGAGGCGGGGGGAAGCTTCGTCCGGCCCCGACTCCTCGTATTCCGCGACCAGGGAGTCTACGAGCTCGCTCACCTTCACGATCCTTTCCACGCGATAGGCATTGGATCCCGCGAAGGCGAAACCGCTCTCGAGGCGACCCTTCTGGGCGTTGAGCAGGGCGAGGGAGATGCAATAGGGGGCCTTCTCGTAATCGCAGGTGACGATGCACTTGAAGGGACAGGCGAAGGGTTTGCGAAGGCCGGCGGAGACATCGTCGAGGAAACCGTTGCGTATCGCGCGCCCGGGCATCCCCACGGGGCTCGCGATGATCTCCAGGTCCTCCTCGCGCGCCTCGATATAGCTGTTCTTGAACGCGGGCGAAGCGTCGCACTCCTCGGTCGCGACGAAGCGGGTGGCCATCTGCACCCCCGACGCCCCAAGCTCGAGGATGCGGCGGATGTCGGCACCGGTGTAGACGCCTCCGCCCGCGATGACGGGTATCGGCCTCCCTCCCTCCTCGCTCAAGGGCCTTACCGCCTCGACGACTTCCACCAGGATCTTCTCAAGGGCGAAATTCCCGTCGGAGAGCTGATCGCGCTTGAATCCCAAATGGCCGCCCGCCTTCGGCCCTTCGACGACCACGGCGTCCGCCGCGTACGAGTATTTGTCCCTCCACCTTTTTAGGATCAGCGCGGCGGCTCGAGCGGAGGATACTATGGGCGCGATCATCGTGGAGCTGCCCTTCACGAAATCGGGAAGGTTCACCGGAAGCCCGGCGCCGGCGAAGACGATATCGATCCCCTCTTCCACGGAGGCCTTCACCAGGTCGGAGAAATTGCTCAAGGCTACCATTATATTGACGCCGAGCACTCCGCGAGTGAGCTCCCGCGCTCTCCTGATCTCCCTTCTCAGCCTGCGGAGGCTCGCACCGAGGAAATCCCGTATGCCGTCGTCCTCGAGCAGTCCGATCCCCGCAGCGGCTATGACACCGACGCCTCCCGCGTTCGCCGTGGCGGCGGCCAAGCCTGAAAGCGAAATGCCCACGCCCATCCCGCCTTGCACGATCGGGACCTTCGCGACGAGATTCCCGAGCTTCAGACCTTTCAGCTTCAACTTGACCATCTTGACTCCTAAAAATGCCCGGACATGCCTACAAAGACTGTTCTTTTGTCAATCGGTTGCAAAAAAGCCACGCTGCTTAGGGTTGAAGATACAGGCTTGTTCCCGGCATTGGCTTTCATTTGTTTGGCGAATGGAAACGCACGCACGTGGACGAGCCCGAGAGCGTCGCTATGCAAAGCAAAGGCCCCGGATTGCTCCGGGGCCTTAACTTTCGGCTTCATTAGGAATTACCCTAATAGCAGTTGAACTTGGAAGTACATCAGAAGCCTATAGCAGGGGCAGGACTCGAACCTGCGACCTCCGGGTTATGAGCCCGACGAGCTGCCAACTGCTCTACCCTGCGCCGTGGTAGAAGGAATCTACAGAAAACGAAAAAAAATGTCAATAGATGCAAAAACAGCTATTTTCCTCTACATAATTCATAACTGTATCTGACATCTATGTAACCTCCCATTTAAAGAAAGGTTACATAGGGCATGGCGAGGACCAAAAGCAGGGTGAAAACGAGGGCGGGAAGGAAATCCCCTGTCTTGAGCTTTTTGATGTCCAGCAGATTCAAGCCTATCATCAGTACGAAGGCCCCTCCGATTCCGGTAAGTTCGCCGAGCATCAGCGGCGTCACGAAGGGCTTGAGCCAAATCGACAGGAGGGTAAGGAGGCTTTGATAAGCAAGGACCGATATAGCCGAGAAGGCGACGCCGATCCCCATGGCGCTCGCGAAGAGAATCGAGAGCGTGCCATCCAGGATGCTCTTGGTGAATAGGATGCCGTAGTCGCCCTCCGTGCCTGCCTTGAAGGATCCGATGATGGCCATCGCTCCCGAGCAGTAGAGCACCGTCGCGTTGAGGAAGCCGAGGGCGAAATCGCCGCGCCTCTCTCCGCGTGCCAGGCGGCTCTTCAGCCGCTCGCCTAGGCGGAGGACGGCATCCTCGATTTTGAGTTTGGTTCCGACGAGCCCGCCCGCGATGAGGGCGAGGGCGAAAGCGAGGACATGATTCGTCTTAAGGGCCATCTGGATCCCGATGACGACGGTCGTGACGCCCGCGGCCGTGAAAATCGCGGTCTCATAGCGCTTGGAGAGACCCTTCTTCAGCTGTATGCCGATGAACGAGCCCGCGACTATGGCGAGGGCGTTTATCACTGTCGCGAGCATCGAGGTCTCCGCCGCATCGTGGTTTGAGGTTTAGCGAGCTTCGCTTCAGGCGCGCCTTGACCGCGCCGACGAGAGTATAGCATAATCGCCGCACGAGGAGGCAAGCGGGCATGGAAGGCTACGAATACCTCTCTCAATCGGTCGCGACGGCCGAGTCCGAGGGCGCCGGAACCTCCGGGCGAATCTTTTGCGCGAATTGCATCCATTGCAAATTGGTTCCCGCGCCTGCCGACGCCGAAGGCAGCTATCGCCTGCGCGTGCGTTGCGAGGCCGGCAAATGGCGCAAGAAACTCGGCGACGAGAAGGTCTACAAGTACTTCACGGTCGCCCGACGCAGCATCGAGAGCTGCGACTCGTACGAAGACATGGGCGACGCGATGGAGTTCATAAAGGACCTCCGTAAGCTCCTGCCCAGCACCGACGAGCTATACACGCCCTAACGGAAGGTCTCATGAAAGCCCGATTCATCGCCCAGGCGGCGCTTGCCGCCTCCCTCTTCGTCGCTTGCGCCGGAGTCCCGAAGGTCATACCCCAGGATCTCAGCGCGCGCGAGCTAGTCCAGCGCGGCCAGGAGGCCACCGATGCCTACAACTACAAAGCGGCCATCGCGTACTACGAGGCGCTGAACGAGCGCTTCGGCACCGATCCCCTGTACATGTCGACCGCCGAGTACGAGATCGCCTTTATCGCCTACAAGGAGAAGCGTTACGCCGCCGCCAAGCAGGGGCTCGAGTCCCTCCTCGCCCAATACTCGGGGCCTGACGGTTCGACGCTCCCTCCCCGCTACGCGGTCTTGGCCAAGAAGGTCCTGGAAGTCATAGCCGAAAAGCTCCCCGCCAAGAAGCAGTGACGGATCGAAGCGGCGTTTCAACATAAAGGCCGCCGTCTCCCGAGGGAGACGGCGGCCTTCTCGCTTTATTAAGGTAGCCGGGATCTGTCACCACCACTTGAAGGCGGTGCCGCAGCGGGTGAGGTACCAGACGAAGACGATCGAGACTACGACGGCCCAGCTATTGAACCAGATGCCGAGGGCCTCGCCGTTCTTGCTGGAGGTGAAGCCGTTGAAGAAAGATGCGGCGACGACGACTACGAAGCCGATGAGGGCGAGGACTCCGTAGGTCATGTTGGGGATCGCTAGCGCGTCCAGGCAGAATACGAATGTAAAAACGGACAGCAGCACGAAGATCCCGAAGGTTATCAGACCGTTCCTGGTTTCCATCCTGGTACTCCTTGGTCGCAAGATTCTAAGTTAATTGTCGGCAAGTATAGACCGGCGACGGGGAAATGTCCACATTCGCGAATGGAATTATGAGGAGCCGATGGACCGGAGCGGCCGTCATGCCCGAGGATCAGGTCGACGAGAGCTCGGACGCCACCAGTTCCCACTCGGCGTTGAGAGCCGCCGCCTCGACCTCGAGCTCCTCGATCCCCTCGGCCAGGCGCCGCATCTTGTTCCCGTCGGAATAGTTCGCCGGCATGCCCATCTCGCGCTCGGCCGCCGCCTTCTGCGCCCCGATCGCCTCGATCCGCGCGAGTATCTCCTCTTCCCGTCTCTGGAGCTTGCGGGAGCGGGCCTTGCGGGCCTTATCCTCGCCGTAGCTCGCCGGCCCCGCCCGGACCGCCGCGTCTCGGCCCTCGGCCCTCGGCTCCTCCGCGAGGGAAGCCTTCTTCTCGAGGTAGTAGCGGTAATCCCCGACGTACCAGCGGGGGCGGGCGCCGTCCTCCAGCTCGAGGACGCGGTCGGCCAGCTCCTCGATAAAGAGCCGGTCGTGCGAGACGAAGAGGACCGTGCCCTCGAAGGACTTCAGGGCCTCGAGGAGGACGTCCTTCGACGTGAGGTCGAGGTGGTTAGTCGGCTCGTCGAGTACGAGGAGATTGGCCGGATGTAAGAGCATCTTGAGGAGGGCGAGGCGCGAGCGCTCGCCTCCCGACAGGACACGGACGCTCTTCTCGACATCGTCGCCGCGAAAGAGGAAGGCGCCGAGGAGATTGCGGATCTTGGGCAACAGCTCGGTGGGGCAGAGGGATTCGGCCTCCTCCTCGACGGTCCGGTCCCCGGCCATGCGCTCGGCGGTGTCCTGCGCGAAATAGGAGGCCTCCACCCCCGAGCCGAAGCGGATCTGGCCCAGATACTCGCGGTCGACGCCGGCCAGGATGCGCATGAGGGTCGACTTGCCCGCGCCGTTGGGGCCGACGAAGGCGACCTTCATCCCCCGCTCGATCTCGAGGTCCAGGCCCTCGATGACGCGATGCGCGCCATAGGCCTTATGCAGGCCTTCGATCTTGACGGTGGCCTTCCCCGAGTGGGGGGCCGGAGGGAAGGCGAAGTGTATCCTCTTCATGCCCTCCGGTATCGCGATCGGCACGATCTTCTCCAGCTGCTTCACCCGGCTCTGGACGAGCGAAGCCTTCGTCGCCTGGTAGCGGAATCGCCGGATGAAGTCCTCGAGCCTCCGGATCTCCTCCTGCTGCCTCTCCCATGCCTCGAAAGTCGACTCGAGCTCCTGCGCCCTCCTCGCCTCGTAGGCCGAGTAGCCGCCGGGATAGCGCGTGAGCTTGCCGTTCCAGAGCTCGTAGACCTCGCGCACGGTCGTGTCGAGAAAGTAGCGGTCGTGCGACACGACGAGGACGCCGCCCGAGTACTTGCCCAGGAAATCCTCGAGCCAGGTCCGCGCCTCGATATCGAGGTAGTTCGTCGGCTCGTCGAGGAGCATGACGTCGGGATTCTCGAGGAGGACCTTGGCGAGGGCCACCCGCATCTGCCAGCCGCCGGAGAGCTCCCCCGCGCGCCGGTCCAGGTCGCCCTCGCGGAAGCCGAGGCCCGAGAGCACGTCGCGGACCCTGTCGCGGCGCCTCCAGTAGCCGGAGCCTTCGACCGCCTCCTGTATGCGGGCGTGCTCCTCGAGGAGGCGCGACGTCGAGCCGCCGTCCGCGGTCGAGGACTCGAGGAGCCGGCCGATCTCCTCCTGCCGCTCCAGCATCGCCGCGGCGAAGCCGTAGGCCTTCTCGGCCTCCTCGAAGACGCTGTCCCGGCCGGCGACGACGTCGGTCTGGGGAAGGTAGGATATGCGGGCGCCCTTGGTGACGGCGCGCTCGCCCCTGTCAGGCCTGACGATGCCGGAAGCGATCTTCATGAGAGTGGACTTGCCCGCCCCGTTGGGCCCGGCGAGGGCCGCCCTGGTCCCCTCGGCGAGGAACAGGCTCGCATCCTTCAGTATCTCGCGGGCTCCGAAGGCCAAGCCGACCTCGGTGAATTGCACGAAGGCCACGGGCCTACTCCGTCGCCGGCTCGAGGACCAAGGGCTCGGCCTGCGAGTCGGCGGCCCGGACCACGAGGCTCTCCGCTGACACGGCGGCAGGCGCGAGGACGAGACCGGAGGGGCTTCGCCTGTAAAGATAGTTCAGCCACTTTTGGCGGGAGGTCGTCGATTCCTCCTGGTCGAAGCGCAGGGAGAGCGCGCCGCTCCAGGACGAGGAGATGGAGGGGTCGAGGAAGAGCCTGAAGGCGATGTCGCCGCTCTCTCCCGCGTCGGCGGGGATGCGGAGGGCCGCGGCCGCGTCGCCTCGGTCCTTCCAGGTGAAGCGCCCGTTCTTGTTTATCTCCAGCCTCCCCGATCCGGGGACGACCGGCGCGGAACCGGAGGGAGCTCCGGTGGAGGCCCGCCCGGGGACGATCCAGGAGCCGCCGATCTCGTCGACGAAGGAGCCCAGCAGCTTCTGGCGCCGCAGGGCCTCCAGGCGGATGGACTCGAGGGGATCGGCGGTCAGGACCACGAAGACGGCGCTCCCGGTGGAGCCTGTCGTATCGTAGCCCTCGACGGCCGCCTCCGGCGGAGTCGGGGCCTGCGCCGCGGCGGAATCGTCCGTCGCCGCGGCATCGGACTGCGCCGAGGCGCCGCTCGGCGCGGAGGCATCATCGCCCTTGGCCGGGGCCTCGTCGCCCGTCCACGAGCAGGTCATGCGATTATCGCTCTCGAGCCTCATCTTGAGGGGCGTGCCCTCGAAGGAGTAGACGCCGTCCGTCTCGGAAATGCCGGCATAGTCGAAGACTTGGGATGCGGCGGGAAGCTCGATCCTGACCTGCCTGCGGATTCCGTCGACGAAGACTCCGAAGCGGAGAGAGAAGTAATCGAGGTCGATCCGGCCGTCGTCGAGCATCTCCTGGAAGTACTCGGGCCGCCACGAGCGCGAGAAGATCAGGTCGACGCGGCCGGTGAGGGCCTCCTTGGCCGAGGCTATGATCGGCGGCCCTTCCTTGGCCTCGTCGTATACGCGGAAGGCGTAGCTGAACACGTATCCCATGGTGCCGTCGTCGGACAGCACTTGGTACCAGGAACCGGGCAGAGTCTCCCCGCCCGTGCTCACCGCCTCGCCCTCGACCTTATCCAGCACCTTGACCGATTGGCCCTCGCGGAGGCGGTAGACGCGCTTCGCCTCGTTGGACGGCTTGTCGCGGAGCGGAAGGCCGTCGCGGGCGGCGACCATGTAGAGGCTGATGTTCGCGCCCATGGCTTTGACCCGGGCGGCGGCCTTGCCGCGGGTCGGGTAGAGTTCGATCTGCCACAATGGAAGCTCGATCTTCTTGCCCTTGGTCCCGGGCACGCCTACAACGTAGACCTTCTGGATGTTCGACTTGATATAGACCGGCACGATCGAGCCGGCGGGGAGCGGGCCGTCCGGCGCCGTCCAGAGGACGAGCCCCCATCCGAGCCGGGGCGAGCAGGACGCGAGGAGAGGGACCAGGACGAGGAGTACTGCGAGGCCGAGGGCCGCGGCGGCGCGGGAATGCCGGCGAGTCATATGGCACAGTCTACACCGCGCGCCGCATCCTCTGCAAGGAACGGGGTTTTACGGTATACTTTGTCCTCTCTCTCGGGAATAAGGAGACAGGGGATGCCCAAGGACGAACGGATATACGTCGGCGTGGACCTCGGCGGAACGAAGATACTCGCGGCGGCCTTCGATTCCAAGCTCAGGGTCCTCGCGACCCAGAAGGCCAAGACTCCCCGCGACGCCAATGCCTCGTCGGTCGTGGCTGCGCTGATAGGGGCGGTCCGCGAGGTGATCGGCGCGGCCGGCAAGGGCCTCGAGCTCGGCGGCGTGGGCGTCTCGGTCCCGGGGCCTCTGGACCGGGCGAAGGGTGTCGTGCGCTTCACGCCGAGCATGGGCTTCAAGGACTACAAGCTGGGCCAGGAACTCGCCGGAGTCTTCGGAGTCCCCACTCTGCTCGAGAACGACGTGCAGGCCGGCGTATACGGCGAGCTGAGGGCCGGAGCCCTCCGCGGCAGGCTCAACGCCGTCGGCGTCTTCGTCGGGACGGGCATCGGCGGCGGCATCGTCATCGACGGCAAGCTGTACCGAGGCTCCACGGGCTCGGCGGGCGAGGTCGGCCACATGATCCTCCTCGAGGGAGGGGCCGCCTGCGGATGCGGGAACTACGGATGCCTCGAGGCCCTCGCGTCGCGGACCGCCATGGCCAAGGACGCGATAGGCCAGTCGGCCACGGGCAAGGCCCCCGCCCTGTATGCGCTCGCGGGCTCGGATCTCCGCAAGGTGCGCAGCTCGGTCCTCTTCGATGCGATAGAGTCGGGCGACAAAGGCGTCAAGAAGGCGGTGGACCGCGCCGCTTCCTGGCTGGGCGTCGGCCTCGCCAACCTCGTGCATCTCCTCAACCCCGAGGCCATCGTCGTCGGCGGGGGCGTGGTCACCCGCTTCGGCCAGAAATTCCTGGAGCGCGCCGTCGCCTCGATGGAGGAGCACCTCATGCCAGGCCTCTCCGGCACTTCCGAAGTCCTCCTATCCGAGCTCGGCGACCTCTCGGTGCCCACGGGCGCCGCCTGCCTCGCCCTCGAGGTCGCGGGAGCGGAGCGTTGAGCGACTCCGAGCGGCCTTCGCCGGCGGGCCGGGCCGTGGCGACTCCGCGGGTAGTCGCGGTCATCGAGATCGGCTCGACGGGGATCCGCCTCGTCATCGCCGAGGTCGACGGGCTCGGAGGCTTCAAGGTCCTCGACCGCGCGGGCAAGGGGAGCCGCATCGGGCGCGACGTGTTCACGTCGGGCATGGTGAGCCGCGAGGCGGCGCGCGAGTGCATGGCCGTCCTCGCCGCCTTCCGCGAGCTCATCCGCGGCTACGGCCTCGCTCCCAAGGACGCGCGGGTCATCGCGACGAGCGCCCTCCGCGAAGCGCAGAACCGGGATACCTTCGTGGACCGAGTCGCCCTCCAGACCGGCTTCAGGGTCACCATCATCGAGGACATCGAGGAGAACCACCTCATGTACCTTGGCGTACAGCACGCCCTTCAGGACGAGCGGAAGATCCTGTCGCGCTCCAATGCCTTGATCCTCGAGGTGGGCGGGGGATCGACCGAGATCATGCTGCTCAGGCGCGGGCGGATGGCCGGAGCCCATTCCCTGCGGATCGGCACGGTCAGGATCGACGAGCAGGTGCGAGGCGCCGGCGTGTCGCACTCCTACCTCCGCCAGTTCCTCGAGGACAACGTGCGCACCGCCTGCGACCACCTCGACGCCGAGCTGCCCCTCGAGTCGATCAAGACCTTCATCGTGATCGGCAGCGACGCCAGGCTCGCAGCCGCGAGGCTGGCCCCGGCGGGCAGCGTCGCGGAGGGCGGCGAGGACTACACGATCGTCGACCGCGCCGCGTTCATCGCCTTCGCCGACGAAGTCGCGGGCCTGTCCCCCGAAGACTGCGTCGCCAGGCTTCGCGTGCCTTGGTCCGAGGCCGAGGGCATCGGGTCCTCGCTTTCCATCGAGCGGCTCTTCCTCGAGCGGACGGGCGCCGAGACCGTGGTCGTGCCGAACGTATCCATCCGCGAGGGGCTCCTCCTGTCCACCTCCCTCGGCCCCGAGGCGGGCATCGAGGCGGAGATGCGCGCGCAGATCGTGGCGAGCGCGGCCTCGCTGGGGCGGAAGTTCCACTACGACGAGGCCCACGCCCGCCACGTCGCCGACCTCTCGCTGGCGATTTACGACGCACTCGTGCGCGAGCACGGCCTCGGGAGCAGGGAGCGCCTCCTCCTCGAGGTCGCGGGCATCCTCCACGACGTGGGCACGTTCATCAAGACCTCCGGCCACCACAAACACGGCGAGTACATCGTGGCCAACTCCGAGATCTTCGGCCTCAACCGGGGAGATCTCACCATAGTGGCGAACGTCGTGCGCTATCACCGCAAGGCGCCGCCCGCGAGCACGCACGTGAACTTCATCGCCCTCCCGCGCGAGGACAGGGTAGCCGTGATGAAGCTCGCCGCCATAATCCGCGTGGCCGACGCCCTGGACAGGGGCCATGACCAAAGGCTTCGGGACGCGGCCTTCGAGCGCCGCGAGGAGCGCTTCGTGATCCGCGCCTCCGGCGTGGCGGACCTCTCTCTCGAGCGGCTCTCCCTGGCCGAGAAAGGCGATATGTTCGAGGACGTCTTCGGGCTCGAGCCTGTCCTCAGCTGAGAGACACGGAGATTCCGGAGCGAAAGGAATTCGAGTATGCGCGCCGACTACTATTTCAACCGCGAGCTCTCGTGGCTCGAATTCAACGCCAGGATACTGGAGGAGGCCCTCGACAGGTCGAACCCCCTCCTGGAGCGCCTGAAATTCCTGGCGATAGTCTCGTCGAACTTCGACGAGTTCTTCATGGTCCGCGTCGCCTCGCTCAAGGCCCAGCTCCGCGCGAGGGACGCGACGCCCGACGCCTCCGGGATGAGCCCCGCCGAGCAGCTCGCCTCCGTGTCGCGCCGGGCCCGCGAGATCATCGCGAAGCAGTACGAGTGCCTCTCCGACATCCTGCCGGCGCTCGCCCGCGAGGGACTCGCGGTAGTCAGGCCCTCGGGCTGGACCGGGCCGGAGCGCCGGTGGCTCGAGGAATTCTTCTCCGAGCGCGTCTTTCCCCTCCTCACGCCGCTCAGGGTCGGAGGAAGCGGCGATGACGGCCGACCCGCCTTTCCCACTACCGGCTCCCTGAGGCTCCACGCGGCCTTCCTCCTCTCGCTGGACGGCGAATCCGGCCTCGCGGTGGTCCAGGTGCCGCCCAACCTCGACCGCTTCATCCGCATGCCCGCGGAAGGGACGACGGCGCGAGTCGCCCTCATCGAGGACGTGGTCGCCCACTTCGGCCCGAGGCTCTTCCCCGGCTGGACTGTCATCGAGTCCCTCCTCTTCAAAGTGACCCGCGACGCCGACTTCGCCGTCGACGAGGACCGCGCCGACGACTTCATCGCAGCCATGGAGGAAGTCGTGGTGGAACGGCAGAACTCCTTCCCCGTGCTGCTCTCCGTGTCCGGGGAATCCGAGACCATCGCCGAGCGGATCCGGGAGTCCATAGGCCTCGAGCCCGAGGACGTCTACTCTCTCTCCGGCCCGATCGACCTGCGCGGCCTCATGGATCTCGCCCAATCCGACTATCTCTCGACCGAGCGGGCGGCGAAGCTGCGCGACCAGCCCTGGCCTCCCGTGCAGAGCCTCGAGCCCCGCGAGGGCACCTCGATATGGGACGAGATCGCCGCGGGCGACAAGCTCCTCCACGTGCCCTACGAGTCCTTCGACCCGGTCGTGCGCCTTCTCGACGAGGCGGCCGACGACCCCTCGGTGCTCGCCGTCAAGATGACCCTGTACCGGACCTCGGGCAACTCTCCCATCGTGCGCGCCCTGACCCGCGCGGCCCGCAACGGGAAGCAGGTGGCTGTCCTCGTCGAGGTCAAGGCGCGCTTCGACGAGGAGCGCAACATAGCCTGGGCCTCCCGCCTCGAGCAGGCCGGGGCCATCGTCGTGTACGGCATCGCGCGGCTCAAGGTGCACGCGAAGGCGGCCCTCGTCGTGCGCAGGGAGGAGGACGGCTCCGTGCGCCGCTACCTCCACCTCTCGACCGGCAACTACAACGACCGCACCGCCAGGCTCTACGCCGATCTTTCCCTATTCACCTGCGACGAGGACCTCTGCCGCGAGGCCTCGGTATTCTTCAACATGATCACCGGCTACTCGGCGGTGCAGCAGCTCCGAAGCCTCGCCGTCGCGCCCTTCGACCTCAAGTCCAGGCTCATCGCGATGATCGAGCGCGAGGCCCAGCGCTCCACGCCCGAGTCGCCAGGCCTCATCATGGCCAAGATGAACGCCCTGGCCGACATCGACGTAATAAACGTCCTCTACAAGGCGAACCGCGCGGGCGTCAAGATACTCCTCAACGTCAGGGGGATCTGCACCCTCGTGCCCGGCGTCAAGGGGCTCTCGGAGAACGTCACGGTCGTAAGCATCGTCGGCCGCAACCTCGAGCACGCGCGGATCATCTACTTCAACAACGGCGGCGCCGAGGAGATGTACCTCTCGAGCGCCGACTGGCTTCCGCGCAACCTCGAGAAGCGGATCGAGCTGATGTTCCCCGTGCGGGACGAGGCCGCACGGGGCCGCATCCGCCGGATACTGGGCGCCTATTTCATGGATACCGCCAAGGCCCACCGCCTCGGCTCGAACGGCCGCTGGAGGAAAGTGAAGCCGGCGGAGGGCGAGGCGCCCTTCTCGGCGCAGGCCTTCTATTACGAGACGGTGAAGCGGCTCAAGACCCTCGCGGAAGCCCCCGCCGAGGATCTCGAGATCAGGAGGCGGCCGACCTAGCGCAACCGGGGACGCCCTCCGCTGTCCAATAGTGCATGAGCGGCACGAGCATGCACGCGAGGTCCTTCGCGCCCAGGTACAGCGAGCTGGGCGAGCACGGCGACCTCGCGCCCACGGCCCTGCTCAATATCCTCGAGGACGCGTCCTTCACTCACTGCGACGAGGCCGGCTGGGGCGTGTACCGGCTCGTGTCCGCCGGCTTCGGCTGGATCCTGCTCCGCGGCGGCCTCGAGATGAGGCGTTATCCCTCCGGCCGCGAGACCTTCACGGTGCGGACCTGGCTCTCGGAAACGCATAGCTTCTACGGATCGAGGGAGTACCGGATCGAGGCGAGCTCGGGAGAGCCCCTCGGCTGGGGGCGCTCGCTATGGATCTTCTACAGCCTCGAGCGGAGGCGGCCGGTCCCCATCCTTGACGAGATCGTAAAGGCCTGGGCCCCGGACGGGACCCCGGCCGGGCCCATGGAGCTGGGAGAAGTCGGCTTCCCCGATTCCGATCCGGCAGCAGCCGCGAGCTTCGACGTCCGGCGCTCCGACATCGATACCAACGGCCACGTCAACAATGTCAATTACCTCGCCTGGGCCCTGGAGGCCATGCCTCCGGAGACGAGGAAGGACCGCTTCCTCGCCTCGATACGGGGTCAGTTCCGCCGCGAAGTGACCTACGGATCGACGGTCAAGGCGGCCTTCGCCGGGCCCGACGAGTCCGGCGCCATGCGCCACGGCGTCTTCGCCTCGGGCTCCGACGGAGGCTACCTCGCCGCGGCCGCGCGGACGCTGTGGCTTCCGAGGCCCCGGTAGCAGTATTGTTGTAGGATGGGGGTAAATTAATGAAAACAGCCTGCGTGCTCCTGGCCGACGGTTTCGAGGAAGTCGAGGCGATCACGCCCATCGACTACCTGCGCCGCGCCGGGGTCGAGGTGCATATCGTCGGCGTTACCGGAAAGACCGTCTCCGGCTCGCACGGCATACGGGTCGAGGCGGGCCTGGGGGCGGAGGGCTTCAACCGCGACTACGACTGCATAGTCGTCCCCGGGGGAGGGCGCGGAGCCGACAATATCGCGGCGAGCCCCGCCGCCGTATTCCTGATCAAGCGCCACTTCGCTGCGGGCGCCCTCATCGCGGCTATATGCGCCGCTCCGGCGGTCGTGCTCCATTCGGCCTGCGGCATCCTGAAAGGCAGGCGCTTTACCGGCTTTCCGGGAACCGAGACGAAAGTCCAGGGCGCCATCTTCAGCGAGGACCGCGTCGTGGTGGACGGCAAGCTGATCACCTCGCGCGCGGCGGGAAGCGCGGGAGAGTTCTCGCGCGCCGTGGTCGCCGCCCTGGTGGGGCAAGCCGAGGCCGATACCCTCGCCTCGAAGGTCCTGCTGCAGCCTTAATCGGCCTTCGACTCGGGCGCTTCCGCCTCTTCGACCTCGGTCGGGCCGCCCTCGGCGCGCTTCTCCTCGAGGACATCAGCGCAGGGGATGCGCAGAGCCTCGATCGACAGCGCGCGTCCGTCGTCCCCCACTTCCACCAGGCATCCCTGGAGCTCGAGGCCCGCCGACCCGTCCTTGGCCCAGGCGGAAATTCCCGACAGGTACTCCCCGATGCGCGTCGCCGGATCGAGGCCGCCCACCGAGAGCAGGCTCCCCGTCCTGCCGGCGTCCGTGATGTAGGCCGTGCCGCCCCGGACCACGCGCGCGTCGGCCGTCTGCGCCTTCGTGTGCGATCCTATCACGGCCGACACGAGCCCCGCCGCATGATAGGACATCGTCTGCTTCTCCGCGGTGGTCGCCGCGTGGAAGTCGAGGATGATGATCGGCGTCTCCTCCCGGAGCTTGCGGGCGAGGTCGGCGACGGCCTGGTAGGGATTGGCCAGGTGCACGCGGGAGAAGCCCGCCTGGCCGAGCAGCTGCAGCACCGCCACTTTGGCCGACCGGCCCTCGGCGCCGGAGGCTTCGCCCCCGGCGGCGGCGCACGAGAACACTTTATAGCCGCGCCCCGGATTGCCGTAGGGGTAGTTCGCGGGCCTGAGCAGGTAGGGGGCCTTGGGCATGTGTTCGACGATGTCACGCTTGTAATAGCAGCACTCGCCCGTCGTTATCGCCTCGAGGCCGAGCTTCCGCAGGTAGACCGCGTGCTGCCTCCCCAAGCCCGCGCCGCCGGTGGCGGAGTCGGCGTTGCCGATGACGAAATCGGCCTTGAGGTCGCGCCTGGCGGCCGCAAGGGTCTTCTTGACGGTGAAGACTCCGGCCTTGCCGACGATCTCGGCCACGTACAGGATTCGTATGCTCACCGGGACACTCTAGCCGCGGGATGGGAAAATAGCCATGGGGGAGCGCCGCCGCGCCGCGCGCGTCCGGCGGCGCGGCGTTTGCCGAACCGCTGATCTATCGATACTTTTGTCGAGGGGATGGAAGGAGGCGTCGGATGCGGTATCGGAGATTCGGCAGGACGGGACTGTTCGTATCGGAGCTTTCCCTCGGGGCGATGACCTTCGGCGGCGGGAAAGGGACGTGGAGCGCCATCGGCCGGCTCGACCAGAGCGAGGCCGAGCGGCTCGTAGGCGCGGCCCTCGACGCCGGAGTCAACCTCATCGACACGGCGGACGTCTATTCCGAAGGCGATTCCGAGACCCTCGTGGGCGCCGCCCTCGCCTCGCTGCGACGGCCCCGCGACCAGATCCTCGTGGCGACGAAGGTCCGGGGACGAGTCGGCCCCGGAGTCAATCAGATCGGGCTCTCGAGGAGCCGCGTAGTGGCCGGGGCCGAGGCGAGCCTGCGGAGGCTCAAGCTCGACCACATCGATCTCTACCAGATCCACGGCATGGACTCCGAGACCCCGATAGAGGAGACTCTCCGCGCCATGGACGACCTCGTCGGCGCGGGCAAGGTCCGCTATATCGGCTTCTGCAACCTTCCGGCCTGGCTGGCGATGAAGGCCCTGGCCTTCTCCGATTCGCGGAGCCTGGCTCGCTTCGAGAGCGCCCAAGTCTACTATTCGATCGCCGGCCGCGACATCGAGAGGGAGATCGTCCCGCTCGCCCGCGACCAGGGGCTCGCGATCCTGCCGTGGAGCCCCCTGGCCGGGGGCCTCCTGTCGGGCAAGTTCGACCTCGAGAGCCCGGGACCGGAAGGGGCGAGGCGGAGCAGCTTCGACTTCCCGCCGGTCGACAGGACGCGGGCGAAGGCGATCCTCGCCGAGATGCGCCGCATCGGCTCGGAGACGGGCTTGAGCGTCCCGCGCATAGCCCTCGGCTGGCTGTTGACGAGACCCTTCGTGACGAGCGTCATCGTCGGCGCGAAGAGCCCCGCCCAGCTCGACGACAATCTCGGGGCCACCGACGCCAGGCTCGACGCCGACCAGACGGCGAGGCTCGACGCGGCGAGCGCCCTCCCGCCGGAGTATCCCGGCTGGATGCTCGAGCGCCAGGACGGGGACCGACGCCCGAAGGAGCCGGCCTGATGGTCCCCCGGACGGCCCGGCCGCGCGGGCCTCACTGCTTCTCGTACCGCTCCACTTCGTCGTGGACGAACTCGAGCCTGACGCCGGCCGCCCGGAACATTTCCTCGCTCTCCGCGCCCGCGTGGTAGCGGCGCTCGGCGACCACCCGGACTATCCCGCAGTTGATGATCATCATCGCGCAGGCCCGGCACGGGGTCATCCGGCAGTAGACCGTGGAGCCGGCGATGCCCGCTCCCCGCTTCGCGGCCTGGCAGATCGCGTTCTGCTCGGCGTGGACGGTGCGGACGCAGTGCTGGCTGACGCTGCCGTCCTCGTGCACGGTCTTCTTCAGCTGGTGCCCCGCCTCGTCGCAGTGCGGCAGCCCGGCGGGCGCGCCCACGTAGCCGGTCGCGAGGATCTGGTTGTCGCGGGCTATGACGCAGCCCGAGCGGCCCCGGTCGCAGGTGGCGCGCTTCGCGATCGCGTTGCAGACCTCCATGAAATACTCGTCCCAGCTGGGGCGTCGATACGGTTCGTCGGACATGGGCGCGCTCCCGCGTACGTGCTGTCCCGATGATCCTTCCGTTTCCCCCTCCGGTCAAGGGCGTCCTCGCGGCCCCGGCAGGATTGCCCTTGCGGGCCGATCCGGTCTAACCTCATGCGATTCTATCATCGGAGGAACCATGCGAATCATCCGTATCAAGAGCGTAGCGGCCGCCTGCATCCTCTCGGCCTGCATCGTCTCCTGCAATCGGCCCCAGGCGGCGGGCTTGCCCGAGGGCCTCTACGCCCGCCTCTCGACGGCCAAGGGCGAGGTAATGATCCAACTCGAATATCAAAAGGCGCCGCTCACCGTCGGCAATTTCGTCGGCCTGGCCGAGGGCAGGATGGACGCCTCGAAGGGGAAGAAATACTTCGACGGCCTCTCCTTCCACCGCGTCGTGGCGGACTTCGTCGTCCAGTCGGGCGACCCCAAGGGCGACGGCTCGGGCGGACCGGGCTATGAATTCCCGAACGAGACGTCGAACGACCTGAAGTACGACGCCGAGGGCGTCGTCGGAATGGCCAACGCGGGACCCAACACGAACGGCTCGCAGTTCTTCATCACCATGAAGGCGGTGCCCGAGCTCGACGGCGGCTATACCATCTTCGGCAAGGTCGTGAAGGGCATGGACGTCGTAAAGCAGATAGCCCAGGGAGACAAGCTGGTCAAAGTCGAGATCCTGCGCAACGGATCGGACGCGAGGGCATTCAAGGCCGACCAGGCCGCCTTCGATTCGAGGCTCGCGCCTCTCGCCGCCGCGATCAAGAAAGCGACGGAGGACAAGCGCGGCGCCGACATCGCCGCGATAAAGCAGAGATGGCCCGACCTGGTCGCCGACGCCGACGGGATCTACCAGAAGACGGTCAGGGCCGGATCGGGGGCGAGCCCCGCCGCCGGCCAGACCGTCTCCGTATCCTACAAGGGCATGCTCGTGACCGGCCAGGTCTTCGACCAGTCGGAATTCCACGGCGGACCGGTCGACTTCCAGGTGGGCGTCGGGAAGATCATCCCCGGTTGGGACAAGGTGATCATGCAGATGAAAAAGGGCGAGAAGCGGATGATCGTCATCCCGCCGGAGCTGGCCTACGGCTCGCGCGGCACCCCCGGCGGCCCCATCGCTCCCGACAGCTTCCTGGCCTTCGAGGTCGAGCTGGTCGCGTTGAAATAAAGCAAAAGTCATACAAGGAAGAGCTGCCAAAGGACGGCCAATGGCGGGTCCTGTCGCAGGGAAAGGCGCCCTCAATAATCGGGCGTCTTTCCCTGCGACACCCGCCGCGCCACTGGCTATCCGCGGATATGCTCTGCGTCTAGGCCGATCTGGGTTTCAAGGTCAAGCTGGAACGGTTAGACCCTGAAACACTTTATATAGCTGCCGTATGGCGGCGGGTGTCAAAGAAAACCGCGCGCCCGACTATGGAGGGCGTGCGGTTTCTTTGACGGGGCCCGCCTACGGCAGCTCCAAAAATGCTACGAGCTCGAATCACTCAACCTTGCCCTTCGACTCTTCCTTCACTTGCCAGCGGCCCTCGGAATAGGCGAACCTCGCCGCCGGCATGTCGAGGAGGCGGCCGTCCTCGCCGGCCATCTTGACCGACCCGGAGAGGGCGTTCACTTCGATGACGCGAAAGGGCACGCCGTCGTACTGGAAGCGCGCGCCCTCGCCCGGCAGTTCCCGGCGCGCGTCCCTGTAGAAGCCGAATTCGTAGGCGAGGCAGCAGAGGAGCCGCCCGCAGGGGCCCGATATCTTCATCGAGTTGAGGGAGAGGTTCTGGTCCTTGGCCATCTTGATGGACACGGGCACGAGCTTGTCGGTCACGCCGTGGCAGCAGAGGACGCGGCCGCAGACGCCGCAGCCGCCCGTGACGCGCGCCTCGTCCCGTACGCCGATCTGGCGCAGCTCTATGCGTATCTTGAACACGGCGACGAGGTCCTTCACGAGCTCGCGGAAGTCCACCCGCGACTCGGCCGAGAAATAGAAGAGCACCTTCGGCTCCTCGAGGAGGTAGTGCGCGGAGACGAGCTTCATCGGGAGGTTGCGAGCGGCTATCTTCTGCCTGCAGGTATCGAAAGCCTTCTTCTCGCGCTCGCGATTGGCCTCGACCTTGCGGAGGTCGTCCTCGGTGGCGATCCGCTCGATGGGAACGATCTCGTCCTTCCCTATCTGCCCGGGCTCTTCCACGACGCCCTGCAGCTCGCAGACGTCCCGCCCGTAGCGGGTGGGGACGACCACCATCGCGCGCTCCGCGACGAGTCCCAGCGCCTTCGCCACGGAGGCGGCGTCGTCCGCTCCGGGATCCGCCCGGCCCTCGCGGCCCTCGGCCGCGCCATCGTCGGCCGGCGCCTGCGCCCCGGCCGTCCCTCCTTCGCCCGCCGCGGCGGGCGAAGCCGGCGCGCCGTCGGCCGCTTCGCCCGGCGCATCGCTCGAGACTAGGCGAGGCTCGAGCCGCTGGCCGTTCGGCGCCTGGGGGAAAAAGGCGTAAAAGGTCTCGTTCGAGTGCGAGGCTTTGATCCTGTACAGGGGCCGCGGGAGATCGCGCGGGTCCGCCGCCTTGGCGCGGGGAGGCTCTTCCTCGCGGTCGCGCGGGTCCTCCAGGCTCCCGAGCTCCTCTTCCGTCTGTATGCTATGGTCGTCGCGATAGTCGGTCATGATTGGACTCCTTAACTCAGCAGGTCGACGAGCATGCCGTTTATCTCGTCGACCCGACGCAGTATCTCGAGATTGTCCCGCTGGTTGCGCAGGATCTCCGCGGCCAGCTTCTCCAGCGATTCGTCGATCACGGAGACCCGGAAATATGCGTTCCTCTTCAGGACGTTCCGCCCCGAGGTCTTCCGCTCGACGGCGAAGGAGCGCTCGACCACGTGGTGGACGAAGTCGCGCACCGCCTTCTTGTAGGCCTGGACGAGGTCGACGCTCGGGTTCTCCTTGAGCCTGTCCCCGGACTCGTGCACCTCGTCCAGGAGCGTCTCGAGGCTCGCCTGGGAGAAGCCCTCGGTCCCGAGGCCGGCCTCGCCTACCCTGGCTTCTTCTACGGCCTTCCCGAGGACGGAGCGGAAGAGCCCCTTGCCCTTGCCGACCT
The DNA here is from genome assembly GCA_964491385.1 of uncultured Treponemataceae bacterium. GTDB lineage: Bacteria > Spirochaetota > Spirochaetia > Treponematales > Rectinemataceae > UBA1306. The sequence continues at coordinate 9,381 of CAZBGA010000022.1, read as the reverse complement.
TCTTTTCCTCCTCCCTGCGCCTCGGGACGTAGGAGGGTCCGAACGGAGTGATGCCTTCGGGAAAATCGGCGCCGGCCACGGCCTTCAGTCCCCGTGCCCTTCCCGCGGCTCGTCGGGGGGCCTCGAGGAGGACCCCGGAGGAGTCGGCTCGGGGCTCGGCCGGGCGAAGCAGCCGTCGCGGAACAGGCCGAGGAAGCGCCCCGCGTCGCCGTGCGATCGGACGAAGGCCGCCAGCTCCTCCTCGGCGCCCTCGATCCGCCCCGTCACGGCCACGTCGCCGTCCACGATCGTACCGTCCTCCGCCTCGAAGCGCGGCGCGAAGACGTTGCCGATCACCGTGCCCCCCTCGAGTATCCGCAGCCGCTCGGAGACGTAGACGTCGCCCTTGACCGTCCCGCCGATTATCGCGGACTTGGCGCGTATGGGCGCCTCGACCCTGCCCGCCGATCCTATCACGACCTTGCCGGTCGCGCGAATGGTCCCGCGCAGGTCGCCGTCGATTCGCAGGAGGCCGTCCACGTCGATGTCGCCGTCCACCGCGGACCCGGCCCCAATTATCGTATTGACTAGAGAATCTCTCGGATCTGCCATGGACGACTCCGGCCGCCTTCGGTCTACTCGGTCGCCGTCGCGGCGGCCCTGAGATTCAGGAACTTGAGCGGGTCTATGACGCCCGTGCCGATATGCACCTCGTAATGCAGGCAGGGGCCGGTGGTGAGGCCCGTGTTGCCGAGGAGGCCGATCACCTGGCCCTGCTGGACCTTCTGGCCCCTGGATACCATGAAGGCCATGAGGTGCCCGTACCTCGTCGTGAAGCCGTGGTTGTGCTGGATGATGGCGTAATTGCCCAGTCCGGGATCGTAGCCGAGCGCCGAGACGCGGCCGTCGGCGGTCGACACCACGGCGTCGCCCGAGCGGGAGGTCGAGATGTCGACGCCATCGTGGATGTACCACTGCCCGGTAAAGGGATTCTCGTTCTGGCCGTAGTACATCGAGATGTGGCTCGCGCCCCTGACCGGCCAGATGTTCGGTATCTCGGTGAGGACCGCGCTCTGGCTCTGCAGCAGGGAGCCCAGATCCTTGAGCGGATCTACCGATTTCTCGAGGTAATCGGTGACGCGCTGAAGCTCTTCGATCTCGCGGACCGAGCCCGGGCCGGGCGCTCCGGACCCGGGATAGGAGGCGGAGTCGCCCGGCTGCGCGGGCGGATCGGTCCCGGCGGGCGCGGTCCCCATGCGTCCGAGGGTGCCCGAGAGCGCGCTGTCGAATCGCTTGACGGCCGTGACGAGCCGGCTCGCCTGATCGTGGATCGCGTCGAGGCGCCCTTGCGTGGAGGCGAGATCGCTCGAGCGCGACTGCAGCTTGTTCGCCGTGTCGGAGAACCTGGCGGCCGAGAACAGGAAGGCGAGGAAGACGAGGGCCGCGGCCAGGATGATTCCGCCCAATGCGAAAAAGCTCAGCTGCACCTTGAGGATCCTCTTCTCCGTGTGGGGGATGAGCAATATCGTGAGCCTTTGGCGCCCGAAGGCTTCGAATCGCGATAGGGATGCCTTGAAGGACGCGAAAGCGGCCGCCGTACGGGCGCGGAGCGCGTTCTCCGGTCTCTTGCACCTTCGGAAGGTAGACACCATGGTCTCCTTGCGACGCACTGTAGCATTACGGGCGTCCCCCTGTCAAAGGTGCAAGCTTGCGGCGGGAGCCCGTGGTATAATTGGATGGATGAGCGCCTTATCCCTAATCAACGGCGGCGACCTTGATCTTACCTTCATAGGCGTAGGCAGCGCCTTCTCCAAGAAGTACTTCCAGAACAATCTCCTCGTCGTCAAGGGCGACTCCCACCTCCTCGTGGATTGCGGGACGAGGGCGCCCGAGGCGCTCTCCCTCCTCGGCCTATCCGTCGGCCAAATAGGCAACTACCTCATCACCCATACTCACGCGGACCACATCGGCGGGCTCGAGGAGGTCATGCTCGTCAACCGCTACGGCCTCAAGCGCAAGACGACGATGGTCGTCACCGACAGGCTGCGCAAGGCGCTCTGGTCGATGAGCCTCCGCGGAGGCGCGTCCTTCAACGAGGAGCGCGATGGCGAGTACCTCGCCTTCGGGGACTTCTGGGACGCGATCGTCCCGAGGCGCGTGCGGGGCGGCGACCGGGAACTCTGCGAGGCATATGTCGGCGGCATCCAGGTGCGGCTGTTCCGCACCAAGCACATTCCCGACTCCAGCCCGGACTGGAGCTCCTCCTTCCCGAGCTACGGACTCATCCTGGACGGTCGGATCCTCTTCACCAGCGACACGCGCTACGATCCCGAGATGGTCGTATCGCTGGAAGCGGAGTACGGCTTCGAGGCGATCTTCCACGACTGCCAGCTCTTCACGGGCGGAGTGCACGCCTCGCTCGACGAGATCGCCGCCCTTCCGCCCGCCATCCGCGCGAAGACCCGCCTGATGCACTACGGCGACAGGATAGAGGAGTTCGCGCCGAGGATCGCCCAGCTCGGCTTCGCCGGCATCGCCGACCAGTGGAAGACCTACAGCTTCCCGGCCGCGGCCGGTATTGCCACGAACGCCGCCGATTAGCTATCTTAAGGGCTACACCGATATCCTGAATCCTTCTGGAGATTCGACATGCCCCAGCATCATTTCAAGACGGAGGTATCTCGCCTCCTCGACCTCATCATCCACTCGCTCTACTCGCACAAGGAGATCTTCCTCCGCGAGCTCGTCTCCAACGCGTCCGACGCCATCGACAAGCTCCGCTACCTGACCGTCTCCGACGAGGCCTTCAAGTCCCTCGCCTTCGAGCCCTCCATCAGGGTGATCATCGACAAGGAAGGCAAGACCATCGTCGTCGAGGACAACGGCATCGGCATGGACGACAAGGAGCTCGAGGACAACCTGGGCACGATCGCGCGATCGGGGACGCGGCGCTTCCTCGAGAGGCTGCCCGACGACGCGAAGAAGGACTCCAACCTGATCGGCCAGTTCGGGGTCGGCTTCTACTCGGCCTTCATGGTCGCGGACAAAGTACAGGTGACGAGCCGCAAGGCGGGCGCCGAGGCGGCCTTCGCCTGGACGAGCGACGGCAAGGGCGAGTTCTCGATCGAGGCGGCCTCGCGAGTCGGCCAGGGGACCGAAGTGCGCGTCCACCTGAACGACGAGGGCCAGGAGTACCTGAGCCGCTGGAGCGTCGAGCCCGTGCTCAAGAAATACTCGAACCATATCGCCTATCCGATCGCCCTGGTCTCGGAGGAGGCCAAGTACGACGACAAGGGCAAGAAGGACGGCGTCGAGCGGAAGGAAGAGGTGGTCAATTCCGCCTCGGCGCTCTGGCGCAGGCCCAAGTCCGAGCTCAAGGACGAGGACTACGTCGAGTTCTACAAGTCCTTCACCGGCGCGGGCCTCGGGGAGCTCGGATCGGCGGACGGCGACGACGCTCCCCTCCACTGGATCCACACCAAGGCCGAGGGCACGATAGAGTACACGACCCTGTTCTACCTTCCGGCCAAGGCCCCCTTCGACCTCTACCGCGCCGATTACCGCCCGGGGGTCAAGCTCTACGTCAAGCGCGTCTTCATCACCGACGACGAGAAGGAGCTCCTCCCCGTGTACCTGCGCTTCGTGCGCGGCGTCATCGATTCGGAGGACCTGCCGCTCAACGTCAGCCGCGAGATACTCCAGCAGAACAGGGTGATGGCGAGCATCAGGCAGGCCAGCGTCAAGAAGATACTCGGCGAGCTCGCCGACCTCTCCAAGACCAATCCCGACAAGTACACCAGGTTCATCACGGAATTCAACCGCCCCCTCAAGGAGGGCCTCTACTCGGACTTCGCCAACCGCGAGGCCCTCCTGGGGCTCGTGCGCTGGAAGAGCAGCGCCCAACTGGGGGGCATAGGCGGCTGGACGAGCCTCGCCGACTACAAGTCCAGGATGAAGGAAGGCCAAAAGGCCATCTACTACATCGCCGGCGGGGACGAGGACAGGCTGCGCAAGTCCCCCCTCCTGGAGATGTACCGCAAGGAAGGGATCGAAGTCCTCGTCTGCGCCGAGGAGATAGACGAGATAGTCCTCTCGGGCCTCGGCCCCTTCGAAGGCCTCGAGCTCAAGAGCGTCAACCGCGCCGGGAGCGAGTCCGAGCTCGGATCGGGATCGTCGGACAAGTCCGAGCCGGTCGCCGGCAGCCCGGCGGCCGCCGCGATCGAGGCGGCCAAGAAGGCCCTCGGCGAGGCGGTCAAGGACGTCCGCCTGTCCAAGCGCCTCCTGGAGAGCCCGGCCTGCGTCGTCGTGGACTCGGACGACCCCAGCCTTCAGCTCCGCGAGCTCATGAAGCAGCTGGGCGGGAGCGAGATGCCCGAGGTCAAGCCCATCCTCGAGCTCAACGGCGAGCATCCCCTCGTCAAGCGCCTCGCCGCGGCGGAGCCGGGCGAAGCCGAGGACCTCGCGAAGGTCCTCCTGGGGCAGGCCCTCCTCGTCGAGGGCGCCCGGCTCGCCGATCCCGCCGACTTCGCGACCAGGCTGACGAGGCTGCTTAAGTAGGGCGGGGGAGCGACGGGCCTTCGCGTCCGGGGCCGGCTAGCTTTCGAGCTCGCGCAGCTTGTCCCTGATCGCGGCAGCGCGCTCGTAGTCTTCCTCTGCCACGGCGGTCTCGAGCTCGGTTCGGAGCTTGCCGATCTCGCCTTCGCTCGAGACCGGCACTATGGCGTCGGGCCCGGGTGAAGGAGAGGGGGAGGAGGAATCGGCCTCGCCGAGATGGAGGCCCGCGACGAGATTGACCGATATTCCGGCCTCCTCGACGACGCTCTCGGCGATGAAGACGGGACAAAGGGCGCGGACGGCGACGCCGATGGCGTCCGAAGGCCTGGCGTCGACCGCGATGTCGCCCCCCTCGGTTCGAAGCAGTATCCTGGCGTAGAAGGTGCCCTCGCGGATGTCGTAGATCTCGATGCGCGTCACTTCGGCGCGCAGGTGGGATACGAAGCTGAGGATGAGGTCGTGGGTGAGAGGCCGAGGCACCTCGACGCCTCCCATGCCGATGAGGATGGACTGCGTCTCCAGCTGGCCGATGAAGATCGGCACCGCCAGGTCGGAGCCCTTGGGCCTGACGAGGACGACATTGCCCTGGTCCGTCTGCGCGACGGTCCATACTTCGGCTTCGACGAAGGTCTGCCCCTCCATCTTCTCCCCCTCGGTTTAAGAGTATACTATCACCGGCTTCTACGGGCCATGGAGGCGCATCGTTGTCCAATTACGAAAAGCCGGATTTCTGGGCGGTCAAGGCCAGGAAGGAAGGCTATCCGGCGCGGTCGGTCTACAAGCTCATGGAGATCGACAGGAAATTCCGCCTCCTCAAGCAAGGCGCGCGCATCCTCGATATCGGCGCAGCCCCGGGCTCGTGGAGCCTCTGGGCCCTCCGGCGCCTGGAGGGCAAGGGCTTCGTCGCGGCGGTCGACCTCCGGGACCTGGCGCTGGACGCCGCGCACGGCAACTTCCTCTTCGTCCGCGGCGACCTCTACGACCCCGCGGTCCGCTCGCGGCTCCTCGCCGCCGGCCCCTTCGGCCTGGTGCTCTCCGACGCCGCGCCCGCGACGACGGGAAACCGCCTGGTGGACCAGTCCGCCTCCGAGGGGATCGTGGAGGCGGTCATAGACTACGCCGAGGCGTCGCTGTCGCCGGGAGGCGCCCTGGTCGCCAAGATTTTCCAGGGCGGAGCGGAGGCCGCTCTCCTGAAAAGGCTGCGCGAACGATTCGCCCAGGCCAAGGGCTTCAAGCCCGAGGCCTGCCGGTCGGAGTCCTTCGAGACCTACCTCGTCGCGACGGGTTTCGGGAGAGAATGATGGAACTGTACGAAAGCGTCGTGGAGGGCATCGGGGAACCCGACCGGAGCGCAATGCTGGAAAGCCGCAGGAGACAGGACAGCCTCGCCAAGCCCATCGGCAGTTTCGGGACATTGGAGGACATCTCGATAAAGGTCGCCGGCATAACCGGCAAGGTAAAAAATGAATTGGGTAAGAAATGCATAATAATAATGGCGGCCGACAACGGCGTTTACGAAGAAGGCGTGAGTTCCTGCCCGCAAATCGTCACGATGACGCAATCCGTCAACTTCATCAAAGGGATCACGGGAATCGGGGTGTTGGCCAGATTCGGCGGAGCCGAGCTTCGGGTGATCGACATGGGCATCGATCACGACATCTCCTTCCCCGGCATCATAGACAGGAAAGTCCGGAAGAGCACGCACAACATAGCCAAAGGTCCCGCGATGTCGCGGGACGAAGCCGTCGCGGCGATCGAGATCGGCATGGAAACCGTGGGCCGCCTGGCGCAGGACGGCTATCGGCTGCTGGGTACCGGCGAAATGGGCATCGGCAACACCAGCACGAGCAGCGCAGTCCTGATGGGCCTCACCGGCTGCGACGCCGAATCCGCCGTCGGCAAAGGGGCGGGCCTGACCGAAGAAGGCTTCGCGAACAAGAAGAAAGTCATCAAGCGCGCCCTCGCCATAAACCGACCCGACCCGAGGGACCCGGTCGACGTGCTGGCCAAGGTCGGCGGATTCGACATAGCCGGATTGACGGGCTGCTTCCTGGGAGCCGCCTATCACCGCGTTCCCATCGTCATCGACGGCTTCATCTCGGCCCTCGCCGCCTTCGCCGCCTATCGTCTCAATCCATTGGTGAGAGAGTATATATTCCCTTCGCATTGCTCCGAAGAGCCCGGCTACAGGATCATCATGGACGAATTGCGGCTGGAGCCGATACTGAACCTGCACATGCGCCTGGGCGAGGGCACGGGATGTCCCCTGGCTTTCAATATCATCGAAGCGGCGGAAGCGGTCATACGCGAGATGGCGACCTTTGAGGAAGCGGAAATAGACAGCCGTACCTATGTAGACATCAGGCGACCCTGACCGGGCGGGATCGCCTTGGTCAGACGACGCGCGCTTCCTCCAGCTCGGCGATCGCGCCCTCGATCTCCGCGAAGGAGAAGAGCTCGAGCTCGACGGTGCCATCGAAGCTCTTGAGGAAAGGCGGCAGGCGGCCCATGGTCTCGTCGCGGAACGAGAAGGCCGAGTGGTCTTTGCCCTCCGTGACCCCGTGCAGATGGAGCTCCCGTATGCGACCCGCGCGCCCGGCCAGCCATGAGGCCGGATCGAGGCCTTCGAGGACGAGGTGGCCCACGTCGCAGCACAGGCCGATGTCTCCGAAGAGCGGGAGGTTGGCGTCGAAAAGGGAGATTCGCGTGTTCTCCAGGTAGAAGACGTCGCCGTAGCGCCGTCTCCAGAGCCCGACAGTGCGAGCGAGCGGCTCCGCCCCCTCCGCGATCGCGGGGTGAAACACGTAGGAACGGGCGAAGCCCCGCGTCGCCTCGACGAGTTCCTCGTGCTCGGGCAAAAGCGGATCGGGCAGGTGGACGGTGAAGCCGAATCGGTCGGCGCGCGCCGCGATGCCCTCCCGCTCGCGGGCGAAGAGCGCTCGAGTGTCTTCGTCGTAGATGAAGAAGAGGAGCTCCACCGAGGAGATGGCGTCCAGGCCATCGAGGAGGTCGAGGTTCTCGAGGTAGGTCCCGGGCGCGACCCAGGAGGGCGCCGAGAGGATCACCGGGCGACCCTCATGCCCGGCATGCCGTTCCGAGGCCGAGGGGAGACTTCATGGGATAGAGGTGTACCGCCCGCGGCCGCGATCGGTCAAGCTCGGTTGACAGGGGGAGCCTTCGCGGCGATACTGAGGGCGCCAGGTTTCCGAGCGAGGAATACGGTTTAAAACCGTGACGGTCCCGCCACTGTAACCGGGGATGAAAGCGACGCGCCCTCCGCGAGAGCGGGGAGCGAAGCCATTGCGGCAAACCGCGAGAAGGCGTCGCGAGTAAGACGATCCGGAAGTCAGGATACCGTTCGGAAGCCCAAACCTTCGAGGCAAAGGAACGGGCAAGATGTATCTGCGTCGGCGCTTCCGGTCAACTCCGTCAACACTCGCCACCACCTACGCCAGTCGGCCTCCCTCCCTCGAAGGAATTCGCTCTTCTCCCGGAGGGATGCCCCGATGCCGCATTCGATTCGATGGGCCGCGCTCGCGGTCGCGCTCGCGACCCTGGGCCGCGGACTCTTCGCCGACGACGCGCCCGACCTCGCGCTCGGCGATGTCTCGATAACCGCCACCCGCATCGCGGAGAGCCCGAGCGAGGTCCCTCCGGCGATCACCGTCGTCAGCGCCGCCGACATCGAGGCGCGCGGCGCCAAGACGGCCGCCGACGCCATCAAGACGGTCCCCGGCCTCGGCGTCTCCGACTACGGCCCCGAGGGCGCCGAGAAGGCCATCTCCATACGCGGCTCCACGGCCAACGAAGTCCTCGTCCTCGTCGACGGCGTGCGGGTCAACGATGCCCTGTCGGGCTTGGCCGATCTCGCCAATATCCCCGCGGACGACATCGATCGCATAGAAGTGCTGCGCGAGGGCGGCAGCGCCCTCTACGGCGGCGACGCCGTGGGCGGCGTCATCAATATCATCACGAAGAAAAAGGCCGCGCCCCTCGTCCTCGGCTTCGAGAACGGCGCTTTCCTGCCGGCCGCCCACGTCGAAGGCTACGGCTTCTCGAAGGTCGACGAGCCCGCCGACGCCGCCAGCCTCGTCGACACGCAGAAGGCGAGCTTCTCCTGGGCGCCCGCGGCCGGCGACCTGCAGTTCCGCGGCGCGGGCAGCTTCACCAAGGCGGACAACGCCTACACTTTCATAGACTCGAACGGGGACAATCGCGTGCTCCAGAACGCCGCCCTCCTCGGCGGGGACGGCTCCTTCGGCCTTACCTTCCCCTGCCTCGAAGGCAGCGTCGCCGCCGATTTCGCGGGCGCCTACAGCCGGAAAGAGGATCCGGGAGCGCAGAGCAACCCCACCCTCGCCGCCGGCGAGACCGACTCCTCGGGACGCGCCTCGATCAAGTACTCGACCGACCGCTTCCTCGCGGACGCCCTCAGTCTCGACTTTACGCTGCATGCCGAGTACTCGGGCATCGACTACGTGGACGCCGACGCGCCTTCCGACGACGGCCGGAGCATGGTCTACGTCGGAGGAGCCGATCTCCAGCAAAAGGCCTCTGTCTCCGACAGTCTCTCCTTCGTCTACGGAGGCTCCTTCGCCTACACCCAGGCCCGGAGCGACACGGTGGGCTCGCCTTCGCGCATCGCCGGCGGCGCCTACTTCGAGCCCGTCATCGAGGCCGGAGCCTTCTCCCTCCGCCCCGCGGTCCGCTACGACTACTACTCGGATTTCTTCGCCAACGATCCTCTGGGCGGGATAGGCGCCACTATCGCGGTCGCCTACCGCCTCTCGGAAAGCGACGCGCTCAAGCTCAATCTCTCGCGCTCCTACAGGGTGCCCACCTTCGAGG
>CAZBGA010000021.1:0-50414 GCA_964491385.1 uncultured Treponemataceae bacterium | reverse complement strand
GCGGCCGCCGACAGGGTGGTCTTCATGGACGAGGGCCAGATCATCGAGGCCGCCCCGCCCGACGAACTCTTCGCGCATCCGAAAGAGGAGCGAACGCAGAGATTCCTCAATCACATTCTTTAGGCGTCGTTCCGTGGTTGCCTTTCTCTTTATTAATCGGCGGCTTCTTTGCCGCGGATCTCGACGCGCCGGATCTTGCCCGAGATGGTCTTCGGAAGCTCGGGCACGAACTCGATAACGCGCGGATATTTGTAGGGAGCGGTGACCTTCTTCACGTGGACCTGCAGCTCGAGCTTCAGGTCCTCGCTGGCGACCCATCCCTTCGCCAGTACGACCGTGGCCTTGACGATCTGGCCGCGATCGGGGTCGGGGACCGCCGTTATCGCGCATTCGAGCACGGCAGCATGCTCGAGCAGGGCGCTCTCGACCTCGAAGGGCCCGATGCGGTAGCCGGAGCTCTTGATCAGGTCGTCGGCCCGGCCGATGAACCAGAAATAGCCGTCCTCGTCGCGCCACGCCATGTCCCCCGTACGATACACGTCGTCGTGCCAGACCGAGTCCGTCAGCTCCTTGTCGCGATAGTACCCGCCGAACATGCCGACGGGCTTCCGCTTCCCGGTCCTCACGACGATCTGCCCTTCCACGCCGACCTCGCAGGAGCGGCCGTCCTCGTCGACGATGTCTATGTCGTAGCCGGGCGACGGCTTGCCCATGGATCCCGGCTTCGGCTCCATCCACGGGTAGGTCGCGACGACCACGGTGAGCTCGGTCTGGCCGTAGCCTTCCCTCAGCGATATGCCGGTCTCTTCCTTGAAGCGATTGTAGACCTCGGGGTTGAGGGGCTCGCCCGCGACCGCGCAGCGCTCGAGCTTCGAGAAATCGTAGCCGCGCAGGTCCTCTTTGATGAAGAAGCGGTAGATGGTGGGCGGGGCGCAGAACGACGTGACGCCGTGCCGTGCGATGACGGCGAGCAGCTCCTTCGCGACGAAGCGGTCGTAGTCGTAGACGAAGACGGCGCATTCCGAGAGCCACTGCCCGTATATCTTGCCCCACATGGCCTTGGCCCAGCCGGTGTCCGAGACCGTAAGGTGGAGGCCGCCTTCCTTGACGTCCTGCCAGTATTTCGCCGTGATGATGTGGCCCAGCGGATAGGTAAAGTCGTGCGTGACCATTTTGGGCATTCCCGTCGTTCCCGACGTGAAATAGAGGAGCATGGTATCGCCGTTCTTTATCGCCCCCGCGCCGGCCGGCCGCGTATGGCCCTCCGGAGCCTTCTCGACGCCGGCCGTGAATTGCAGCCAGCCCTCCCGCGGCCCGCCGAGAGTCGCCTTGGCGGCCAGCGAGGGCGTTTGAGGCTGGGCCTCGTCCACGCGCTTCATGACCTCGGCGTCGTCGATCGTGACGATCATCTTGATGTCCGCGGCCTTGTTCCGATAGACGATGTCCTTCGTCGTGAGGAGATGGGTGGCCGGGATGGCGATCGCCCCGAGCTTGTGCAGCGCGAGGATGGAGAACCAGAACTCGTAGCGGCGCTTCAGGATCAGCATGACCGGATCGCCCTTCCCGATCCCCGCCGCCGCGAAGAAGTTGGCCGCCTTGTCGCTCCAGCGCTTCAATTGCGCGTAGGTGAAGGTCGCTTCCGCCCCGCGCTCGTCGCACCAGACGAGGGCGGGCGCATCTGGCTTCGCCTTCGCGAGCTCGTCCATGACGTCGTAGGCGAAATTGAAGCCCTCCGGCACGTCGATCCTGAAATTCTCGATGAAGTCCTCGTACGAAGAGAATTCGGTCCTGGGCAGGTATCGTTGCAGCATCGTGTACCCCTATAGGATGATCGCCAGGAAGCGGGCTCGTCCGCCGCCCAGGGCTTTCATGCCGTGCCCGGCGCCGGAATCGAAGAAGATCGAATCGCCTTCCTCCAAGACGAGCTCGGTCCCGTCGATGACGAGCATGAGCCTGCCCTCGAGGACGAAATTGAACTCCTGGCCCGGATGGGAATTCAGGGAGACTTCGCGATCGGCGGGGCCCGGCTCCACCGTCACCAGGAAGGGCTCGGCCTTCTTGTGGATGAAATTGTAGGCGAGGCTCTGGTATCGGTAGGGGGTGCGACGCTCGACCTCCACGCCCCGGTCCCTGCGGACGAGGCAATACTTGTGCAGTCTCGGCGCCTCTCCAGTCAACAGCTCGGTGAGCTCTATCTTGAAGAAACCCGCGACTTCGTACAGCACGCCGATCGGAATGTCGACCTCGCCCGACTCGTAGCCGCGATAGGTGTCCGCCGACAGGCGGATTCCCTTAGCCAGGCTCTCCAGGGAAATCCCGCCGATCTCCCTGAGCTCCCTGATCCGTTCGGCGATCTGCTCAACCTGTCCCGGCATTCGCGCTCCTTCCCTACTCACGAGCATTCGTAGGCGAGTCTTGCATGATAAAAGCTCCCCGGCTCTCGGTCAACAAGAATATCGAATCGGCTTGACGCGAAGCCCGGCTCCGGTACTATAGGATTGGCGAGGGAGGATGCGATGAAAAGCGAGGAAGCGGGGAAGGTTTTCGAGGGAGGCTTCAACTGCGCCCAGTCGGTCCTGGCCCCTTTCGCGAGGGACTACGGCCTCTCCGACGATACCGCCTATCGACTCGCCTCGGTATTCGGCGCCGGGATGGGCCGGATGCAGGGAACCTGCGGCGCGGTCACGGGAGCGTTCATGGCGCTCGGATTGCGCCACGGTTTCTCCTCGCCGAAGGATCCGGAAGGCCGGGCGAGGATACTCGGGAAGTCGAAGGAATTCGTCGCCGAGTTCAAGAAGGAGTTCGGGACGATCTCCTGCAGGGAACTGCTCGGCTGCGATCTCAATACGGACGAGGGTCGGAATAAGCACGAGGAAGACAATCAGAGAGAGCTGATCTGCCGGAAATGCGTCGAGGCGGCGGCCGGATTCGCAGAGGCGCTGATGCGCTGAAGTCGGCGGCGCCCGCCTTGGCCTCAGAAATCCAGGGAATCGGCGTCGAGATAGTAGACCGGACCCCGTCCCATATCGAGGAGGCGCTGGATCCTCTCGGTCGCGGGGCCGATAAGGGATTCGAGGGCGCTCTCATCGCCCTGTCCGACCGCGGCCTTGATCGCCGACGATAGGCCGATCAGGGAGGGGAGGAAGGGCGACGCCTCTCCCGGGAGGAGGTCGACGAAGTCGAGCCGCGAGCCCAGCTTGGATTCGAGCCAAGCCTTGGCCTCGGCGAGGCCGCCGAGCTCGTCGACCAGGCCCAGCGTCCTGGCCTCGCGTCCAGTCCAGATCCGGCCCTCGCCTATTTTCCTGACGGCTTCCGCGTCCATTTTCCGGCCGGCCGCCACGACTCCGACGAAGCTGTCGTAGATCGAAAGCATCATCGCGTTCATCCTGGCGAGCTCTCCGTCGTCGAGCTTCTTCCCGGGATCCAGGAAAGAGGCCCCCGGCGTCAGGTCGAAGCCCTCGTAGTTCACGCCGAGCTTGCGCAGGGTCTCCGATATATTGGGCACCACTCCCGTGACTCCGATGGAACCGGTGATCGTCGCGGGCTCGGCGACGATCCAGGATGCGGGTGCGGCGATGTAGTAGCCGCCCGAGGCCGCGTAATGGCCCATCGAGACGACGACGGGTTTGCCGGCCTCCACGGCGAGACGGACCTCTCGGGCGATCACATCGCTCATGAGCGCCGATCCGCCGGGGGAATCTATCCTCAGGACGATGCCCGCGACGGAGCCGTCCTTCCTGAGCCTCTCGATTTCGAGGGCGGCGCCGCTGCCGATCTCCCGGCCCGCGCGCCCCTTACCCTCGCCGATCGAGCCCGAGAGCCAAACGATCGCCGCCCTCCGCCTGAACGCGGGCCCGCCCCAGCTCTCGCCGAGCGGGGCGCCGAAGCCCGACACGAGCCTGGCGCCCGGGTAGGATTTACGGAGGGAGTCCTCGAATTCTCCGGCGTAGGCGACGCTGTCTACCAGGCCAGCCTTCAAGGCGTCGGAGGCAGTGAGGTATGGGCCCCCTTGCAGGGCGGCTTCGGGCCCGCCGGGAAGCTTCTCGCCCCGCCCGGCCGCGAGGGAGAGGCCGAGCTGTTCCTGCAGGTCGCCGTAGAGGCGCCTCATCATGGCCTCTTCCCCGGCGGGCATGGAGGAATCGGTGAGATTATTGAATGCCGACTTCGTGTCCCAGGGAGCGAGGCTTACGAAGCGTATGCCGAGACTGTCGAAGAGAGGCTTCAGGTAGGCGCGATGGAATCCCAGGCCGCTGAGCTCGAGACTCCCGAGGGGATCGAGGCTTATCGCGTCGGCCTGCCCGGCGAGGATGGCGAAGTCCCTGTCGAAGCGCTCGCCGTAGAGATAGACCTTCTTGCCCGCCTTCCTGAGGGCGCCGAGCTCCGCGGCGAATTCCTGGTAATCGGCCACGCCTCCCAACGGGGGGAGCTTCTCGAAGGCCACGGCCGCGACGCCCTTGTCGCGACGCGCCCTCTCGAGGAGGTCGAGGAGCGCGGGAAGCGCCAAGGTCCGCCTGGACGAGAAGAGCGCGAAATCGCCGTCCGACCGGGCGCGATCGGGATCTATCGCGTCGATGTCCTTTACGAGGAGAATCCGGCGACCGAAGCTCGATGCAGGCAAGGAAGAGGACCTCGCCGCCAGATCCGAGAGCCGAAGATCGATGTCTCCGCCCGCCCGCCATGCGATGGAAGAGCCGGTCGCCGCCGGCGTCATGACGGAAATGCCCGCGGGGCCGAGGGCGAGGCGCAGCTCGAGACCGAGGCTCCCCGAGGCCGCGTTCCCGCCGGGGGGAGCATACCAGGCCCTGATGTCGGCGATATCGGAAAGCAGGAGACGAAGGCCGATATTTTCGAAGCCGAACCCGGTAGACTCCGCCCAGGACATATCGGCGTCCAAGGTAAGGGCGCGGGAAAGCCGTCCGGAGGCTCCGGCCAGGGCCAGAGGGCGAAGGGCGAGTCCGAAGCCGGCGTCGTAGGCGCCGATGGCGGCATCGTACTCGCCGGTCAGGCCGACGGACAGGAAGCTCGCGGGCCGGAGCAGGAGGCCCATTCCGAAAGAAGCGATGGAGCTCGATGCCGACGACCAGTCGAAATCGCCTCCGATGGAGAAGACTTTGCCGAAAGAAAGGCCCGAGCCGCCGAGAAAGTCGACGGAACTCCTCTCCATGGTAAGGTCGTAGTACCCGAGGATCGGGACGACTCCGGCGAGTCTGACGTCCCCGAAGCCCGCCCCGGCGGGCGCGATCCCTGTCGCGCCCGCCGTGTCGTAGGATGCGCCCAGCATGAAGCTGTCCCAAGCGGTAGCGGCGGGAATCAGGGCGGGGTTATCCTCGAAATGCCAAAGTCCGCCATCGTCGGCCATGAAGCTGGACGGGCCGGCGGGGAGAGCCGAAGCGCCTGCGGCTACAGATCCTGCGAGAGCGAGGAGCGCGATGCCTCTTTTCATTGCGCCCTATTCTCCCAGAGAGAAAAGAGGCGAGGCAAGCCCCCGATCGAGGGTCCGACGGAGGCCTGCCGACCGAGCGCCGCCCGGAAATCGGAAACCGCCCTTCCCATGATGACTGCCGGAGACTATCATCTACCCGAGGAGCGAACCATGAGCAGAACGATCCTGTCCGCGACCTTTGCTTTCCTGCTGTCCGCCGGATCCGGAATCGTTTCGGCCCAGGCGGCACCTGCCGCGCCGGGAGGCTTGGTGGGTACCGTGATCTCCCAACCCGTCGCCGCGGTCGATTTTTCGCTCGTCGACCAGAAGGGAGCGACCTTCCGCATGTCCGCGACTCGCGGGAAGATCGTGGTCCTCAGTTTCATATATACGCATTGCGCCGACATCTGTCCGTTCATAACGATGAAGATCAAGGAGGCGCAGAACCTGCTCGGCGCCGACATGGACAAGGTCGCCTTCGTCGCGATCACTACCGACCCCAAGCGCGATACTCCTGCCGTGAACGCAAGCTACAGCAAGGAAGCGGGGCTGTACGACACCTGGCATTTCCTGACCGGCTCGGTCGGCGAGGTCAAGAAAGTATGGGCCGAATACGGGGTAGGAGTCCACGAGGTTTCGGATGGCGACGTCCAGGATACCGCAGGCGGGAGCGTGCCCGACATGCAGGTCGATCGAGCGAAAGGACTGGACGGCGCCGAAATCGCGGTGGTCCACTCCTTGATCAAGAAGTTCGCGGGGGGCTACGAAGTGACCCATTCGGCGCCCTTCTGGATCGTCGATGCCGATGGCCGGATCAGGGCCATCCTGGACGCCGAGGCCCTCCCTTCCGACATCGTGACGGATATCAAGGCGCTTCAGTAATCCACATAGGCGGGGAAGGACAACTCCGCGTCCGTGGCCGCGTTCGTGAAAAAGACCAGGAATTTCCGGTCGAAGGCCCTCGCGAAGGATGCTCGGTCTTTGTCGTCGGGCGAAGTCCCGGCGGGCAGCTCGAAAAAAAGGTAATAGCCCGCCGACTTGAGGACGATGACGGGCCCCTGCGGCCGCTCGATGAGGTAGGCCTCGGGGCCGCCTATATCCGTCCGCTTCCATGTGCCGCCGAGAACGAGGGCTTCGCGCGTATACCAGACGGAAATTTCGTCTTGCCGGGAAGCGGGGCTCGTCGAGCCGGTATCGGGTCCGTATATTCCCGTCAAGGCCGGCAGGGCGTTAGGCGGGAAGAAAGGAAGTCCCTTGACGGCGAAGGCGCCTCTGACGAGGATTGCGCGTCGCGTTTCCGAGGCCGGGGAGGCTCCGGCCGGGGCGGCCTCGACCTGGGCGGGCAGACTCGCCGCGACGGCGAGAAAGGCGACGGCTAAGGCTATCGCGCCCTTCGCTCGCCTCATTTCCCTCACTCCACCGTGACCGATTTGGCCAGGTTCCGAGGCTGGTCCACGTCGCGCCCCAGGTCGAGGGCGCAGAAGTAGGCGAACAGCTGGAGCGGCACGACCATCGTGAAGGGATAGAAGCGGCTGTCCATCTTGGGCACCGGAATGAAATCGTCGACCAGGCCTTCCAGCTCCCTATCGCCTTCGACGCCGACGGCTATCGCCTGGCCGCCGCGCGCCTTGACCTCACGGATGTTCGACATGACCTTTTCGCGCAGGCCGTCGTCAGGAACGAGGAATACCGTGGGTACCTCGGGGCAGACGAGAGCGATGGGCCCGTGCTTGATCTCGCCGGCGGGATAGCCCTCGGCGTGTATATAAGAAATCTCCTTGAGCTTGAGCGCGCCCTCGAGGGCGATGGGATAGAGGAGCCCCCGGCCGAGGAAAAGGAAGTCGCGGCGGCGCGAGTATTTCTTGGCGACGGCCTGTATCCGGTCGCGAAGGCCGAGGACCGCCTGGACCTTATCGGGCACGGAGGTCAGCCCCTCGAGGAAGCGCTCGCCCTCGGAACGGGACATGTCGCGCATCCTGGCCATATGGAGGGCGAAAAGGTAGAAGGCCGCGAGCTGGCTCGTGAAGGCCTTGGTCGAGGCGACGGCGATCTCGGGACCGGAGTGGACGTAGACGCCACCGTCGGACTCGCGCGCTATGGTCGATCCCACGACATTGCAGATGCCGAGGACATTGGCGCCCTTGCGTTGTATCTCGCGCATGGCGAAGAGAGTGTCGGCCGTCTCGCCGGACTGGGACACCGCGAACCAGAGGCTGTCGCGCTCGACGACGGGATTGCGGTAGCGTACTTCGCTGGCGACCTCGGCGGAAGCCGGGATGCGCGCGACCGACTCGAGGAGCTGGGCGCCCACGAGGCTGGCGTGCCAACTCGTGCCGGCCGCGATGATGTCGACGCGCGAGACGGCGCGCTGGTAGCGGCGGTCGAGATTGAGTCCTCCGAGCTTGGCGGTGGCGTTGTCCTTGTCGACGCGGCCTCCCAGGGCTCGGCGTATCGAGTCGGGCTGCTCGAATATCTCCTTTTCCATGAAGCAGGGGAAGCCGTCCTTCTCGATAGCCCCGAGCTCCCAGGTTACCGCGTCGGCCGCGCGATCGATCCGGCTGTCCGAGCGGTCGGTGATCCTGAAGCCCGAAGGATCGAGCGAGACGACTTCGCCGTCGTTCAGGTAGACGACGCGCGAGGTGCTGGAGATGAAGGCCATCACGTCGCTGCCCAGGAGCATCTCGCCCTCGCCTACGCCCACGACGAGCGGGCTGCCGTTGCGGGCCCCGACGATCCGTCCCGGCTCGTCGGCGTGGACGACGGCGATGCCGTAGGTGCCCTCGAGGTGGACGAGGGCGGCCTTGACCGCCGCCTCGAGGTCGCCATCGTAGTACTTGGCCACGAGATTAGGAATGGCCTCGGTATCCGTCTCGCTGTAGAAGGCGACGCCGTCCTGCCTCAGCATCTCGCGGAGAGCGCGGTAGTTCTCGATGATGCCGTTGTGCACCACGGCTATCTTGCCGGAGGAGTCGAAGTGAGGATGGGTGTTCGCCTGGGTGACGCCGCCGTGGGTCGCCCAGCGCGTGTGGCCGATGCCCCAGGTGCCCGCCAGATCCTTGGGCACGGCGTCCTTGAGCGCCTGTATCTTTCCGACCGAGCGCACCGAGGCCAGGCTGCCGTCTCCGCGCCCCACCGCGATGCCCGCGGAATCGTAACCCCTGTACTCCAGGCGCTTGAGGCCTTCGAGCAGTATGGGAGCGGCCCTCCTGGGGCCGGCATATCCGACTATTCCGCACATCGCCGGCACCTCGTCGCTCGTTCGGGATTCGATCGGATATGTATAGCATTCGGAAAACGCAGAGAACAGTACCCCGTGCGCCCCGCGGCCGGAGTACACTGTCCGTGATGGAAATCATCCCCATTCGCAATCCCTTCGCGGGAGCAGTTACCTACTTGACCTCGACGACCGAATCGACCCAAAGAGACGCCAGGCGCCTCGCCGAGGCCCGCAACCTGCCGGGAGCTCGCTTCCCCCCCGGAAGCGTGATCGCCGCCGAAGCCCAGACGGCGGGGAGGGGCCGAGTCCCCGGCAGGAAGTGGCAATCGGAGGCCGGGAAAAATCTGCTTTTCACCGTCTTCCTAGATGCGGGATCGGCCTCCCTGCCGGGTCTGCCTATAAGGATCGGAGGCGCATTATGCTCCGCCGCCTCTCTCTACGCGGAGAAGACCGGCTCCTCTTTCGCCGGGCAGCCGAAGCTCAAATGGCCGAACGACCTGATGCTCGGGGACCGTAAGGCGGCGGGCATCCTCTGCGAGGCCGGCCCTTCCGGCGTCTTCGCGGGAATCGGCCTCAATTGCAACCAGGTCGCCTTCCCCCCGGAGCTTGAACTCAAGGCGACGAGCCTCGCGATCGAGCTGGGACGCGAAGTCGACCGCCGCGTCCTGCTCGAGCTGTTCCTCGAAGCCCTCGCCGATTCTCTGGTCGACCGCAAGTGGCGGCGAAAGGCCGACGAAAGGCTCTGGAAGAGGGGAGAAAGCGCGATCTTCATTCCCGGAGCCGCGGGCTCAGGACGGGGACGCGGAGCCATAGTCGGGACACCCGAGGGCGTCGACGAGGCGGGATCCCTCCTATTTAAGGAAAAGGGCGCGACGGAGGCCATTGCCTACGCGGCGGGCGAGTTCAGGGCGGGGAAACAAGTTGACCGCGGCCCTTCCGCCCTATAGAGTGTGAGCATGACGAGTACGGGTAAGGGCAGGAGTCTGGACGAAGCCGCGGAAGGGGCCAAGCCAGAAGGCTTCCTTCACAAGCTTCTCTCGATTTTCGCCGGCATGGGCGACCCCGAGGCCGAGAAGAAGAAGTTCCTCCGCGCCCTCGCCAAGGAACTCTCCCGGTCGCGCTACAAATTCTACAAGCCCAAGGGCCAGGAGGCCCTTCCCGGCCTCGCCAAATTCTTCTACGCGATCTACAAGCTGGCCGCCCCCGCCCAGCTCCTTCTCGGCAGCTCCGCGGCGTCGGGCGCGCTCAGGTCCTTCGTCATCGAGAGCTTCCTCGCGCCCGAGCAGCGAGAGCTCTCCGAGCGCCTCACCGAGGCCTACATCGTCGAGCGCGCCAAGACTCTCTCCCTCGCCGAGGTCCAGGAGGAGACCAAACGGGACCTCAACTCCCTCTTCATCGTCTTCGACGGCGAGAGGAGCAGGATGATCGACGACGCCTACGATACCCTCCTCGCTTTCATCAACTTCGTCAACTTCGACTATTATTTCCTGCTCAAGAAATTCGACTCGGGTCTCCCGGAGCGCGGCTTCTCCTACAGGCCCAAGTTCGAGTCGATCAACGGCGAGTACGTCGTCGACGACCTCCAGGACTTCCTCGAGGTCTTCGGCGCCCTCGACTTCGAGACGGACTGGCCGCGCATCTTCGGCGCGCTCAAGGATTATAAGAAGATCGACGTCGTCCCCGTCGATGCGTGGTCCAAGTTCGTGGCCGAGGCCTCGGAGCTGCGCAAGAGCGCCGTCCTGGAGCAGATCGTCAGGCACCTCAAGGAGGACCCGGCCTGGGAGAGCAAGCCGCACAAGCCGAGCGACCGCATCGTCGAGCCCTTCCTCCAGAAGCTGAAGACCCAGATCGAGACCGTCATACAGCGCATCGTCCAGGAGAGACGCAACTCGAAGATCGACGAGATCGCGCGACAGGTCTTCGGAACGGGCGTAATCCTCCGGATGAAGAACTACACCGAGAAGGCCAATGTAGTCTTCGCCAAGAAGATGCTCGGAGGCTATACGCAGCCCGTGGCCATGAACTACCTCAAGGCCTATCTGATGGATTACTTCAAGAAGGACATCCGCGAGCTCGTCGACCTCTTCATAATCCGCGGGCAATGGACGGCGAACCTGCAGTCCCAGCAGCTCTCCGACTGCTATCACGCGATAATGGACGTTTCCGACAAGATACTGCAGTTCGACGAGGAGCTGGCCGACGAAGGGGAGCTCGGTACCCGCATGCGGTCGTCTCTGGCGAAGGCCGATCGCGACAAGGACGCGGTGAAGTACCTGCGCAGCGCGCTCAAGGAGACGAACGACAAGGCCACGGCCATGATCAGCCGGGCCGCGGTCAACCTCATAGGCGTCGGCCGGCAGCTCAAGAACCTTATCGAAGACCTCGCCAAGCCGCACCACGAGATACTCATAAACTGGAAGGAGGTCGAGGGCCAGAGCCCGCGTCCGCTCAAGGCCTGGCTCGTCGATACCTACAAGAAGCTCTACTACATCGTCCAGCTGCTGCAGTATTTCGTGAAGAGCGGCGAATAATAGGGACGACTATGCCGCGGAACCGCGATCGACCGAGAAGCCACGCCGAGTCCCTCGTGACCGGCCTCGTGGTAGGCGGCGGCTTCATCGCCTTCTGGGCCCTCGGCGGTCATCAGGTTTGGGCCCTCCTGGGCGCCCTGTTCGGCGGCCTCCTTCCCGCGGCCCGCGGCCTCTCGGGCATGATCGCCGCGCGCGGAGCCGCGCCGGCGGCCAGGAGGCTCGGGGAGCGCGAGCGCGCCCTTGAGAACGAGAGGGCAGTCCTCAGGACGGCCCGGGAGAAAGGCGGTCGCCTGACTCCCGCCCTCGTAGCCCTCGACTGCTCGATGAGCATCGAGGAGGCGGAGCGCGTCCTCGACGGCCTCGCCAGAAAAGGCCACTCCACTGTTCAAGTCCGCGACGACGGCCGGATCGAGTACGAATTCTCGGAATTCCTTCCGCCTGCGGACGGCCATCGGCGGGAGCCGGGCCGTTAAGGTCCCGCGGCGAGAAAGACGATGTCCGCGAAGGCGCAGGACGCGTCGCTTCCCGTGTGCTGCGAGTTGATGTACAGCCTCATGCCAACCGCCTTCTGCGAGGGGGGATCCTCTCCGAACAGGCGGCGATAGTCCGCGACCAAGTCTCTTTCCTCGGTCAGCCAACGCCCCGCCTCGGCCGTCCCGGAGCGGAGCACGAGAACCTTCACTCGCGCGAAAGGCGGTATGCCCTGCGCGTCGCCATGGGTCTGGGCGGGCGCGGTGCTGTCCCAGACGTAGCCTATCACTCGAGTCCGCGAGAAGGCGATATAGAGCTGGGCGGCCTGGTCGTCCTTGGAAGCCGATCGGAAATCGCCCCCCGAGGGAAGCACGTCGGCTCGCCACTTCCAGGCGAGCCTGGGATAGGCGCGCAGGTCCACTGAGAGATCGCGTTGAAGGCCGAACGAGGATTTTGCGCTTCGCATTTCGAGGGAGGCGAAGAATGGGCCGCTCTCGATGCGGAGCTCCGGGACCCCCGCGCGCCTCACCAGATGCCAGCCGGCCGGCGTCCCCCCGGAATCCAGCCCCCCCGAGAAATCGCCGACCGGCAGCGCGGCTCCCTGAGCGGCAGAGCCCGCGGAGGACGCGCCGAGCCAGATGGACGCGGCGAGGAGAAGCGGAACGCGGAGCGAGAGCAGTTCGCTAGCCCTCGACCCTGAATCTTTCGAACCTCGACTCGAGTCTCTCGGGGAGGCGGACCCGCAGGACCGTCGCTTCCTCGTCGCGGCCCTCCTCGAGGATCGAGGCCTCGCGGTGGAGCAGGGCGACCATCGCGTAATCGCTGTCGGGGACGCGCAGGCGGAGCTCCCCAGAGGCGGCGGTGAGCCTGTCCTCCACGGCGGCCGACAGCTCGACCATGCCGGCGCCGGTCTTCACCGAGCAGAGCAGCCCGTCGGGGCGACGCTCCTTCCAGCCCTCGAGGAAAGCCGGATCGACGACGAGATCGGTCTTGTTGAGGACGATGACGCGGGGCACTTCGCCGGCGCCGATCTCGCGCAGCACCCTGTCCGTGGCCTCCATATGGAGCTCGGCCTCGGGGTCGGAGGCGTCGACCACCTCGACGAGCAGATCCGCCTGGGCCGCCTCCTCGAGAGTGGCTTTGAACGCCTCCACCAGGTGGTGCGGCAGGTTGCGGACGAAGCCGACGGTATCCGTGAGCAGGAGGGAGCCGCCCTTGCTGAGCGACATGCGCCGCGTCGTGGGATCGAGCGTGGCGAAGAGCTTGTCCTGGGCGAGGACGTCCGCGCTCGCGAGGGCGTTGAGGAGGCTCGACTTTCCGGCGTTCGTATAACCCACGATGGCCGCCCTGGGCACCGACGCTTTCTCGCGCCTCGCGCGCTGAACGTCGCGCGAGCGGCGCAGGTCCTTGAGCTCTTCCTTGATCTCGTGGATGCGACGCTCGATCTCGCGCCGGTCGAGCTCGATCTTCTGCTCGCCCGAACCCTTGGTGCCGTAGCGCCCGCCGCGCTGCCGCGACAGGGCCTCGTAGGAATGCGCGAGGCGCGGCATGGAATACTCGAGCTGGGCGAGCTCGACCTGGAGGACCGCCTCCTTGGTGCGGGCGCGGCTCGCGAAAATCCGAATGATGAGCTCGTTGCGGTCGTAGGCCTTGAGCCCCGAAAGCTCCTCCCAGTTGCGCTGCTGCGTCGGCGAGAGCTGATGGTCGAAGAGGATGGAGTCGGCGGCCTCGGCCTTGGCCGCCGCGACGATCTCGTCTGCCTTGCCCGTCCCGAGGAGGAGGGCCGCGCTCCGCTCCCGAACGCGGACTAGCATGCGTCCCGCCTCCTCGAGACCCATAGTGGAGGCCAGGCCTCGGAGCTCGGCGAGGAGGCTCTCGGCCTCGGCCTTCGGGATCTTATCGGTCTGTACCCCGACGAGTAAGGCTCGCTCGGGGCGGACCGCCGTATCGTGCGTCTCGGTCATCTGCTGTGAAGATACTGGAAAAGGCCGCTTTGGGACACTGGGGGTCCGCGGCCGAGACGGTTCCGGAATGCTTGACCATCCTCCGCACGGGGTGGAGACTGTGGACCATAGGGGTACCGAGCGCGGCCTCGAGGGAGAGACGAATGAATAGACGCGAGTTCCTTTCACGAATGGCGGCATGCGGGGCCGCCGGCGCGGCCTTGCTCTACGGTCCGGCGCGGCTATTCGGAGCGCAGCGGCGTCCGGGCTCCGGCCTGGACGGAACGGACGAGGGAGCTCGTCGAGACGATGCCTATGGAGTCAGGACCGCCGCGGCCTTTCCCTATCTCGTGGCGGTTCGCGGAGGCGCGCCGGACGCGATGTTCGCGGCGGGCATCGCCGCGCTGGGAGGCATGGGGCGCTTCGTGCGCCGGGGCGGCTCAGTCGTGGTCAAGCCCAACATAGGCTGGGATGTCTCTCCCGATCGAGCCGCCAATACGAGTCCCGCCCTCGTGGCGACGGTCGTCGAAGCCTGCCTGGCCGCGGGAGCCAAGCGGGTATATGTTTTCGACCACCCTTGCGATTCGTGGCAGGCATGCTACAAGAACTCCGGTATCGAGGACGCGGCCAAGTCCGCGGGCGCCACGATCGCGCCGGCGGCCGCCGAGTCCTACTATCAGGAAGTCGCCGTCAAGGGTTCCAAGGTCCTCGCCGGCACCAAAGTCCACGAGCTCATCCTGGAGGCGGATGCCGTCATCAATCTGCCCGTGCTCAAGAGCCACGGGGGCGCCGGCATGACCTGCAGCCTCAAGAATCTCATGGGGACGGTCTGGGACAGGGAAGAGTTCCATTTCAAGGGTCTCGACGCGTGCATAGCGGATGTGGCGCTCGCCGTCCGGCCGACACTCAATGTCGTCGACGCCTCCAAGGTCATGCTCACGGGCGGGCCCCGAGGCAACGGCGGGAGCCGATACGCGGAGCTCGGCATGCAGATACTCTGTCCCGACATCGTCGCGGCCGACGCCGCCGCCGCCAAGGCCTTCGGCGCCGGTCCCGGTTCCTTCGAGTACATCGGCCGCGCGGCGGCGCTCAAGGTCGGGACCGACGATCTCGACTCGCTCGATATCAGGCGAATAGTCCTGTAAGGTCGCCATGGGAGGAACGAAATCCGGAATCGCCCGTCGATCGGCCTATGCCCGCATCCGGGTCGCGGCCTCGGCGACGGTATTTCTACTCTATGCCGCCGCCTTCGCGTTTTCGGGCTCCGAGGCCGCGGCGCTCGCGGGAGTCCTGCCCAAGCTGCAATTCTTCCCCGCGCTGCTCCGCGCCCTATCCGAGGCGGCGACGGGAGCCTTGGGCGGCGCGATCGCGATCGCGCTGGCGGTACTCCTCCTGACCGCCATGTTCGGGCGAGTCTACTGCGCCTGCCTCTGCCCTCTGGGAGCGATGCAGGACGGCCTCATTCGGGCGGGCAAGGCCGCGAGAGCCTTGATGGGACGGCGCGCAGAGAGCGGACGCGCGAGTTCGCGGGGCTACCGGCCCGCCCGCGCTCCCTTCCACGCGGGAGCATTCGTTCTCGCGGCAGGTGCGGCCGTCGCGGGGTCGACCATCCTCCTGGGTCTCCTCGAGCCGTTTTCGGCTTTCGGCAAAATCGGCGCCGGTCTCCTCAGGCCCTTGGCCGATCTGGCGAACAACGGCCTCGCGGCCTTATCGGGCGCGGTCGGCTCGTTCGCCGTGGCGACCGTGACGGTTTCGTGGGCCTGGGCGCGGGCCCTGGTCGGAAGCGCGGCCCTCCTCCTCGTCGGCTCGATTTCTGTGAGCTCGGGCAGGCTGTACTGCAACGCCCTCTGCCCCGCGGGCGCCCTATTGCGGGCGGCGAGCTTCCGGCCCTGGTTCGGGCTGAGGATAGACTCGAGCGAGTGCAGCCGCTGCGGAGCCTGCGAGCGTGTCTGCCGGGCTTCCTGCGCGCGGCCGGCCGGCGCCGGCATCGATGAGGATCGCTGCGTCCGCTGCTTCGATTGCGTATCCGCCTGCCCGAGCGGGGCTATCCGATTCGGCCGCGCCCGTCCCGCATCCGATGAGGCCGAAGCGGCCGCCGGCTCGAGCCGGCGGCGCTTTCTGTCGTTCGGAACGGCCGCGGCCGTCGGCGTCGCGGGGGCCGTCCTGCTCGGCGGTTCCAGCCGCTACCGGAAGCCGGCCGTCTTCATGAACGGGCAGGAACGCCGCCCCGCCGCCCCGCCGGGAGCGGGAAGCGTCGATCGATTCCTGGGCTCCTGCACCGCCTGCGGCAGCTGCGTCGCCGTATGTCCTTCCGGGGTGATTCGGCCCGCCGAGTTCCAGTGGGGCATCTTGGATCCCGCCAAGCCCTACCTCGCCTACGACCGCGCCTATTGCCAGTTCGAGTGCGACCGCTGCCTCCGATCCTGTCCCACGGGCGCCCTTCGGCAGCTGCCTCTGGAGGAAAAGAAGCTCACCCGCCTCGGCCAAAGCTCCCTCGCCCTCGAGCGCTGCATCGTCGTGACTAACAAGACGCGCTGCGGCGCCTGCGCCGAGCACTGCCCGACCGGAGCCGTCTCGATGTCGATACCGGCGGACGGCGGCCTGCCCCGCCCCGCGACGGACTCTACCCTCTGCATCGGCTGCGGCGCCTGCGAGACCGCATGCCCGGTAGAGGGGAGGAAAGCCATCCACGTCGAGGGACTGAAGGTGCAGGACCGCGCGCGCTTCCTCCAGGTCCGCCCGGGCGACAGGGAAAGCGTGAAAAGTGCGCAGGGCAGAGAAGGAAGCGGGGCGCCGGCAGGCAGGACCGCCCCTCCCGCGGAAGGGAAGGACGGATTCCCCTTCTGAGGAAGGGCTCGCGACTATGCGGGAAGAGGCTGCGATCCCGTCGGGCGCTTCGCTTCGATGCGTCGCGCGACGATGACGCTCGCCTCATAGAGGATCACGAGGGGGAGCATCACGGCGAGGGGAGCCACGATGGGGTCGCTGACCGGCGTTATTATTTCCGCGAAGGCGAACAGGATGAAATAGGCGATCCGTCTCTTTTCCCGGAGCAGGGCCGACCTGAGGAACCTCAATCGTACGAGGACTATGAGCATACAAGGCATCTCGAAGGCGATCCCGCAGGCCAGGAGGAAGAAGACCACGAAGGATAGGTACTCCACCGCCGAGGGGAAGAACTCCACCTGGGCGGGGAAGAGCCGGACGAGGACGCGGATCATTCCCCAAAGCAGATAGTAGCCGAATCCCGTCCCGGCCGCGAAGAGCAGGACCGCCGAGACGAGAAGCGGAATCAAGCCGCGTTTCTCTTCGGGCTTCAGTCCCGGGCTTACGAAGCGCAGGATCTGAAAGGCCCAAACGGGGAAGGAGACGACCAGTCCCGTATAGAGGGCCAGGCGCAGCTTGATCATGATGCCGTCCAGAAGGCTGAAGGCCCGAAGCCTCAGACCCCCGGAGGGAAGGGTCAAGAGGTTCAGCACGTAATCCGCGAACAGGAAGGAGGCCGCGGAGGCGATGAGGACCGCGATCGCGGCGATGATGCAGCGTCGCCGGAGCTCCTCCCAATGCGCGAGGAAGCTCATGTCCCCGCCGGCCACGGCGACCTCCTCCTATCCCTCGAGCTCAAACGGGAATCTGCGACCCGCACTTGTTGCAGAATCTGGCGTCGGACGGATTGGGGGCGCCGCACTTGACGCAGAAATTGCCGGTCGCCGATTCCCGATGGAGCGGATCGGGGGTGGAAGGATGCGGAGCCTCCTCGGTCGATTTCGCGACTTCGTCGCGGAGGGTCGCGGACATTTCCTGGGTCCCTTTGCGGAATTCCGTAAAAGTCCGACCGATCCAGCGCCCGAGCTGCGGCAGCCTTCGGGGCCCGAAGATGACAAGCGCCACGATTCCGACCACCAGGAGGTGAATCGGCTGCAAACCGAACGGCATATCGGTCCTCCTCGGAAGAGATCGCTCCGGCAGGAAGAAAGGATATCCGAAGACGACGGGAATGTGTAGAGTCGGCCGGTCCCGGGGCGGCCTCCGGCTCCCCGCTCAGCGCCGGAGCGCCTCGGCCAGGAAAGTCCGCAGGGCTTCGGCGTAGCGCGGTCCGTCGGCGCCGACGCTGCCGCCGTGCCTCGCGCCGGGCACGAGAAGAAGCTCGGTCGTGGCGCCCGGGAGCCGCCTTCGCCTGGTCTCCGCCATCACGACGGACATGCGCCAGGGCACGTAGCGGTCCTCGAGGCCGTGGATGAACAATATCGGTATCCTCGTCTCGAGGATGGCGCGGCTCGGATCCGCGTCGCGCAGCGAGAAGCCTTCGAGACGGAGGCAGAAAGCGTCGGCGATCAGGATGACCAGCGAGCGGAAAGGTTTCGGGACCATCGCGGATTTGAGTCGGTGATCGAGTTCGCCTATCGCGCTGGAGTAGGGGCAATCCGCGATCACGGCGTCCAGGCGGGGGTCGAGGGGCGCGTACTGTAGGACCGTCGCCGCGCCCATCGATTCGCCGAAGGCGACGAAGCCGCCCTCGCGGGGGAAGCGGGCGCTCGCGAAGCGGGCGGAGGCCCAGTCGGCGACGGCCTTAAGGTCCGCCTTCTCGAAGTAGCCGTAGCTGGGTCTTCCCCCTCCGGAGCGGCCATGCCCCCGCGAGTCGAAAGCGACGACGGTCCATCCCTCGGCCCGGAAGAGCTCCATGTACTTGATCATGGTCACCCAGCCGGAGCCGATGCCGTGGTGGAAGATCGCGAACCTTCCCTCCGCGCCCTCGAGGGCGTGGACCATGAGAGTGTAGCCGGTGGGCGAAGCCAATTCCTCCTCTATCCATGGCAGGCCGAAAAGCCTCTCGTCGATTTCGCCGGTTTCTATGCCCGAGCGTCGGAGCCAGGCCTCGTCGCGAATCCGGTAATGGATCATCCCGCGATAGGATATCCAGCCGAGTGCGAGAACGAGGACGGCGATCGCTGGAATGCCGATTATCGCGGAGACGAGGATAGGATCCGACATGTCCCTCAGTATAGCCTCGCCGGTACGAAGGATGCTATAATGCATTCGTATGCGCGGAGCATATCGTGGGTCCACACTACTCGCATCGGGCCTGCGCCGTTCCGCGCTTCGCCGCCTCGCCGCGAATACCTACGATATCCGTGCATCCTGACTCGAGTTGCTCCGAAACGCGAAGGCGTTCCGCAGGCAGAGTCGTCATATTCGTAAGGAGCCTTCCATGCCCGTCCGCCTGACCGACCTCAGCCTCGCCGTCCTCGAGACGCAATACGCCGTGCGCGGCCCCATCGTCGCGCGGGCGGCCGAGCTCGAGCGCTCGGGCAGGCGCATCCTCTACGGCAACATCGGCAATCCCCAGGCCCTCGGGCAGAAGCCCCTGACCTACATCCGCCAGACCCTCGCCCTCTGCGAGTATCCCGCCCTCCTCGACTCTCCCGCCGTGCGCGGAGAGGACGCCGTCTTCCCGGCCGACGTCGCGGAGGCGGCGCGCATCGTCCTCGAAGGCACCGTGCACGGCCTCGGCGCCTACTCCGAGTCCAAGGGCGTCAAGGTCATCCGCGAGGCGGTGTCGCGCTTCATCTCGGAACGCGACGGAGACGAAGCGGATCCCGAATCGATCTTCCTCGGCGACGGCGCGAGCAAGACCGTGCAGATGGCCCTTCGCGTCCTCATCTCCGGACCGAGCGACGGCATCATGGTGCCGATACCGCAGTACCCCCTCTATTCCGCGACCATCACCTTGTACGGCGGGCGCCAGGTGCCCTACTACCTCGACGAGGACCGGGACTGGCGCCTGTCGCGCGAGCTCCTCGACAAGGCCTTCATGGACGCGGTGCGCAAGGGCGTGAGGGTGAAGGCGATCTGCGTCCTCAACCCGGGCAACCCCACAGGCTCCGTCCTCGATCACGAGAACATCGCGATGATCATCGACTTTGCGCGCTCGCACGACCTGTCCATCCTCACCGACGAGGTCTATCAGGAGGACGTCTACCTCACCGATTTCAGCTTCTACTCCTTCGCGAAGGTGATGACGGAAATGGGCGTCGCGGACGTGTCGCTTTTCTCCTTCCACTCCTGCTCGAAGGGCTTCATCGGCGAGTGCGGTCATCGAGGCGGCTATATGGAGATACGCAACGTGCCGGGCGAGGTCGTGGACCAGATCGCCAAGCTCCAGTCGATCAGCCTCTGCTCGAACCTGCCCGGCCAGGTCGTCACCTACTGCATGGTGACCCCGCCCGCCGAAGGCAGCCCCAGCCGCGAGCTCTACGTCTCCGAGCGGGACCATATCATGTCCGAGCTCCGCTCGCGCGCCGCCATCCTGACCGGAGGGCTCAATGGCATACCGGGAATCCATTGCACGCGCATCGCCGGGGCGATGTACGCCTTCCCCCGCATCTCGCTCCCCGCGGGCAGGACCGACGACGACTACTGTCTCGAGCTCCTCGAGGCCACAGGCATCTGCGTCGTCCCCGGCTCGGGCTTCGGCCAGAAGCCCGGGACCCATCACTTCCGCACGACGATTCTTCCTGAGACGGATCTGATCCACGAATTCGTGGAGAAGCTGGGCGAGTTCCAGGCGAGCTATAGGTAGAGGGAGCCTGTCGCAGATGAACCCCACAGGAACGCTACTGCCCGCTTGGGCGATCCTTAATTGAGATGAACCTAATTCCCCGCTCGGTAGTAGAGAGAATAATTCGGGCTCTTGGGATCGATCGTGGGCGGATAACTTTTGGGATCGAAGGGGGATTCTGATTTTACCGTTCCTATTACATGGACTACTTCTTCCCTCATTGTCCCAGATTTACTCAATTTCTGGAGTGTTTGCCATTTATATCCATCCCACTCTCCAGATGTACCCGTGCCGAGGGTCTTGTACCAAATGTTGCCTTCTGAGTCTTTCCATTTGTTAGTTATCTGCGTCGTGGCTTCAGCATTAGAATCTGAGTCAGATATATGTGAGAAGGCCTTGTATCCAGTGGCAGAGATCGTTTCTTTTTGAACTGTCATACTTTCATTAGTCCAGGTGCCATAAAGTTCTTCATTCGGTTTCGCGACATAGTTCCCCTTGGTACAACCCCAAAGGGTAATTAGGGTCAACACAAACATCAGAGCGCTCAGCCGCCACATTCCACTTTTCATGATCTTTCTCCCTTGGTATCTCGAATTGGTTCGTGATGACAAGGCAGGTTGTAGGGCAGGCCAATACGGAGCCGAATAAGATTTCAGGTAATCGTGTGCTACCTGCGGACCTCTGTCAAGATCAATTTGGAGCAAAGGTAATGCTGTTCATGCGTGGGCATAGTAGAGGAATGAACCCAATAAATTGAGTGAGTGGTACCAGAGCCTCGGCCGAAATCGGGGAGGGTGTCTTACATAACGAGCCATTCCATAGATGCATCCGTTTGTGCGCCGAATGGGTTTTTCGTTGATTTGGTTCATCCCAACAAAGGCGGACTTAATTGCGTGTATTTCATTGGCCTTAAACCGTGCTCTCGCGTAACTTCTCATGAACTCGTGTTACAAAAGATAGCAATTCATTCTTTTCGAGCCCCCTCCCATCTGCGTACAAAATAGGGGTGCTACCCCGGTCTATCCACTCAATTTTCACACACACTCCCCAGCTCAACCCCACAGGAACGCTACTGCGCGCTTCCCCGCGATGTAGTCGTCGAAAACCAATTGAGCCGGCTTCTCCGCCATGCCGACGCAAACATGCAATGGAAGCAAATGCTCTTCGCGAGGGTGGCAGTAACGTGCGGAGGGCGCCTTTTCCCAATCAATCAGCCGCTGCTTGCACTGCGCGAAGGGGCCGGTGCAGGTTTCGATCAACCATTCCTGGAAGGCATCGTTCTGCGAATCAGGCATCTTCGAGCCCGCTGACAAGAGCTCCCTCATGTTGTGAAACGAGAACCCCGACCCGATGACAAGAATATTGTCGCCCACGAGGCCATTAAGGGCTGCGCCAAGAGCGATGTGCCCGGCCGGGTCCAATCCCTGTACCAGCGAGAGTTGCAGCGAGGGAATATCCGCCTCGGGGTACATCATCTTCAACGGGATAAATAGACCGTGATCATAGCCTCGCCTCGTGTCAATGCGAGAGGAAATGCCTCTTTCCTTCAGAAGGGCAACTATCCTCTCAGCTAATTCGGGGCTACCAGGCGCTGGGTAAATAATCTGGTAGGATTCATCGGGAAACCCGTAGTAGTCGTAAAACAGCTTAGGTCTGTCCGCTCCCAGCAGCGTTGGAACACCCTCTTCCCAATGGGCGCTGATAACGAGGATCGCGTCCGGCTTCCTGAGCTTCGCGGGCAACTCCTGCATGAAATCCACCATCGCCTTGTGACTCGAGTCTCCGAGAATCGGCAAGGGTCCCGCGCCATGCGAGAAGTAAACGATTTGAGCCCTTTTTTCGGAACCGTTGTTTTTCACGTCCAACTCCCCCTCTTTCGGCGCGCCCTCATGCCATAATACCAGTAGCGCAAGAGAAATACGAGTGGGAACTGTCGATGAATAATGATACTATTTTTATGACATTGTACGTTCGTCCCACTGGTGCTCGCCTTTCCCGAGGCATCGATACCGGTGGCCCAGCTCTCGCTGGTGAGCGGGCTCGGCCCGGCCACCCACTTCGCCGATTGGCTGGCCGCGACGGTCGCATTGGCCGATCCCGAGGGGCGCAGGATTCGCCTCGTCGAGTGGAGGCCGGCTCAATCCCTCGGATACTTCGCCCTCACCCAGGTTGCGAAGTCCGCGCACATCCTGGCCTCCGAGGTCGAGTTGTCGGCAATCGTCTCGTCGCCGTGAACGATGGCGATGTCGGCGCCGAGGCTCGACGGGGAGTCCGAGCCGCCGGGTCGGGAGCGATAGGCGGCGATCGCCTCCTCGGCCGCCGCCCACGCCTCGCCGGGCGAGGCATTGCAGGCCTCGGCGAGATCGCGGCCGGAAAAGCCCGCGCCCGTGAGGGCCCTCAACGTCTGGTCGTGCGTGAGGGAGTTGCCCGGCGCCCAGTACTTCTCGGCGAGGAGCCTTCCGACTTCGGGGTTGTCGGCTATGTAGCCGTAGGTATCGAGGAACCAGGCGCGGGTCTGGTAGACCGCCATGTCGGCGAGGAGGTAGCCGTGGTAGCTGGCCGCGGACTCCTGGTTGAGGAGGTGGGGAACGGCCAAGAGGGGCCTCGAGCTCTCGACGCCGAGGATCCGCCTCTCCGCCTCGCGCGCCAGGGCGAGGACCCTGTCCGCCGCGAGCTCCGAATCCCTCAAGGCATAGAGACTGCGTTCGAAATAGGGCACGACGAGCAGCATGCGCTCGCCGAAGGCTCGGAAGGGCTGGTTCCTCTCGATGCGCTTCCTGATAAGCTCGGACGGCATCGGTGTCCCGTCGGCCCTCTTCGCGTAGCGCGTCAGCCAGTCGGCGTCGCCGAGGACGCTGTCGCAGAACATCGACTGGGTCTCGGCGTAGGCCATGGAGGTGGGAGGGTACTCCTGGGAGAAGCAGGGAGAGTTGCGCGTCACGTTGGCGAAATGGGCCGCGTGTCCGCCTTCGTGGAACAGCGTATTTATCGCGCCCAGCCCCGAGCCTACCTGCATCGGCCTGCCCTCGGAGGTGAAGTTGATGCGGGCCGGGGCCCAGGTCCCGCAGTCGTAGAAGGCCGGGACCGGAGCGTGGCAGAAGCCGTTCTGGTACTTGCCTTCGCGCTCGAGGAGGTCCAGGCGCAGGATCGCGCCGCGATACGCGATGCCGAGGCGACTGAAGCTCGCGATCCAACGCTCGAGAGCGAGCGCGAAGGGAAAGTAGGGATCGGTTTCGCGCAGGACCTCGCCGCCCATGCGGAATCGCAGGTTCCAGGGCTTGAGCGCGCCGGGACCGTAGGCGCGCTCGAGGGAGGCCAGGCCGCGCGCGTTGGCCGAGGCCGTCCGGCCCTCGAAGTCGTCGAGGATCTCGAACAGCTCCTCGGGCGTCATCCCTTCGGACTTGTTCACCTTGTAGTCGAAGAAGTCGCGGTAGCCCTGGCCGCGCGCAAAGGCGTTGCGCGCCTTTACTATCTCCGTGAAGCCGTTCGCCAGGATCCATTCCTCGAGGCCCCGCAGGGCGGAAAGGCTGCTCTCGCGGGCGGTCTCGTCGGGGTTAGCCGCTTGGTTGGTCAGGAGGGCGCCCAAGGTCGCGTCCTCCACCTCGCCCTTTTCGTTGATGTGGCGGAGTCTGCGCTTCTGCCGCTTCCCGAAGAGCTCGGCCTCGAGGGCGACTATCCTGCCCATATCGGCCCGCCCCGACTCGCCCTCGATCACGTTGGCCTCGAAGAGGGCGCGCCAACCGCGCAGCCCGGCGAGAAGCTCGGCGTACTCGGAGCCGTTCTCGCCCGCGGCGCCGCGCGACTCCAGGACGCCTATCCGCTCGCGCACGGCCGCGAGCTTCCTGGGATCCGAGACGAAGGCCTTGAAGGCCGCTTCGGCTTCGACGAAGCCTGCGTGATCCTCGCTCGTCGCCATATGGGTGGACCAGAAGAGATCTTCCTTCTTCCGATGGACCGCGAGGTAGTCGAGGTTGAGGCCGTCGAAGAAAGCCCTGATTTCTTTTGTTTCCATATGGAAAGGATTATTCCGGGACGCCCCTCGAGTCAAAGGGAAACGCGGCTCTTCCTTCTCGCCAGCGCCCCCGCCGCCCGCGCCGCGAACGAGAGGAGGGGCGCCAGGGGTCCCAGGGCCAAGGCGCCCGGACCCGCGACGAGGTCGAGATCGAAGTCCAGGCCCAGATCCTCCTCGACGGCGTAGGTCCAGGTCGACGACGGTCTGTCCGGCGCCTCCGGGACGGCTTCCGGCGCCTTCCCCTCGAGAATGGCCCGGCAGTCGCCGATCGCCGCCGCGAAGAGATCCCGCATCTCCGCCTCGAAAGCCTCTCCGACCACGCGAAGGTACTCGATCCCGGGATCTTTGCCCGCGTACCGTTGAAGGTCCATGCCCTCCTTCAGGTCTTCGACCAGGGCCAGATGGACCGCCCATGTCGCATCGACCCTCGCCAGGAAGGCCAGGAGCATCGCGGGTCGCGCGGCGGCGACCCGCTCGGGGCCCGCCTCCGCTACAAGCTCGCCGGCAAGGGCCGATTCGACGGCGGCGGGGAAGACGCCCGCGACGAGGGCGCCGTCCCGGAGCGAGCGCAGGAAGCGACGGTCGAATTCGACGATGAGGGAGAACCTGCGGAGCGAGCGCCGGATCCTGGAGTTCTGTCCCTCGATGATGGATTGCGCGCGGGCGAACTCCTTCCGGACGATCGGATCGTCGATGGGGAGCTCGGAGACTCCCTCCGCGGGCCCCGACCTGTAGGGCTCCGGCAGGAAATCGCGGACCCCGTAGCGCTCGAAGAGCTCGTCCTCGAGGCTCAGGAAGAATCGCGTCGACCCGGGTTCGCCCTGGCGTCCCGCCCTTCCGCGGAGCTGATCGTCCACCCTGCGGGTTTCGTGCTTATTTGTCCCTATGACGTAGAGGCCGCCGATCTCGGCGATCCTCGGATCCTCTCCGAGCCGGATGTCCGTGCCCCGGCCCGCCATGTTCGTCGAGATCGTGATCGCGCCGAGCGAGCCGGCGCGCGAAATCATGAGAGCCTCCTCCTCGTCGTTCTTGGCGTTGAGCACGATGCAACGCAGGCCTTTTTCGGCGAGGGAGGCCGCGAGCTCCTCGGACTCGCGCACCGATCCCGTGCCGACGAGGACGGGCCGGCCCGAGGCGTGCGCGCCGGCGATCTCCGCGACGAGCGCGCGCCGCTTTGCCGAAGCGGTCCAGAAGACCGCGTCGGGAAGATCGCGCCGGGCCGAGGGTCGCGCGGGCGGAATGACGACGGTTGCCATACCGTAGGCCGAGGCGAATTCCGCCGCGGCAGGGACCGCGGTAGCCGTCATCGCCGCCATCCTCGGAAAGAGCGCCATCAGGTGCTGGACGGCGATCGAACCATAGATCCTGCCCTCGGGCCCGATCTCGAGCCCCTCTTTCGCCTCCAGGGCGGCCTGGATGCCCCAAGGCCAGCGGCGCCGCTCCGCTACGCGGCCGGTAAAGGAGTCGACGAGCTTTACTTCGCCCTCCTTCACCACGTAATCGACGTCTCGCGCGAGGAGGCAGATGGCATGCAGGGATGCGAACAGCCTGGCCTTGACGAGGGACAGACGCTCCTCGGAAGCCGCGTCCCCGCCGGTGAAACGCTCGAGCATCGACTGGCCCTCGAGGGTAAGGAGGACTTTCCTTCCCTCCGGGTCGACTTCGTAATCGACGCCGCGGGAGAGTGAGCGGGCGAGCCGGTCCACGGCGCGGACGTCGACACCGTCGCCTCGCGCGCCGCCGGCGATCACCAGGGGAATTCTCGCCTCGTCGACTAGGAGGAAATCGGCCTCGTCGACTATGGCCGACGAGAAGGGCCGCTGGACGAGGTCGGCTCTGTCGTAGACCAGGCCGTCGCGGAGATAATCGAAGCCCAGCTCCCGCGCGGTCAGGTAGGTCAGGTCGGCGAGGTACGCGGCTCGGCGCTCCCGCGCGGTCGAGCGCCCGGAAATGGACGAGACGGACAGGCCGAGCCATTCGTAGATCGGCCTCATCCACTCAGCGTCCCTGCGGGCCAGATAGTCGTTGGCGGTCAGGACCTGGAGCCCCCTTCCGCGCATGGCGCCGAAGGAGGCGGCGAAGGCCGCGGCGAGTGTCTTCCCTTCGCCGGTTTGCATCTGGGCGACTCTTCCCCGGCACATGGCGGCGGCCGCGATAAGCTGTTCGTCGTAGGGCTCGAGGCCGAGAGTCCTCCTGCAAGCCTCCGCCGCGAGGGCGAAGCATAAAGGCATCGCCGCCGTGGGGTCCAGGCCGGCGCGGAGTCGGGCCCGGAGTTCGCGAGCGCGCGACTCGAGCTCGGGCCGGACGGCCGCGCTCAGGTCCATGCTCCGCGCTTCCCGAGCGACGGAAGCGTAGGGACGGAGATCGCTCTCGATAGGCACGCCCTTCGCTCGCTGATAGGCGAACCTGACCCTTTCCCTCAATGCGAGGCGGCCGCTCACGGCTCTACCCCGGCCCCGGCGGGGCGATCCCGATCTTCCCCGAGAAGGGGACTGCGCTTCGGCTTCAGGCTTCCGGCTCCCTCGCCCAGGCCCCGGTCCCGAGCATGCGCACGCCGAAGAAGGCGAATGCGGCGTAGACGGCGCGGGTCGCGACCGCCTCGGGCCCGACGAGCTCGAAGCCTCCGCCGGGGGAATACTCATACTTGAAGTCTATGAGGACAATACCTCGCTTGGGCATCGTTTCCTCCGGCGCGCTGACGCTTGCGCTTGCGCGTATTTTAGCATTTCCGGGCTTCCGGCGACACTCGCCCGGTACTAGCCGACGGCCCCGCGATATTATTATCCTTCTGATTGTAGAATCTCGTCTGCCATGACGGAGACGAGTGATGCCGCGGCCTTTCGGCGCGGCGAAGCCCGCGCCCCGTACGGGGGCGGATACGCTTCCATTCCGAGGAATGCCCCATGACGAATCCCAAGGCCCTCTTCGCCAGCCAGCTCCTGGACGTCTGCAAACGAGCCCTCGCCTCGCGAGGCGGACTCGAGACTTTCGCCTCATTGGCCTTCCAACGTCGCCAGGCCCTTCGCCGAGCGGCCGCCGAGCGGGCGGGAAAGGCGGTACCGGCCCTCCTCATCGCGAGCGTCACCCGCCGCTGCAACCTCGACTGCGCGGGCTGCTATTCGAAGGAACTCCGTCCGACCGGGCCGGATACGCCCGCCGAGCTCTCGGACGACCGCTTCATGGAGCTCTTCGAGGAGGCGGTCGAGCTCGGCGTAGGCGTCATCATGGTCGCCGGCGGCGAGCCCCTCCTTCGGCCCGGCCTGCTCGCGAGGCTGGCGGCCATCCGCGGCATGGTAATTCCCGTATTCACGAACGGGACTCTCCTCGACGCTTCTATCGCGCCCAGCTTCGGCAAGACCCTCCTCCCCGTCTTCAGCATCGAGGGCGAAGCGGCCTTCACCGCCGAGCGCAGGGGACGGGGCGTCCACGAGGAGGCTCTGATCCGCGCCCGCGCCATCCGCGAGGCCGGCGGGCTCTTCGGCATCTCGGTCACGGTGAGCTCGCGCAACGTCGATAGCGCGCTGTCGCCTGGATTCCTCGAGCGAGTCGGCGAGATGGGCGCCTCGGCTCTCTTTCTCGTCGAGTTCGTGCCCGTCGTCCCCGGGAGCGAAGCCCTTGTCCTCTCCGACGGGCAGAGGTCGGCCCTCAACGACGCAGGCCGCACCGATGGCCTACCCTACCCCGTCATCCGCCTGCCGGGCGACGAAGAGGCCTACGGCGGCTGCCTCGCCGCGGGCAGGGGCTTCATCCACCTCGCGCCCGACGGCTCTCTCGAGGCCTGCCCCTTCGCGCCTTTCTCGGACAGCGACGCGGGAAGGGACGGCCTCGCTGCCGCGCTCGACTCGCCCCTCATGCGCGCGATACGCGAGCGTCACCGCGAATTGACCGAGACTAGGGGCGGCTGCGCCCTGCGGGACAAGGCGGGATGGATAGCGACCCTCGGCGCATGCCCGCCTGGCGAGGCGCCGGCGTCAAGCGAGAGGAGCGCGGGTGCGGCATAACGGCGGCCGATCGGCAGGCGCGTTTTTTTAGCGCGGATATAGACGAAAAATCCGGCTCGAACGTCATATAAGGTGCGATGCGTTGAAAAAGAACGATCGGCGGTCGGAGCTCGAGACCGCATACAGGGAGAACAGGCGCGGATTCCTCGCATGGGCCGCCAAGGCCACGCGCAGCTTCGTCGACGCCGAAGACCTCGTACAGGATGCCTTCGCGAAGGCCCTGGCCAACGTCGAGAGCCTCGACGCGGTAGACGACCTTGTCGCCTGGCTCTTCGCCTCGGTTCGCAATAGGGTCCGGGACCTTTGGCGCCATAACGAGACCCGAAGGAAGGCCGGAGAGATCTCGGTCTCGGATGAGGCGATAGCGGAGATAATCGCCTCCGCGGGGCTGGATCCGGCCGAGGCCACCGCGTCCTCCGAGCTGCTGGATGCTCTTTACGACGCGATCGAGGAGCTGCCCGACGAGCAGCGAGCGGTAATCGAAGCCCAGGTCCTGGACGGGCTGACTTTCAAGGAGCTCGCCCAATCGAGCGGCATATCCCCGGATACGCTGGCCGCCCGGAAGCGGTACGCCGTCAGGCGGCTCGCGGCCGCGCTCCGGGAATGGATCGAATAGGCATGGAGGAAGACGATGTTTCACGATGATGAGCACATGCGGGCCCACAAGCGCTGGAGAACTATGAGCGGAGGCAAGAAGGCCCTCGTCATCGCCGGATGGATCGCGCTGATCGCCGCCGGCCTCGCTCTGATCGGGCTGGTGGTCATGCTTCTATGGAACCGGATCATGTCCGGGATCCTCGGGCTGCCCGCTTTGGGATTCTGGGATTCGGTCGGAATCTTCATCCTGGCCAAGGTCTTCTTGAGCGGACGCGCGGGCGCCGTCATCGGCAGGATGAGGATGAGGCGCCTGATGCGGGAGCGGATGGCCGCTCAGGCGGAGGAAGGCGAAGGGCTGCACGATTGAAGAACCCAAGCACCGCATCGTCGATGGTACCGGCCGCCGGCCCGCTCGCGGGATTGCTGGCCGCGGCCATCGGGATGCTCATGCTGGCTGCGCCCGCCGCCGCCCAGCAGACGACCGCAACTACTGTGGCGACCGGCAGCCTGCCGAAGCTGACGATCGACGAGGCCGTATCGTCGGCCTTGTCGAAGGACCCGGGAGTGATCGGCGCCGACCTGGACTGGCTTTCGACGAGCGCCAAGGAGGACTCGGTTAAATGGAAGCGGCTTCCCTCTCTGTCCGCGAGCGGAGGCTACACGCGGCTCAGCGAGCTCCCCGCCTCCGACACCGCGATAAGCGCGAACGTCCCTCCATTCGGCTCGTTTTCGCTCGCCCTTCCGTCGCTGCTGAACGTGTTCTCTTTCGACCTCAATCTTTCATATCCGATATACGACGGCAACAGGGTCAAGGAAAGCATCGCGATCGCCGGCCTCCAGACCCAGGCGAAGGACGTATCGAGGGAGACTGTGAAGAGGTCCCTCGCCTTCGACGTGCGGAGGGCCTATTGGGAAGCGGTGCGTGCAACCTACAATAGGTCGACTCTCGAGCAGAACCTCGAGCTCATGAAGAAGGACGTCGCGCTCGTAGGACAGCAGCTTGGCCAGGGCGTGGCGACTCGAGCCGACCAGCTCGCCGCGCAGATGCGCCTCGAGCAGGCCAGCGAGGACCTGGGGGACGCCCAGGCCGCCCAGAGGAGGGCCTTTCTCACCCTCGCCTCGCTCATGGGCCGGGACCTCGCTTCCCTTAAAATCTCGACCGCGGCTCCGGACGCGGCCCCGCCCTTCGAGCTTTCGACCAAGCCCGAAGAGTCGACCCTGCCGGACCCTTCAGCCGTGGACGAGGCCGACCTCGTGTCGGGCGCGCTCGCGAGGCGACCGGAGACCCGCGCCGCGGAACTGTCGCGCAAGCTCGCCGAGCACTCCATCGAACTGTCGCGCGCCGCCCTCTACCCTACGGTGGCGGTAACCGGCAGCTATACTCTGGCCGATCCCAACCAACGCGTCCCTTTCCAGACCGATCCCACGCTCTTTACGGGCACCTGGGCAGTAGGCCTCACGCTGAGCTACGACGTAGGCGGCGTGCCCGCCGCCCTCGACGACATAAAGGCGCAGACGCTCGCCGCCTCCAAGGCCAAGGCCGACGAGGACAGGCAGCGGAGCGCCGTCGAGATGGACGTCGAGAGCTGCATCGTCGACCTCGAGCGCGCCCTGCGCGACCTCGATTCCACCCGGGCGATGGTCGCCCAGGCCGAGGAGAATCTCCGCGTCATGCAAGGCAGGGTCGCGGCGGGAACGGCCAAGGACATCGACCTGAGCTCCTCCGAATTCGACCTATTGAGGATGAACTTCGCGGTGACCAACAGGCGCATAGACGCCGTCATCGCCCAGGCCAACCTGGTTCGGGCCGCGGCGTCGGAGGAATTCAAGTGAGGGCCGCGAAATGCTGAGGCTCTTCAGGTACCTCAAGCCCTACGCGATCCCGGTCGCGGCTGTCATGGCAGTCGTGTTCCTCCAGTGCATGTCCGATCTCTACCTGCCTACTCTCATGTCCGATGTCGTCAACAAGGGCATAACGAACGGGGATATTGCCTTCATACTCCAGACCGGCGGTCTCATGCTGCTCGTGGCCCTGGGCGGCTCCATCTGCGCCGTGATCGCGAGCTATCTGGCCTCGCACTCGGCCATGGGCATGGGAGCGCTGATCCGGGACGACATATTCACCCATGTGTCTCAATTCTCCCTTCACGAGTTCGACAAGATCGGCACGCCTTCCCTGGTCACGCGCACGACGAACGACGTGACCCAGGTGCAGATGGTCGTCCTCATGATGGCGAGGATGATGATAAGCGCCCCGATCATGATGATCGGCGGGATAATCATGGCCGTATCCAAGGACCCTGGCCTCTCCTGGGTGATCGTCGCGGTCATACCCCTACTCGCCTCGGTCATCGTCACCGTCGCGGTAAAGGGCTTCCCCCTCTTCCGCGCCATCCAGAAGAAGATCGACAAGATCAACCTGGTGCTCCGGGAGGGGCTCACGGGTATCCGCGTCATTCGCGCCTTCAACCGCGTCGACGACGAGAAGCGCCGCTTCGAGGAGGCGAACCTGGACCTGATGACGGTCTCGATCCAGGTCAACCGACTCTTCGCCATCCTCATCCCGATCATGATGTTCGTCATGAACTTCACTACCGTCGCGATCATCTGGTTCGGCTCGAAGCGCGTCGACCGGGGGACATCCAACGTAGGCGACATGATGGCCTTCCTCCAGTACGCGATGCAGATCCTCTTCTCCCTCCTCATGGCCAGCTTCATGTTCATCATGCTGCCGCGGGCCCAAGCCTCGGCGATCCGGATCAACGAGGTCCTCGACACCGTCCCGGAGATAACCGACCCGAAGGAGCCGCGCAGGCCCGACGAGGCGAAGAAGGGCTATGTAGAATTCCGCAACGTGAGCTTCAGCTATTTCGGCGCCGAAGTGCCGGCGCTCAACGACGTCAGCTTCTCGGCCAGGCCCGGAGAGGTCACCGCCATCATCGGCAGCACGGGCTCCGGCAAGTCGACCCTGATCAGCCTCATCCCGCGCTTCTACGACGTGGACTCCGGAAGCGTCATGATAGACGGCGTCGACGTCCGCGACATGGCCCAGGACGAGCTGCGCGCGAGGATCGGCCTGGTCCCGCAGAAGGCCGTCCTCTTTTCGGGGAGCGTCGAGAGCAACATCGGCTACGGTTGCGAAGGCGCCTGCCACGACGACGTCGCGGAGGCTGCCGAGACCGCGCAGGCCACCGAGTTCATCAACGAGATGAAGGACGGCTACGGCTCGGCGATAGCCCAGGGGGGCACCAACGTCTCGGGCGGCCAGAAGCAGAGGCTCTCGATAGCCCGCGCCCTCGTCCGCAGGCCGGAGATCTA
This sequence comes from uncultured Treponemataceae bacterium, assembly GCA_964491385.1. Classification (GTDB taxonomy): domain Bacteria; phylum Spirochaetota; class Spirochaetia; order Treponematales; family Rectinemataceae; genus UBA1306. The sequence goes on along the minus strand of CAZBGA010000021.1, from coordinate 18,343 downwards.
CCTCTTCGACGACAGCTTCTCCGCCCTCGATTTCAAGACCGACGCCAGGCTGCGCGCCGCGCTCCGGGCCAAGACCGAGGACGCCACCGTGCTGATCGTCGGCCAGCGGGTCGCCACCGTGATGGACGCCGACCGCATCATCGTCCTCGACGAAGGGAAGATCGCCGGCATGGGCACTCACCGCGAGCTCTACCGGGACTGCCAGGTCTACAAGGAGATCGTCGCCTCTCAGCTCTCCGAGGAGGAGATAGCATGAGCGACACGGCGAGACGGGGCCCTTCGCCGGGCGGCGCGCCCGGCGGGCCGCCCGGGAGCGGACAGCGGCCGATGGGACGCCCGGGCGGCGGCCCCGGGATGATGTTCGGCATGCGGGGCCCCGCGGAGAAGCCCAAGGACTCGAAGAAGACCATCAAGTTCCTCATGACTTATTTCGCCCCGCGGATGGGCAAGCTCACCATCGTCCTCGTCTTCGCGGTCCTGAGCACGATTTTCACGATCGTAGGGCCGAAGCTCATGGGCCACGTGACTACCAAGCTCTACGACGGCCTTATGTCCAAGTATATCGCCTACTTCACCCATAAACCCATGCCCTCGATGGACTTCAACTACATCGGCGGGACTCTCCTCCTCCTCGTCGGCTTCTACCTCCTCAGCACGCTGTTCAGCTACATACAGCAGTACACAATGGCTGGCGTCTCGCAGAGCATGGTGTACGATATGAGGAAGGACGTGAACGGCAAGCTGGCCCGCCTGCCGCTGAAGTACTTCGATTCGAAGACGCACGGCGAGATCATGAGCCGCGTGACCAACGACATAGACAACATCAGCACGACCTTGCAGCAGAGCCTGACCCAGCTCATCACCTCGGTGTGCACGATCGTCGGCGTCCTCGTGATGATGGTGACGATAAGCCCCTGGCTCACGCTGATCGCCCTGGTCACCCTGCCCGCCGCCCTCCTCGCCACGATGAACGTGACCAAGCTCTCGCAGAAGAGCTTCGGAGCCCAGCAGATGGAGCTGGGGGCCCTCAACGGCCACGTAGAGGAGATGTATACGGGCCACGTGATCGTCAAGGCCTTCGGCCGCGAGCGAGAGTCGATCCGCGAGTTCAAGGCCATCAACGCCAGGCTCTTCGACGCGGCGTGGAAAGCGCAATTCATCTCCGGCGTCATCATGCCCATGATGAATTTCATCAACAATATCGGCTACGTCGTAATCTGCGTCGTGGGCGGCATCATGACGGCCCGCAAGGTCCTCAAGCTGGGCGACATCCAGGCCTTCATCCAGTACTCGAGGCAATTCACCCAGCCTATCGCCCAGACGGCCAATATAGCCAACGTCCTCCAATCGACCCTGGCCTCCGCCGAGCGCGTCATGGAGGTCCTCGAGGAGGAGGAGGAAGTCCCCGAGAAGGCCGACGCGACGCGGCTCGAGTCGCCCCGAGGGGACGTCGAATTCCGCCACGTGCGCTTCGGCTACAAGGAGGACGCCATCCTGATGAACGACATGAACATCGTCGTCGGGAAAGGCGAGACGATAGCCATCGTAGGTCCCACCGGGGCCGGCAAGACCACTTTGGTCAACCTCCTCATGCGCTTCTACGAGATCTCCGGCGGCTCCATCCTCATCGACGGCGTGGACACCCGCGAGATGCGGCGCGGCGAGCTTCGTACGCTCTTCGGCATGGTGCTCCAGGATACCTGGCTCTTCAACGGCACGATACGGGAGAACATAGCCTACGGCCGCGAGGGCGCGACCGAGGCGGATATCGTCGCGGCGGCGAGGGCCGCGCACGCGGACCACTTCATCCGGGCCCTCCCGGAAGGCTACGATACCGTCCTCAACGAGGAGGCGTCCAACATCTCGCAAGGCGAGAAGCAGCTCCTCACCATAGCCCGCGCCATCCTCTCCGATCCTGCCATCCTCATCCTGGACGAGGCGACGAGCAGCGTGGATACGAGGACCGAGGTATACATTCAAAAGGCGATGAAGGAGCTCATGCGGGACCGCACGAGCTTCGTGATCGCCCACAGGCTCTCGACCATCAGGGACGCGGAATCCATCCTGGTGATGAAGGACGGGAGCATAATAGAGATGGGCCGCCACGCCGAGCTGCTCGCGAAGGGGGGCTTCTACGCCGACCTCTACAACAGCCAGTTCACGGGCGCCTACGTAGACGAGCAAGGGGTGTAACGATGAGCGATACGATTACCACGACCGACGCGCCGAAGGGCGCGATGCCGCAGGGAGCGAAGCCGCGAGGCGCCAAGGGAAAGGGCGACGACGACGAAGCCGGCCGGAAGGCGAGGAAGGGACCCGTCGTATTCGGGACGCTGATCCTGATCCTCCTCGTCGGGACGGGCCTCGTGTTCGGCTTCCTGTGGTTGCTGGACGCGATAAACTACGTGAGCACCGACGACGCCGCGATCGACGGGGACCACGTCAGCGTCAGCGCCAAGATGCTCGGGCGCATAGCCAAGCTCATGGTGGACGAAGGGGACAAGGCCGCTACGGGCCAATTGCTGGTCCTCCTGGACGACACCGACCTGCGCGCCCAGGAGGCCCAGGCGACGGCGTCGCTCAACTACGCCAAGCGGAACGTCGAGCTGTCCAAGATCAACCTCGACAGGGCGCAGAGCGACGCCGACAGGGCGCGCACTCTGTTCGGCACGGGCGCGATGACCAAAGAGCAGAACGATCATGCGGCCAACGCCCTCGACGCCGCCAGCGCCCAGTACGCCATCGCCCTGGCCCAAGTCGATACCGCGAACGCCCAGCTGGGTGTCCTCGAGAACCAGCTTCTCAATACGAGGATTACGTCCCCGATCACGGGCGTCGTCGCCAAGAGGTCCTTGATGCAGGGAGACATCGTCCAGCCGGGCCAGACTATCTTCACGATCAACGACTTGAGCACGGTATGGGTGACGGCCAACTTCGAGGAGACGAAGATAGGGAGGATCGCGATCGGAGCCCCGGTCGAGATCAACGTGGACGCTTTCGGAGGCAGGACCTTCTCGGGCAGGGTCGACCTGATAGGAGCCGGCATCCTGCCGCCGCCCTTCTCGATCGGGGACTTCACCAAGACGACGCAGAGGGTGCCGGTCCGCATCTCCCTCGACGAAGGACAGTCGAGCCTCATCCCGGGGCTCTCCGTCGAGGTGAAGGTGAGGACCAAGCCGCTGTTCAGGCTTCCGTTCGGCGAAAAGGAAGGGTCGTAAGTCCTATCGCGTATCCTCGCCGTCCGGATAGCTCGCCGTAGCGGCGATGGTAATGCCGCCGCGCGGTTTCTGCGTGACCGTCACCGTCACGCGGCGAGGCTTGCAGGCCTCGTAGACGTCCATGGCTATCCTGGCCGAGAGATCCTCGCAGAACGCGCCCTCTTCGCGGAGAGACCAGAAATAGAGCTTGAGGCTCTTGCTCTCGATGCAGAGAGCCTCGGGCTCGAACTCTATGCGCACGGTCTCCCAATCCGGCTGCCCGGTAACGGGACAGAGGCTCGTCACCTCGTCGCTCTCGAGCACGACTCTCTTCACGTGGGGCGGGGCGGGGAATACCTCGAGGCGCCGGCTCGGCGTCGAGACCCTGTTCCCGAGAGCCGCGAATTTCCTCTCTTCCATCATCCGCCTCCAATGCCGAAAGGATTGTACGCGACCCCGGTATCGAACGCGTCCATTCCTTCCCGCTTCTTGACGCGCCCGACGACGAGGTAGGTCACCGGCGTCAGGACCACTTCGTAGGCCACCTTGAAGGCGTATTGCGCGATCATCATCTGGAAGAGGACGGCCGCGGGCACGATGCCGGCGAATCCCAGCCCTATGAAGATCGCCGTATCGAGGCCCTGGCCTGCGACGGTCGAGGAGATCGTCCTCGTCCATAGGTAGCGCCCCTTCGTGAGCTTCTTGAGCGCCGAGAGCGTGATCGAGTTGGCGAACTCGCCCGCCCAGTAGGCGATGAGGGAAGCCGCCACGATCCTCGGCGTGAAGCCGAGGACCTTCGCGTAGGCTTCCTGGTCCTTGAAGAAAGCCGGGAAGGGCAGGACTATCGCGACCAGGAAGATGGCCGACATCAGAGCGTTGGCCGCGAAGCCGGACCAGATGACGATCCTCGTCTTCCGGAATCCGTAGACTTCGGTGAAGACGTCCCCGAGTATGTAGGTGATCGGGAAGAGGACGACGGCCGAGGGCAGCACGAGGCCGAAGACGACGATCAGCTTGCCCGCGACGATGTTCGAGACGAGCAGGCAGGTGACGAAGAGGGCGAAGAGCGCGAGAAACGTCGACGAGAACGATGCGTCATCCCTTTTCACGGGACGCCTCCTGTTTTGTTCAGGCGGGTGGACTACGACCGCCGAAGCGCCGTAACTCTAGATTAAAGGACCCGGAGGGTCAATCGGATCGGCCCCCGCGGGGGGCGGTTTCATGTCTTATAATAAGCGCCTATCGCCCACGTTCCCAGGCGATCGGGCAGGAGGCGGCGCTTGAGAAGGATGGCCACGGATTGATAGGCGGGCCCGAACGTATATCTGAGTCGCGGCCTCGGGCTGCCCAGGATCCTCTCGACGAGGGGGCCGATCTTCTCGGGAGCGTATCCCTTTTCCTCGTCGGCCCAGCCGACGCGCAGGGCGTTCGAGAGGTAGGGCTCGTAGTCCTTCGCCGAGCCCGCCTCCTTGTGACAGTCCTGATGCCGTATATCGCCCGGCTCGATGAGGGAAACCCTGATGCCGAAATGCCGGACCTCGGCGCGGAGCGCCTCCGTCATTCCCTCAAGGGCGAACTTCGATCCGCTGTATGCGCCTTGGTACGGAAGGGCGATTATTCCGCCCGCCGAGCTCATGTTGATGATGCTGCCGCCGCCATGGGACCGCATGGAAGGAAGGACGGCCTTGCACACCCGCATCGCTCCGATGCAATTCGTCTGGAAGCTGGCTTCGATGTCCTCGAGAGGGAGCGCCTCGATCGGGCCGACGATATGGACGCCGGCATTGTTGAACACGGCGTCGATCCGACCCTCCGTCCTGAGGATCTCGTCGACTCCCCGGACGACCGAGGACGAATCGGCGACGTCCATTCGAATCATCCGGAACGAGCCCGTCTCGGCGGGCTCGGGAGACGCTCGGCGGCTGGTTCCGTAGACGCGATACCCCCTGCTCCCGAGGTATTGGGCGCAGGCTCTTCCGATGCCCGTCGATGCGCCCGTAACGAGAAGCACCTTCGAATCGCTCATTCTTCACTACCTCCGGTAAATCGCGTTCAGGGATCAGCCTGGTGCGCTTCGCGCGGCGCTATATCTCGTACTCCTCGCCTTCGTCGCTCCGCTCGACGCTTCGCGCGCCCGGCTTCCTGGCGCTCGACCGCTTCCGGGGCTTTGCGGCTCCGGTATCGGCCGTCGAGGCGCTCTGTTCGTCCACGAGGCCCGGACTCGCTTCCGATGTCCCGGTACCTGCCGGGGCCGAGGCCGACTCCGCGCCGGGCTCGCAGCCCTCGGGCACGATGCCCTCTTCCAGGTCCACGCAGGCCTGTTCTATCTCCGCCTTGGCCGAATTGAAGGAAACATTCTTCCTATTCTTCTCGAAGGTATAGAAAGCGGCGGGTACTACGAAGAAGGTGAGGACCGCGGAGAAGAGAATGCCTCCGAAGGTCACGATGCCGAGTCCCTGGCCGAACTCGGAACCCTGGCCGCCGCCGAAGATGAGGGGGAAGCTCGTCACGAGGACGGTCAGCGTGGTCATGACGATGGGCCTGAACCTGAGCTTGCCCGATTCGATGAGCGCGTCCACGAACGGCATCTTTCCCAGCCGCTCCACGACGAAATCCAGGTATAGGATCGCGTTCTTGGCCGACAGGCCTATGAGCATGAGCATGCCGAGGAGACCGAACACGTCGAGCCCGCTGCCTTTGATGAAGACCACGAAGAGGGCGCCCACCAGCGCGAGGGGCACGGGGAGGAGGAGGTAGATGGGGTAGCGCCAGGAGTTGAACTGGGCGCCCATGACGAGATAGGCGAGGAAGAGGGCGAGGAGGAAGGTCACGGGCGCCTGGGTTTGCAGCTGCGCTGCGAGGGCCGCCATGCCCGTGCTGCTGTTCGACGTAAGCTGGAGGTCGTCGGTGAAGACGCCCTTGGCGAGGAGCTCCTGCCCCAGCTCATTCTGTACCGCGAGCTGGGGTGGAGCGTTAGGCAGCATGTTGATCGTATACTGCGCGTAATAGATGCGGTCGTAGCGCGTCATGCTCGTAGGCGCCTGGTTGAGCGTGAAGCTGCCGAGCTGACCTGCCTGGAGGTTGGTCTGGAGCACGGGAGAGTAGACCGGAAGATTGAGCAGGGACTGGCCTCCGGCGAGGTAGACCGGATCGACCATGACCTCGATGGGATAGCTGTTGCCGCCGATCTGGACGCTCGCCGCCTGGACTCCCGATGTCGCGATCTGAAGGGCCGAAGCGACCGAGGCGGGAGTCAGCCCGGTCCCATGAAGCTGGGTGGGGCTGGGATAGAAATCGTTCTCGAGCGTCGTGTCGGAGAGGCTCGACGATACGTCGGTGACCCAGCGATTCTGCTGGATGGCCTGGATTATGGACGCGTCGTGCTGCTGGAGCCGAGCGAAGCTCGCGGAGGTCACGTTGACATTGAGCGAGCTGCTCCCCGCGAAACCGCCTCCGGCGCTCACGAAGATACGCCCCGAGGGGAACTCTTGGTGAACTATGGCGAGGAGGGCTTGGCGATAGAGCGGCATGAGGACGAAGATGTTCTTGCGCTTTCCGACGGGCTTGAGCGTCAGTGTCATCGCCGCCCGGTAGGTGAATCTGGAGCCCGTGAAAAGGTTGGTGCTCGAGACCACGGTCTGGACCGTGTTCACATCAGGCTGCCGCTGGACATAGGCCTCGAGCTTACCCGTGAGCTCGTTCGTGACGTCGATGGGCGTGCCGACCGGAAGCGACATATTGACGACCATGAAGCCGTTGTCGGCCTGCGGCACGAAGTTGAAGGGGATATGGGGGGCTATCAGGACGACCGTGACGGTCAGGAAGGCGCCCGAGCCGACGAGTATCCAGACGCTCCGCTTTATGACGCCGACGAGGGCGCGCGCGTAGGCGTCCCTGACCCAGTCGATGAATCTCTCGGTCAGGTTGTGGAGAGTCATCGTAAGCGCCTGGAAGAAGCTGAGCAGGATTCGTCCCGCGTAGAACAGGATGCCGAGCGCCGCCGGATAGAGAAGCATCGCGGGCAGGAAGAGGTAATGCCGCGTTAGCAGGAGCGCGGCGGCAAGGCCGAGCCCGAGGATGATGAAGAATCCCTTCCTCCAATGCTTGAAGCCCCAGTCCAGGGACTTGCGCAGCATGCCGAAGCTCTCCGCGAAGTCCTTCCAGTCGAAGATCCTCGCGTCGGGGGTGTAGGCCAGCCGGACCGTCAGGAAGAGGAGGGCCTCGAAGAGCGAGAACGCGACGGCCGCCGCGAGGCCGAGCGAGAATTGCTGTATGTAGCGGCCTATGAAGCCGCCCATGAAGCTCACCGGGATAAGGACCGACAGTAGCGACAGCGAGGCCGCGATGACGGCGCTGAAGACTTCGCTCGCCCCTTTGAGCACCGACTCCTTGAGCGTGAAGCCCATCACCCTATATCGCTCCACGTTCTCCGAGACGACTATCGAGTCGTCCACCACGATGCCGATCGCGCTCACGAGGGCGAGGAGGGAGACGAGATTGAAGTTGAAGCCGCAGAGCTTGTACAGGATGGGCGAGGCGGAGATCGCGATGGGTATGGCCAGGATTACGGACAGGGCCGTATTAAGCTTGCCGAGGAAGAGGAGGACGATGATCGCGACTACGAGGCTCGTGATGATGAGCTCGTGGAAGGTGTTGTCGATCGAGGCCGAGATGGGGCCCGTGGAATCGTAGCCGATGACGTAGGAATAGCCCTGCGGAAGCCGCGTCTTCGCCATCACCTTCTCTACGTCGTGGACGACCGCGACGGTATTCGAGTCCGTGGTTTTCTGGATGTCGATCAGCACCACGGGATTTCCGTCGACCCGCGCGTAGCTATCGACCGTCGAAGTGTCCCTGACGCCGGCGACGTCGCCCACGGTGACGCCGAGCGTCGAGTTCACGAGAAGCTTCGAGATCGTGACCGGGTCGGTGGGGATGTCCACCGTCGAGAAGGTGAGCACGTTTCGCTGGTGGTTGATGGTCCCGATCGAGGTATTGATGGCCGAGTTCGCTATCGCGGACGAGACATCCTGCGGCGTCAGGTTGTAGGAGCGCAGCTTGTCCGGGTTGAGGAGGACCTGGAACTCCCGCGTGGGCGCTCCGTCCTCCGTGATGTTGGCGACCCCGTTCACGCGTTCCAGGTTGGGGAGAAGGTCGTTGGTGACGTAATCGGAAACTTCGTCCAGCCCGACCCCCTTCGCGCTCAGGCCGACCTGGACCACGGCCACCGAGGTGGGATCGAAGGTCTTGACGGTCGGCGCATTCACGCCGGGCGGCAGCAGCCTGATGGCGCCGGCGACCTGGGACGCCACTTGGTTGGCATCGGAGTTCTTGTCGGTGCTTTGGTCGAAGAATACGGCGACGATGCTCGAGCCCGTCTGGCTCGACGAGCTGATATCCGTGATTCCGCTGATCGTGGTGACCGTATTCTCGATGACCTGCGTTATCGACTGGTCGATGACGGAGGGAGTCGCCCCGGGATCGAGCGTGCTGACGATCACTACGGGGATGTTGATCGTCGGCAGCTGATCGACGCCGAGCGCCCCGGCCGATACGAGTCCGAAGACCACGATGGCGACGAAGACTCCGACCGCGAGGACGTAGCGCGTCACCGAGAACTTGATCGCGGGGTTGATCTTGTTGAAGATCTTCGCCTCGAAATCGCGCAGCGGGCTCATGGCCGTCCTGCCTGCCCGCTGGGGCTCCCGCCTTGCCCCGAGGAAGGCGGCTGCGAGCTGGGAGCCGGCGATTGCTGGGCCGGGGTCCCGGAGGCCGCGTTCGCGCTCACGGCCTGGACCACCTGGACGGTGGAACCGTTCAGGAGGCCCGGAGGCGGGCTCACGGTCACCTGGGAGCCGGGGTCGATGCCGGACACGGCCGCCGTTATCCCGCTCTCGGCTATGATCGTGATCGTCTGCATGATCGCCTTGCCGTCCTTGATGACGAAGACGTAGTTCCTGTCCTCGGTCGTCTGGAGGCTCGCGATGGGGATGAGAATGCCCCGGGCCAGCGTGAGCGCGTAGCCCACCGTCCCCACCGCCCCGTAGGTTATCGGAAAGGAGGCCGGGACCGAGGCCACCATCGGCACCATGCCGTTCACCGGCGCCGAGGGCAGCTGCCGGACCGCGATCTGGAAGCTCTTGCCGCCGTAGTTGAAGCTCAGCCTGGTCCCGACGACGAGGTGCATGGCATCGGTAGGCGGAACGTTGAAGTCCACCTCCTTGTCGGCGCTGACGAGGACGAAGGTAGACGTAGCCACGCCGACGTATTCCCCGGGATTCACGTTGACCACCGAGATTTGTCCGGCGAAAGGCGCCTTGACCTGCGCGTACTGCAAGTTCAATTCGGCCTGCTTGAGCTGATTATCCGCCTGATCCACCGCGATCCTGAGCTGGGCGAGGGTCTGCACGTCCGCCTTCTGGTTCTGATCGAGGTTGGTCTTGGCCGTCGCGAGATTGGCCTGGGCCAGCTGCAGCTGGCTCTGGGCGCTGTCCACCTGGGACGAGGTGGCCCCGCCGACCGCGAGCAGGGCCTTGGCCGAGTCGTAGTTCTTCTGGGCCGCGGCAAGAGCCGCCTCGTCCGACTGGACCTGTAGAGCGAGCATGGGATTGGCCTGGCTCGTCGTGTCCTCGCTAGTGGACAGCGTGATCTTGGCATTGTCGAGCGCGGAACGCGCTATCTTCGCCGAGAGCCGGAGCTGCGAGTCGTCGAGCTGGATGACAGTCTCGCCTGCTTTCACCCAGTCCCCCGCCAGATGATTGATCTTCGCCACGGTCCCCGCGATCTGCGAGGCCACGTTGCTGTGCGTAACCGGATTCACCGTGCCCGCGGTATCGCTGACTACGGTCAAGGGGCCTTCGGGCACCGCCTCCGCCATGACCGGGATCGTCGCGCTGTGGCCTCCGCCGGATCCGCCCTGCCTCGCGCCGCCGGGGCGGGAGCCGGAGGACGAGCCGTCCTGCCCATGGCCGCAGCCCGAAAGCGCGAAGCCCAGCACGGCGGCGGCTGACAGCGCCAGGAAGACGCGAGACGCGAGCGATCGTGGATGATTCATAAGACTGGTCTCCTACAAGCCCATGTCGTTCTGGAGCTGGAGGATGGCGAGCTCGAGGGCGTTCCTCGCCGTCTCCAGGGCAGTGTTGGCGTTCACCATGACCACGGCCGCGGCGAGGACATCCTGGTTCGTCGCCGTACCGTACTGGCGCTGCACGTTCCTAAGATCGTACTGCCCCTTGCTGTTCGCGGCCGTCAGCTTCGCCAAGTCGAGTTTCTTGGTCTGGAGCTGGACCGCCTCGTAGTCGTTCTCGATCGCAAGCGAGATGCTTCGACGCAATTGATCGTCCTGCAGATCGTATACGCTATCCTGATAGCGGTTCGCTTCCCTCTGATACTCCGCCGAGCCGGAATCCAGGATGGGCATGCTGACTTTCCCTCCCAGGCCGATGGTCATGGCCGTCACGTTCTGGTTGGGAGAAGGGTATAGGTTGACCGCATTGAGCAGATAGCCCGTGCCGGACACGCTTACCGTCGGAGAAGTCTGGGCCTTGATGAGGCCGAGCGAGATGGCTCCGATCCTCCGGCTCACGTCCAGTTGCTTGAGCTCGACTCGCTTGTCCAGGCCGATCGCGATCGCCTCCTCGAGGCTCTGGACCGAGACCTGGGGATCGGCGGTCTCGGCCACCGAGAACTCCTCGCTCGCGGTCAATCCCACCAGATTGGCGAGGGCCTTCCGCGCCGAGACCAAGGCGATCTGGCCGGATCTTTGATCGACATCGGCGCTCTCTACGTTGATCTGCGCGGTCTGGAGATCGACGTCGACCGCCTGCTGCAGCTTGTAGAGCGCCTCCTCCTGCTCGAGGGCAGATTTTTGCAGCTCGAGATTCTGCGCGTACACGTCGAGATTGCGCTGAGCGGTCAGCATGGAGAAATAGGCCTGCTTTATTTGATACGCGAGGGTCAGCTTGTTCGCGTCTGTCGCGAGCTGGGCCGATTGCAGGCCCAGGAGCCCCTGCTGGACGTTCGCCCTGGCGATCCCGCCCGGATATCCGTCCCAGACCGTCTGGGTCAGGCTGAGGCTGAAAGTGCCCGCATTGAACCCTATGCTCTCGACGGGCGGAGTCGAGAAGGAGCCTCCTCCCGAAAGGCTTAGGCTCGTCGAGGGGCCGTTCAGCGAAAGGAAGCCCGAGTAGTTCAAAGGGATGTCGGTCGAGGAATCGACGGACGTACCTACCGTGGTCGCGTTCTGAGAGAGGAGGAAGGGGCTTCCGAACCCTCCGATGGCCCCGGTACCGAGGCCCGCGTTCAGCGATACCGCGTTCTTCGCCACCGTCTGTCTATATTGAGCTTGACTGATATCGAGGTTCTTCTGGAGTATGGCCGCGCTGTCGCTTTTCGACAGGGCCGCCTCCAGGCACTGCTCGAGAGTGAGGACCCTGCCCGCCGCGGCTTCCGAGGCCGGGGCCGCTCCCTGCGTCGCTTTGGAATTCTCGGGAGCAGCCATGGGCGCCGCCGGCGGCGGAGCCTCCTGCGCCCGCATTCCCGCGAGAGGGAGGAGAAGAGCGACGACGATGCCGATACGCGTCAAATTCATCGAGCTAGAATTAAATGGCGAACGGAGCGATTCGGGAACGAGTCCGAGGTGAAATAGCGAATTCCTAACATTCCTTTTCCGCGTAAGCAACATCCACCCTCCCCGAGCGCGCGCCGATGCGGCAAAACAAACAGCTGAACTCTGCGTGGCGAGATTGGGACCACTCCGCTCCTTCGCGACTCGGGAAGATGACTGCTCAGCATCGCGAGTTCCGCTCGAAGCCTGTGAAAAGAAATGACCCTCAAGTTTATCGATGCGACGCGGTTACCGCCACGTATTATGTTTTCAGTATATCGAAACGGCAATTGCGCTGTCTATTACAAATTCCTTGCGCGACGCGTCGCGAACCTCCGTATTCACGCGAAATCCAGCTCGAATTGGGAACCGGCCTCGAGCCATCCGCCGGCGTCGAGCCCGATCGCGTCGGCGATGGAGGCGGCGATCGGGAGGAGCTGGCGCGCGATATAGTGGTCGTAATCTATTCCCGCGCCGCTCCTCGCGTCAACCGGCTCCGCCCCCGCGCCCGTCATCACGTAGGCGATGCGTCCCCTGCGCGACGTCCAGCCCATGAGCCGCGCCGCCCTCACCTGGGGCGTCTCGGAGACGTAATCGTCGGCCACTCGGCGGAGGTTCTTGCGGTACACGAGTTCGGGATCCCTCTCGCCGCGCCGCAGGGCTTCCGTCTCCGAGCGGCAGAACTCGCGCAACGCGTCCTCCCCGGCTCCGGAGAAGACCAGGTCGAGAAGCTTGATCTGGAAGGCGCGCGCCAGCGGCGTGAAGTCGCTTCGGACCGCTTCCATGCCCTTGACCTCCACGGCGGACGACCCGTCCGGCGCGAGGAGGAGGCCCGCGTAGCCCTTGGCCCTTCCCCGGCCGCGTCCGACTCCCCCTTCCGAGGCCTCGGACCTGGCCGCGGCCCCGGAGGCCCTGAGGCGGGGTATCAGGAACTTGGAGTAGGCCTTCTCGCAACGGATGCGCAGGAGCGACTCGAGGCCGTACTCGGCCTCGAGGCGTTGCGCGATCTCTCCGTTGAGCTCGTCGGCGGCCGAACCGCCCGCCGCCATTAACTCCTCATACCCGGGGACGCCGTCCGCGAGCACGAAGACCGAGTCGGTGTCGCCGTAGAGCACCCTCCTGCCCCGAGCCTCGAAGAAGTCCCTCGCCATCACCAGGAACTTCTTCCCGAATGAGGTGATCGCGCCCGCGATCTCGGTGCGGGCATATCGGCAGCCCTCGGCGCCGAGGACGCCGTAGAAGGAATTCTGGAGGATCTTGTAGACGTAGGCCGCCACCTCGTCGCCCTCGGCGAGGGCTTTTTCGCGCTCGCCCGAGTACTCGGCGATGAGCCGCGGCATGATTCCCGCGCCGCGGTCGAAGCGGGCGCCGTTGGGGGCGACGATGTCCGAGGGGTCGGCGCCTCGACCGGCGGCGCGGGAATAGGAGAGCGGGTCCACGTTGAATGTCCGCATTATGGAAGGGTAAAGGCTGCGGAAGTCGAAAACGAGGACGCGCGAGAAGAGGCCGGCGCTCGCCTCGAGCACTGTGCCTCCCGACGCGCCGGAGACGCGCCTATCGGTCCTGGCGGGTATCGCTATCCGCCGGGCTCGGAGCTCGGCCCCGTATACGCGCTCGAAGGCCGGTATGCTCGTCCAGGCGAGGTCGATGGAGACGCCCGTGAGCGCCGCCCTTCGGGCAGTGAGCCCGTCGAGGCCCGTCTCGGCGAGGATGCGGAGAACGAGCTCCGAATCGCGCAGGCAGTAGGCGCAGAATGCGTCCGGGTCGCGGGCGCGGAGGAGCTCGAGCTCCTCGATCTTCTCCCCGCCTCGGGAGGATACCGACTTGCCCTCGCCGAGGAGCTCGCGGGCGACGGTCTCCAGCGAGAGGTCCTCGTAACGCGAGCCCGAGGCCCGCACCAGGCGCATCGCGTCTATCACCGCCCTGCCGGGAAGGTCCGGCGCCGACCTGCGACTGTCGCGCGGATACGCGTCGCGCGGAGTCGCGCGCTCGGCGAAGGAAGCCGGCGTATCCGTGCGTCCCGCGTCGAAGCTCAGCCCCAGGGCGGCGCAGCGGTCTACGAGGGTCCTGAAATCGAAGTCGATGACGTTCCAACCCGTGAGCACGTCGGGATCGCGGCGCACTATCCGCGCCGCGAGGGCGCCCAGCAGCGAAGCCTCGTCCGGGAAGACCTCGACGCCAGGAGCGGCCGGCGCCCTGCCGCGGCCCTGCGCGAACAGCACCTCTCCGGGCGCGCCTCTCTCCGCGAGCGATACCGCGACGACGCGAGCCTCTCGATCGGTCTCGATGTCGAGAGCCAGCCAGTGAAGGCCCAGGCCGAGACCGGCGCCGTCCGGCGCGCTTTCGAGCGATGGCTCGATGAAGACCGCGTCCACGCGCTTGCCCGGCCTCTCGTCGCCGCGCAGGATGACGGGCCCCCTGATACCGAGGGCGGCGAGCTCCCCGTCGGCCCTCCTGCGGTCGATGCCCGCCACGGCAATGCCCGAGGCCGCCAGGGCGCGCTCGGCCGCGCGCAATGTCCCCGGGGGGAGGCAGATCCGCGCGAGCTCCGCGCCCGCCATGTCGCTCCAGTCCTCCGGCGGCGCGCCGGGGGCCGCGCCCCATGCCGCGGCGACCGCCTTTACCGCCTCGGCGGCGCGATCGCGGGCCACGAAGACGGCCGGCCCGGGGCCGGCGCGCAGGGCGGCGAAGCTGCGGCCGTCCTCGAGCCTGCCCGTGAGGAGCATGCGATCCCCCCTGCGGACGCCTGCGGCTTCGCCGCGCGCCTCCCGCCCCGGGCGGATTTCGTCCCAGGCGGAAACGATGAAGCCCCTTGCCTCGGCCACGCGGCCAGTATAGCGCCGGGACCCGCGTAGGGAATATACTCGCCGATGATGAGCGATCTAATGCGCGAAGACGTCCTGGCCCAGGTGCTCGAGTCGATAGGCGAAGGTGTCTATTTCCTCGACGGCGGAGGGCGCATCGCCTTCTGGAACAAGGGCGCCGAGAGGATAACCGGCTACTTGAAGGAAGAGGCGGTAGGAGCGATGTGCTCCGACAACCTCCTGCGGCACGTCGACGAAAAGGGCAGGGAACTCTGCATCGACGGCTGTCCGATGGCGGCCGCGATGGAGGATTGTAGGCCGATGGAAGGCGAGATATTCCTCCACCACAAGGACGGCCACCGCGTCCCCGTCGCCGTCCATGCTTCGCCGATCATGGGGAAGGCCGGCAAGGCGATCGGCTCGATCGAGATATTCACGGACCGCTCCGAGCGCTCGGATCTCCTGGCGGAGCTCCAGACCCTCAAGAAGGAAGTCCTGACCGATCCCCTCACGGGTCTCGGCAACAGGCGCTTCGCCGAGATGAGCGCGGAGGCGGCCATCCGGGAATTCGAGGCGGATGGCATGGAATTCGGCCTCATCATCCTGGATATCGACCACTTCAAGAACGTGAACGACGAGTACGGCCACACGATAGGCGATCGCGTCCTCCGCATGATCGGCTGGACCCTCGCCAACGCGGTGAGGCGACGCGACGCCGCGGCCCGATGGGGCGGCGAGGAGTTCGTCGTCGTGTGCCCCCGGGTCAATGTCTCCGTGCTCGAGGAAGTCGCGGAGCGGGCCCGGGTCCTCATCGAGCGCTCCTGGATCGGGCTCGGGGACGGCCGAAGGGTCTCCTGCACCGTCTCCGCCGGGGGCGCCCTGGCTCGCCGCGGCGACAGCCTCCCCGCCCTGGTCGCCCGCGCCGACGAGCGCCTCTACGCGTGCAAGGCAGCCGGGCGCAACCGCGTCGCGGTCGTCGGCTGACCGCGCCGGCGCCGTGGATACGCCCCTCGCTCCCGGCGCCATCGTCCTCGTCGACAGCTCGGCCCTCGTCTACCTCGTGGAAGGCGCGCCGGGGTCGTCGCGGCGATCCGCGGTGGAGCGCCTCCTGGCGGAAGCCGAGACGAGAGGCCTGCGCCTCCTCGCCTCGACCCTCGTCTGGACGGAGCTCCTCGAGAAGCCTTTCGCCGACGGCGACGCGGCGCTCGCCGATCGCTACCGCGTCCTGCTCTGCGATTCGCGCCGAATCGAGCTCCGCGTCGTCGACGTGGCGGTGGCCGATCGGGCGGCCGCGCTCTCCGCCTCGCTCGCGCCCGCCCTGCGACGCAGGATGTCCACGGCCGACATAATCCATATCGCGACCGCCCTCGTGGCGGGCGCGGGCGCCGTCCTCGGCAACGACGAAGCCTGGCGCGAGGTTCCTTCCTGTCCTCCCCTCATCCTGGTCGACGAGCTCGCCTTCGATGGTTGAGACGAGCGAAGCCCGCTAAAGCTTCTCGAGCTGGGCTATGGCAGCCCTCATGTCCTTGGGAAAGGGCGCCTCGACCTTGAGGATCGCCCCCGAAAGGGGATGGGGAAACTCCGCGGAGAGGGCGTGGAGCGCCGAGCGCGCGAGCAGCGGCCTCTCGTCGAGAGGATCGCCCTTCCACCTTCGCTTGAGCTTGGACAGCAGCAAGGCGGCGCCGTCGCCGTAGAGCGGATCGCAGAGGCAGGGGTGGCCCAGGGCCGCGAGGTGGACGCGGACCTGATGCGTACGCCCGGTCTCGGGCTTGGCTTCGACCAAGGCGCAATTCCTGTACCGCGCGACGACGATGAAGCTCGTCGCGGACCTCTTGCCCTTGTTCGCGTCCACTACCGTCCGATGCAGCCTGTCGCCGTCGGGCCGGAGCGGCAGATCGCAGGTCGTCTCGTCCCAGGCCGGATCGCCCCGCACCAGGGCCCGGTATGTCTTGGACACAGAGCGCGATTCGAAGGCCGCGCTCAAGGCCTTGTGCGATTCGGGATCGCGGGCATAGATGAGGACCCCGCTCGTATCCTTGTCCAGGCGATGAACGACGAAGAGCTTGCCCCACGCCGAGCGCAGCTCGGATGCCGCGACCGGCGCGTCCGGATCGTAGCGGTCGGGTATCGAGAGCATTCCCGCGAGTTTGTCCACGACCAGGAGGGAATCGTCCGAGTAGATGACGTGAAGAGGCGAGGACATATCGGATCTTACAATGCCGTACCGTCTCGCATCAATGATCGGACAATCCGAAGAGCTCCTTGGCTCGAGACTCGATTTTTTCCAGGGCCGAGCGGAAGACGGAGCGCTCCTCGACATCCAATACGTCGAGGGGGTCCCCGAGAGAGGCTAGGGCGAATAGCTTCGCCGCCTCGATGCGGTCGAGGAGCTCCTCTCCCTCCCCGCTCAGCACGAGGCGGCTGGAGCGTCGGTCGGACGCGGAGCGCTTCCGGACGAGCCATCCGCGCGAAATGCATTTCTGGGCGACCAGGGTGGCCGTCGGCCTATCGCAGGACAGCTCCGCCGCGGCCGCCGAAGGACTTATCGCTCCCCTCCTCCTCGCAAGTTGTATAAGGTAGAATTGCGTCAGCGTGATTCCGAAAACGCGTATCCGTTCGGCCAAACGTCTCCGCCTGGCGAAAAATACCGATCCCATCGCCTCGATCTCGTCCATGTAGTTAGTATACTAATTATCGACGATTAGTGTAGGCTTTTCGGCCCAGGGTCTTGCCCTAAAGTCGGTAATTTTGTATCTTTCGGATGACCATAGAGGCCGCCAAGGCCCCAGGTCGCTATCACCCCTTAGGGCAAGTATTTCCGCTGCCTTAAGGCGAGCAATTTCTTTCAGAAAGGGAGAAGCACGACATGGCTAAACAGATCTTATTCAGCGAGGACGCGAGGCGAAAGCTGCTCGTCGGCGTCGAGACCATTTCCAAGGCCGTAAAGGTGACCCTCGGCCCTAAAGGGCGTAATGTACTATTGGACAAGAAATTCGGCGCCCCCACAGTCACCAAGGACGGCGTCTCCGTGGCCAAGGAAGTCGAGCTGGAGGACGCCTACGAGAACATGGGCGCCCAGCTGCTGAAGGAAGTCGCGACAAAGACCAACGACGTCGCCGGCGACGGCACCACCACCGCCACCGTCCTCGCCTATAGCATAGTAAAGGAAGGACTCAAGTCGGTGGCCGCCGGCCTCGATCCCATGGCCCTCAAGCGCGGGATCGACGACGCCGTCGCCATCGCCGTCGAGGAGATCAAGAAGGCTTCCAAGGAGATCAAGGAGAAGGAGGAGATCGCCAACGTAGCCTCCGTCTCCGCGAACAACGACACCGAGATCGGCAAGCAGATAGCCGACGCCATGGAGAAGGTCGGCAAGGACGGAGTCATCACGGTCGAGGAGTCCAAGACCATGGACACGACGATCGACTTCGTCGAGGGCATGCAGTTCGACCGCGGATTCGTGTCGGCCTACTTCGCCACCAACCGCGACACCCAGACAGCCGTCCTCGAGAATCCCCTCATCCTCATCCACGACAAGAAGATATCCAACATGAAGGACCTTCTCCCCGTGCTCGAGAAGGTCGCGCAGCAAGGCAAGCCCCTCCTCCTCATCGCCGAGGACATCGACGGCGAGGCGATCGCCACTCTCATAGTCAACCACCTCCGCGGCACGCTCACCGTCTGCGCCGTCAAGGCCCCCGGCTTCGGCGACAGGCGCAAGGCCATGCTCGAGGACA
>CAZBGA010000020.1:0-50442 GCA_964491385.1 uncultured Treponemataceae bacterium | reverse complement strand
GCCGTAGGAGCCGGACTAAAATAGAAAAGGCTCCGGAGAACCCGGGGCGGTTCAGCTCGTCCAAGTTACTATCGATGGTCACGCCTTCATCTTGTGTCATCATGGCTTTCTGGATAGAGGCGATCAAGGAGGAAAAATAGGCCTTTAGATCGACCGTGGCCAGATCGTCGGAAAGGTAGAGACGCTCGTAGATGGAGGAAAGGGAGTTGATGCGTCCTATGGCCGACTCGAAGCGGTCACGGTCCTTTTGAGTGGCGACCGAGTCAAGGTCCAGACTCAGAATGGAACTGATCATGTTCAGATTGTTCTTCACCCGGTGCTCGAGTTCCTTCATGAGCATGATCGTCCTGTCGGCGTTCGCGCGCAGGCCCCGTTCGAGTTCCTTTAGCATCGTGATGTCGTGGGCGATACCGACGAGGCCGATGATCTCTCCTTTCGCGTTTCTCAAAGGCACTTTGGAAGTGTATACCCAGACCGTTCGCCCATCCTCTTGCACGAAATCTTCTTCCCGGTTGATGATGGGAATCCCCTTGTTGAAAACCTCTTGGTCGTCCAGGTAGCCTCGCATGGCCACCGGGCCCGGGAAGAGGTCGAAATCGGTTTTGCCTATTTCGTTATTTTCGTCGGTCGGTTCCTGATGGTGGTAATACGCGACATTGGAGATTGTTTTTCGTCCGGAAAGGTCCTTGAAATATACCGGGTCCGGCAGGACGTTGATGAGCGTCCGAAGGAAGATACGCTCTTGCTCGATTTTATCGGCGGCGATCTTCATATCCGTGATGTTCCGGCCTATGCCCACGAGGCCGATTATGTCGCCCCGAGAATCGCGGAGCGGTATCTTGGAGGTGAGGAGCCATATATGGCTTCCGTCCCGCCTGATGAACTCTTCCTCGCGATTGATGATCGGCTGACCTGTCCGGATTACATCGAGGTTATCCCGATGTCCTCTCTCGCCTGTTTCGCCGGCGTAAAGCTCGAGATCGCTCTTGCCGATCGGGTCCTGATATTCGTCGAAGTTGAAGTTCTCGATATCGGCCCGATTGGTAATGATTTTGCGACCTTCGCTGTCGTTGAAATAGATGGCGTCGGGCAGATTGTCGATAAGGGTACGCAGAAAGTTATGCTGCCGGCGCGCATTCTCCTCGCTCGCTCTCAGTTTTACGGTTTGGGCCTTGTTTTCCCGCTCCGATTCCAGCAGGCTCCTGTTTGCGGCGTCCAGCTCCTCCCCCGAAACCTGGAGTTCTTCGATGGTGGTCCTGAGCCTTTCGTTGACTGCTTCCATCTCCATGTTTTTCTGGAACAGCTTTTTCTGCGCGTCGAAGAGTTTGAAGGCCATTTTGATGGACGCATCAAGCACTGTGAAGACCGAGGACTTGACGACATATCCGTAATTGGTGATCATTTCGGTCTTTTCGACGATTTCAGGCTCCATATGAGAGGAAAGAAATACAATGGGTACGTCGTGCTTCCTCAAGATTCTCCTGGCAGTCTCCGTACCGTCGATGCCCGGGCCGAGATCGATATCCATAAGTATGAGATCGAAGTAGCCGGGATCGGCCTGGAAAAGTTCAAAGGCTTTCTCGCCGCTCGTTGCGTGGATGACCGAGTAGCCGGCTCCGGCAAGCTTCTTAGACTCGCTCAATGCGATGATGGCCTCGTCCTCAACGAGTAGAATATGGCTGATGACTTTACTCATTTATTTTAGTATTGCGCTTAGTCCATCTTTTTGTAAATGAAAAACAAAGTGGCTGAATATGTCCTTATTCGCGGATATCACCGCGATGACTCGCTACTCGAGCCTATCATAAGGATTCCCCTGCCTCGGGCTCTTATGAACCACCCCCGCCGCCCCTGACCATTCCCCTCCGTACTTCCATCGCAATCTCCTCGACACAATCCTCTGCCTGCGGATACAGCCCGATCTTGTCCAGAAAGGCATGATCCATGCCGCAATAGCGTATCAGCCGGGTCCTCACGGAGGCCTTCGTCAGCTTGCGGGCAAAGGCTTCGGCCTCGAGGCGCAAGGCATCGTACTCGGCGGTCAGGATCAGGGTCGGAGGCAGGCCGGCGGCATCTGCGAGGTAGAGGGGGGAGACGAGGGGATCGGCGGGGTCCCGGCCCCGCAGGTAGGCGGAACGCAAAAACTCGACGTCGCGCCTCATGGCCAAGAGCATTCCCTCGATGAGCTCGCGGTGATCCCGTATGTCGTACTCCGACAGATCCCAGACGTAGTCTTCGCGGGGCCTGCAGACCAGGTCGACCGTCGGATAGATGAGGGCCTGGAGGGCGATCATTCCCGTCCGCCTGTCCCGGTCCATGATGGCGCAGGCCGCGGCGAAGTTGCCGCCGGCGCTGTCGCCGGCGACCGCGATGCGTTTCTTCTCTATATTCAGCTCCCGGGCCTCGCCGTAAACCCAGGTGACCGCATCGAAGCAGTCGCTAAGCCCGGCGGGGTAGGGGAACTCGGGCGCGAGGCGATAGTCTACCGAGACCACGAGCGCCCCGGCCTTTTCGGCCAGGGCCTTGCAGGGGTTCTCGACCGTCTTGAGGCTGCCGCCGATGAAGCCCCCGCCGTGGAAGAAGACCACGGCGGGCATCCTCCCGGATTTTCGGGGGGAATAGATCCTGACCGGGATGGGCCCGCCGCTTCCCGGGATGCTTCGCTCTTCGCTGCGAATCCCGCCGGAGCCAACGTCGGTGTTCGGCCAACCCATGGACGCGCGGACGGCCTCGATGTCCAGAGTCGCCTGAAAGAGGGATGCCGTCTTCCGCCCGGCCAGGACCTCGAGGACGCGGGGATCGAGGTCGCCCTTCCGGTCGGAACCGGGTATGGGCTTCTGTTCGATCCGCAGGCTGCCGTCCTCGATCATAGCTTCATGAGGGTCGCGATCACGTCCTCGGCGCTGACTTCGGCCTTCCTGAGCTCGGTCACCTTGCGGCCCCTCCCCATGACGACGAACTTGTCCACGATCGGGTAGATGTGGATGATGTTGTGGTCGACGATGATCTCGGACAGGCCCTTCTCCCGCACCGATTCGGCGAACTTCAGCACTTTGTCGGTCTCCTTGAGCGAGAGCGCCGCGGTGGGCTCGTCGAGGAGGAGGAGCTTGCCGCTGAACTCCATGCAGCGGCCGATGCAGAGGGACTGGCGCTCCCCGCCCGACATGTATTGGACGCTCTCGTCGGCTCCCCGCACGTGCACGCCGATGTCCCACATCATCTCGATGCTATTCTTCCTCATCTCCTTCCTGTCGAGCACGCTGAAGGGGCCGAAGGACCTGGTCACTTCGCGCCCGAGGTAGAAGTTCCTCCACAAGTTCATCAGGTCCACGACGGCGGCGTTCTGGTAGACGGGCTCTATTCCCGTAGCCCTCGTGTCCCGGGGCGAATCGAAGCTCACCTTCCTGCCCTCGAAGAAGATCTCTCCCTCGTCCGGCTGGTAGACCCCCATCAGGAGATTGATGATCGTCGACTTGCCGGCTCCGTTGTCCCCCACGAGGCCGACGATCTCGCCTTTCCCGACCTCGAAGCTCACCTTGGAGAGGGCCCGGACCGCGCCGAAGGACTTGCTCAGGTTCCGGACCTCGAGCACTTTTTCTTCCGTCATATAGCCGCCCTTCCCTTCCTGCCGCCGACGACGATGAGATTGATGATGACGACCACGAGGATGATCGCCCCGACGAAGGCGCGGTACCAGTAGGGCGAGGCCCCGGCGAGGATGAGCCCGCTGTTCACGGAGGAGAGGAGGAGGACGCCGAGGAGGGTCCCGATGATGCTCCCGCGGCCGCCCGAGAGGAGGCAGCCGCCGATGATGCCCGAGGCCATGGCGTCGAACATGAGGTCGAAGCCGACCGAGGGGTTGACCGAGTAGACGCGGGCGGCCGAGATGCAGCCGGCGAAACCCGCGAGCATCGAGCAGACGATGAAGTTCGTCATCTTCACCTTGAAGGTGTCGATGCCCATCTTCCGCGCGATGGTCTCGTTGCCTCCCGTCGCGAAGACCCAGTTGCCGTAGCGGGTGTAGTTGAGCATGAAGTGGAAGAAGGCCACGACCAGGACCATCCAGGCGACCGAGACCCGGAAATCCCCGAAGCGCTTGGCGAGGATCGTGAACCAGAGATTCTCGCCCGAGACCTGGGTGATGAAGCCTCCCGTGATCGCGAGGAGGAGGCCGCTCAGGAGCATCATGGTCGACAGGGTCACGATGAATGAAGGGAGCCTGAAGCGCAGCGTGATGGTCCCGTTGACGAATCCCACGAGGGCGGCGAAGGCCATGGCGACCACGAAGCCGGCGAAGACCGGCAGGCGGAGGGCCTGGGCCGACTGGATCATGATCGTCGGGACGAATACGTAGACGCTGCCGACCGAGAGGTCCGTCTCCCCGGAGATCTGGAGGAAGGCCATGCCGACCGCGATGATGCCCATCTCGGCGGCCACCGTGCAGATGCTCCCTATGTTCGCCGGCCAGAGGAACTTGGGCGAGAGTATATAGAACATGCTCCACACGACGATGAGGCCGATCGTGACGCCGGCCTCGGGACGCGTGATCAGCTTGTTGAGCGAGTAAGGTTTCGTGGCGACCTGCGCCGTATTCGCGCCAGCTTCCATCAGATTGCTCCCTTCGGTCCGTTGTTTGAAAAGCGTAGATACGGCGCAGTCGGAAGATCAGGATCCGCCGGTGGCGGCGAGCTGCTTCTTCACGACGTCGATGTTGCTCTTGTCGACCAGGGTGGGCCCCGTGGGCGTGGCGACCGGCGGGAGGACCCCGAAGGCGTCGTAGGTGTAGAGCTGCTCGACCGACATGAAGCCCTGGGCGAAGGGCTGCTGGCAGACCGTGTAGAGGATCGTCCCGGCATCGATGCCGTCCAGGGTCTTCTGGTCGACGTCGAAGGTCGCGAGCGACACCTTGCCGATCAGTCCGCGGTCCTTCAGGAGCTGGAGGGCCGGATTGACGCTGACCGGGCCGAGCACGAAGACGACGTTGGTCTCGGGATACTTGGTGAGGTAGGCCCCGAGGACATTGGTCGCGGTCGCCGGATCCGTGGTCAGGTTGAGCTTCTCGATCGGGATGTTGTTGGCGGCCATCACCCGCATGATCCCGCTGGCCCGATTCTCGATGGGCGTCGACCCGGGGTACATGAGGCCGACCACCGTGCGCGCGATCTTCGTCTTCTGGAGGACCGCCCTCGCGAGGATCTCGCCCGTCACCCTCTCGTCCTGGCCGACGTAGCCCAGGTACTTCGTCCTGAGGGCGTCGGACTGGGTGTCCGGCGTGTTGTAGGCGAGGACGGGGATGCCCTTCGCTATCGCCTCGTTGAGGAGCTTGGACTCGGACTCCGGGAACCAGATGCCCGTGATGATGCCGTCGGGCTTGGCGGCGATCGCCACCTCGAGCTTGTTCGCCACGCCGGCGGCGCTCACCTCGTCGCCCTGCAGCCCGAGGTAGTTGAGCGTGATGGGGAAGCTGGCCTCGGCGGCCTTCATCCCTTTGTAGACGGTCGCGAAAAACGTATCGACTCCCGGCTGCACTCCGATGGCGTAGTAGGTGTACGTTTTTCCCGAGGGCGCGGCGGTCGCGCCTACTGCGACCGCGATGACCAGGAGAACGGCAAAAGTGGATCTTCGCATAAAGCCTCCTTTTCCGACTTGTTATCAACTACGCAGACTTCATGCCATAGATTCATTCCGAACGACAAATAATAATAGTATACTCAGCAAAGACTTGCGCTCGAGGGCGAGAAATGGGCGAATCAGGCGGAGCAGCGCGTGGGCGAGAAGCCCCACTTAAGGGGTGATTTCACCCAACCCGATATTGTATTTCTTCATCCGGTAGCGGAGGGTGTCGCGGGAGACGCCGAGGATCTTCGCGGCCGAGCTGACGTTCCCGGCGCAGATGGCGAGGGACTCCTCGATCAGCTTCACCTCGGAGGACGACAGTCGGTCCTCGCCTTTCGCGGCGCGGATCGTCGGAGCTTCGAGGATCTCGCGCGGCAGATCCGACTCTTCGATGCCGTCGCTCGAGGAGAGGATGACCGCGCGCTCTATGACGTTCCGCAGTTCGCGGACGTTACCGGGCCAGCCGTAGCGCGTTAAGGCCTCCCGCGCGCCCTCCGAGATCGCCTTCGGCCTGCCGCCGAAGGCCTCCGCGGATTTTCGGAGGAAGTGGTCGATCATCGGTGCTATATCCTCCTTACGGGCGGCTAAGGGAGGGATCGTGATCGTGATCGTGTTGATCCGGTAGTAGAGGTCCTCCCGGAAGCCGCCGGCCGCGATCAGCGCCTTGAGATCGCGGTTCGTCGCGCATACGATGCGCGTCTCGATGTTCACCGGCTTGTTGCTCCCCAGGGGCTCGAAGGATTTGTCCTCGATCAGACGGAGCAGCTTTGGCTGGACCTCGATCGCGAGGTCGCCGATCTCGTCGAGGAAAAGTATCCCTCCGTCCGCCGCCTTGGCCTTTCCGGCGAAGTTGGCCGATGCCCCCGTGAACGCTCCCTTCCGATAGCCGAAGAGCTCGCTCTCGATGAGTGTGCCGGGTATGGCCGCGCAGTTCACCTTGACGAAGGGCCTCTCGGGGGAAAGCTCGTGGAGGGCCCTCGCGATCACTTCCTTTCCCGTTCCGCTCTCCCCCAGGATGAGGACGGGCGCGCTCCCCGCGGATATTTTCCGCACGGTCGCCATGATCGCCGTCATGGCGCAGGATCGGTACACGGGCTGGGCGTAGCGCCGCGGAGCCTGAGGCTCGGACCTTCCCTCGCCGCCCCCCGTCTCGAGCATCCGCCTCACGACGTGGCGTATGATGTCCTTCTTGAAGGGCTTGGTTATGTAATCGACGGCGCCCTTCTTTATGGTCTGGACCGCGTCCGGGATCGTGCCGTAGGCGGTGATGAACAGTAGCGGTATTCTCTTCGCCCGCGCGACGAGGTAATCCTGGATTCCCCTGCCGTCGAGGACCGGCATCTTCATGTCCGAGATGACCAGGTCGATCGCCTCGTCCTCTTCGAGGATCTCTATGGCCTTTTTCCCGTTCTCCGCCGCGAGGACGCCGAAGCCGTCCTCGCGGAAGAGCATCTTGAGGATGTCCCGAGTGTCTTCGTCGTCGTCTACGATGAGGATCTTCTTCATGGCCCGTCCTTACAGCTCGATGCGCACGGTGCAACCCTGTCCGGGAGTCGATTCGATGTCGAGCGAACCCTCGTGCTTCTCGACGATCCGGTGCACGAACGGCAGACCCAGTCCGGTCCCGGCCTCCTTAGTCGTGAAGAAGAAGTTGAAGACGTTTTCCCTGGTCTCCTCGTCCATTCCCTTCCCCCGGTCCTTTATCTCGATGCGGAGCCGTCCCTTGTCCATGGCCGCGCGGACATCGACGGAGGCGTGGGGCGGCGAGCTCTGCAGGGCGTTGAGGACGAGGTTCGAGATGGCGGCGTGGATGAGGTTCCGATCGAGGGGATAGCGGATGCTCTGGTCCACCCCGCTCTGGTCTATGCTCAGGTCCTCGAAATCCTTCATCGGCATGTCTTCCACGACGGAAGAGATGAGCTCCCCCACGTGGACCTTCTCCTTCTTGAAGGTCAAGGGTCTTACGTAATCGAGGAGGCTCTTGGCCATGTACTGCAGGGCCTCGATCTTCCGGATGAGCATGGCCGTGATCTTTTCGTACTCCTCCTTCCTGGCGGCGACCGGGAAGCTGTCCTGCAGCATCTCCACCGAGAGCTTCATGACCGTGAGGGGAGTGCTGATCTGATGCGCCAGGCTCGAGGACAGTTCCTTGATCGCCGTGAGCCGCGCGTACATATCGAGGGTCTCGAGCTGCCGCAGGTCGATCGAACCCTTCTCGACGTTCGCGAAGTTCCTGCCGTTGCGCAGCACCACGAAGCGGTCGGCGACCTGGAAGACCTCGTCGGCCTTGTGGGTTATGAAGACGACCGAGAGCCCGTCCTGTTTGGCCTTTCGCACGAGGTTGAGAACGACGGAGGTCTCCTCCTCGGAGAGGGCCGTCGTCGGCTCGTCCAGGATCAGGAGGCGGACCCCGAAATGGAGGGCCCTCGCGATCGTGATGGCCTCTCTCTGGCCGCCCGAGAGCATGCCGGGATAGTCCTCGAAGCAGTTGACGCCCCGTATCCGGAGCCGGTCCATCTCCTGCAGCAAAATATCGCCCATCTTCTTCCGGTCGACGAGGCCGCGCCTGCGCGGCTCGCGACCGAGGAAGAAGTTGTTCGCGATGCTCATCGTCTCGATGAGCGACGTTCCTTGGTATTTGATCTCGATGCCGGCGCGTTGCGCCTCCTTCGGCGATGAGAAAGAGACCGATCGGCCGTCGAGATAGATCCTCCCCTCGCTCGGCCTGCAATTGCCCGTGAGGGCGTTGACCAGGGTCGTCTTTCCGGCGCCGTTGTCGCCGATGAGCCCGACGATCTCGCTTTTTCCTATCTGGAAGTTGACGCCGTCGAGCGCGACCACGCTGCCATAGCGGACGCAGATGTTCTCCATGCGGACAAGCGGCGCCGGCGATGCGATCTGGCTCGATTGATCTTGGTGATTTTGCATGCTATTTCCCCGGAACGAGACAAAAAGTATAGGACCGTTCTCCGGGCAAGGCAAGGAGATAGTGTTCGGGCGGAGGCCGGTCCCTGTAGCGCGACTCCGGACTATATAATGACCTCTTATGGTTACTCAGCTCGTCGAGAAGGCGACTAAACGGGGACCTCGATGAACAAGAGCGATACGGCGGCGGATCAGTATGTCACTACCCACGCCGGCGGGTCACTGCTTTCATCCCTCGTGATTGAGGTTATAGCTTCATTGTTGAGTTGATTCAGTAATGCATCGGATAGCGTCTCGTTCTTTTGCCTATTCGTGCTCGGATTCGGATTGTCGTCGATTCTGGCAGTGGCCATATATGTCCTCCTTTCCCTGAAATGGCTAGTCGACAATTCCTAAGATGACGTAATCCGCGGCTTTCGCTATTCCTGGCTGATCCATGATGAGCGCGCTGATCCTTCGCAATTCGGCCTCGGCGGAGCTGAGATCGGCCGAGTACTGCGCGCTCGTCGCGGTTTTGGCGTAATGTCCGAGCGTGAGAACCGTAGTAGCGGCGTAGCTGGCGTAATCGAGCACGTCATCGAAACTCTTTCTGGCGACGACGTCGCCTACCTTGAAATCCGCCCCGGTCAGAGAGTTTTTCCCCGGCGCCGGCAAATTCGTGTCTCCCGACAGGATATATGGCACGAAGCCATAATTAGCCGGTAATACGGCAGCCAAGCCGTCAAGCTGGTCGTGGATGGCCTTTTCATCCGCCCCCTGTGTCTTGCCTGTCTGTGAATATAGTTCTCGGAGGACTGCCAGCCTCGCGAGGTCGAGCGAAGCGAATCTGGGGCTGACTACCCTCGCGACCTTCCCGTTCAATTGATCGAGGGTTGAAATCGGACCGCCTAATCGACCTCCCTGAAGAATCGGAAGGTCGAAACCGACATAGCCGATTACCAATGGTCGAGTGAAGGTTTCCTTCAAAGTTACCGCTCGACTCGTCGCAGTCGTAATCTTAATCGATGTTCCCGGAGCCGTCTGACTCGCGGCCATCGTGTTGACGGCGTCTACGACTGAACTGTAATTGGCGGACGGGTTCCCGCTTTGAGCCGATAGCAATTTGCCGATGGGACTGCTTCCGCCGACTCCGGCATTCCCGCCGGTAGCTTCGTCGTTGTTGATCGCGACATCGACACCCTCTATCAGGAATACCCGGCTCACGACGCGTAGATATTGTTGACCAAGCGGGCTCGGCGCGTACGTTTGCAGCAAAGCGCGTTGCCCATCGGCCCAGTCCGCCGCTTTCTTCGCGAGGCTCGTGATATCCAAACCGTAGGTGTACGCCCCGGTGAAACTGACTGAGCCGCTCGCTTTCCCGGTATTCATGAGCCCCAGCGCAAAAGGTATGCCCTGGATCGGAATGGCGGCGCTGAGGCCGGAACCGGTATCGACTTCGAATTGATAAGAAGGGAACGATGCGTGAGGCGCCTGGTTCCGATTGTCGTTGCCCTTATCAGGCGGAGGCGAGGGAGTCGGTCCCCCGGCCGCGGCCGGGGAGAACCAAATTCCCGGTGGCGAGTCAGGCCCTTTCCCGATCCCGTACATTCCATCGCGATAGAACTCGGGATAGTCCGCCGACGGATCCAAGCGGTACAAGTGCTGATCCAGAGGCAAAAATCCTTTTTTGCCGTAAGCCTTCGCCTGGTCGTCGATTGGTGTAGTAACAAGCAGAATATCGCCGGGTTGCAAGTCTTCCGTCAGCGGATAAACGGGTATTACCTGGCTGGCGCGGACCACCATCGACCAGTCTCTCGCGATGCTTTCGAGTTGGGCATTTCGGTGAAAGGTTAGGCAAGATACCGATAACAGAAAGAGCGAAACGATCAACATGGAGTAATATAAAGAGCGCAGTTTAATCTTTTTCATCTTGAATCATCCTCGAAGTCGATTACTTTGAGGAGCGGGAACCGAAATAGAAACCCGTCACGGCGCCGGCGAGCGTTCCGAATGCCGCGAGAATGCTTCCGAAAGTCGCGGCCTCGTCGATAGCCTTCCATCCGAAAAGCAGAAAATTGACGAATTCACCCACGATCAATAATCCGAGGATCGCCCTAACCGAACCTTTGGGCAGCGCAAGAGGCTCCAGCGGGTTTACGGGAGTCTTCCTGCCGGCCAATAGCGCGCCGACCCACGCCGCCACGACCAATACGACCACTACCACCGCTCCGATCTCGAGGCTATTCATAAATCCTCCTGGTTTTGCTAAGGTTTTATTAACCTTCGCGTCGTTCCAGCCAGAGTTGTACACCTTGTTTTGGAAGAAGTAAATATATATTTGCACGGGCATCGGGCACGCGTATGTGCCCGCCGAAGAATTTCGCCGGCGCCGGCCGCGCCGGCGGCTTTGCGCGGCATGACGCTCGGGATCTCCGGATGCCGGATGGGCGGCTACGCGATAGAGGTTCCCACATTAAACGTGGCCGAAGCTGCGCCCACCTCGAGCGCCTCTTCACCCCTGGGTGCAGGTCGACGGGGAGAACTACCTCATCCCCGTGAAAGAAGACATCCGGAGCTCGGCCCAGGCCAATCGGAACAGGGACCGGGGAACTACGCGGCCTTTCTTTGCGCGAGCCTCGGGTATGGCGGCTACAAGGACTGGTTCCTGCCTTCGAAGGACGAGCTCAACGCGATGTTCCAGAACCTGCAGGCCGCGGGCCTCGGCAGTATCGGGTCCGACTGGTATTGGAGCTCTTCGGAGTACGCCAACTCCAACGAGATAGTCTGGGAGCAAAGTACGTTCGGCCTGACGATCATCGACACGAGCAACAACAGGATCGGAGCCGTGCGAGCCGCGCGGGCCTTCTAGCGCGACGCGCTCTTTCACGCACCGACGAGAAATCGAGGTCAAGAATGATGAGCCGTCCGGCCATGAAATTCGCGGGGACTTTCCTCTGTGCCTTGGGTCTTGTCGTCCTAGCGGGGTGTCCGAGTTCCACGGCCCCGAGCGGCACGACCTATCCGGTGACCTATGATGGGAAGTTCAGCGGTACCGGCAGTGTAGAGACATTGTCGGCCGAAGGATACTCCACGTACTGCCCGCCCTCCGATTTTCATTTGACTGAGCCTTTCCAATATCTGGGCCTGGCGTCAGGCGCGCCGCCGATCACGGAAGTATCTGTAGTCGATAACGGAACATTTTACAGTTTTGCGTATCTCAACGATAATCTCGGCCACGTGTACAGCGCAAATGCCGTTGTTACCATCTCCGGCCCTTTTGCCGACGGCAGGGACAACTACTCCGGAATTTATTCGGCGGTCTTTGCGGTCGGTACCTAGGCTCCCCGCTGCTCGTGGTTTCGCGCGGCATAGTCGCGGCGATGGCCATGATGAAAGATGTGAGTTGCGGCCGGCGGCGAGCGGCCGGGCTCGGCGATCCCGGCTCTCGCGCTCCCTACATCCGACTGACGTTGCCGGCCCGTCCGTTCACCTACCCGCGAGCATGGCCTCTACATCGGCCTCGGCCGTGGCGATCCCCTTGAGGCCGAAGCTCTTTACGATGGTAGCGGCGACTTCTGGAGACAGGAAGCCGGGCAGCGTCGGCCCGAGCCTTATGTTCTTGAAGCCGAGGGAGAGGAGGGCGAGAAGGACCAGGACCGCCTTCTGCTCGTACCAGGCGATATCGAAGGAGAGGGGGAGGTCGTTCACGTCGGCGGCGCCGAAGATCTCCTTGAGCTTCAGGGCCACCAGGGCGAGAGAGTAGGAGTCGTTGCACTGACCCGCGTCGAGCACGCGGGGAATGCCGCCGATGTCGCCCAACGCGAGCTTGTTGTAGCGGTACTTGGCGCAGCCGGCCGTCAGGATGACCGTGTCCGCGGGAAGGGCCTCGGCCACGCCGGTATAGTAGGCGCGCGAGGGCTGCCGCGCGTCGCAGCCCGCCATCACCACGAAGCGCTTGATGGCGCCCGATTTGACCGCTTCCACTACCTTGTCCGCGAGGGCGAAGACCTGGTCGTGGGCGAAGCCTCCGACGATGGTGCCGTCCTCGAGGGCCTTCGGCGCCGGGCTGGTCCGGGCCAGCGCGATCAGGGCCGAGAAGTCCTTCATGCCTCCCGCCGCCCGGTCAGGGACGTGGGCGCAGCCGTCGAAGCCCACGACGCCCGTAGTGAAGATGCGATTCTTCTGGCCTTCCTTCGGCGGGACGAGGCAGTTGGAGGTGAAGAGCGCGGGCCCGTTGAAGCTCTCGATGTCGGCGGCCTGGGTCCACCAGGAGCCGCCGTAGTTGCCGTAGAGGTTGTCGTACTTCTCGAAGAATGGGTAATAGTGGGCGGGCAGCATTTCGCCGTGGGTATAGACGTCGACGCCCGTGCCCCTGGTCTGCTCGAGAAGATCGTGGAGGTCCCGGAGATCGTGGCCGGAAACGAGGATGCCGGGGCGGTCGCGCACGCCGGTCTTCACCTTGGAGACGCGCGGCCTGCCGTAGGTTCCCGTGTTGGCCTCGTCGAGGAGGGCCATGGCGGCGACGCCCTGCCTGCCCGTCTCGAGCACGAGGGCGAGGAGGTCTTCCTTGCTCGCGGCCTCCTCGGCGAGGGCCGCGAGGGCGCGGTACATGAAGGAGAATAGCTCCTTCGAGGACTTGCCGAGGGCATAGGCGTGTTCCATATAGGCCGCCATGCCCTTGAGTCCGTAGAGGACGAGCGAGGATAGGCTCCTTCTGTCCTCGTCGGCTATGGCGAGCCAGCCTCCGAGACCCGAGGCCGCGGCGGTCCGGACGGCGCCCTCGCCGGCCGCGCTCCACGCGGCGGCTCCGGGAAGGGAGCCTGGGACCTGGCCGCCCGCCGCGAGGAAGCTCGCCTTGACCGCGTCGCGGCGCGCCAGGGCCTCGAGGATCCAGGCGGTGAACTCCGCGGCGGAGAAGTTGGCGTTCGTGATGGTCGCGAAGAGCAGGCGGTCGACGAAAAAGGCCGTTCCTTCGTCATAGGCGCCGAGCTCCAGGGCCTTCGCTCCCCAAAAGCCGATTCCCTTGCAGACGAAGAGCGCGAGATCCTGGAGATCGGCGACCTCCTTCGGCTTGCCGCAGACGCCTCGGGCCGCGTTGCAGCCGGTATTGCGCATGGTTTCCTGGCACTGATGACAGAACATGGTTCCTCCCTATGCTGGCTCTATCTGAAGCTCTTGGCCACGTCGGCTATGGTCGTCGAGCCGAGAACTTTGACGGCTTTGGCCGATATCCCTTCGCAGAGGGTCTTGAGCGCGCAGCTGCCCCGCTTGCATACCGAGGTCGCGAAGAGGCACTGCCGCGTGGGGATTGGGCCGTCGACGGCGACCACGACATCCAGGCAGCTGAGCTTCTTCGCGTCGCCCTTGAACGCGAAGCCGCCTGAGGCGCCGCGATGGGCCTCGACCAGGCCGGTTTTGCTCAGGGTCTGGATGAGCTTGGCGAGATAGGAGGGCGAGACGCCGAGCTCATCGGCGGCGGCGCGCGCCGAGACCGGTTTGCCCCGCGAGACTGCGTAGGCCAGCGCATGGAGTGCCGCATTCGCCCCGTCGGAGACAGCCAGCCAGCGATCCATGCGAAAGCCTCCGCCTTTTAATTAGGATATGCGACTCTTATATGGTTTTTAACTCATCCTGTCGATTCTGTCAAGGACGACGCGAGGGCGATGGCCGTCCGACTCGGTCTGCCGGCGGGCGCGGTCCCGGAAGCGGCGGGCGCCGTGTCCTCCTCGATCTTGAAGAAGGACATGGTTTCCGTGAGCTGCTCCGCCTGGCTGGAGAGCTCCTCGGACATGGAAGCCATTTCCTCGCTGGCCGAGGCATTCTGCTGAATCACCGTATCGAGCTGGTTCATCGCCTTCCCGATCTGCTCGGCGCCCAGCGTCTGCTCGCGCGAAGCCGCCGATATCTCCTGCACGAGATCGGCCGTCTTCCCGATGTCCGGAACGATGTGGCGGATGATCTCGCCCGCCGCGGCCCGACGACTATCTCGTCGACGGGCCGCTCAATGCATTCGGGATCCGATTGGAAACCAGCCGGGAATCGGTATCTCGAAGCTAGTCCGCCCTGCCGGTGAGGTACTTCTTCCCCGCGGGCCAGATGTTCTCGATCTGGCGCATGATCGCGAGCTCGCCCACGTGATGGGAGTTGTGGTCGGCGACGAGGAGCAGCTCGCGGAACACCGTGTAGTCGGGGGCGTGAGGTATGGGCCCGAAGAAGTCGGTCGCGGGATCGTTCACGATGGCCTTCACCTTCTCCAGGTCGGACAGCACCGCGGCGACGCTCTTGGCCCAGCCGGCCTCGTCGGTCTTTTCCTCCGGCCGCGGCCTGTAGCCCGCGGGCCAGCGCGGCGACTTGTGCTTGGGATCGACGACGAACTCCAGGATGTCCCATTGCGTTATCCGGATGTGCTCGACGAAATGCCAGAAGGAGTAGGGACAGTTGGCGGGTTTGGTGTTGATGTGCTCCATGGGGAAATCGGCCACCGCGTCGGCGAAGCTCATGTGCGCGTTGTGGCTGTCGAGGAGCGCGAGAAGCTCGTTCCGCAATACTTTATCGTCCTTCATGATGGGTCCTCGCTTCAAAAGATATCATGGGAACAATAGCACCCGGTGGACGGCCGAGGCAAGGAAGGGCGCCGCGGTAGCGGAGTCAAGGTGCATGGCGATCCCTCGGCCCTCGCTCGTCCGCCGAGCTCCCTTCTATTTCGACGCTTCCTCCAGCATGCGGTACGCGGACGTTCCGATCAGGTTCTCGCTAGTCTTGGCGTAGTCGAGCGCCGTCAGCCCGTCGTAGTCCCGAGTCTTCGGATCCGCGCCCGCTTTCAGGAGCCGTTCGATTACATGTGGGTTCTTGTTGTTCGTGACGGCGTAGATCAGCGGAGTCACGTAATGATAATTGCGGCCGTTCACCTTCGCGCCCGCCCGGATGAGGAGATCGAGCACCTCGAGGTTCGGGTTCGAGCTCGCGGCGTGCATGAGCGGCGTGACGCCTCGTATGTTCCTGGCGTTGACTCTCGCTCCGGCCTTGAGAAGGGCGTCTATTATTCCGGGGCTCGGTATCCCCGCCGCGATGATCAGCGGAGTGTCCCCGTCCTTGTTGCCGGAATCCACGCTCGCCCCCGCCTCGAGGAGGGCGGCGATCATCTTGGGGTTGGGGTCGGCATCGCCGGCGCAGAGCATGAGCGGGGTCCATCCGTCCTTGTCTTGATCATTCACGTCCGCGCCCGCCTTCAGGACCGCGGTCATGACGTCGGGATTCCTGTTCCTCGCGGCGTACAGCACGGGCGACCTGAGGAAGATGTCGCGAGCCGTCAGGTCGGCTCCGGCCTTCAGCAGGACCGCGGTCACCTCGGGGTTCGGATTGCCCTCGGCGGCGATCATGAGCGGCGTGGTCCCTTCGCGGTCATGAGCCTTGATGTCCGCTCCGCCGGCTATGGCGGCCTGCACGTCGTGCGGAGATCCGGTTCGCACCAGGTCGAAGAAGGTCGAGCCCTTCGCCGGCTGCAGGTCGGCGCATGCGGAGATCGAGGCCGATAGGAGCGCCAGAGACAGCCAGCGGCGTTTCCGTTTCGTATCCACGGTACCTCCAATACTATCTCTCTAATATAGTATCTACCATAGGCATCCCAGAAAGGACGGCGCTGGGCGCCCGCCTGACTTGAGGGCGCACCGCTCGATATACGAGGAAGGCCGGGGACCGCCCCGGCCTCGTTATTTCTCCGGTCCGAGAACGAGGATCGAGATTCCATCTCCTCATCTAAAGGATCCCGCTTTTCCTCTCATAGCTCTCCTTTACGCGGAGAAGGATGCTCTTCGGTATCGCCGGTTCTACGAGAAGGTCCTCCGTATGTCCAGCGTTCGAGTCCAGGATGTCCTCGATGATCCTGGCCCAGGCCCGTTTGAGCTTCGAGTTGAGGAAAGGAAGCTTTCGCGTCATGGCGGTCGCGGGGCCGCAGCCGATCGAGACCGCGAGGCGATAATCGAATCCCGTTCGCGAGCTGAAATTGCGTATCACGCGGACCGCTTCTTTCGTAATCCGCGGTTCCGGAAAGCCGCAATTCACGATAGCGTATATCCGGGTCCCCCGATTCCGCTCCCCTCCGCTCGCGAGATAGCCCCGGAAATCCTCGAGGAAGCGGACGAAGCCGCCGGAAAGGCAATAGACGTAGAGAGGAAACGCGAAGACGAGGGCATCGGCGCAGGCCAGGGCCCGGAATGTACCCTCCGGATGCGCGGCGGCCGGCCCGGTCTTCATCCCGTAGAACTCCACGGAAAGATCTTTTCCTCTCATCCCCGCCGCGAGGTCCTTCAGAAAGATCAGGCTCGACGCCTTCCCTCCGCGGAAGCTGCCGTTCACCATGCATATCTTCTTCATCTCGGCCTCGATGTCAGAGAGAGTCCGCCAGAGTCTCCGCGATCCGCTCGTTATCTTTCGGAGACCTCGTGAAGAAGACTTCGATCGTCTCGCGCAGGTTCGGGTGGACGACGTCGGCCCGGCCCCGATGCTTCGCGACCGCGTCGACGAAAGTGCTCGCTTCCTCGGCGCTCGCCTCCTCTCCGTAGCCGATCACGATCTGGCGGGTTGCCGAGTCTTTGACGATGAGCCCTCCGCGATCCATGAGGTTCTTGATCGCCGAAGACGGATTTCCGAAGGAAGATGAGGCGAGGAATACGACGAAGGAAGCGGAGGCGGCCTTCTCCGCGATATGGCGGAATGCCTTGTCGTAGACGCAGGAGCCGGGGCGCTTCGTCAGGCACTCGAGGCAGCCGATGCAGGGCGGGAGCTCGTCGCGTCCGACTTCCAGCGTCTCGACCGAGTGGCCTTTCGCCGAGGCGAGGTTCATGGTCCGTGAACGCAAATTGTCGGAAAGCTCGCTTCGCGCGTCTCCGTCGACGATTAATAATCCTCGCCCGGGATGGACCATCCCGACGTCGAGGGCTTTCAGACCGCCCCAATTCGCCGGGATGATCATCGATTCCACGTATATCCCCTTAGAAAGGGCGGAAGACATAGGCTGCGACCCCGGCCACGGTCAGTCCGATGTCGAAGACCACGGATAGGGCGAAGGAATGATTATAGAGGCCCAGCCCCACCTTCGGGGAGACCGCCGAGAAGGAAAGAGGAAGGTCGGGTGGAGCGGGCTTCCGGGGCTTCTTGCCGATGACCGCCCCCATGGGATGGGTGATGAAGTCGAGGATCCAGTGGCTGAAGACCGCGAGGCCGAGGACGAGGACGGTGCGCAGGTCAGCCCCGGCGATGGCCGCGATGCCCATCGCGGCCGCGGACCAGACGAGAGAGGCGGCCAGGCTGTGCGTGGCGGCGAGCACGAAGGCTTCGCCGCGCCGGAACAGCGTCGCGGGGAGACAGAGTATGTCCAGGGCCTCCGCTCCCGCGACCAGGGCGACCACCGGCGCCTCGGGCGCGACTAGCTTGAGCGCGAAGCCAAGCCCCAGATGCGCTAGTCCTGCCATGCCTTACCCCCTCGGATCGATCCATAATCTATCGAAGTCCTTCGCGAAATCCATGGCTTTCGGCCTAGACTTTATGTCAGAATGCGCTATATGCAAAAGTCGTCCGGGAGGAATGTAATGAAAGTCTTCGCTCGGCTGATACTCGCGGTATTGGTCATGACCGTCTCTCAGGCTGCATTCGCTCAACAGACGAGCATCGCAGGTCTGGTGACCACGCTCGCGGGATCCATCCACGGCACCTTCGACGGTATCGGAGCCGCGGCCAGTTTCTCCGTCAGCTGTGGCGTCGCCGCCGACGGGACGAACCTCTACGTGGCGGATTCCCTCGCGAACGAGATCCGCAAGATCGAGATAAGGACAGGCGCCGTGACGACGCTCGCGGGCTCGCCGACATCGGGCTTCTCCGACGGTATCGGCGCGGCGGCCAGGTTCAATACGCCCACTTTTATGGCTACGGACGGCGAGAATCTTTTCGTAGCCGATGCCTTGAATCGCTCGATTCGAAAGATAGTGATCGCAACGGGAGCCGTATCCACCCTCGCGGGTTCGGGCAAGGAAAATCATCAGGACGGGAAGGGATCGGCAGCCGGTTTCGACCGCCCCTCGGGGATGGCCGTCGCAGGTCCCGACCTTTACGTGGCGGATCGTCTCTGGATCAGGAAGGTAGCGATCGCAACCGGCGCGGTGACTACAGTCGCGGGATCGGGCAAGTCCGGGCATTCCGACGGGACGGGAATCGCGGCAAGTTTCTTCGGAGTACCCGGGGGAATGGCTTCGGACGGGAAGAATCTCTATGTGCTGGATAATGGTCTGATCCGGAAGATCGCGATCGAAACGGGCCTCGTCGCCACTGTCAAGCTCGCGATCGGCGACGCCGATAAGAATGGCGCTTCGGGAATCTCCGCGAAGGACATACTGAGCCCGACAGGGAGTCTCTATTCATTTTCCAACAATGGATTGACTACCGACGGGACAAACCTGTACGTGACCGAAAAGAACAGAGTCCTGAAAATCGTCATCGGAAGCGGCGTCGTAAGCGTCATCGCGGGATCGACGAAGTTCGGCCACGAGGACGGGGCGGGGGCGGCCGCCGGTTTCTACGGTCCTCTCGGCGTAGCTATCGCCGGAAACGAGCTCTATGTCGCGGA
The DNA here is from genome assembly GCA_964491385.1 of uncultured Treponemataceae bacterium. Taxonomy (GTDB): domain Bacteria; phylum Spirochaetota; class Spirochaetia; order Treponematales; family Rectinemataceae; genus UBA1306. Next base: position 31,304 of record CAZBGA010000020.1, on the reverse strand, counting down.
TGCCGATCTGATTCGCGGGGTCGCCGTCGACACGGGGCTCGTGACCACGCTCGCCGGCTCCATCGGAAACCGTTACAAGAACGGCACAGGTTCATCCGCCAGCTTCGACGCTCCCTGCGCGGTGGCTACGGACGGGACGAGCGTCTACGTTTCGGAAGCGAACTATCTTCCGGATTCCTTCGCCATCTGCGATATCCGCAGGATCGATATCGCTTCGGGCGCCGTGACTACGCTCGCCGGTTCCGACAGATTCGGACATGAGGACGGGACCGGGAAGGCCGCGAGTTTCGGCATTTACATAAAAGGCTTGGCGACGGACGGAAACAGCCTTTACGTGTCGGACAGCAATTATAACCTGATAAGGAAGATCGTGATCGGCAGCGGCGCGGTGACCACCTTCGCCGGGTCGGGAAAGGCCGGTCATCAAGACGGCTCGGGACCTTCGGCCAGCTTCAATCACCCGGCGGGCTTGGCTACCGACGGAACGAACCTTTACGTCGCGGATTCCGCCAATGACGAGATCCGCAAGATCGCCATCGCGACCGGCCTCGTAAGCACCTTCGCCGGCTCGGTCGCCGGGGGCTCCGCGAACGGGATCGGATCGGCGGCCGGTTTCAATCAACCTTCGGGGATCGTCCTCGACGAAAAAAGCCTTTACGTGACGGATTCAGGCAACAACGAGATCCGCAAGATCGACATCGCTACTGGCGCCGTGACTACCCTTGCGGGCTCCCTCGCCAAGGGCTCGGCGGACGGGACCGGGACTGCCGCTCGCTTCGACCGTCCTTTGGGAGCGGCTATCGACGGCAAGGACCTCTACGTGAGCGAAAGCCGGAAGATTCGCAAGATCGATATCGATACCGGAGCCGTGACCACGCTCGCGGGTTCGGACGAGGCAGGCTTCTCCGACGGCGCCGGAAAGACGGCCTCGTTCTGGCAGCCGAATGGTTTGGCCATGTCCTCGAAATCGCCGAGGCGGCTCTTCGTCGCGGACAGCTCGAGCAATCTGATAAGGGAAATCCGGTAGGGGCGTCCCGGGCTTTCGGCGCCGGCCTGAAGAATGATGAATCTTTTATCTTCATTTCCTTGCCGTTTGAAGCCCGACGTTGTCTAGGCCGACGAAATGCTTTCCCGTCGTCCCGGCGGGCTCTTCCGCCGCTTCCGGGTCGCGGCAGGCGAGCACTATCCGCCAGCCGCGGCGATGTTCCGCGCGCACTCGAAGCCGAGTCCGCGGTTCCCTCCCGTTATGACTACAGTCTTCATCGGCACCCTCCAGGCGCGATTCCGTTTGCCGCTACAATTGTAGCAATAAAATGTCTATCGTTTCAGGGAAGTCCACTATATTTGAGTAGGCATGGGCTTGAGGGAGGCGCTTTTGTATCGGCGGGCGGGGGCGGTGGTCGCGATCATGACATGTTCCTTGGCCCTGGCCGGCCAAGCCCATGTCGCCGGGTCGACGAAGCAGTCGGGGATTTCCGAGCCTCGACAGATTCTGGTCCTCGACAGCTTCCAATTCGGATTGCCGATCCCCGACGGCGTCAACAAGGGCCTCCTTACGGCGCTGCAGGCAGGCGGCGTCGCGCTCAAAGACATCTTCTTCGAGCACCTGGACTTCTCGCGCGAGTACGGTCCCGGTTATCGGGCCGACCTGGCTGTCCAGCTGCGCCACAGGTTCGTCGGCAAACATATAGGCGTAGTGATAACCGAAGGGCTTCCCGCGATCGATTTCCTGACTGTCGAGTGCAGGGACCTGTTCCCGGGAGCCGCGGTGCTCTCCACGCTCTCGCCGACGATCGGGGACTTGGCCGTTGGCCCGCGCAAGGTCATGAACATCAGGTGGAGGGTGCGGACCGCCGATACGCTCCGCGCCGCCCTCGCCCTCTTCCCAGCCACGCGCAGGGTGTTCGTGGTAACCGGGGCGCACGACGACATCCTCCCCTTCCTGGACGACGCGCGCAAGTCCTTCGCCCCGTGGAAGGACAGACTGGATTTCGAGTTCGCGAACGAGTCGACCTACGAAGAGATGCTCGAGCGGATTTCCCACCTTCCCCCCGCATCCATCGTCATCTACTCCTCGTATTTCTCGGACACGACCGGTCGCGCCTTCGCGCCGATCGAAGTTGTCGACATCGTGGCGAGAACCGCCGACGCTCCCGTCTTCGCGCTGCTGGGCGATTTTCTGGGGCATGGGATCGTGGGCGGGGTCCTGCTCAAGACCGAGACGATCGGCGAGCAGGCCGGCAGGCTCGCGATCGACTATCTCGCCGGGAGGCTCGAGCTTGCCGCGCCGGTGACGGATTTCGATACGCCGACCCAAGCGATGGTCGATTGGGTCGAGCTCGCCAGGTGGAAGGGGAACTTGGCGATGCTCCCCGCGGGCAGCGTCGTCGTCAATCGCCCCCTCACGCTGTGGGGGCAATACAAGGTCGCCGTCGTCGCGGCCGCGATCGCCTTCCTATCTTTGGCCGCCTTCGTCGGGGCCTTGTCCGCGATGAATCGCCGGCTGTCGCGGCTCCGAGCCGCCGCGAGCGAAAGCGAGGCCCGATTCAGGGTAATGATCGAGCGCGCCCCCGAGTCGATCATCGTCTACGACGCCGACGAAAGACGGATCGTCGACGCGAATCTCGGGGCCGAGAAACTCTTCGGTTGCAGCCGCGAGCGGCTCCTCGAGGGAGGGCTCGACCGTTTCTATCTTCCCGGGCAGCCGGATGGACTGGAAGTCGCCGCGAGCATGAAGACCCATGACTCCCGCGCATTGGCGGGGGAGGAAGTGATATTCGAGCGCGCGGTCCGCAGCGAAGACGGCAAGGGCATGACCTGCGAGATACGGCTCGTCCGGCTGCCCTCCCGCGACCGGCGCCTGGTGCGAGCCAGCATCATCGACATAACCGAACGCGTCCGGGCCGAGGAGGTATTGGCGAACAGCGAGCGTAAGTACCGCATCCTGGCGGAAAATCTGCCGCAGATGATTTTCGTCAAGGATCGGGACTCCGTATACCTTTCCTGTAACGGACGCTATGCGACCGCGCTGGGAATACGACCGGACGACATCGTCGGTAAGGACGATGTCGCGTTCTATCCCCGAGAGCTCGCCGACAAATATCGGGAGGACGATCGATCGGTAATGAAATCGGGAATCGCGGTGGATTTCATCGAGAAATGGCCGGGTCCCGGCGGAGAGACGTGGGTCAATACGGTAAAGAGCCCGATTTGGGATGAGAAAGGGGAAGTCATAGGCGTCATCGGGATATTCTGGGACGTATCCGAGCGATTACGGCTGGAGAGAGAGCAGGAGCGCTCGCTCAAGGAGAAGGAGATCCTCCTCAGGGAAGTCAATCACCGCGTGAAGAATAACCTACAGCTCATCAGCGCCATGATCAGGCTGGAATCGGACGGGTCGCCGAACGCCGTGATCGAGAAATTCGTCAAGGATACGGTGTCGCGTATCTCGTCCATCGCCATCATCCACGAGATGCTGTATATCAAGGACGATATGGCGGAGATCGCCGTCGCGCAATATCTGCGTGAAATATGGCGCAACCTCGCCGAGATGTACTCGGTACCCGGCTGTATCGTCAGGGTCGAGGTCGATGCCGCCGACCTGCGACTCGACCTCAACAGAATGGTCCCTTTGGGTCTCATAACGAACGAGATGCTGACCAATTCCTTGAAATACGCCTTCTCCGGAAGGACCTCGGGGAGGATCTCGATAGCGATGACCCTTGACCGACCTTCCGGGCAATATGTATACGTCTTCATGGACGACGGCATCGGACTTCCTCCGTCTTTCGACGCGATTGCGTTCAAGAATCTCGGCATGACCTTCATCCATAGCCTCGCCCTGCAACTCGGCGGCACCATATCGATGAAAAGCGGGAATGGCCTCGAGTACGAATTGCGTTTCCCGGTCGCCGGCTAGTCGTCATCGTTGACAGTGAAATCGGAATACATAGACTTTGTATGGAGAGTTTATCGGCGCCTTTACGACCCCGCGCCGGAAACGGGTAGGACGTACCGTTGAAAAGCAGCGATGTCACCTCGATTCTTAAGCCGACGACCGAAGCAGGCGCGAAACAGGGACGCGGATACAAGACGCAAGTGATCGTCCTAGTCGTCAATGTGGCGTTCTGCCTGGCCCAATTCGTATTCTGGGCAGGCGGCATCAACCCCTACGGGAGAGTTTCGATACCGATGGCGCCGAGCGTCGCCCTCCTGCTTATCGTCGAGTCCGTGCTGGTATTCCTGCGCGGCGGATCGGGTTCGCGATCGCGCTTCTTCTCTTCGCTGCTTTCATTGACCGCCTGTCTTTTGATCGCCTATGTCGGGCTGCTGCTTCTTTCCCCCAAAGCCATGGCGGCATCGATCGATATAGTCGCCTTATTCCCGCCGCGCGGCGGGTACCGATCCGGCGGCATCCCTCTCGTAAGAATTTCCCCTCTTTCGGCCCTCATCATCATTCTCGTCCTGGTCTGCGATCTCGTCGCGCGCCACGCGGGAATCCGGTGGCTATCCCGCCTGATCTTCGTTCCGACCGCGATCCTGCCGATAGTCATGCTGTTCGGGTATATCTTCGGCTCGCCCTTCCTGTACGAGTCCGAGATCATTCCCATATCGCTTCCGACCTCGGTAGCGTGCATAGCGCTGTGCGCATCACTTTTTCTCGCCAATGACGATATCGCCACCTTATTCTCCGATTTTTACGGCGATTCCGTCAGCGCCCAGCTCCTCCGGGTATTCGTCCCCTTCTGCGCGATATCCGTCCTGGTATCATGCCTGATCGACCCGATCCGCCCCGCTCCGGCCCTGAACCCGGCGCTCGTCGCCTCCATGCTGGCTCTGGTCATCGCATCGGCCGTCGCATACCTGGTCACCCGCATATCGAAGAATATCGGGGGTCGTCTCGAGCTGGCCTTCGAGGAGCTCAGGTCGACGCAGACCAAGCTTCGAGAAGCCGTAGCCGAACGGGACATGTACCTCAAGGAGACGCACCATAGAGTGAAGAACAATCTGCAACTGGTCGTTTCGCTGTTGAACCTCGGGCGGATCAAGGCATGCGAAGGAGAGCAGGGACAGTGCGAATCCATCCTTCAGACGACCATCGAGAGAATCGAAGGTATGGCGATAATCCACGATCGGCTGTACCAGGGGGCCGGGCGCCCATCGGTCGTGCTCGATGAATTCCTCGACGCTCTGACGCGGAATCTCACCCTCGACCGCGCCGGCAGGACGGTCCGCTTCGAGGTCGACGTCGGCGAGAGCGAGTTCGGCCTCGGCACGATGCTCCCGTTGGGTCTCATTCTCAATGAGCTCGTGACCAATTCCCTCAAGCACGCCTTCACGGAGACCGTCGATCCGGTGATCGGCATATCGATTCTCCGAGCGGAGGATCGTTACCGTCTGGTGTACACGGACAACGGCAGAGGAATGCCGGAGAACTTCGACGTCGCAAGCGCCGCGACCCTTGGAATGGTCCTGATCGATTCGCTCGTCAGGCAGATGCGGGGAGCCCTGCGCTTCGAGAACGCGGGAGGACTCCGCTGCGAGATCGCCTTCGACGCCGGATCGATCCTCGATTGAACAATCGCGGTCGCGCACCTACAATTCCAATATGCCGAATTGCCCTACGCTCTGACGTTTATGATCCCGATAGCGGCCCTCCTGCCCATGCTCGCGCTCATCGTCGTCACGTCGCGCTTCGCCTACCGCGGGGGAGAGCGGATCGTAGTCTCCATATCCGATACCGGCTCGGGCGGGACGACCTTCCGGGTCAGGTTGTCGGCCGCCGCGGAAGGGATCCCCGGATGAAGTCCGACAAGGCTATTCTCTGCGTGGACGACGAGGCCATCATCGCCTTCTCGGTCAAGCAGGAGCTCAAGTCGCGCTACGCCGAGCGCTTCATATACGAGACCGCCTTCAGCGCCGAGGAGGCGCTCGGTATCATCGACGAGCTCGACGGCGAGGGCGCGCGGCTCATCCTCGTCATTTCCGACTGGCTGATGCCCGGGATGAAGGGCGACGAATTCCTGCGGAGGGTGAAGAGCGACCATCCGGCCGTCAGGGCCATCCTCGTCACGGGGCACGCCGAGGACTCGACGATCGACTCCCTCCTGCGCGACGGCGTCGCCGACGGAGTCGTGATGAAGCCGTGGAGGAGCGCCGACCTCATGAGGCACGTCGATCGCTGCCTCGAAGGCTCGACCGCCGTCTAGCGAGCCTCGGGCCGGCGCGGCCCCGCTTCCTCAGGTCTTCCTCTCGACGACGCAGAAGAGAGCCCACCTTCTCTTCACGAGCCTGTCGCCCGCCTTCACGTCGAGCCTATCCAATACTTCCTTGTCGGAGCCTAGCCTGACCCTCTTCGATCGGCCCGAAGGCAGGCGAATCCTCGCATAGTGGACCTCCACCCGGTCGCTGACGTGATCCGGGTCGTCCAGGTACTGAATCTTCTCGCTCTGGCTCAAGACTTCGCCTTCCCATTCCCTCGCCAGCAGGAAAAGGACGATGGCGGCGACGATGGCCGTCGAAACCAGGATGAGCAGGGCGTCGAATCCGCTCCGCGCGCTCGAGCTCCATGCTCCGACGCAGAAGATGACCCATATTGCCGCGAGGATCGACAAGAGGATCGTCTGAACCCTTCGCAGATTCTTCCGCTCGATTATCATGTTCGCTCCCGATTACGACCGGCTTCGAATCACTATATCGCGCGCGGCATGCCGCTTCAAAGCGGCGTCGAAGGCCATCGCGATAGGAAGCTTTATTTTCGGCGGCAAGGCTCCGTCGGCGTAGACGAACTCTTCCGTGGCGGCGAGATGATCGATGAGCCTCGGGTCGAGCGACCTCATCGTCTTCAAGGGATGTTCGGGCATGCGGTTACCTAGCGCCGGGCTAAATCGTCTTCAAGGCGTCGATGAGGCCGCTCGAAGGGTCGACCGATATTTCATATGTCTCCTCTCCGTGCTCGCCGCTCGCGACGATGGAGCAGCGAAATAAGGAATCCCGCAGGGAGGCCGCTCTCAGTACGCGTACGGAGACGATGTCTCCGCGAGCGAGGCTGAACTCGGACCGCTCCTCTCGTTCGGGGGATACGCCGGTGCGCAGGAACGGTCTCTGCGCGTCGGGCACGTATGCGAAGCGGAAGGTCCTGTCGGTCAATATGAGGAGGCCTTCGTGCCCCGCGTCGCTTCCGGGGACGCTGTACCACCTGCCTTCGCTGCGGGCCTCGACCTTCTCGCCCGTCTCTCTCTCGAAGGCATTCCAGAACTCCGCGACTTCGTCCGTCATGGCCGTACCCCCCAATGAATGAGCTGAGAGAAGCGGCGCAGCAGGACGGCCACGACGACGATTCCCAAAACGACCATGACGATGATCCTTTTGCCGTCGCCCTTCTTATCGCGCTTTCCCTTCAATAGATCCTCCCGAAGCATCGCGGATCCCGAGCAGACCTCCCAGCCGAGCCTTGCGGCTCGGCCAGTCTTCGGAAGTGACGCTGAAGTACACTGAGTGGCGAACTCTGCCGTCCGCGGTGATGACGTGATTTCGGAATATGCCTTCCTGGATCGCCCCGATCCTGAGAAGCGCGCGGCGGGAACGTTCATTGAGGGAGTCGGTCTTGAACTCGACGCGGATGCACTCGAGCGCCTCGAAGGCGTGCCGCAGCATCAGGAACTTCGCCTCGGTATTGACCCTCGTGCGCTGCCATTCCCCGCCGATCCAGGTCGATCCGATCTCCATTCGCCGATCACGCGGGGCGATGTTCAGGAATCTGGTGGTTCCTACCACTCGCGCGGAGGACGGGCCGGCTTTCAGCATGATGGCGAAGGGGATTTCCGCGAGGGACTCGCGGGCGGAAATCGCATCGCGGACGTAATTCGTCATTTGTTCGCGACTTGCGATGCGGATCGGCATGAAGCGAGTGACCGCGGAATCGAGCCCGATTTCGCAGAGCCCCTCGAGATGCTCCTCGCCCATGGGTTCGAGTCGGATCGACTTGCCTTCCAGCACCGGCATGTATTCATCGGGACGGGGGCGCGCATCGAGCGAGGCGAAGCGAACGGGGCGGCCCTCGGGGTCGACCAGCGGCCACGAGTCCCTGTCCTCGTCGAAAGCGCTCATCATCGGCTCGCTCATGGATTACAAGATAGTTATCGGGGACCGGACGGGGAAGGGGGATGAGCCCAGGCATTTCTAAGCGGCAGTCGCGCAGGACTCTCAAGGCCCGGAGACCCAGGTACCGTAGAGCGTTACGTCGGAGTTGATCGTGAAGCCCTGGTCAGGGGTATAGAAGGTTCCGCCGCCGCCGCCGTCTATGCCTCCATTGTCCTGGGTGTCCCACCCGGTGAAGGTGAAACCGGGCCACGACAACGACCCGGAGTCCTTCATGGCATTGGCGCAGGCAGTCACGAGCGAAAGAAGGACTGCCAGGACGGCCGAAATCGGCAGATAAGACGGCAGTCTCCTATTCGTGCATTTCATCCCCCCTCCCTCGGCCCGATGGCGACGGCTGCATACGCCCTACAGATCCTCGGCCGGAGGCGTCTTGTCGTTCACATAGGCATCGATCCAGGCTAACAGCTCCTTAGCCTGGGGAACGCCGGCCTTTTGCAGGATCAGGTATTGCTGAACGGCCTTTTTCAGGTCTCCGACTTGTAGACTGGCTTCGCCATAGTATTCACGGGCATCGGGGAAATCAGGCCTCAAAGCCAGAGCCTTATCGTAGTAGGTAAAGGCCTGGGTCGGCTTCCCCGATTTTCGGAGGCTGTACCCTTCCATGTTCAAGGCCTCCGGGTAGTCGGGTCGAAGCTTCAATGCCTCGCTGAAATCCTTTACGGCCTCTTCGTATTTCTCGTTCCGCGCGGCTTTGTACCCAAGGTCGTACCATGACTGGGCGGTGGCCGGTTGCGAAGACGTATCGGCGGCCCTGTTTCCGCCGCCTCCACCGCCGCCGCCCCCACCTCCGCCTGCTCCGAACAATGCGGGTGTGATAAGAAGATAAACAAATAACCATCCGGTTCTCGTACGCATGCCGACCTCCCTATTGATATGACTTGGTATCCATGATCTGTCGCAGCCTTAAAGCTCCGCACCGACGATAATCGGCCCGGACGGACTATCCTCGCGTCCCGCGCTCTCGATCGTCACCTCGATCAAACGAGGTTCCCGCGACCACCGCGGGTCCTTGACCTGGAGGTATCCCCGTCCGTCCTTCTCCCATGTGAGATCTCCGGTCGCCACCCAGTCCCCGTCCCAACGAGCCCATAGACGGTAAAGCCTACCGGTCTCCGGTTTTTTCAGGCCCTCGAGCGCAAGTACGACGGCTTGTCGCCGGGTATCGTAGCTGCAACTGCCCGAAACGCTTCCGTCGGTCGCCGTCAGTCTCTTGACCTCGGTGCCGGAGCCGGTGATGAAGGCCAGGGCGTCACCCCTCGCGGCGGCGTCGTCGATCGATAGAACGGCCCAAATAGAGGCTCCGGCGCCCCAAACCGCCAGAAATCCCAAGGCGACGGGAATCAACCGGCGCCGCAGCTTTCGAAGCGCCAGGCGGATTCGCCCTTTGACTGTCCCAAGGGGCAAACCCAGCGCGTCGGCGACTTCCTCATGAGAAAGATCATCGAAGAAAGCCAATTGCAGTGCCTGGCGCTGGGGTCCGGGCAGATGCTCTATGGCCTCGCGAACGGCATCGACTCTGAAGCTCTTCCATGTCTCCTCGGGGGGGTCGCTTCGGCCATTTGCGGTGTCGGCCAGGATATCCATGTCTTCGAAGTTCAGGGCCGGCCGGCGGCCGCGGCGTCTCAACTCGTTGAGGATGCGAAAGTGCGCGATTTGAAGGATCCAATTCCTGAAATTGCCTTTGATCGGATCGAAATCGCCCGATTTGGTCCAGATGGCGAAGAAGACTTCCTGGACGAGATCTTCGGCCGCGCCTTTATCCAGGCTTTTCAAGGCGATGTGGTGCAAGAGAGGCGCGAAGCGAGCATAGAGGATCTGGAGCGCCTTTTCGTCTTTCCGGGCGACCCTTTCCATCAATATCTCGTCCTTTATCCATTGATCCCGCTCGTCCGGCACGGCCACCACCTTCATGTATATGAGTACACATTTCCGGCCTTCCTGGATCACCTGTTTCCAAATCGCCGTCGATTTTCGGTGGTCCCGGCTCGGGCCGATGGGTATTTTTCTCGGTCATTTAACGGTCTTGTTTCTTGACTGGTCGCCTCCCAACCATTATGGTTTCTGCTAAATTGGCCTAGGGAAGGAGAATCGATGAAGTCGCTAAAGATTCTTAGTCTGATAGCTTTCCTCGCGTTCCTGGCGGCCTCCTGCACGACCTTCAAGTCGTCGGGGCTGGCCATGTATGCTACGCCGCCTCAGGGCACCGTCCTCGGAGAGTTCCATACGACGGTGTGGGTCAACGAGTTCTTGGGATCCGCAGGCGGAGTCAAGCTGCTCAATATCAGCGCCAACGCCACCGACAACGCGGTCACCGACGCCATCGCGCGCGAAATCAGAGCCAAGAACGGCACCGAGGCAATCAACGTCGACATCAAGTACAAGGCTTCGATCCTGAACCTCATCCTCAACGGACTGACCTTGGGGCTATGGGCGCCGGGTACTGTCGAGATTTCGGGAATCGTCGTTCGCTAGCCGACCCCGAGCGCCGCCGGCGATGGAGAGGACCGAGAAGGAGGATTCTTGGGCGCTTGAGGGGTATACTGAAATCGTCGCGCAGGTCGGATCCCAAATCTAACGGACACTCGGAAAAGACGTCTCGCGCCAGCCGGCGGGACGCGGCGGGAGAAAGCCCTATGAAGAAAACGACGGTGCTCCTTGTCCTCTTCGTCGGCCTCGCATCGCTTTTCGCGGCCCAGCCGCCGACCGCGCCCTCCCTAGTCCTCGAGACGGGATTCCACACGGCCAGGATAACGCGCGTAGCGACCGACGCTCGGGGCCGCTGGTACCTTACCGCCGCGGACGACAAGAGCGCGCGCCTGTGGGATTCGGAGGGAAGGCTCCTCTCCACGTTCCGCGTGCCCACCGGTCCCGGAGACGAGGGGAAGCTCTATTCCTGCGCCCTCTCTCCCGACGGAAGCACGATCGCCGTAGGCGGCAGCACCGGCTACGCCTGGGACGAGAGCGATTGCATATATCTGTTCGACCGGCAGAGCGGGTCCCTGATCCGAAGGCTCGTCGGGCTCGAGGAGGTGATCAACCATCTGGCCTTCTCCGCGGACGGCTCGCTGCTGGGCTGCGCGCTCGGGAAGATGGGTACCAGGATCTACGATACCCGGACCTGGAACCAGGTCTTCGCGGATAGGGACTTCGGGGGCGACAGCTACTCCTTCGTGTTCTCCCCCGACGGGAGCTATGCCGCCGCGTCCGCGCTCGACGGGTCCCTCCGGCTCTATCGGCTCAAGCCTCCGGGGCTCATCGCGAAGGTCTCGTCGCGCGGCGGCAAGGAGCCGTTCGGCCTGTGCTTCTCGCCGGACGGGAAGCTCCTGGCCTGCGGTTTCAACGACTGCACGAAGGTCGACGTCTACGCCGTATCCAAGAAAGGGCTCTCGTTCTCCTATAGTCCGGACGGCACGGGGGTGGACAACGGGAGCCTGAGCTGCGTCGAATTCTCCGCCGACGGACGGTCCCTGGCCGCAGGGGGGGGATGGTGGCAGGGCGACAAGCGTCCGGTGCGCATGTGGTCGAACGCGGGAAGAGGTGCCTACCGGGACTTGGATGCCGGCTTGTCCGATATGATCATGGACATAAAGGCTCTGCCGGACGGCTCCTTCCTCGTCGCTTCCGCGGAGCCGGTCCTGAGCAAGCTGTCTCCCCAGGGTGTGGTCGCCTTCAGCCTGAAACCGCGCAAAGCCGATTATCGGGGCAACTGGACCGGTCTGCGCCTTTCCTCAGATGCCCGGACCTTCGACTACGCGTATGAGCAATGGGGCAAGCGGCCGGCCTCCTTCGACCTGGTCTCGCGAGGCATGGGCGGGGATAATACCGGTCTGACCGCTCCGGACTCGACTTCGCTCCCGATCACGGACTGGAAGAACAGCTACGCTCCCAAGCTGGGCGGCACGCCCCTGACTCTCAAGCAATACGAGATATCGCGCGCCGTGGCGATAGCCCCGGGATCTTCGCGATTCCTCCTCGGGGCGGATTGGTATCTTCGCTGTTTCGACGAGCGCGGAAGCCAGGTATGGCAGCAATCGGTGCCGGGGGTCGTGTGGGCGGTAAATGTCTCCCCCGACGGCAAGATAGGCATCGCGGCCTACGGCGACGGCACGATCCGCTTCCACCGCATGAGCGACGGCAAGGAGCTTCTCGCCTTCTTCCCCCACTCGGACGGCAGGCGCTGGGTGCTCTGGACTCCCTCGGGCTATTACGACTGCTCGCCCGGCGGAGAGGACCTCATCGGCTGGCAGGTGAACAACGGCGCGAACCAGGCCGCCGACTTCTTTCCAGCCTCCCGCTTCCGCGGGACCTACTACCGTCCCGACGTCGTCAGTCTCGTGCTCGATACCCTCGACGAGGCCCAGGCCATCGCCTTCGCGAACGCCGCGGCGGGCGGGCGCCAGGAATCCGCCTCAATCCTCGATAAGCGTCCGCCCATCGTCACCATCACGAGCCCGGACTCGGGGAGCGCCTTCAGCTCGGGCGCTGTCACCCTGCGCTACCGCCTGAGAACGCCAGGGGACGCCCCCGTCACCTCGATCAAGGCGCTCGTCGACGGACGGCCGATCGAGGACGCGCGCGGCCTCGCCGTCGTCGCCGCGGCCGACGCCGATCAGAGCTTCGACCTGAGCGTCCCCGCGCGCGATTGCACGGTGTCCCTCGTCGCCGAGAACAGGAACGGCTCCTCGGAGGCGGCGAGCATCGGTCTCGTCTGGAAGGGAGCCCAGGCGGGCCAGGACGAGTTCGTCATCAAGCCCAAGCTCTACGTCCTCGCGGTCGGCGTCTCGGCCTACGAGAAGCCGGAATACCACCTGAACTACGCGGCGAAAGACGCCCGGGATCTCGCGGCCCTGCTCGCCAAGGGCGGTCCCTTGTACCGAGGCGTCGAGACGAAGGTCCTCACCGACGCCCAGGCCGACAAGGACGACATCCTCGACGGCCTCGATTGGATAGAGAAGCAGACGACGAGCAAGGACATCGCGGTGATCCTCTTCTCGGGCCACGGCATCAACGATTCGAACGGCGATTACTACTATCTCCCCGTGAACGCGGACATCGACAGGCTCAAGCGCACAGGCGTGCCTTTCTCGGACATCAAGACGACGGTGTCCCACATCGCCGGCAAGGTCCTCTTCTTCATCGACACCTGTCATTCGGGGAATCTTATGGACACCGGCCGCAGGGCCGCGGGCGCGGAGCGCGACATCGGGGCGGTCATCAACGAGCTAGCCTCCGCGGAGAACGGAGCCGTCGTCTTCGCCTCGAGCACCGGGAGCCAGTATTCCTACGAGGATCCCGCATGGGGGAACGGCGCATTCACGAAGGCGCTCCTGGAAGGACTCGCGGGAGCGGCCGACTATGACAAGACCGGCCGCATTACCGTCAACATGCTCGATCTCTACATCTCCGAGCGGGTGAAGGACCTGACGGGAGGCAAGCAGACGCCGACGACCACGAAGCCGCCCAACGTCCCGGACTTCCCGGTGGCGATGAAGCCCTAGATAGCCCGGCCGGCCAAAGCCAGAAGCCGGTGCTGAGGAGACGCATTCGCGGGCAGTTCGATCTCGGGACCGAAAACGCCGATTTTCCGCCATTCTTCGGCATGGGGGCTCAGGATATCCCAAAGGCCCTGGACGAGCGCCGCCGGCATCGCGGTATCGGCGCCGATGAGCTTGGCGATGTCGTAGACCCGAAATCCGCGGAAGCACATGGTGTGGGTCAGGTATTCTCTCGCCGAGTAATCGCCATAGCTCAGATGGACCGTCCGTTCGGGATCCGCCAGCTTCCTTACGGCATCGCATGAGGCGGAATTGATCTTTTCGAAGCTCGCCGCGGGCCGGTCGCCCAAGAGATCGCCATCGTATTTCGTCCCCACTTCCTGGATGGTCTTTCCGGCGAGCACCTCGGGAACCCATGCGTCGTCGTAGGCGTGGTAGTTGACGATGGCCCGAAGCGTCATATCCTCCTGGCCTCGCCCCGTCTGAAACCATGCGGGGATCTTCATCCCCCACCGGCTCTCTTCGATTTTGCCCACGACGGCCGAAAGCGCCTGATTGGCGAGAATGAAAACCGATTGTTCTCGAATCATGCCTTAAACATAATGAAATACCGGCGCGCGGAAAACATCGGCCCGAAGCTCGGAAGCGCGCTCTCGGGGACCCTGTTGAAGCCGGCAGGGGACAGCCGTATAATCGCAATGTACTCTTTAATAAAATGGACGAGGTAAACAAAATGGACGATTCGTTCTATCTCTTCAACGAGTATCCCGACAATGGGAGCACGGCAAGGCATTTCATCTGCGGCGAGTATCATCTTTGGATCTGGACCGACGATGCCGGAGCGGTCGCCCGATTCGAATTCCATTACAAGGACAGGCGCGTCAAGTATGCCGGCGGCGAATTCTCCCGCGGATCGGAAAACTATATCATGCCGATGTTCTTCATTCTCGACCAATTGTTCAACTGGGATGCGGATATAAAGGCAGGATTGCTGAGCATACGGGACGACTGCGCTCCGGGGATGCGGACCGCGATCTGATGATCCGCTGACAAGGCCTGAGCCGAGATTCAGACCGCCAGCTCTCCGTCCTTCTCGATGAGGACCTCGCCGCCGTCCGCCTTGGCGACGACGATGGTCGGCTTCGATACGAGGCCGTCGAGGTGGATGAGGGCCGGGGCGTCCTCGTCGTAGTTGGCGCCTATCGCGAAATGGCAGGTGCGGAAGGCCTTCTCGTCCTCGAGCATATTGCCCACTACCTGCGCGGCCGGATTGAGACCGATGCCGAGCTCGCCCAGGTTCCTCGCGTTCCGGGCATAGGCTTCGGCCTTTTCCGGCGCCAGGGCGCCTTCGCGGCCGAGCTTCCGGGCCGCCTCCTCGCCCGACTCCATGGCCGCCCTGAGGGCGGAAGCCTCCCTGCCTCCCGTCGTCTCGACGACGAAGCCCCCCTCGACGCGGCAGCGTACGGGCTCGCGAATCAGTATGTCGCCCTTTACGGCGGCTATGGAGCCGTCGAAGACGATGATGCCCTCCGAGTCCCCGAGCCTGGGCGAGATGAAGACTTCACCGGCGGGGAGGTTGCCTCCCGAGCCGGGGCTCGAGAAGTCGCCGTCGTCCATCTTGGGGCTGCGGCCCTTTATGGCCACGCGTATATCGGTGCCGCCGGGGTTCGTGACGCGCACGGAGAGGCCGCCCTCGAGGGCGGCCGCGACGGCGCGGCAGCGCTCCTTGAGGGCGGCGTAGTCGATGGGCAGGGTCTTCGCGAACATCGCACGGGTTAGGCCGGGCGACCAGAAGGCCCGCAGGGTCCTGGCGCCGTAGAGCTGATAGTGGAATACGTGGTCGTATCGGACGCCGTCCCACTCGTAAGGCGCGCGTATGCCGTCCCTATCCTTGCCCAGCTTCTCGGCCGAGAGGGAGACGAAGACTTCCGGCCTGGACTCGAAGGCGGCGATGACGCTTTCCTCGGCATAATCCGTCTGCGCCTTCACGGGCTGGACGGCGAGGGTCGGTCTCGCGCCCGCCGCTACCGCGGCGTCGTAGATCGCCGCCGCGATCTCGACCAGCTCGCGATGGGGATTCGTCACGATGAGGACGGTCTCGCCCTTCTTTACCTGCAGCGAAGCGCGGACGGCGATGTCGGCCGCGGCGGCGATCGAGTCTTGCGGCTCGAAGCCCGAAGCCTGTGTCATGCTGGTCATCGCTCCATGAGACGACGCGGCGAGGCCCGTGTCAAGGAGCCCAGCGAAAACGCAGAGCGAGCCTGGCCTCCACGGCGGCGGCGAAGGCCGCGGCCCCGGCCAGCGCGCTGGCTCCCTCGAGGCGAAAGGCGGTGTAGACGAGCTCGGCGTCGACGCTCATTCTCGCGCCGAGCGCCCGCCAGGGCAGATCGGCGATCGTGGCGGCGAGGCCGAAGCGATCGGGCCAGGGCGCGGCCTCGACCGGTATGCGCGCTGAGGGAAGGCCCGACGGATCGGGCAGGCCGAGCTCGCCGAAGGGTACGAGGCCGCCGACGATGGCGCGGAGACCGCCGCCCAGGCCGAGCTCGAAGTCCAGGCGCAGGGCTCCCGATCCCAAGGCCAGGTCGTAGGCCGCCCCCGCGCGAAGGCCCGCTTCGAAGGGCGGGAGGGCCATTGCGAGCGATATGTCGCCGGAGCAGCCTTTGAGCGGCCTGTCGATTCCTATGAGAGGCCCGGCCGAGAGCTCGACGAAAAAGGCCTGCCGCGCCGGCGCCGTGGGCGCGACGGCCGCGAGCAGGATGATGAGGGAAAGCGCGCGGAAGGGATTGGGAACCATGCTGCCTCCGCTCCGTTACGCGGGGAGGGAGTTGCCGCGATTGAGAGGCCCCGTTCAAGCTCGGAGTCGGCGGAAGAGGGGGACGCGCGCGGATACGCCCGAATCGAGGCTCGAGCTCTCCCCTCGCTCCAGGTACTTGCAGGCGATCCCGGCGATCATGGCGCCGTTGTCGCCGCAGAGCCTCATGGGGGGGAAGAAGGCTTCGATGTCGCCGCGCCCGGCGAGCTCGCGGCGGAGGTAGGAATTGGCGGCGACGCCTCCGCCGGCGACGACCCGACGGAGGCCCGTGTCCTCGACCGCCCGGTAGAGGCGCGAGAGGAGGAGGTCTATGGCGGCCTTTTGGAAGGACGCTGCGATGTTCGCGGGCGAAGCCTCGGCGCCGGGGGCCCTGAACTGATCGAGCTGCCTCACCGCCGCCGTCTTGAGCCCGGAGTAGGAAAGATCGTAGCGGTGGTCGCCCTTGCGCAGGGAGGGCATGGGGAAGGCGAAGGCCTTCTCGTCGCCCGCGCGGGCGAGGGCGTCTATGGCCGCCCCTCCCGGGTAGCCGAAGCCGTAGTGCTTCGCGACCTTGTCGAAGGCTTCGCCCACCGCGTCGTCTATGGTCGTGCCGAGGACCTCGATCCTGTCGAAATCCTCGGCCTTGCAGATGATGGAGTGCCCTCCCGACACGAGGAGTCCGATGAAGGGGTACTCGACGGGGCCCGCGGCGTCGAGCCGGGAGGCGTAGAGATGGGCGAGGATGTGGTTTACGCCGACGAAGGGCCTGTCGATCGCCCAGGCCATGCCTTTGGCGAAGCAGAGGCCGACGAGGAGGGAGCCGATGAGGCCGGGCATGGCCGTGGCGGCGACGCCGTCGAGCTCTAGCGGGCGCATGCCGGCATCGGCCAAGGCGCGCGCGACGACGCCGTGGATCCACTCGCTGTGTTTGCGGCTGGCGATCTCGGGTACCACGCCCCGGTATTTCTCGTGGAAGGGTATCTGCGTCGCGACTACGTCGGACAGTATGCGGGAGCCGTCCTCGACGACCGCCGCGGCGCATTCGTCGCAGGAGGTCTCAATTCCCAGGACTCGCATCGTCCTCCTCCGCCTCCTGGACCATGAAGCGGGAGATCGTGGACAGAGAGAAGCCCTCCGCGACGAGCTGGGGATAGAGGTCGGTGAGGGCCTGGGCCAGCTCGGCCGACCAGACATGGCCTATCATGACCGCCGGGCGGTCCTTGGAGGCGCGCTTTTTGCCGTCCTCGACGGCCCGAATTATCGAAGCCCGGTCGGGCGCGTTATCGAGGAACACGTTTCGCTCCCAATAAGGAATTCCTACCAAGCGAGCGGCTTCGGCGACCGCCGTGCCCGAGGTGGTGAGTGAATCAACATAGTAAATTCCCCGCCTTTTGGCAACCGCCGCCACCGCCTCCATGATCCCGAGGTCGGCGGTGGCCGCCGATCCCATGTGGTTGTTCATGCCGACGGCCCCCGGAACCGTCTTCAGGTTGTCGTCGACGATGCGCTCGATCTCGTCTCGGCCCATGCCCAGGAGGATGGCCCCGGGGCCGGGATCCTGGCCTCCCAGAGCTTGCATCGGCTGGTGGAGGATGAGCTCCTTGCCCGCGGCGCGCACCGCCGCCGCGGCCTTGACGCTGTTCGGCAGACCCGGAAGGACGGATATCGTAAGCGGGAAGGGCAGGCGCAGGAACTCCTCGAGCTGCTTCATGCTGTAGCCGGCGTCGTCGATGACGAAAACAAGGCATTTCGGCTTGAGCGGAGGCAAAAGTGGCTTGGGCTGGACCCTGTATGACGCCGGCTGGGCAGCGGTCGCCGGAACCGGCCTAGCCGACGCCGGCCGGGAAGGCGCCGCCGACTGGGCCTCGACGGGCTCCACGGACGGCGCCGGAGGAGGCGTCGCCGCGGCGGGGGCGCCCGAGACCTTGGCGGATCCTTGCAGGTAGAGGCCGCCCAACAAGACTCCCAGGGCGATCGCCAGGACCGCGAGGCCGGCTTCGACGAAGCCTAGACGATTAGCTCGCCCGGACGGGGACCCACCGGCCTTCGAACCCGCGCCCTTCCTCTTTTTCGGCCTCGAGGCCTTCTTTGGAGCAGTTGCCACCTTCCCCCATGATAACCCGGATCAGGAAACGTAGGATAGGTCGAGCGGGGGCGTGCTCTCCTTGAGCTTGCGCAGGGCGCGCTTCTCGATCTGGCGCACGGTCTCGGGGGATATCCCGAGCTCGGCCCCGATGCTCTTGAGGGTATGGCGCTCGCCTCCGAGGAACTCGAAGCGGTACATGAGTATGCGCTTCTCCTTCTCGAGGAGGAGCTCGAGCATCTCAAGGGTCTCCTCGCGGGAGCAG
The DNA here is from genome assembly GCA_964491385.1 of uncultured Treponemataceae bacterium. Taxonomy (GTDB): domain Bacteria; phylum Spirochaetota; class Spirochaetia; order Treponematales; family Rectinemataceae; genus UBA1306. Next base: position 12,507 of record CAZBGA010000020.1, on the reverse strand, counting down.
GATTTCATGAGCTCGCCGTCGGGGCTGTAGCTGTTGTCCTCGTATATGTCGATGATGGAGCCGGTGTCCTCGCCGCCGTCGTTCTCGAGGGAGACGAGCGAAGCGGCCATACCGATGACGTCGGCGACGGCTTCGTCGGGGACGCGCAGCTCGCGGGCTATCTCGGCCATCGACGGCTCGCGCTGGAGAGTCTGGGTGAGCACGCTGTAGGTTCTCTGGATGCGCTTCAGCAGCTCCTCCTTGCGGTGGGGAAGGCGGATCGCGCGCCGGCTGTTGACGAGGGCGCGAGTGATGGCCTGCTTGATCCACCATGACGCATAGGTGGAAAAGCGCACGTTGCGGGCGCCGTCGTATTTTTCCGCCGCTTTGATGAGGCCCACGTTCCCTTCCTGGATAAGATCGAGCAGGGGCATGTCCGGCGTGACGAAGCCGCGCGCTATCTTCACGACCAGCCGCAGGTTGGCTTCGATCAGGCGCCGCCGCGCGTTTTCGTCTCCGCTGAAAACCTTCGTCGAGAGCTCGCGCTCCTCTTCGGCGGTCAGGAGCGCGATGCGTTTGATAATCGCGTAATAACTGCGAAGGCCGTCCTCGTAATTGTCCGATTCAGTAATTGCTTTCATTCTCGCTCTCCAACTTATTAAATGCATTTTCCATGCCAATCAAAAGAAATCGGAATTGGCATTTATTAAAGCCATATCCATGAACAAAATATAAAAAAAACCGGTCAACAATCGGCGAGCCTATGTTTCTATCTGTCTACATATTCACACTTAATGCCCTCTAAGGCGTATACGGAATAATACATTCCCGTCAGGGAAGAAGGGAAGACCGCATTCCCGCTCGAGAAGGTTGTGCCGAATTAGGCGTAGCTGAGGGAAAATCGCGAATAAAAGTGAAGAGAGCGAGAAGCGCTATCAGTATTACGACTAACTTTCTCATGTCGGTCTCCGAATTGCCCCGAGGATATCCCCGAAATGGGCCGCAATGCAAGCTCGAAGGCGATTAGGAGCCTTCATTTCAGGAATTTTAACGGATTGAGCGGTAGGCTCCGCCGGAAGATGCCGAAGTGGAGGTGCGGCCCGGTGCTGTAGCCCGTATTGCCCGAAAGTCCGATCACGGAACCCTGGGCAACAGTCGTCCCGACCGCCACGGAAGGGCTGGTCAGGTGTCCATAGAGGGTCTGGAAGCCATCCGCGTGGCTCAGGATGACATAATTGCCGTAGTTCGCGTTGTAGCCGACGTCCGCGACCTTTCCCTCCATCGCTGCGCGAATCGGGCTGTCGGCGTCCACCGCGATATCGATGCCGGCATGGAACCTCCGGACGCCCGTAAAGGGATCGGGCCGGTATCCGAAGAAGGAGGACAGCGGACCCCGTATCGGCCAGGCGAATTTCGGGCCAAGGGCCCGCCTGATGTCCGAGTCGGGAAGCCTGGCGCCGGGGATGAAGATGGACTGGCCCGCGACGAGCCGGGCGCTCCCGAGGTCATTGGCGTCGACTATCCTCGTGGCGTCGGCCTTATAGCGCTTGGCTATCGAGGCGAGGCTGTCGCCGGGACGCACCTTCTGGACGAGCCCGTTGATGTTCGGGACGCGCAGCTGGGACCCCGGCTTGACGGCGGCGATACTCGATATTCCGTTGACCGAGATGATCGTATCCACATACAGCCCGAAGCGCCTGGCTATGGTTTCGAGGCTGTCCCCCGATCGCACCGTGTAGGTGGACAGCTCGAGAGTGGCCGGTACCGGCGGCAGGGCCGTCGCGTCCTGCTCGGCGTCGGAGCGGCCGTCGGCGAGCTCGGGGGAGACATAGTCGAGGAGGAGATTCTGCGCCGAGTCCTCGGCGGGGAGCAGTCCCGAGTCGGGGAGGGGAAAGGCGAAGCCGCCGGCGAAGGCGGCAAAGCCCGCCGCCGCGGCCAGGCCGGCCGCGAGCACGAGGGCGATCCGGATCGCGATCCGGGCCCTGGGCGCTCCGCGAGGGATCTTCCCGAGAGCAGGAGGGCCGCGATGCAGGCCGAGCGCGGCCCGCGCGGCCGAGGCGAGGTACGCGAGCCTCGAGGCGAGGCCGCGGGACCTCGCGGCGCCGCGGGAATAGGAGCCTCCGATCTGTGTATCGGCGCCGCCGATCGGAGGCCTGGCTTCGCCGATCCTCAGGTTGAAGACGCTGCCCGCGAAGTCGCCGCCGCCGCGTCGTACTCGATTCCTTCCTTTATTCTGCAGGATCGGCGCGGGGCGCGGGACGGAGCGTCTCTTGCTTATTCTCTGCCGGGCTATGATGCTTTCCATGGTTTGGTACCTGTCTTATCGACAATTCCGAGGGGCGACATTATAGTCGGAAGCTACTCGATGCGATCCCGAAAAATCCGGCCGGGGCTGGCGATACTCGCCGCCGCCCTCCTCGTGCTGCTCGCGAAAACCTTCGTCCTGGACGCGGCCGTGGTGGACGGCCCCTCGATGCGCCCGACCCTCGAGCCGGGCGCCTTGGTCCTCGTGCTGCGCTGCGCCTACGGCCTGCGCTCCCCCTCGGGATACGGCTACCTCCTCCGATGGTCCTCGCCCCGGCGCGGAGAGATCGTGGCGGCCGCGAGCCCGAGGGACGGGCTGCCCGTAGTCAAGCGAGTCGCCGCCGCCGGTCCCCTGTCCCTTTCGGTCGCCGCCGGCCGCCTCGTCGGACCCGGCCTGGACGCCGCGCTCTCGGCGCGGCAGGCCGAGCGCATGGGCGACGAGGTCGAGCTCCCCGCGGGAAGGCTCTTCCTCCTCGGGGACAATCCGCCCGAGTCTCTCGACTCGCGGGACTACGGGCCGGTGCCGATTGAGGCCGTCTCCGGAAGGGTGCTACTCTTCGGGCGATGGGACCGGTCGTGAACAAGCGCTCCATACGCTATTGGTCGGTCGTAGGCTTCCTCGGTCTCATGGCCGCGGTCGTCCTCGCCCGCTACGCGTACCTCGCCGCCTCGCCCTCCAAGGAGACGCCCGCCGGACCCGATGCCGCCGACAGGGGGACGATAGCCGACCGCAACGGCCGCGTCCTGGCGATGGACTCGCCCCTGTACAACGTGGCGGTCTGGCGGCCGGAGACGAAGCGCGACGCCTTCCCCGCCGAGGCCGCCCGCCTCTCCTCGATCGTCGGCGTCCCGGAATCGGAGATCCTGGACCGCTGGTCGAAGGGGAGCTCGGACTTCTTCTACCTCGCCAAGCGCGCGACGCCCGAGGCGGCGCGGTCGGTCCAGGACGCGAAGGACGCCGGGGCTTTCTCCGGCATCGTCGTGGAAAAGGTGCCCGGCAGGCTCTACCCGGAGAAGCGCCTCGCCTCTCACCTCGTCGGCTTCGTCGGCGACGGCAATTCGGGGCTGGCCGGGATCGAGAAGCGCTGCGACGACGAGCTCCTCGGCCAGGGCAGGGACTTCGTGCTCACGATCGACGCCGACATCCAATACTCCCTCGAGGAGATCGCCCGCAGGACGATGACCACGACGGGGGCCCAGGCCGTCATGCTCCTTGCCGCCGACGCGAAGACCGGGGAGCTGCTGGCCTACGTCGCCATGCCCGATTTCGACCCCAACGATTTCGCGTCCTACCCTTCGGACGCCTGGTACGATTGGCCCAGCGTCTACCACTACGAGCCGGGATCGGTCTTCAAGATCTTCACCATGGCCTCGGTCCTCGATCTGGGGGGGGCGGACCTGAACACCGTCTTCCACTGCGACGGCGCCTATCACAGGACCGCGCCTTCCGGAGAGAAGATCACGATCAAGTGCCTCGGCGTCCACGGCGACGTCAACATCCAGAAGATCCTCGAGCTATCCTGCAACGCCGGCGCGGCCTACGCCGCGGACACGGTCGACTCGAGCGACCTCTACGACAGGCTCCGGGGCTTCGGATTCGGCTCGCGCACGGGCATCGTGGTCCCGGCCGAGACCCCCGGCCTCTTGCGCCCGCCGGAGACCTGGTCGCTGCGCTCGAAGCCGACGATCGGGATGGGCCAGGAGGTCTTCGTGTCGGCCGTCCAGATGGTGGCGGCCGCCACGGCCATCGCCAACGGCGGCATGCTGATGAGGCCCTATGTCGTGAAGCGCGTCCTGGAGCGCGACGGTTCCGTGGCCTACGCCAACGAGCCCCAGCCCGTCCGGCGCGCCGTCTCGGCCGAGGCGGCCGCGTCCATACTCGCGGCGATGGAGACGGTCTCGGGCGCGGGAGGCACGGGAAAGCGCGCCAAGGTCGCCGATATACGCATGGCCGTCAAGACGGGTACGGCCCAGATGATAGATCCCGCGACCCAGCGGTACTCGGAGAAGGACTACATCGCGTCGACCCTGGCTATCTTCCCCGCCGACGCGCCCCGCGTCATCGTCTACCTCGCCATCGTCAAGCCGACCCTCGGCCCGTCCTATTACGGCGGGCGGATCGCGGCGCCGGTCGTGAAGGACGCCGCCGAGGCGATACTCAACCTGAGCGGCATGCCGCGCGGCGCCAATCCGACGGTCAGCCACCCGGCCTCCGTGACTCTCCCGGCCGTAAAGCCGATCTCGATAGGCGATACGATGCCCGACCTGACGGGCGCGCCCAAGCGGCTCCTCATGCCCCTTCTCACGCGCAAGGACATCAGCGTCAGGATAAGCGGCGAGGGCTACGTGGTCAGCCAGAGCCCCGCGCCGGGCGCGGCGGTGAAGCCCGGGACGGAGCTGATCCTGGAGTTCAAGTGAACCGCGCGACGGCCCGGACGGACGCTATCCTCGAAGCCAACCTCAAGGCGCTGGGCAGGCGATTCCCCGATTTGGCCCGCCTCGTCGCCCAGGCGCGCGAAACCGCGCTCGAGCCGCTGACCTCCGCTTCCGGCGAGCCGAGCGCCCGGGCGCCGGGCGGCGCCCTCCTGCACTCGAGCCGCGACCCTCGGGCCGAGGCCCGCCGCGTAGCCCATTCGGCCTCGGAGCGGGGCGCCGATACGGCGGTCCTCCTCGGCCTCGGCCTGGGCTACCTGGCGGAAGCCTGCCTCGAGACCGAGTTCCCGCGGGTGCTCGCCTGCGAGGCCGGACCCGGGGCCCTCGCGGCCGCCTTCCGCCTGCGGGACTTGTCCGCCCTCGTCTCCGACGAGCGGCTGGGCTTCGTCGTCGGAGGGGAGCCCGAGAGCGTCATCACGGCCCTCGAGCTCTCGGGCGGGACCCGGGCGACCCTCCTCGAGCTCAAGGCGGCCACAGCGGCGGATCCGGCGTGGTTCGAGCGGGCGCGGCGCGGCGCGGAGCGCTGGAACGCCAAGGGCGCGGTCAACGAGAATACCCTGCGCCGCTTCGGCCGGCTCTGGGTGCGCAACCTCGCGCGCAACCTCGGCCAGGCCAGCGAGTCCGCGGGCGTCGAGAGGCTCGCGGGCCTCTTCGCCGGGATGCCGGCCCTGGTTCTCGCCGCGGGCCCGAGCCTCGACCTCGTCCTTCCCCGCATCGGGGAGCTTTCCCGGCGCGCCCTCGTCGTGTGCGTCGACACGGCCCTGCGCAGCCTCCTCCGCCTCGGTCTCGAGCCGGACTTCCTCGTCGTCGTCGATCCCCAGTACTGGAACTGGCGTCACCTCGCGGGCCTGTCCTCGCCTTCGTCCTTCCTGGTGTCGGAGACTTCGGCCTGGCCGGCCGTATTCCGGGCCTCGCGGCGCGGAGTCTTCCTTGGAGGCTCACTCTTCCCCCTGGGCAGGAAGATAGACGCCTTGGCCGGAGCCAAAGGCCATCTCGGCGCGGGCGGCTCGGTCGCGACGAGCGCTTGGGACCTCTGCCGCATCATGGGCTGCGCCCCGGTGTGGATGGCGGGCCTGGACCTCGGCTATCCCGGCGGGCAGACGCACGCGAGGGCGAGCCTGTTCGAGCAGCGCGCCCTCGCCTCGGGCTGCCGACTCTCCCCGGCGGCGAGCGGCCAGGCGGCCGCCCTCGTCGGCGAAGCCAGCTTCGAGGCCGCGTCCGCGGAGGGCGGCAGGCTGCGGACCGACGAGCGCATGGCCCTGTACGCCTGGTGGTTCGAGAGCCGCTTCGCGCGGCCCGAATCGCCGCCGACCGTCTCCCTGGGACGGGGCGGCCTCGCCGTGCCCGGCCTTGCGCTGGGCTCGGTCGAGGAGCTCCTGGCCGGACCCGATCGGCGCGGGGAGATCGACGAGGCTCTCCGCCGCGCCGAGGCGATGGCGACCGCCGCCGCCGGCGGCGCGGGAGCGAGCCGCAGGGCCGGAATGGCCGAGGGCCTCGGAGCCCTTCGCGGCCAGCTCGAGTCGATCGCGCGGGAGGCGGAGGCGGCCTTGGAGGCGGCGCGGGCGGGCCGCGGGGCTTTCTCCTCGGGCGGCGATTGCAGGCCCTGGCTGGCCGCCCTGGACCGGGCCGACGCCGTCCTCCTGGGCATCGAGGCGAGGGACGTCGCGGGCTTCCTCCTCCCGCCGCTGGCCGAATTGATCGGCCGCGGGGCCCGCGACGTCGGCGAGAACCTCGAGCGCTCCGAGACCATCTACCGGGAACTTGCCCAGTCGGCGCGCTACCACCTCGAGGTCCTCGCTTCGGCCGAGCTTCCGGTAGCGGCCGATTCACGATCGTAGATAAAGGTTTTCGCTCCGCCTGCCGAAAATAAATTCAGAGGGGAACCTCTGCTACGGTATGCTACCTGACGTCCAGGCATACCGTTTTTTTTTGCCCGCCCGCGGCCTAGCGCGACAGGAACATGCGATAGGCCGGATTGGCCGACTCGTCCCAGTAGCGATAGCCCAGGGTCTCGAGGAAATCGCGGAACTCGCCCATCTCCTCGGGCGGGACCTGCATGCCCACCGATACCCTGCCGACGTCGGCCCCGTGATTGCGGTAGTGGAAGAGGCTGATGTTCCAGTCGGGACGCATGCTGGTCAGGAATTTCATGAGGGCGCCGGGACGCTCCGGAAATTCGAAGCGGTACAGCAGCTCGTCCCGCGCCAGCGCGGAGATGCCTCCGACCATGTGGCGCAGGTGCGATTTGGCGAATTCGTCGTCGGTGAGGTCGAGCGCGTCGAAGCGGCGCCTGGAGAGGCTCCTGATCAGGGACGCGATGTCGGCGCGGTCGTGCACCGACAGGCCGACGAATATATGCGCCCTGCCCGGATCGGCGATGCGGTAGTTGAATTCGGTCACGTTGCGGTTGCCCACGAGGGAGCAGAAGCGCCGCAGGGAGCCGCGCTCCTCCGGGATGGTCACGGCGAGGATGGCTTCGCGCCGCTCGCCGACCTCGGCGCGCTCGGCGACGAAGCGGAGGCGGTCGAAGTTCATGTTGGCGCCGCTCGCCACGGCCACCAGGGTCTCGCCCTTCGCCTTCTCGCGCTCGACGTAGGCCTTGGCGCCGGCCACGGCGAGGGCTCCCGCGGGCTCGAGGATGGACCTGGTGTCCTCGAACACGTCCTTGATCGCGGCGCAGACGTCGTCGGTATCGACGAGGACGATCTCGTCGATCAGCTCGCGGCACAGCCGGAAGGTCTCCTCGCCCACCTGCTTGACCGCCACTCCGTCGGCGAAGAGCCCGACCTGGTCGAGCCTGACGCGCCTGCCCGCCTCGAGGGACTTCGCCATCGCGGCGGAATCCGTCGGCTCTACGCCGATGACCTTGACTTCCGGCCGGACCCGCTTGACGTAGGACGCGATGCCCGCCACGAGGCCGCCTCCGCCGACGGGGACGAAGATCGCGCGGATCGGGCCCTGTCGCTGGCGCAGGATCTCCATGCCGATGGTGCCCTGTCCCGCTATCACGTCCGGGTCGTCGAAGGGATGCACGAAGGCGAGACCCCGCCGGGCCTCGATCTCCCTGGCGCGGGCGTCGGCCTCGTCGAAGCTGTCGCCGAAGAGGATCGCCTCGGCGCCGCGCGCCTTGACCGCGTGGACCTTGACCATGGGGGTCGTCACCGGCATCACGATGACGGCCCGCGCGCCCAGGCGCTTGGCGGCCAGGGCGACGCCCTGCGCGTGGTTGCCGGCGGAGGCGCAGATCACCCCGCGCTCGAGCGCCTCGCGGGGCAAGCCGGCCATCTTATTGTAGGCGCCGCGCAATTTGAACGAGAACACGCTCTGCAGGTCCTCGCGCTTGAGCAGCACGAGGTTGTCGAGCCGCGCCGAAAGTATGGGCGCCTTTTCGAGCGGGGTCTCGGCCGCGACATCGTAGACCCGCGCGGTGAGGATCTTCTGGAGATAATCCGGCCCCGTGTAGGCTATTCCATCCATGATCCCCGACTATACACCAAGCCCCCGCGAGCGGGCATATCTTTTTTTGCCGTCCGGGCCGCTCGAGCAGTACCTTGTGATCCAATGGCAGATAGCCCGGCGTCCGTCCCTATCCTGGAAGTGCGCGACCTCCATAAAGCCTACGGCAAGGTGAAGGCGGTGGAGGGCATCAGCTTCTCCGTCCGCGAGGGCAGCTGCTTCGGCATACTCGGGCCCAACGGCGCGGGGAAGACCACGGCCATCGAGGTCATCGAGACGATCCACGAGCCCGACTCGGGAACAATCCTCTATCGAGGCGAGCCGGTCGCCCATTCCTTCAAGGAAAACATCGGCATCCAGTTCCAGGACACTTCCCTCCAGGAATTCCTCACCGTGAGGGAGACCCTAGAGCTCTTCTCGAAGCTCTATCCCGATCCGAGGCCGATCGACGAGATCATAGCCTCCTGCTCCCTCGAGGAATTCATCGACCGCGACAACCGCAAGCTCTCGGGAGGACAGCGCCAGCGCATGCTCCTCGGCATAGCCCTGGCGAACGACCCCGACCTCCTCTTCCTCGACGAGCCGACCACGGGGCTCGACCCCCACGCGCGGCGGAATTTCTGGCGCCTGGTCGACGGAATCAAGGCCCAGGGGAAGACCGTCATCCTGACGACGCACTACATGGACGAGGCCGAGTACCTCTGCGACGACATCATCGTCATGGACCACGGCCGGATCATCGAGTCGGGCCGCCCCCGCGAGCTCTTGCTCAAGCACTTCGGGGAGGCGGTCATACGCGTTCCGAAGACCGCGGTCCCCGCTGGCGCCGCCTTCAGCTGCCCCGCGGAGGCGGAGGATGGCTTCGTGGCCTTCACCTGCGCGGACACCGACGCGAGCCTGCGCGAGCTCTTGGCGGGCGGCGTCGACCTATCGGGCATATCGGTCGAGAGGCGGAACCTCGACGACCTCTTTCTCAAGCTCACCGGATCGGGGTTGGATTAATGAAAAAATTCTGGGCCGTGTTCGTGGCGCGCAATCTCGAGTTCTTCCGGGACAGATCGACGCTGATCTTCAACCTGGCCTTCCCGGTGATCCTGATCCTCGGCTTCGCCTACGCCTTTCCCGGAGCTGGGGGCACGACCTTCAAGATCGGAACGATCGGCGGCCCGCCGGCCGCGGGGAGCGCCGCCGACGTCGCGTTCCTTCATTATAAGTACCTGCAATTCGTCTCCTACGACGCCTCCGAGATCCCCCTGGACAGGCTAGCCCACCATCAGCTGGACATGGTCATCGACTTCACCCGGAACGAATACTACGTCAACGAGGCTTCCGCGAACGGCTACGTCCTCGAGCGGATGCTGGCTCCCGGCGGCGGCACGGTATTCTCCAAGAAGACGGTCTCGGGGGCGCCGATCCGCTACGTCGATTGGGTGGTGCCGGGCATCATCGGCATCAACATCATGTTCGGCAGCCTCTCGGGGGTGGGCTTCGTCATCGTGCGCTACCGCCGCAACGGCGTGCTCAAGCGCTTCAAGGCCACCCCCCTGAGCGCCTTCGAGTTCGTGAGCGCCCAGGTCCTGTCCCGTTTCTTCATCGTCGCCTTCCTGTCCGTCGCGATCTTCGCCGGCACCGACTTGGTCCTCCACTTCAGGATGGCGGGATCCTGGGCGCTGCTCGTCCTCGTCAACGCCCTGGCGGTGCTCTGCATGATCGCCCTCGGCCTCGTGTTCTCGTCGAGGATAAGGAGCGAGGAAGTCGCGGGCGGAATCATGAATCTCATCACCTGGCCGATGATGATCCTGTCCGGCGTCTTCTTCTCCCTCGAGGGCACACCCCGCGCCATGCAGATCGCGTCGCGCGCCTTCCCGATCACCTACTACATCGAGGCCTCGCGGGCCGTCATGCTCGACGGGGCGGGCTTCGCCCGGATCGCGGGGGACATCGGCGTCCTCGCGGCGATGACCCTGGTCTTCCTCGCGGCGGCCGCCGCCTTGTTCAAATGGGAATAGCCGCGTAGACTCCCCCCGCCATGCAAGAGCGCAACAAAAGCTTCCTCGTTCCCTATATTCGATCGAACGCCCGGGCCTTCGTCGCGGCGATAGCCTTCCTGTCCCTCGAGGCCGCCTGCGATCTCCTTCAGCCGACGATAATGTCGCGGGTCATCGACCAGGGCGTGGCGAGGCGGGACCTCTCCATCGTCCTCTCCCTCGGTCTCACCATGCTCGCGGTCACCGCCGTCGGAGCGGTCGGGGCCACGATGCGGAACGTCATCTCGAGCCGCGTCTCCCAGCGCTTCGGCGCCTCCCTCCGCGGCGACCTCTACCGGCGCATCCACGGCTTCGCCTTCCGCGACCTGGATCGCTTCGAGAAGGCCTCCCTCGTCACGCGGCTCACCAACGACGTGACCCAGGTGCAGAATTTCGCCAACGGCCTGATGCGGATCTTCGTCAAGGCTCCCCTCCTCGCGTTGGGCGGCATCGTCATGGCCGTCCTCCTCGATCCGGCCATGTCCCTCGTCCTGGTCGCCGTCGTGCCCGTCGTCGGCCTCCTCATCGCGGCGAGCCTCCGGACGAGCTTTCCCTTCTACCGCCGCATCCAGGGCTCCCTCGACAAGGTCAACGGCGTCATGCGCGAGTACCTCTCCGGGGTCCGCGTCGTAAAGGCCTTCAACCGCTTCGACTACGAGGAAGCCCGCTTCGCCGGGGCGAACGAGGACCTCTCGACGTCAATGAGGAGGGCGATGCGCGTCATGGCCCTCTTTTCCCCGGCCATCAGCCTCGCGGTGAACCTCGGCATATGCGCGGTCCTCTGGCTCGGCCATCGCCGCGTCGCCGCAGGCGGCATGCGCGTCGGGCAGGTCGTGGCCTTCGTCAACTACATGACCCAGATACTCGGATCGCTCATGATGCTCTCCTTCATCTTCAACATGTTCGTCAGGGCGAAGGCCTCGACCGAGCGCCTGGGCGAAGTGTTCGCGTCAGTAGTCGCGCTCGCGACGGCGGGCGCGCCCGTCGCGGTCTCCGCCTCGGAGCGGAGGCCGGGCGGTGGCTCGAGGAGCCGGGGAGGCAGCGTGGCCTTCGAGGACGTCTGGTTCCGCTACGAGGGGGCCAAGGAAGCGGCGCTCCGAGGAGTGAGCTTCGCCTGCCCGGCGGGAACGAGCCTCGGCATCATCGGGTCCACGGGCTCGGGGAAGACGAGCCTGGTCTCCCTCATACCTCGCTTCTACGACGCGAGCGAAGGCAGGGTCGTCGTGGACGGCGTGGACGTCCGCGGCACGGATCCCGCGGATCTCCGCGCGGGCATCGCCCTCGTGCCCCAGCGCTCCGTCCTCTTCACCGGAAGCGTCCTCGAGAACATACGCTGGGGCAGGCCCGAGGCGAGCCTCCAGGAGGCGGAGGCGGCCGCCCGCGCGGCCGCGGCCCACGATTTCATCGCCTCCTTCCCTGAGGGCTACGACACTCAGGTGGGCCGGGGAGGCCTTTCGCTCTCGGGGGGACAGCGCCAGCGCATCTCCATAGCCCGCGCCCTGGTCCGGAAGTCTTCCATCCTCATCCTCGACGACAGCACGAGCGCGGTCGACGCCGTCACGGAGGCGCGGATCCGCTTCGCCCTCCGCGGGGCCTCGGAGGGAGCCACGGTCTTCCTCATCGCGCAGCGCATCTCGTCGGTGCGCGAGTGCGATCGTATCCTCGTCCTCGACGAGGGGAGGGTGGCGGGGCTCGGTCGCCACGACGAGCTCCTCGCGGGCTGCGAGGTCTATCGGGACATCCACCGCTCCCAGGCGGGGATCGCGGGGGCCCATCATGGCTGAGCGCGCCCAGGAGGAGCCGAGGCTGCCCGGCCCCGGAGGCGGGCCGAGAGGCGGCATGGGCGGAGGGGCCCGATGGCTCCAGCCCGTCGTACGGGCCAAGGACAGGCGCGGGACCATGGCCCGCCTCTGGGCCTGCTTCGGCGTGGAGCGCGCGAGGATCTTCGTCGTCTTCGGCCTCGTCCTCGTCGACTGCGGAATTCTCCTCTCGGGACCCTGGCTCATAGGACGCTGCGTCGACGCCATGGCGCCCGGCCCCCTCTCCTCGTCGATAGCCTTCGCGGCGGTGCTCGGCGCCCTCCTCCTCGCCTACGCCCTGGACGCCGCGCTCGTGCTGTCCCAGGGATGGCTCATGGCCGGGGCTTCGCAGGAGATCGTGAAATCCCTCAGGAGGGACCTCTTCGGGAAGCTCCAGCGCCTCCCCGTCTCCCTCTTCGACTCCTGGAGCCACGGCGACCTCATGAGCCGCCTCTCGAACGACGTGGACAACATCTCGAGCACCATAGCCCAATCGACGACCCAGCTCG
>CAZBGA010000019.1:8405-50608 GCA_964491385.1 uncultured Treponemataceae bacterium | reverse complement strand
ATCCTCGCGACGCGTATCCTCGCGACGCGTATCCTCGCGACGCGTATCCTCGCGAAGGACGGGAAGGTCCGTCTCGAAGGAGATCCCTTCGGGAAGATCGATCACCAGATCGAGGTTTCCGATCCCGGCCTCGGCCGCTAGGGTGTCTTCCGCCTCGACCCGGGAGCCCAGATCAAGCAGTCTGCGGTGACACTCGGATTCTTCATCGAAGGCGATATCCAAAACCGTGCCGTAGGTACGCCCCTCGAAAACTGACTCCGCGAGGACGAAAGGAGCGAAGGGAATCGCGCGTAGCTTCGCATAAAATCCCTCGTCGTCCAGACCATAGAGATCCTCGTGGCGTAAGACCCCCTCGTTCAAGGCGAGGAGGATGGCCTTTTTGATCATGGCAGTGGCCGAGCGTACGCCCTTGTGCCAATAGACAGAACGATACATGAGATATTTGGAGAAAAGCAGCCCTTCGACACTCATTAGGCCCCTCTCTTCGATCGCGAGCGCGTCGCCGGGTCCCACGGCGACGCGCTGGAGGATGAAATCGCTGTCCTGATGGCCATAGGGAACGCCGCAATAGAATGCGTCGCGGTTTAAGTAGTCGAGCTTGTCGGGATCGAGCACTCCGGAGAGCAAGCCGCGGAAAAACCGTATCTCCCGATCGCGAATATCGGGTACATCTTTATCCACGATAGCCGCCGCGGCCGCGGGATCAGCCCCCGCCTCGAGCACGAGAGCCCTGAGCGGCCCCGCTAGGAGCTCTCGGGCCGTAAGGGCCTCGTGCTGCTCGAGGGGCAGCTCCTTGAGCGAGTGCGCGAAGGGGAAGTGCCCTAGGTCGTGGCAGAGGGCGGCGACGAAGTAGGACTGAATTCCTTCCCTTGTGCAGAAATCAAGCTGGCCTTTGACTGCGAGTGCCCAAACTAGGCGCCTTGCCATATGGAGAACCCCGATCGAGTGCGCCCTCCGCGTATGCGTTGCGCCCGGATAGACGAGGAAGGCCGGCCCCAGCTGCTTGATTCGGCCAAGCTTGGCAAATGGAGCCGAGGCGGCTAGGCGCTCGAGCGCCGGACTTAGGAATATATTACCCCAAATCGGATCGCGGACAGGTTCGGTGAAATCGGAGGTAAGGAATCGCATTAGATCGGATGAGCTCATTTCTGCGTCCACCTCATTTGACCTGGCCGTCCATATGTGCTAAATATTGACACGAAATGGAGAGTAAGTACAGCGATTCCGCCTGCCTTAAGGGAGACGAGAGCGTTCGTAGGCGTTCCTACCTCAAGGTCCTCGCGACGGCGGTCCTCGCGATCGACCTCGCGTCCGCTGCCTTTCTGGTTTCCTGCGCGCGGAAGACTCCGCAAAGCGCGAAGGTACAGAGCGCCGCTGCGCCCTCTCCGGAATTGACGGTTCGCCCTGCCTCGAGCACCGCTGAGACCGGCGTGCCGAAGCCGCCCGCCCCGGTCCCTATCGAAGCCGCGATTCGCGGCTTCGGGCTAAAGGTCCCCTCCATCCCTCGCGTAGCCTCGGATTATTCCCTCGGCCTCCTCCAGTCCTATCGACCTGCCGAGGGCGACGAGGCGGAGGCATTTGCGACCGCCAGTTCCTTCGTGAAAGGGATAAGAGAGGGAAAACTCGATACGGCGCTCCTGCTTCCCCAATCCCGCGAAGCACTTTCGGCGATTCTGGCGCCTTCCCAGACCGGTTCGGCCGTGGTCTCCGCGATACCATATAGACTCGGTGCGATCGTTCTGCGAGGTCCTGACGCATCTCTCAGGCTTCGCCTCCCCTCCGGACCCGGCGAGCCGCGAGTGGAGGGCCTACTTTCGCTCAGGAAAGTCGGCGATGCATGGTATATCGAGGCGTTGGCCCTGGACCCGCCCGCCTCAGGCCCCTTGACCTTCAATCCCGAGGCGAGCGTAGGCGCCCAAAGGCGATAAGGATGCGTAATGGCGACAAATCTTAAGCGGATCGAAAAAGAGTTCATCCTCGGATCCGCGCGGGACGACAAAGTTCCCTTCCTCCTCATCGCCGGCTCCGGCGAATGGCCCTGTCTCATCACCGCGATCAGCGCCGACGGCCTCACTTTCTCCCACGCCATGCCGCTCCGTCTTCTTAGGCGAAGCCAGATATACGAGTTCCGATTCGTATACCGCGAGCAGCCGATGGCATTCCGCGCGAGGATACTCGAGGTCAAGGATGCGAGCGTCACTTCCGAGATGCCCGAGGCCGTATATAAGAACCTCGGACGCAGATATAGCCGGCGCGCCCCGCCCACCGAGCTCGAAGTCTCCATTTCGTTCAAGGGCGACCGTTACCAGCTCTCCTTTCCGACGACACGGGAATTCGAGCCCGTGACCGAGCCCGAGCGCGACTCGACCTTCGACCCACACGACATACGCGCCCTCGTGCGCGAGTTCAACGAACGCGCCTCCGAATTCGCAACCGAGCGCGCCGTTCGCATGTTCAAGGACCGGCGGCCTGAAACCCAGGAAGAGCGAATGATCGTGAGGACAGGCAAAATATATTACCTTCCATCCGCCGCCGGGGGCCTTCCCACAGTTGACCCCTACGTCAACCCTCGCATCATCACGCGGGATATCTTCGCCGAATTCCTCAGGGACGAGGACATGCGCGAGGACCTCATCGTCGACGAGGTCCTGCGCTTCGAGCGCAACAAGAAGGCCTCTGGGGTGTTGTCGGAACTAATGCTGCCCCTTCTCTTCCAGGAGTACGTGATCGGCTATGTATACCTCGTCAATACCCAGGCCGGAAGGCCGCCCTTCGACCTCCCTATCCTCGAGACCTTCCATCAATTCGCGAAGGTCCTCGCGTACTCTCTCAAAGTCAATGGATATTTCCGCAATGCCCCGAAGAAGGCGCGCGACTTCTCCGCCGACGTCATTGATATCAGCGCAGGAGGGCTCCTGTTCTCGAATTCCTCGCGCGACCTTTCCTCCTCCCTCCTCCCCGGAAGCGAAATGGAGCTCTCGATCAAGGCCAAGGGCAGGACGATCAAAGCCCTTGCAAAAGTCAAGCGGGTATATAGGGACGCGTCTCGAAGCTATTTCGGCGTGGAATACGCGGAAATCGCCCCCGAGGATTTCCGGTTTCTCTTCGAATGCCTCTACGGCCGCGGCTTTACGGACGAGGACGCAGCGGGAATCGAAGGTCTCGGGCTAAAAACCTTACAGAAATAGCATCGAAGGACGGAACCCATGTCTCTCATCGCCAAGCCTCTTCGCGGCCTGTTCCTCGGTCTGTTTGCCACGTTCACCCTATTCGGCACGTCGATGACGATCGTCGGCGCCGCCTTGCCGAAGATCCTCGGAGATTTCAAGTGGGGCTATGCCTCTGCCGGCGCGGTCATCGCCGCGAGCGCCGTGGCCTACTTCCTCTCAAGCCTCGCCGCGGGAAAGGTGCTCAATGCGATCGGCTCTAAAGCCACGGTTCTCTTAGGCCTGGGAAGCTGCGTCCTCGGTCTAGCATTCTTCGCGTCGACCCCTTCGTTCACGGCCAACCTCCTCCTCAATCTCCTCATCGGCGCGGGACAGGGACTCATCGAACCCGCCGTCAATTGGTCCGCTCTTCGCATGGATGATGAGGGAGGATCCGGGCGCGCAATGAATCTCATGCACGGCGCCTTCGCGATCGGCGCCGTCGCGGGTCCCTTGGTACTGGGACTTATAATGGCCGCGGGCCTGTCCTGGACCGTCCTTTTCCGCGCGATAGCCCTGCTATTCGCCCTGCTCGGCATCGTCCTCGCGGCCATGCCTTTCTCGAGGCTCAGGAGCGAGGAGTCCGCCGCGGCGGGTCGCGCAAGGGGCGGAAGACCTGTCCGCGCGCCGGCCTACTACCTGGGCTTCCTCTGCCTCCTGCTCTACGTCGGGGCGGAAATAGGCATCTCGAATTGGATCGCCGAGTACTTCGTGAGCATATTCCACGCGAATCCGAGCTTCGCGCCGCTGGCAGTCTCCCTCTTCTGGACCGGGCTCCTCGCCGGACGCTTCGGCGTGCCGGCTCTCTACCGCGGAACGCGCCTCGGTACCGTCCTGTTCGCCTTCTCGCTCCTCCTCACCGCCGCGACAGTCGCGTTATGCGCCCTTGGTTTTATGGTCCAACGTCAGTGCCCTCTATGGGTCCCTTCCGCCCTGACGTTCCTTGCCGGACTCGGTTGCTCAGTCGTCTATCCGACGGTAATTTCCCTCGTCGGCATATCCTGCCGGGATAGCCAGGCCGAGGCCGTATCGTTCGCGGTGGCCGGCGGCGGCGGCGGCCTATTCGCCTTTCCCTTCTTGATGTCTTGGGTATCGCAGAGCCATGGCATAAGAATCGGCTTTGCGAGTTACGCGCTGATCGCCGTGCTTACCGCGGTTTCCTGCGCTGTCCTGGCTGGGACCTTCGCGCGCTCCCGCCGATCGATCTGAGGAAAGCCGCATAGGCATGGGGCTTTGACCCCGAATCCGGAAAGTCCGGTCGCTGAAGCGCGAGTGGCAGGCTATCGCCCCTCTGCGACCGAAACGCCTCGGCGCTTCTTGGGAAAGCGCTTCAGTACCGAGACGCAATTGCGCTTGGAGTTGAAGACGAAGCCTCCGTCCCAGTATTCGAGGGCCGCGAAGAGCGCATTGCCGCCGTCGTTATCGTCGGCGCGCTCGCCGCGATAGGAGACGTATTCGGAGAGCGCCTCAAAGTCGCTCCCCTCCAGAAGACTCTGCCTCTTCTGGTTGAATTCGTTCCACTTCTCGAGATCCTGAAAACCAGGCCCCTCGTCCTCGACGATGAGATGGGCGTGCTCGGGGCTGAACGAGTACCAGACGCGAACCGTCTTCTCCGGGTCGCACTTGTTGCCGTGCTTCACGGCGTTCTTGATTATCTCGCTTATCTGCTGCTCGAGGAGGTTTATTTCCTTGATATCGGGAGGGGCGGATTGGACGATGAGAAGAGTGAAATAGCGAATTTGCCGGAAGTCGGAGGGGAATTCCTTATGCAGCATCCCCGTCTTCTCGAAAAGGGGAGAGTTCTCATCGACCCTGATTTCCTTGATCGGCTGCGCCGGCATTTCAGGCTCCCATCCGCTTGAGGGCATCGTCGATCGTCGGGGTTATCGGGAAATAGCCCATGAGCTTGGTAAGCTCTATGACCTTCTTAACGGAGCCATGGATATTGGTGATCACGAGCTTGAAGCCCATCTTCTTGATCGTGGAGCATATGTAGATGAGCGCACCTATCCCGCTGGAATCGATGTAGTCGACGTTCTCGAGATTGATAATGAAGCGCTCGACTTTCTTCTCGAGCATCTTCATGACGAGCTCTTTGAGCTTGTACGAATTGTAGAGGTCCATTTCGCCATTGACGTCGATGATGTAGCTCTCGCCATTCTTGCGGATCTTTAAGTCCATGCGCTCCGCTCCTCCGTAGTCATGCCTTGGATCTCTTAATTACGAGAACTGTCCTGTCGTCGTGCGGGTGCGCGGACCCCGCGAAGCCAAGAAGGTCTTCCTGTATTCTCTCTGCGATCTCGGAAGGCGGGAGGGCGCGCGAGCGCTGCACGACCGCGCCGAGACTCTTGCGTCCGTACTGTTTACCCTGGGCGTTCATCGTCTCTACGATGCCGTCCGTATAGAGCACGAGAACGTCGCCTTCCGCCAGGGCGAATCTCGTCGACGAGTATACCGTACCGCGCTCGACTCCGATAGGCACGCTCTTGGACTCGAAGGTTTCCAGCAAGCCCTCTACGGCGCGGCATAGGAGGGCGGGCTGGTGGCCCGCATTGGCGAGCTCCACCGCACCCGACGAGGAATCGACTGCGGCGAGACAAAGAGTCGCGTAGTGGTCGAGATCTACCTTGCCGGTGATGCCGCGGTTCACCCATTGGAGGAGAGTGGCGACGTCCTTGGTGGAGGCGGTAATGAGGTGGAGGATAGATCGCACCATCACGAGTACGATGCTGGCGGCGACGCCTTTGCCGGCGACGTCTCCGACGGCGATGACCGCCTTGTCGGCCTTGGTCTGGATGATATCATGGTAATCGGAGCAGACGCCGCGCGCCGAGCTGGCGAAGGCGCCGAAGGCGAATCCGCGCATCTCGGGAAGCTTTTGGGGGACAAGGGTAGATTGGACCTCGGCGGCTATGTCGGCTTCCCTCTCAATATCGCTACGCTCGGCGGCCTCGAGGAACGAGAATGAGTTCGCCACCGCGATCGACCCGAAGTTAGCGAGGAGCTTGCAGCGGTCGAAGTCCCGCTCCGAGAAGCTGCCCTGGCCGGACTTGACCACGGAAACGGCCCCGATGATCCGGTCGCGGACGATCAAGGGCGAGGCGATGAAGGCGCTGGCTTTGAGCCACGGTTCGTCGCCGTTATCGGGCAGGGGAGAATCGGGTCCTGCCTGGGGTACGAAGACGTGCTTGCCGGTCCGCGATACCTCCCCGAGAATTCCCTCTCCGAGCCTGAATCGGGCGTGGCGAACGAAGGATTCGACCCGGTCGGCCGTTTTCGGGAGATTCTCGGGAAGCTTGAAGGGCGGCGGGTATTTCCCGCATACCGCCCTCACGGAGACCGTCTCCTCGAATTCGTCCGAGAGCAGCAGCGCTCCGCCATCCGCACCGGTACGCTCGACGACGGTTCGGATCATGTTATCGACGACATCCTGGAGGAAGGTCTCGCTCCGCATCGCGGTGCCAGTGGATAGAAGGAGGTCGTATAGGGAGTCGACGGACTCCTCGTAATAATCGACCGCGCTGACGAGCTCGCCCTGGATGATGTCGATGAACATCAGGGCCAGCGCGAAAAGCAGGCCGTAGAAAAGGGGGGTGACCAGGACCCTGAATAGGGCATCGCCGCTACCCAGGACCGTTCCAGCGACGATATATACGGCCGAACCAATGGATAGAGGCAAGGCGGACCTCAACGAAAGGATGCGGGCGGGAGTGTCGGCCTCCACGTTGAGAAGGAAAGGAAGGATCCCCATGGCCAGGACTGGGATCAAGGCCGCGAGCCTGAAGTAGTCGGGGGGGACCCCGATATCCAAGCCGAACGCCTCGAGAGCGAGGAGGACAATCGCCGCGCCGTCGAAGCCTATGCCCACCCAGAACGGCCAGCCGAGTCTCAGAGGCTTGTGGCTCAGGAAGAGCAGGCCGCCGACGAGGATGAGGTCGCTGATTCCATAGAGTCTAGGATCGACGACGAGGACGAAAGCCAAGTCCCTCAGCGCGAGGAAGCAGGCGACGATAGCATAGCCGGCCATCGAGCCTTCGGTATCCTTCCTGCGAAGGAACGAGAAGGCGGCGATCAACGCTGCCGCCAGCGCGAGCTTTGCGAGCAGAGGACCGCTCAGCATGCCGAATATACTATCCCACACGGTGTGTTTCCTCTTGTATTTGCCGGGCGTAAGCCCGTAAAACCGGCCTGGAACCGCAGTGTAGCATTCACAATACGCAGAGTCAAGTTTTTACCGCTGGACGAAAAGGGTGCAAAGGTGACACTTGTACCATTAGAATACGTATGATGAGGTGGATTCCGTGATTGGACTCTTCATAAAGATACCCTTCCACGCGCAGCTTCTTAGTGCCGAGCCGGCATTGGCCGAGGAGTTGTCGGAAGCGGTGGAAGAAGCGATCCGAACCTTCGCCGCGACCAGGCAGGCCACTGATGAATCCTTCCTTCTCACCTTCGACGAGGAATCCCGACCCAGCTGGCTAAGAGCCGCCGAAGCCGCGCGTTCCCTCTCGTCAAAAATCTCCAGCTTGGGCTCGAGGCTTCACGGCTGGAACCTACTCCTTGATACTGGCGCGAAAAGCTCCGAAGAATCGTATCGCTTGGCCAAGCGTCTGTGGTTCGGCATCAAAGGTGACGGGTTCTATATATCGATTCGCTCAAAGGCCTATTTCGAGGACTATTTCCAGTTCGGTCCCGCCGGCGGCGAAGGCGGCGATCTCGAGGGCAGAGGCTGCATCCCCGTCCTGGACGCGATCTATGCTCGCCCCGCCCTTCCGTTCAGCGAGCAGATGGGCGAAGTGGCTGAAGACGCGCCGCTCCAAACGGTGGATCGTCTCGTCGACGCCCTCGGTGAGCTTGGCGTCGGACTGGATACGGAGACAGCCCTTGCGGTTATCGGGCCGGGCGAAAGTCCCTCGCTCTGCCTCGAGGCCGCCCTCGCCAAGCTTTACTCCGATGCCTCTCGCCGCTTCCTGAGGCTCGCGGCCTCTACGGTCGAGAATGCGCCCTACGGGCCGATAGCGAGCGCCTTCGCCGCTCTCGTCTCGCCCCAAAGGGGCGTAGCCGGCCCGGGCTCCCTCCTTTCCGGCGCCGAGCGCGGTCTCCTCGAGGAGCTATCGCCGATGCTGGATTTTCTCCGGCGCTCTCCCTACCGAAGCGGCTATTCGCCCCAGATACACATTCGACTCGGCCTCTGCGCGGCAGCGGCGCTCGGGCTGTACGCGAGAACCATGCGAAAGGACGGACTCCCCGCATTTGTGATCCTCGAGAGGATCGAGGCTTTCCCGGCGCAAAGTCTCGATCTGATCCGATCCCTAGTCGCGGACCGGCTTTCGGGCGAGGGCATCATGATCCTCGCCGCCGGTTCCGACTTCCCTCCGTCCTGGAACGTCCGGAAGCCGCGGGTCATCGAGGCCGCGGGACCGGGCCTCCCCGCCGTAGCGCAGGCGGCGATGCGCGCGGCCGAGGCGATGCGCGCGAGCGATTCTTCCGCCGCCCTCGCATTCGCGGCCTCGGGCGATCCCCTGCGGCTGCGGCTCGCAATCCGTCTCCTCGCCTGCGGGCGGAATGTCTCCGCCGCCGCCGCCACCGAATCGCTGGCCTCGGACGTTCTCGCGACCCTCCCTCGAGAGTACGCCGAGCTCCTCCTCGCCCTGCGCCTGGGCGAGGGCGTCCTCACCGACGACTCCATGGAGAGCTTCCTCCGGGACGCGGGCTACGTCCCCGGGATACGCTCCATCGTTTACAGGACGCTGTCCGAGTTGGGCTTCATCACGACGGGCGATCGTCCCAGAATAGCCTCGGCAGCGGCAGTCGGCCGCTGCGAGGAGGCCATGCCCGATCGCGGAGCGGCGATGCGCGAAAGCTTCGCCGCCAGGCTGATGGCGCTCAGGGATGAAGGCCTTATCATACCGTCCACCTCGCTGTATCGGCGCCTGAGGTCGACCACGGCACGGGGAGCCGCGGTCGATAGCCAGAGCCTCGCGCTCCTCCTCGACTGCTTTTCCGCCGACGCCGTCTACGGGACATGCGAGCCCGCTCCGCGCGAATCCGACAAAACGTCCCTCGAGCCCATGGCCGACTTCCTCGCCGGCTACGCCGCATCGAACCGCGGGGCGAGCCTCGAGGCTCTGGAGCGGCTCGAGACCGCTGCGCGGAGCGCGCCCGACCAGGGCGGAGAAGGGAAGATCGCCGTCGCCGCCGCGGAACTCGCGCGGGCTGCCTTCGAGTACGCCGACGGCAGGGCCCCGATCGCGGCTTCCCGCGCTAAGAACGCGCTCATGGGCCTCCACGCCCTCGGCGTCCGAAAGTCCGAGGCGAAGGCCCATAGGCTCCTCGGCCTCTGCGCACTGGCCCAGGAACAAGTGCAGGAAGGCGCGGACTATCTCTCGAACGCCTACGATATCGCTTCCGTCCTCCCCGAGCCGCTCGAATGCATCCTCTCCGCCACCGCCGAGGCGGCCGCCGATTTTACCCTCGGCGACCTCGGCAGGGCGAACGAGCGAGCCGAAGCGGCCGCTTCATGGTCGACCTCCTCGTTCCGCGCGGATTGGGAATCGATTTGCGCCTTCATCAAAGGCAGGGCCGCCTTCGAGATCGGGCGCTACAAGCTGGCGGAAGAATCCTTCGGGCTCGTGCGATCCGTCGCGCGCGTCTACAGCCAGGCCGAGGCTTCGAGACGCGCCGAGATCTGGACCGGCCGGGCCGCCGCCTTCGCGGGCGAAGCGATACGGGCAAGGGAGATCCTGAGCCGCTTCGGCGCGGATCCCGAGGCCCTGTGGTTCCTCGCGGAGCTCGAAGCCTGGGAGGGAGCGTCGGCAGGAGCCATGTCCCTCGCGGACGAGGCCCTGGCGATCGCGCCGCAGAGAGGATTTTCCCCTGCGGACGCTTTCGATTGGGGTTCGGGCTTCTCTTCTCTGGAAGGCCGCGCGGTCGGATTCTACGGAAAGCGCAGCTATCTGCGCGATCAGATAGAGGCGTTCAGGGAATTCGCGGCCGGCATGTCCGACCCGGAGCGGAAGGGAATCGCTTGCGCCGAGAGGCTTGCTTCGCTCGCCAGGGAGGATAGGCTCTCCGCCCTTCACCCGGCGGCCCACCAGTACCTTTTCTACCGCTACCTCATCCTCGAGCGAGCGACGCCGAGTTCCATGGAAGGGGCGAGCGCCTTGAGCAAGGCGTTCAAAGCCCTGCAATTGCGCTCCGCGAGGATGGGCGAGACCCTCAAGGACGGATTCCTGGAGGCTAACCGCTGGAACCGCGCGCTCCTGGAAGCCGCACGCGCGCGCAAGCTCATTTGACGGCGAACGCGCTGCGAGCCGCGCGGGAGCTTTCCGGAACGTGCTACCACGCGGCGAGGGGCTTCCTCTCCCTCCTCCTAGAGGAGCTGCCCGAGCGCGACCGCCTCGACGGCGAGCTGGTCACCGTCCTGGGAGAGCATCGGCGGCCCTATTGGACCCGCAATGTCTGGGAAAGGCCCCTCCTCGTCGAATTCGGATCCATAGGAGAAGCCGCCTCGGCGCTTCGCTCCATCCAGCGCAACTGGGCGATCCTACCCTCACGCCTGCATCGCCGGGCCGCCTTGATCGCGGAAAGGCTGCCGCCCCTGCCCTCGAAGCCGAAAACCTTCCCCTTCGCTCCGCCTGATGTGCCCATGGGAGCCTTCACCCTCCTCGACGAGTACACGATGCTGGCGAGCCCCGAGTGCTCGAGCCCCTTCCCCAACGGCGAGTTCAGGTTCGAGGAGGACAGGGAAGGCCCGCCCAGCAGGGCCTACCGCAAGCTGTGGGAAGCCCTCATCCTGGCGGGGGAGATGCCTGTCCCCGGAGAGAGGTGCGTGGATGCCGGAGCTTCTCCGGGAGGCTGGACTTGGGCGCTGGCCGGACTCGGGGTCGAGGTGCTCGCGATCGACCGCGCAGATTTGGATCCTCGGATCGCGGCGCTTCCGAGGGTTCGCGCGATGCGCCACGACGCCTTCACGCTCAAGCCGGATGCCATAGGGGCGGTGGACTGGCTGTGCTCCGACGTCGTCTGCTACCCTCCCGCCCTCCTCGAGTGGGTATCCTCATGGATAAAGTCGGGGCTCGCGAGGAATTACGTATGCACGATCAAGATGCAAGGCGCCGGCTTCGACAGGGCTACGACCGACCGCTTCGCGGCAATTCCGGGTTCGCGCGTGATGCACCTGTGGCATAACAGGCATGAGCTCACGTGGATAAACCTGGAACGGGACCGCCGGAAGCTCCTTGGCGTTTCACGGTGAGCGCTCTATAATCATTCCATGGACGAAAACAGGCGCGCGGCTCCGCGTTTCGTCGTCTCCCTCTATGCCGAGCATATAGAACCGGAGGCTTCTCCGATCCGCATACATAACCTCAGCTCGACGGGCTTCCTTGTCCGCGGTGACGTATGCGCCGGGCAAGGCGGCATCTTCCACGCCAGTTTCCGGGTGCATCCCTCCTCGGGAGAGGCGCGCGTGACCACTCGAGGCAAGGTAATGCATTGCCGAATCGCCGGATCCGATTCCGAGTTCGGCATAAGGATCGAAGGATTCGGCGATTCCGAGGAGGAGTTGGCCTACCAGGCCTACGTACGGGAGCTCGAGACGAGATCGGGATCCTGAACCCGCGCGAGCGGGACCGGCAAGTCGACGATCTCAAACGTGGTCCGGGCCGAACAGGGCCTTCAGCTTCCCGAAGTATTCCTCTCCCTCTTCCTCGGTGAATTCGGATTCGCCCGCGCAGTTTTGCACGAGCTCAGGCGGGATCTCCAGCAGGAAGGGACTGGCAACGCAGTCGACGGCTATGTTCTGCCTGCGGCGGTGCAGGCAGGCGCTCACCAGAAGGCGGCGGCGGGCGCGAGTCACGGCCACGTAGAAGAGGCGGCGCTCTTCCTCGAGGTTGCCCTCCCCTTCCTCGAGCGCCCGCGCGTGCGGAATGATCCCGTCCTCGCAGCCCGCGATGAACACCACCTCGAATTCGAGACCTTTGGCCGCGTGGATCGTCATAAGGTTGACCTCGCCGCCCTCCTCGTCCTCTATGTCGTCGCGCGTTATCAGAGACACACGGCTGAGCCATTCGTAGAGGCCCGGCGAGAGATTGTCGGGATCGGCCTCCCAATCCTCGATCGACTTCATAAGTATCTCAAGGTTGTGGAATTTCCATTTCGCCGCTTTGTCGCTGTGCCTGTTCTCCTCGACGAGGTAGCCCCAATAGTCGATGGCGTCGACGAGCTGCCTGACCTTGGCCGCGATCCTCTTTTTGCCGAGAAGCTCCTCACGATACTCGCCGACGAGGTCCAGGAAGGCCGAGATATCGGCGACGGCCTTTTCGGAGAGTCCTCCGTAGGCGAGGCCGCCGGCCCCCTCCACGGCGTCCCCGCCCCTTTCGGCTCCGAGCGAGGAGCCCGAGCGTACGAGCTCCATGGCGGTCCTGAGCGAGGAGTCGCGCGACCGGGCGACCGCGTTGAGCTTCTCGAGCGTGGTCTTGCCGATCCCTCGCCGAGGAGTATTCACGATCCTAAGGAGGTTCACGTCGTCGTCGGGATTGGCGACGACGCGCAGGTAGGAGACGATGTCCTTGATCTCCTTCCGGCCGTAGAAGGAAGTGCCGCCCGAGACTCGGTAGGGGACCTGCTCGGCGAGGAGGTATTCCTCGATGCGTCTCGTGAGACCGTTCGTGCGGATCAATATCCCGAACTCTCCCCAGGGAGTGCGCTCCTTCAGCCTTATCTCCTTTATGGTCCTGGCGATGAATTCGGCCTCCTTACCCTCGTCCTCGGGCGTGTACAGCTCGATGGGCGCGCCTCCCGCGCCCGCGGGCGACCATAGGGCCTTCTCCTTCCTGTTCTCGTTGTGGGAGATTATCGCGTTCGCCGCGTCGAGTATCGTCGCCGTGGAGCGGTAGTTGCGCTCGAGCTTCACTTCCTTGAAATCGGGGAAGTCCTTCTCGAATAGGCCGAAATTCTCGAAGTTCGCCCCGCGCCACGAGTATATCGATTGATCGTCGTCGCCGACGATGCACACGTTGCGCGAAGCCATCATGCTCATGAAGCCGTACTGCATGAGCGAAGTGTCCTGGAACTCGTCGATCATGAGGTAGCGATAGGTCTCGCGGTACCTCGAGGCGACCTCCGGGTGGAGCCCGAAGATATGAACGGGAAGGACGATGAGATCGTCGAAGTCTACGG
Organism: uncultured Treponemataceae bacterium; assembly: GCA_964491385.1. Taxonomy (GTDB): domain Bacteria; phylum Spirochaetota; class Spirochaetia; order Treponematales; family Rectinemataceae; genus UBA1306. The sequence goes on along the minus strand of CAZBGA010000019.1, from coordinate 37,220 downwards.
CGTTGAAGATGCGCAGGGAGCGACGGTACTCGTCGTAGAGTCCGCGATACGCGTCATCGGACTTCGACCACGAACGCTGCTCGGACCGGATCTGCGAGAAGAGGGAGCCGACTTTGTAGGCGTCGAAGGACTCCATGCGAAAGCCGAGCTCGCGCGCGCAATCCTTTATCAGCTGGGTCCGATCGGCCTCGTCGTAGATCGAGAAGTTGTCTTTGTAGCCGAGGAGTCCTATCTCTTTGCGGAGTATCTTGACGCCGAAGGCATGGAAGGTCGACACGGTGAGGTCTCGCAGCCTCCTACCGGTGATGGACTGGACGCGGTCGGCCATCTCGCGCGCCGCCTTGTTCGTGAAGGTGAGGGCGAGGATCGAATGCTGGGCTATGCCTCGGTCCAGCATATAGGCCATGCGATAGGTGATTACGCGTGTCTTGCCGGAGCCGGCCCCCGCGACGATAAGGAGGGGCCCCTCGGTACACGTGACCGCGTCGTACTGTTCCGGGTCGAGCTCGGCCTCGTAGTCAATCTGCATGGAGGGTGGAACTATAGCCCGGAGACCGTCCCATGGACAATGCCGGAAACACGGGCGGCGAATTCCTCTGGGTCGGCGTCGATCCATTCGATGCCAGGCAGTTTGCGGAAAAAGGTCATCTGGCGCTTGGCGTAGGATCGCGAGTCCAGCTTGATCCTTTCAGCGATCTCGACTAGTCCGGCGTCGGAAAAGAATTCCTTGTAGCCGATCGCCCGCATCCCCGGCTCTCCTGCGCGATGTCCCGCTGCGCGCAGGCCGGCCACTTCTTCCGCGAGTCCGGCGGCAATCATGCCGTCGACGCGCAGGCCTATCCTCGCGGCCAGCTCCCCGGGAGGCGGCGCGATGCCTATCGTGAGGAAGCGGTGGCCGGCCCTTGGCCCGGAAGGCGGCGCGAATTCGGCCATCGGCCTCCCGGTAAGGCGGATTATCTCGAGGGCGCGAGTCAGCCGATACAGGTCGTTCTCGTGGATGCGCGCGGCCGAAGCCGGATCCGCCGCTTCGAGTTCGACGCGAAGGGCCGCCGCGCCCCGCGCAGCGAGGTCGCGGGCGACGCCCTCCCTGACTCCGCGATCGGCGGCGGGCGCGCCGGGGAGACCGCAGATGAAGTTGCGAACGTAGTAGGCTGTGCCCCCCGATACGATCGGGAGCCGCCCCCTGCCCGAGATCTCGACGCAGGCCTCCTCGGCGAGACGCGTGAAGTCCCCGACGGTGTACTGCTCGTCGATGTCGCGGATATTTATAAGCGAGTGCGGGAGCCGGTTCCTGAGGGCAGCGTTGGGCTTGGCGGTTCCGATATCCATGCCTCTATACGCCTGCATCGAATCGGCGCTGACGACCTCGGCCTCCGGCAGCCCATAGGCCTCGCGGCTCGCCCGAGACCCGAAAACGGCGTCGAGCAGCGCGGTCTTTCCGGAAGCCGTGGGACCAACGAGGACGACGACGGCCGGGAAGGGACTAGTCGACGAGACGGTATTGAACCTGGTTGCCGAAGACTTGGCGGGTCGCGAGGGACACGACCTTGCCGTTGTTCTTCTCGACTTCGGGGGTTTTGAGGACGGCGAGATGATAGGCGCGCCGAGTGATCGCCACCGTTATCTCGTATACGTTGCCGTCGTATTCGATAAGCTGTTCCAAGGGCATAATCATGCTGGCAGCGTACACCGCTCGACATCGCTTAAGCAAGTCCCGCCCGTCGAAGGCCCTAGATCGGCGGCTTCTCGCGGCCGGCACCGACGTCGGCTCCGGGGCTTTCGAGGCGGGCCTCGATATCGCCCTTCGGATTCTCGAGGCTACGGTCCAAGTCGGCTATAAGGCGAGCGGCGATGGATGCGAATCCCTCCTCCTCGCCCGCCCCGTCGGGGGATTCGCCGTCGCCGCGGCGCTCCCGAAGGCGTTGGAGCTCATCCATGAGCGTTATGCTGAGCAGCACCGAGAGACGAAGGGGATCGGCGACCCGCGTAGAGCCTTTAAGCGAATTCAGGCGGTCGCGCAGGCGCATGACGAGGGATTGCATGTAATCCAATGACTCGTCGGTCTGGATGGTGAAAGTCGGCCCTATGAGGTCGACCTTGAAAAGCTGGAGAGCCACTCCACCGCCCTTCCATCAAAAGATATCGAGTTCGTTCTCGACGATCTCGACTTCAGGCTCGGGCGCCGCCGTGACCGCGATGCCGGAACTCTCGATCGCGGGCTTCGGCTCTTCCGCCGAGACGGTCGGCGCGGCGGCCTGACCGAGTACGAGATCCTCGAAAGAATCGAGCTTCTGCAGCGCGTGCACGATTCCTTCTTCGATCTTCGCCTGGTCCTTGCGGTATTCCTCGGCGCGAGCTCCGAGCTCGGCCGCCCGCGTCTCGGCGGCCGCGACGCGCTCGGCCATATCGGAAAGACGGGACTCGAACTCGCGGATCCGTCCGGCCATCGCCGCGGCCTCGGCCTGGCGCAGCTCCTCGGCCGTCTCCGCGCGCTTTTCGGCGGCTGCAGTCTTCCCTTCGGCCGCGGCGAGCTCATTGGCCGCCGCATCGATGAAGGATTGAGCCTCGTCGAGGCGTCGCCTGAGCTCGACGCCCTCCTCGCGGAGGCTCGCGATGTAGGCGACCGCCCTCTCGACCCGGTCCTCGAGGGCCCGAACCTGCTCGAGGCTGATCATAGCCCTAGCCCTTCAGGGCGGCCTTGGCCTTCTCGACCACGGCCGTGAAGCCGGCGGGGTCGCGCAAGGCCAAGTCGGCGAGCATCTTGCGGTCCACCGTCACCTGGGCTCTGGCGATACCTTCGATGAGGCGGCTGTACGAGATGCCTTCGTTTCGGCAGGCGGCATTGATGCGCGCTATCCACAAGCGGCGAAAACTGCCTTTCCTGTCGCGGCGATCGCGATAGGAATAGGACATCGCCTTGGCGACCGCATCCTTGGCTACCTTGTAATTCGAGTGCCTGCGACCCCAAAAACCCTTGGCTCGATCCAGGATCTTCTTCCTGTGATCTTTTCTCTTAGTACCCGCTACCGATCTCGACATTTGAGCGCTCCTCGTTTCGAATACGCGCGGCCGCAAAGGGCGGCGCGGGATGCCGACTAATGGCAAATAGCCAGAGCGGCACCGCTGGACCTCGCCGGACAGGGCAAACCCGGACGAAGTCGCCAATCAGCCGAAGGCTGATTAGAGCAGCCGAAGGCTGATTAGAGCAGCCGAAGGCTGATTATCCCGCTTCAACCGTAGGGAAGCAGCTTCTTCTTTATCTGACCTGTCGCGACAGGATCGACATAGCCGTTCTTACGGAGGTTTCTCTTTCGCTTGGTCGTCTTCTTCGTCAGAATATGGCGAAGATTCATCTTCTTGTACTTCACCTTGCCATTGGCGGTGAGGGAGAACCGCTTGGCTGCGGCCTTCTTGGTCTTCATCTTGGGCATGTCGATCCGTCCTTACTGCTTTACGCTACTCTTTGGCTTCCCCTACGGGCGCCTCTTCGGCGGCCGGAGCGGCGGTCTTCTTTATTATCGAGGCCTTCGGCTGGAGCACCATGGACATAAAGCGGCCCTCCATGGAAGGCGTCTTCTCCATTATATAGAAACCCTCAAGCTTGACGAGGACCCTTTTCAGGACCTGCTCGCCGATCTCGGTATGGGCCAGTTCCCTGCCTCGGAAGCGTATCGTTACCTTGACCTTGAAGCCATCCTCGAGGAATTCCTTGACATGCTCGGATTTGAAATCAAGATCGTGTCCCGCGATCTTGGGCTGCATCCGGATCTCCTTCAGCTCGCCGACGCGGATCTTCTTCCTTGATTCTTTTATCTTCTTTTCCTGTTCGAACTTGAACTTGCCGTAATTCAGCAGTTTGCATACCGGCGGTATTGACTGCGGCGCGACTTCGACGAGATCCAAACCGAGATCGCGGGCCATCTTGATAGCCTCGAGCGTCGGGACTATCCCCTTCTGCTCGCCCTTATCGTCTACGAGCCGCACTTCGCGGACACGGATCTGCTCATTGATCCGCAAGTCTTTATCTGCCAACTGACCTCCTTCGGCCTGACCGCGGCTTAGCGGCCGGTTCCGAACTCACGATATATGAAACGAATACTATCATAAGGCCGAGCGACGAGTAAAGAGGCGCGACCTATTCGTTTGACATCCGGGACCCGGCATGTCTACACTCCATCCATGGAGAGCAATCGCCTATCATCGGCCCTGAAAGATCTCAGCTCGCGCAACTCAGCGATTCTTTCGGCATACCGCGACTGGTCGAGACGCTTGCCTCCCGGCCCCGCCTCAAGGTTGATTGCGTCCATGGCCGAGCAGCGCTTCGAACTGGGCAAGGTCCTCGGAGAGATTGCCAGAGACGCCGCCGCCATGGCCACATTCCCGGAAACCGAGGTCGAGTTCGAGATGGATCCATCCCCCGCCATGGTCGACCGAAAATTCCAGTCGCTCGGGACCCCGGCCGAGCCGAAGGAGCTGCTAAAGATAATGGCCGAGATCGAAACCGCCGACCACGAGCTTCTCGCCGCGGCGGCAGGAGCCGTACTTTCCCTTTCGAGCGTCATGGCCGAGCGACTCGCCGGGGAGGCTGCCTCGGCGCGAAAGCGATCGAACTGGGCTCAGGACCACCTCGATCTGCTCGGTATGGGCTGACTTGAATCCCTGCATTGGGTCGTGCTAGCCTGACCCAATGCATTTGTTCTTGATATTCGGACTTCCCCTGGGATTTCTGATTCTGGTCCTCTACGCGTATCCGCGAAACGAATTCTCGCAGACCCGCGGAGCCTATCTGCGGGGCCTCGCCGCCTTCCTGCCTATCTGGCTGATCGCCCGGATACTCGGAGCGATCGTTCCCGCCGCATACGGCTCATTCTTGTTGACCTTCCACGAATGGGCGGACAGGCTCCTGCCCTATGCGGTCCTCCCTGCCCTTGCCTACCTCGTCTTCTTCAAGCCGGGCGAGCGCCTTCCGCCGGGCGTCGAGCCTCGTCGCCTCACGGCATTCTACGCGGGCGCTCTCTCCCCCGTCGGAGTCTGCGAAACCGCGAGGGTCTGGGGCGTTCCCTCCCCCTACGCCTTGTTCTTCCTGCCCTTCCTTCTGGCGGCGATCTGCCTGGCAATGCCCAAGGCCTTCGTCAGGATACATCAGGCATACGGTTTAGGGCTCTTCGTCGAGCTGGCCGCGGTCGCCGCTGCCAGCTTCGCCGCATCGCTGTGCCCTTTCCTCCTCCTCGCGAGGCTTTGGCCCTTGGCGGTGCTCCTCGTCGTTATCCTGGGGTTCTGGGCCCGATACCTGGCCTTCTCCGACCTACTGCGCCGCCCGCCCATTCCCTTGGACGAGTGAGGGTCGCCGCGACGGAATCGTGAGTTCGCGGCGCGAAAGCGCGCGGAGGGTTCGGCCTAGGCCTTGCCTGCCGAACCCAAGACCTCCTGGTTCTTGTGGGCGTAGAGCTTCTTGAGCTCGTCGCGAGCCGGGCCGAGGTACTTGCGCGGGTCGAACTCGTCGGGCTTCTCGAACAAGACTTTGCGAATCATGGCCGTCATGGCGAGGCGGCCGTCGGAGTCGATGTTGATCTTGCATACGGCGCTCTTGGCCGCCTTGCGCAGCTGTTCCTCGGGTATGCCGACGGAGTCGGACAGCTTGCCGCCGAACTTCTCGACGATCTTCACATATTCGACGGGGACGCTCGAGGAGCCATGGAGCACGATGGGGAAGCCGGGCAGGCGCTTCTCGATCTCCTCGAGGATGTCGAAGCGGAGAGGCGGCGGAATCAGGACGCCGTCGGCGGTCCTGGTGCACTGCTCCGGCCTGAACTTGGTTCGCCCGTGGCTGGTGCCGATGGAAATGGCCAGGGAATCGACGCCCGTCTTCTTGACGAAATCCTGGACTTCGGAAGGCTGGGTATAATTCGAGTGTTCGGCCGACACATCGTCCTCGACGCCGGCCAGCACGCCGAGCTCCCCCTCGACCGAGACATAATCCTTCCGGGAATGGGCGAAATCCACCACCTGCTTGGTAAGCGCGACATTCTCGGAATAGGGTAGATGGGAACCGTCGATCATCACGGAGGAAAAGCCGGACTCGATGCAGCTCTTGCAGAGCTCGAAACTGTCCCCATGATCGAGGTGCAGGACTATGGGGATGGCGTAGCCGAGCTCTTTGGCGTACTCGACCGCGCCCTTGGCCATGTATTGGAGCATCGTCTGGTTCGCGTACTTCCGCGCGCCGGCGGAGACTTGGAGTATCACGGGGCTTTTGGTTTCGACGCAGGCCGAGACGATCGCCTGCAACTGCTCCATATTGTTGAAATTGTAGGCGGGAAGAGCGTAACCGCCGGTCACTGCCTTCTTGAAGAGCTCGACCGTGTTGACGAGCCCGAGCTCTTTATAGCTTAGCATGATGCACTCCTTTGGATTGGGACGGAGGGCGGCGAGGCCGGCGAGCAGGCCTGAAAAACGCCTCTCGATAACGCCTAATCTTATTTGGCGAGCTTGGACGAGTCAAGGCCTATCTCCTTCCATGGGATCGGTTGCGGCGACGGCTCGGTCCCTATAGGATGGCTCCATGCCGTTGCCCCGGCCCGTCGCTTCTCTCCTCGCTCTCGCGGGGATAGTCCTGGGCGCGGCGACCATTACGGTATCCTGCGACCACGGCGTCAGGCAAGCGAGAGCGGTCGTCGCTCTCGACGAGGCCTTCGCGGCGGCACGCCCCGTGCTCGCCGCGAAGCTCCAAGCTGGTTCTCTGTTCGATCGGGGTCCGGCGGGCCTAATCGGACGGGATTTGATAGTGCCCGTTACCTTATCGGAGGGCGCCGGGAAGGCCCTCGACGCGGCCTTGGCCGAGAGCGAGATAAGCGGAGAGTCGGCCGTCCTGGTCGCGAGCCCCCTCATCGCCGAGGCAATAGTGACGAACGGGACATGGGCGGGCATCCCCCCCCTCCTTGTGCCGGAATGGCGCAGCACGGCTGCTCCCGGTACAATTACGCCGGGTTTATGGACTGCGGTCACCGATCCGGTACCGGCCTATGGCGCCGCAGGAGCCGCCTCGGGCGCGTTCATCGCTTCCCTGGCCCATGAGGGCGGCTCGCCTTCGTGCGGCGTATTGTTCTCCGAAGCGCCTTCAAGACCGCGCGCGGCCTTGACCTCCTTCGCTTCCGCCTACGAGGACGCTTCGGAGGGACGGCCGCTCTTGGTCCGGGACCTTGGCGAAGAAGGCTCGACGAGCGCGAACGGCCCCGCTTCTTCGTCCGGGAAACAGGGAGTCCAGTCCGCGGCGAGCGCCGCCCGAGCCGCCGTAGCAGAGCTGCTCGGCTCGGACATACGCGTGCTCTTCGTCGCCGTGGGTTCGGCCTCGGGGGCGGCGATCGAGGCCGCCGCGCATCCTGGGCTGGTTATAGGCGTGGACTCTACGGCGCGCGAACCGTCGATCGCCATCGCCTTCCTCATTTACCCCGATGATACGGCCATCGCCCGCGCCCTGGCCGCAGATCGTGAGGCAATCCGGCGTAAAGATCGAGACGACGCGCCGAATCGAGCGATGGGGTCGGCCGCCGCGATAGGAGGAGCGGCGACGGAGATACCTTCCCTCCTCGTCGCGGGGCCGACCGCGGCGAAGATTCGCGCCGGCAGGCTCGATTTCGCTCACTTCCTGTCCGAAGCCCTGAGACGACAGCCTCTTAGCCCCGTTAGCCGGCCCTAGCGGCCCGCGTTGCGCGGGAAATGCTCATCCCAAAGCCACTAGCGGCCAAAGCTTTTTGGGCTTATAGTTTGACAAAGGACTATGCCGAAAATATAATCCTATTTAACCGCAGGCTCCGGTCAGCGGTACTGCCAAAGGAGTTTCAAGGATGAAACAGCACATTAACCGGGCGCTCCTGATCACCGTCGCCTTACTTTCCCTCTTCGGGATCGGATTGCTGTTCGCGGACGAGACTACGGTTAATCTCGAATCCAGAGTCGTTCAGGATTTCAGCAAGCCCGAGGCCCAGAACTGGTTCGTTCTGGGCAGCAAATTCTCTACCGGTGATTTCCCGCGGTACGGCTTCATAAAAGGCGGGCCGATCGCCATCCTCGGCGACGATCAGTCCGCTATACAGAATGCAAGGTCCCTCAGCGTGGCGATGCTCTTCAACCGCCAAGAGTACAACTGGGTGGACATCGTCCCAGGCACAAAGGACAAGCCTATCGAGCTTCCTCTCCCGGGTCGGGTCAAGATGATCGACATGTGGGTATGGTCGGGCGATTTCAACTACTACTTGGAAGCCTTCGTCCGCGACTATCGCGGCATCGTCTATACCATTCCGATGGGTGACCTCAATTTCGCAGGCTGGAAGAACCTCAGGATCAACATCCCGGACAACATACCCCAATCGAAGAAATACCTGCCGAGGCGCGAAGGCCTGACACTCGTGAAATTCAGGATATGGACCAGGCCAACCGAAGTCGTCGTGATACCCGGGACGGAGGGCGGCACCGACCTCGAAAAGGCGGTCAAATTCAACTTCAACAATATCAAGGTCCTCACCGACACCTTCGAAAGCCTCTTCGACGGCGATACCTTGTCGAATCCGGACGTCTACAAAGACGCCCTCGGCGAAAGCGCGAAGAAATAAGGGAGGCCCGACATGAAGAAATCCATCATCACCCTGCTCGCGCTCGCGGCTCTTTCCGCCGCCGCTTTCGCCCAGACAGCTACGACGGCACCGGCTCCGGCCGCTGCGGCCTCGACGGCTCCCGCCGCGACGCCTGCCGCCGCGACGGCCTCCGACGTCGCCGCCCCCGATGCCAACAAAATCGGCATCGACACGGCCCAGCAGAAGCTCAAGGAAGTCTCCGTCGAGCAGTTCCAGGCCGCCGGTTTCTGGGACGCCGCCATATCGACCGACGAGGGAATCGTGACCTCGCGCCTGTTCGAGGGCAGGCCCGCGGGCAGCGCCGCCGAGCCTCTGGCGGATCCCCGCTACGTCGGCCAGGATCCGAAAATTGTCTTCAAGTACGTTCTCGGCGTCAAAACCGAGTTCTATACCCGCGGATACAACGAGATAGCGATCACCGCGAAGCGCCCCATCCCCATCGAAGGTATCACAAAGACCATTTCGGTATGGGTGGCGGGGCGCAATTACGACCACGTCCTCTGGATAGAGCTGAGGGATTTCTTCGGCAACAATTTCGAGCTGCCGATGGGCAAGCTCAACTTCCAAGGCTGGAAGAAACTCTCGGTAGCCATCCCGCCGCAGAACCCCGACGGCCGCACGGGCATCGTGCAGCGTAATTTCCATTACACGAGCCAGATGGGACTCAAAGTTGTAGGCTTCCGCATCCAGTGCGACCCCGACGAGGCCTTCGGCACCTACTATATCTACCTGGACGACCTTCGAGCGGTGACGGACCTTTTCGCGGAGGATATGCGCGATACGGACGACATGCCTGACACATGGTGAACCCGTCCATACCCCTTGCGAAAGGGTCGGGCGCTTCGGGCTCCGGCGGGGTCCTGGGCCCCGCCGGAGCCCAGTCCCCCTCCGGGGGATCGAGGGCCACGGGAAGCGATGCCGAAAGAGCCCTCCGCAGGAGGGCTCTTTCTATTGGCGAGGAGCTGGATTATTTCCCCTTCCTCAGGCGCGCGTCTCTGTTCAAGGGTCTCACCGACGACGAGATCCGTCTGGTCGCGGAGGCCTGCGCCGAGGAGGAGCGCGACCCCGGAGACGTCATATTCGTCGAAGGCTCGACCGCGGACAGATTCTATATCGTCATCGAAGGCAGGGTCGAGGTCTGGAAGAACTTCTACGACCCGAAGCCCGACCTCCTCGCCGTCCAAGGGAGCGGACGCTTCTTCGGCGAGATGGCCTTGATCGACGAGCTGCCGCGCAGCGCCACCGTGGTCGCCAAGGAGAGGACCCGCCTGCTTTACCTGTATCGGGACGACTTCAGGCGGCTCATCCGCGAACGCTCGTCGATCGCTCTATCGGTGATGACCGGCATCTCGTACATGGTCCGCAACTCGAACGAAGCCTTCGTCGACGACCTGCGCAAGCGGAACGCGGAGCTGGAGCGCGCCTACGCGCAGCTCAAGAAAGCGCATTCCGAGCGCCTGCGGTCGGAGCGGCTATCGACACTCGGGAAATTCTCGTCCTTGATCCTCCACGACATCCGCAATCCCCTTTCCATACTCAAAGGACAGCTCCAGCTCATGCAGATGAGGCTCGCCGAGCCCGAGAAGCTTTCGGGCCACATCGCAGCGAGCCTCGCGGAGGTGAACAGGCTCGAGCGCCTCGCGAGCGAATTCCTGGATTACTCGCGCGGCGAGATCAGGCTCGACATGGTCGTAATAAGGCCGGGAGAGCTCTTCGCTAAAGTCGAGGGGGCGGTAGGCGAGCGGCTGTCGAGGGAGGGAATCGCGATCACGAAGGAGCTGCGCTACGACGAGCCCGTCATCATCGACGCGGAGCGCGTTTTCCGAGCCTTGCTCAACGTCGCGGACAACGCGCGAAAAGCGATGGCGGGTTCGGGCGGAGTCCTGACCTTGAAATCCTACCGCGTCGCCGACAAGCTCGTCCTGGAAACGGCCGATACGGGCGAGGGGATGAGCTCCGAAGTGCTCGCCCACGTCTTCGAACCCTTCTACTCCGCGTCGGGCCAGGGCGGAACGGGCCTCGGAATGCTCATCGTGAAGAATATCGTGGAAGCCCACGGAGGAACGGTCCGCCTCGGCTCCAAGCCCGGCGTGGGCACCCGCGTGCTTCTCTCCTTCCCCTTGAGGTCCTGACGGCCTAACCGAATAGGGAACGGGCGTTGCGGGATACCGTCTCGGCCAGCTCCCCGACGCCAACGCTGCGTAGCCCGGCGGCCAAGGCGTAGGTCCTCTCGATGTCGAGGGGGGTCGAGGCCTTTCCCCTGAGCGGCACGGGGTTCATGTACGGCGAATCCGTCTCGAGGAGGAACCTGTCGTCCGGTACCGCGGCGCAAGCTTCCCTTAACGCGTCGGAGCCTTTATAGGTGAGGTTGCCCGCGAAGGAAAGCCAGCAGCCCGAATCCAGGAAGGCGCGCGCCTCGGAGGGGCCGTAGCCGAAGCAGTGGATTATTACCGGCGCCGAACTTCGACCGCGGGAGATGAGCACGAGCGTCTCCGCCGCGGCTTCGCGGGAGTGGACTATCAGGGGCAGCCCGAGCCGAGTCGCGAGGGCGATCTGCCCCTCGAAGAGGAGGGCCTGCGCCTCCGCCGATCCCTCCATATGATGGTAATCGAGGCCGCACTCGCCTATCGCGGCCGGCTCGAGGCCGTCCCGCGAGGCCCGTGCGATCGACACCTCCAGGGCATCGAGACTCGATCGCGGCGAGGCGAGATTTCGGGCGGAAGGCCAAAGGCCGGCGGCGAGGCGGATGAAGGGAGGGAGCCTTCCCTCCGGGGCGAGGAGCTCGAGCCTCGGTCCCAGGTCGTCCGGATCTACTCCGGGGTCGAGGAGGAGGCTTCCCGACCGACCTTCGGCGGCGGTCGATTCCCAAGCCCGGGCGTAATCGCCGATGAGAGAGGCCAGCCTCTCTTTCCCCAGCTCTTCGGAGACGAGAGAGAGGTGAGCGTGCGTATCGCTGAGAATCATCGGTGCGCCGCGGTCTATGCCGCGCTCGAGGCCTCGAGCGCGGAGGTCTGGAAGACGAGGGCTCCTCCGCGGACCCCGACCTTGACCTTCTGTCCATCCTTCACCCTCCCGGCGAGGATCTCGGTGGCCAGGGCGTTCTGGAGCAGGGATTGGATGGACCGCTTGAGCGGTCTCGCGCCGAAAAGGGGATCGAAGCCCGCCTCGGCGAGGAAGGCCTTCGCCTCCTTGGATACTTCCAGCTCGATCTTCCGATCCGCCAGGCGGCGCGCCAGGAGGGCGAGCTGGATATCCACTATCGCGAGTATGCGGTCCCGGCCCAGGCGCTCGAACACCACCGTCTCGTCGATGCGGTTGATGAACTCGGGCTTGAAGGTGGCACGCAGGAGGCCGTCGATGCCCGAGCGCACCTGCGCCATGTCCTTGGCCTCGAGAATGAGCTCGGAGCCGAGATTGCTCGTCATGATCACGATGGCGTTCTTGAAATCGACGACGCGGCCCTGGCCGTCGGTCAGGCGACCGTCGTCGAGGAGCTGGAGGAGGACGTTGAAGACGTCGGGATGGGCCTTCTCTATCTCGTCGAACAGCACGACCGAATAGGGCCTGCGGCGTATGGCTTCGGTGAGCTGGCCTCCCTCATCGTAGCCCACGTAGCCCGGGGGGGCGCCTATGAGGCGGCTAACCGAATGCTTTTCCATGTACTCGCTCATGTCTATCCGGGTAAGGGCCTTCTCGTCGTTGAACAGGAATTCGGCGAGGGCCTTGGCGAGCTCGGTCTTGCCCACGCCCGTCGGGCCGACGAAGAGAAAGGAGCCTAGGGGCCTGTTGGGATCGGACAGCCCGGCCCTGTTGCGCCGGATGGCGTCGGCGACCGCCTTGACTGCCGGCTCCTGGCCGACGACTCTTCTTTCCAGCTGGGCTTCGAGGTCGATGAATTTCTGCGCCTCGGAAGAGAGCATCTTGGCGAGGGGAATCCCCGTCCAGGTTGAGACCACTCGGGCGATATCCTCCTCCGAGACCTCCTCGCGCAGGAGTCGGCCTTCGGCGCTGTCGCGGTTGAGCTCTATCCCGAGCTCGTCGAGCTTCTTCTGGGCATCGAGGAGCTTGCCGTACTTGATCTCCGCCGCCTTGGCGAGGTCGCCCTCGCGCTCCCGCTTCTCGCCCTCGATCTTGAGCTCTTCTATGGAAGCTTTCAGCTTGCGGAGGCGATCTATCTTCTCCTTCTCGCCCTGCCAGCGAAGCTTCATCGCGTTTCGCTTGGAGCTGAGGTCGGCGATCTCCCTGTCGAGTTTGCCGAGCCTCTCGACCGATGCGGGATCGGACTCCTTGGAAAGGGCCTGGCGCTCGATCGTGAGCCGGAGAAGGCGCCTCTCGGTCTGGTCGAGCTCCGTTGGCTGACTCTCTATCTCCATCTTGATGCGGCTCGCCGCCTCGTCGACGAGGTCTATCGCCTTGTCCGGCAGGAAGCGGCTCGTGATATAGCGGTCGGACAGAGTCGCCGCCGCGATGAGGGCCTCGTCCTTGATGCGGACGCCATGGTGGACCTCGTAACGCTCCTTGAGGCCGCGGAGGATGGCGATGGTCGCCTCGACGGAGGGCTCAGGGCAGAACACGGGCTGGAAGCGCCGCTCGAGGGCCGCGTCCTTCTCGATGTGCTTGCGGTACTCGTCGAGGGTGGTGGCGCCGATGCAGCGCAGTTCGCCGCGGGCGAGAGCCGGCTTGAGCAGATTGGAGGCATCCATCGCGCCCTCGGCGGCCCCGGCGCCGACGAGGGTGTGGAGCTCGTCGATGAAGAGCAGCACCACCCCTTCGGACTTGACCACTTCCTCCACGACGGCCTTCAGCCTCTCCTCGAATTCGCCGCGGAATTTCGACCCGGCGACGAGGGCTCCGAGGTCGAGGGCGAGGAGTTTTTTGCCCTTCAGGGAGTCGGGCACGTCCCCGGCGACGATGCGGCGCGCGAGGCCCTCGACGACGGCCGTCTTGCCGACGCCGGGCTCCCCTATGAGGACGGGATTGTTCTTCGTCCGGCGCGAGAGCACCTGCATCACGCGGCGTATCTCCTCATCGCGGCCGATGACCGGATCCAGCTTCTCGGCCCGGGCGAGAGCGGTGAGGTCGCGGCAATAGCGCTCGAGGACGCGGTACTTCTCCTCGGCAGCCTGATCGGTGACTCGGCGGTTGCCGCGGACGGACTTCAGCGCGGCCAGGATCGCAGCCTTGGTGACGCCCCGCGCACGCAGGCGCTCGGCCGTCTCGCCGTCGCCCGCCACGATGCCGAGGAGGATGTGCTCCGCGGCGACGTACTCGTCCTTCAGGGCCGCGGCCTCCGCCTCGGCCTTGGCCACCGCCGTGGAGGCGTAGGGGGAGAGGTAGAGCTGCGAGCTTTCTCCGAAGACCTTGGGCTTCTTGGCGAGGGCGGCCTCGACCTCGGCCTCGAGGGCCCCTCGATCGACGCCGATGCGCTCGATGAGGGCGGGGACTACGCCTTCTTCCTGCCTGAGGAGGGCGATGAGGAGATGCTCGAGGTCCACCTGCGAGTGGTCGCGTTTCCTTGCCTCCGCGGAGGCGTCCTGGATGGCCTCTTGGGCCTTCAGCGTATACCGATCGTAGTCCATGATTCCGTAAAGGTACTCATTGCCCCGAAGACGGGCAATGGGACGCGGACCTTCATGGCAGCTTTCGCCTCCTCGCCGAGAGCCGCATCCTGAGCGCGGTCGCGATGGGCGGAACCAGGGAAACGAGGACGATGCCCAGGGCGACCAGGCTGAAATTCCTCCGGACGAAGGGCATGGCGCCGAAGAAGTACCCGCCCGAGAGGAAGAGCGCGACCCAGCCCGCCGAGCCGATGAGGTTGTACGCGAAGAAACGGCCGTAGCGCATCTTGCCGATTCCCGCGACGAAGGGGGCGAAGGTCCTGATGATCGGCATGAAGCGCGCGACAATGACCGTCAGGCCGCCGTACTTCTCGTAGAATGCGTGGGTCCTGTCGAGATATTCGCGCTTGAAGAGGCGGGAGCTCTCGGACCTGAAGACGGCCGGCCCCAGCTTGAAGCCGATGGCGTAATTCGCCACGTTGCCGAGGACCGCAGCGCCCGCGAGGATCGGGGCGAGCAAACGGACGTCAAGCCCTCCGCCGGCGGCGAGGGCGCCGAGGGCGAAGATGACCGAATCGCCGGGGAGAAAGGGAGTCACGACGAGGCCTGTCTCGCAAAAAATGAGGAGGAACATCAGGACATAGGTGATTCCGCCGTACTGCCGGAGGATCGGAGTCAGGTATCGATCGACGTGAAGGACTATATCGAAGAATTGCAGGAGTGGGTTCACGTTCCCTCCGAGAAAGGCTAGACTAGCGCAATGAACGACCAAAGGGTAGTGATATTGCACGGTTTCAAGCCCGACGAGGCCTTAGCCGCGATGCGAGCGATCAAAGCCGCCCTGCCCTCCGCCGGAGAGGCGGCCTTTGCCACGACGACCGACACCAACCTCGGATGGAAAGTCGGCGATCTCGTCGACCATATCTCGGAGGAGCATCGCCAATTCAGGGGAGGGCCCAGGAAGGCCTGAGGTCCCGGCCCGGCCCCGGCCTTCCGCTTTCAGTCTATCTCTAGCTCGGGGATCTTCTTCCTCATCGTCGCCACCAGGTCCTCGCCCGAGGAGCCCTCGCGGAGCGCGATGAAGACCATGTTGTCCCTTCCGGAGATCGTCCCGAGCACTTCCTCGAGACCCATATTGTCTATCGCCAGGGCGACCGTGTCGGAATGCCCTGAAAAAGTGCGGACGACGGCCAGGCTGGCGTTCCAGTCTATGGAAACGTAGCCGCGGAGGAAATCCTGGATGTAGTGCCGCTCGGACTCGCGCCTCTCCTCGTCGGAGGGGACGGTGTAATAGTAGCCCGAGTGGCCGTCCGAAACCTTTCCGACCTTCAAGTACTTGAGGTCTCGGGACAGGGTCGCCTGGGTCACGCTATACCCGGCCTCCTGAAGGAGTTGGAGGAGGGTCTCCTGCGAATCGATCCTATGCGCCTTGATAAGGCCGCGAACGGTCTTTAAACGCTCGAACCGCTCTTTCATGGTTGCTCCGGAGATGGATAAATATGCAGGCTTCGGTCGATATTTGCACAATCATGGGAAAAGAGCAATAGCCGGAATATAGTCGCCGATATATAAAGGAGATATGGACGATCTCGAGCAAAAAAAAACCGAGGAGGGCGACCTCGGGGAAAAGACGTCGCGGCCCGACGACGGCGGCGCGACGGATCTGGGCGGGGCCGTCTCCTATCATAGCCCGGCCGGCCTCATCGACGGCACGGTCGAGATCGCCGTATCGCCCGACGCCATGGCCGCAACGGCGACCTTCTACCCCCCCCGCGGAGACGGCCTGCCCATAGAGCCCGCCTTCATATACGAGCTGCTCAGGCGCATGGGCGTCGTCTCGGGACTAATTGAAGGGGACATCGCCGAGTCCGCGATGAGCTGCAATCTCGACCGGCGAGTGCTCCACGACGTCGTAGTCGCCAAGGGCAGCGCGCCCGTGCCTGAGATACCCGAGCACGCTTCGCTCGAGGCGAAATTCAGGCGCGCGAGCCCTCGCGTGGACGACAGCGTGCAGCGAGTCGATTTCCGCGAGCTCGCGACGCTCTTCATCGTGAAGGCCGGAGAGACGATCGCCACCATCATGCCGAAGCGGCCGGGCGCGCCGGGGAAGGATATACGCGGCAAGGAGACTCCCTACTCGAGAGAGTCGCCGGAAACCTGCGCGGCCGGCCGGAACGTCGAGCGGCGGGACGACAGGCTCGTCGCGACAGTGGACGGGCGACTCGTCATCGACAACGGGCGCGCCGACGTCGACGAGGTCCTCCTCGTCAAAGGCGAAGTCGATTTCCATACGGGCCACATAGTCTTCCCCGGGGACGTCGTGATAGAGGGAGCCGTGCACGACGGCTTCAAGGTCTGGTCCGGCGGTTCGATCGTGTGCAAATCCACGATGGACGCCTTCGACGTCAACGCGAAGAAAGACCTGACCTGCGCCCAGGGCATCATCGGCCGCAGGCGCAGCCAAGTGCGCGCCGGCGGCGAGATCAAGGCCAAGTACATCCAGAACTGCCGCGTCGCCGCTCGGGGCGACATACGGATCTCTTCGGCGATCGTCAACAGCCGGATATTCTCACTAGGCACCGTGGACCTCGGCGACAAGGGCGTCATCATGGGCGGAGAAGTCTTCGCCACGCACGGCATCCGCTGCGGGCGCCTCGGCAACCAGGCATTCCAATCCACGCAGCTCCACGTCGGCACCGACTTCACCGTGCAGCAGAAGCTGGATCAGGCCAACGAGAAGATGAGGCTGCTGGCTGGCAGGGCCCGCCAGGTCGACCAGGCCGCCTCCGCCCATCCGAGTCCCCAGGCGAACAAGGCGAGGGAGGAATACGCCAAGATGGCCGCCGAGCTCCGCTCGCGGATCACTGCGCTCCTCGGCGAGCTCGACGCCGACGACGGCGCTATCGTAGAGGCGCGCGGCGAGATATTCCCCGGCGTCGTCATAGAGATCTGCCGGGTGAGCATTGTGGTGGAGGAGAAGTTGCACGCCTGCCGCTTCCGCCTCGACAAAGCGGCCGGTCGGATACTAGTGGAGCGCTGACCCGATGCCCTATTCCCCCGGTCGCGTCAGCCCGCCTGCTTCATCCAGACCCGCATCGAGCCCGGCCCGCGATTGCCCCAGAGGGCGTAGGGTATTAGCCTGATGGGCTCGCCTCTCTCCGTATTGCCCTCGATCGTCCCGCATCCGCCTTCGAAGATCTTCCCGTCCCATGTATAGAGGAGCGATGCTGGGTCGAGCGAGACGGCCTCGAGGTCGAGGCCGGGATTGTCAGCCGTTTCCGCGCAATAGACGACAGGTCCGCGCGCGACCGCGACGCGGCCGACGTCCGAACCGACCATGGGATGCGCCTTGAGCAGGGATATCTCCATCGGGAAATCGAGCGAGATAGCGCTCTTCCCGGAGGCGAGATCGAAAGCCAGGTATTCCGAGCGCCCGAAGCGCGCCGCGCCGAAGCGCCGCTCTGGCGGGCGATCGATTATCCGGGGAGGGGAGCCCTCACGCGTCGCCCTGGCCCTGTCTGCCCATCCAGGAATGCGGAGAAGCAGCGTATGCGGCGACCCGCATTCGACCTCGATCCTGGCTCGGCCTTCCCAGGGCAAGGAAGACACGATGCGGATCGAGACCTCGGCGCCGATGCCGGCGACCGAGCCGATGTACTGATCGACGCGGATGAACCCCTCTCCGCGGGAGTATATGAGGTTCGGGACTTCGGCCCATAGACGCGAGATATTCGAGGGGCAGCAGGCCGTCGCGTACCAGGGACGCCGCTCGAGCTCCCCGTCGGCGGCCAGGGGATTGCGATAAAAATAGCGATCGCCCGAGAGGGAGATGCCGACGGAGGCGGCATTCTCGAGCTGCCATTCGACGAGGTCGGCATAGCGCGCCTCGCCGGTCGCGAGCGACATCTCCCGGTTCCACAGGACGCTGCCGATCGCGGCGCAGGTCTCGGAATAGGAGTAGCGGTTGTCGAGCTCGAAGGGATGCCCGAAGCCTTCCACGACGGGAAGCGATCCGATGCCGCCGGTTACATACATCTTCCGGTCGACCAGGCGATCCCATGCCGACCGCATCCAGCCGAGGATTCCGGGATCGGGACTCTCGCGATGGAGCCTGGCCGCGGCGGTCATGAGGTAAGTCCACCGTACCGCGTGGCCTCTCGGCTCGACCTGCTCCCTCATCGGTCGATCCTGCTGCTGGTAGGCCCCGCTCAGGAAGCATGGCAGGACCCTCAGCATGAGGAAAGGCGGTTCGCGCCTCGTGAGGTTCTCGCCGAATTCGAATCCGAGCCGACCCTTGTCGGACTTCTGCCGGTCGGCGGCCCTGGATCTCGCCACCTGGGAAAGCACTTGGCCGAGGAATTTGGCGCCGAAGCATCTCGTCCTGCCGCGCCGCTCGAGGAGGTTCCTGGCGGTCTCGAGGTACTCGGGCTCGCGAGCTATCCTGTAGAGGCGGAGCAGCGCGATCTCGATCTCCTCGTGGCCGCTCGTCCGCTCGGGTCCGGCGTCATTGAACTCGCGCGCGACGAGACGGGCCGACTTCTCGGCCAGGTCGAGGAGCTGCCTGCGCTCCGTCGCCTCGAAGTGGGAGACTCCCGCCTCGATGAAATGGCCGAGGCAGTATAGCTCGTGCTCGAGCATGAGGTTCTTCCAACGCGTTCCGGGGAAGTGGAGCTGGTTGTAGGTGAAGAGATAGCCGTCCGGCTCCTGGCAGCGGGCCATGAGATCCGCGTATTCCCGAAGGAGCCGCTCGATGCCCTCGTCGGGTCCCGATCGCAGGATGCGGCTCGCGGCATCGGCCCATTTGTGGAGGTCGGAATCGGTATAGAAGAATCCGCGCCGCTCGCCCTTGCCGATGCCCGCGAGGATGCGGAAGTTGTCGATGGTTCCGCAGCGCTCGTACTGCTCCCATTGGTAGAGGATCGCGTGCTTCCGATTGAGCTCGAGACGCGGCGACCAATGGGCGTCCTCGATCGCGACTTCCTTCGGAGGGACCTCCGACCAAATCGCCGCTCCTCCGACGGAAGGGGCCGATTGCTCGTGCATGAAGGTAACTATAGTATTGCGATAAAGTGGACGCAAGGAGGATTTCATGAAAAGACCCGGCTTCGTCGTGCCCGCGCGAGAGAAGGTGGCCTTCGGTCTCGGCGATTTCGCGATAAACATCGCCTATACCGCGATCGGCTTCTACTACATCTACTTCCTCGTCAACGTCGCGAGACTCCCCGCCCCCGTCGCCGGGGCGATCTTCCTCGTCGCCCGATTCTGGGACGCGATCATGAATTTCGTCGCGGGAAGGATCTCCGATCGGGTGGACACCCGGATGGGAAGGCGGCGGCCCTTCATCCTCGCCTCCTGCCTGCCCGTCGGCATCCTGTTCGCCCTCCTCTGGGCGGTACCTTCCGGCGGCATCGCCGAGAGGACGCTCTATTTCGTCGCCGTCACCGTGCTGTTCAATACGGTCTTTTCTTTCGTCGTCACCCCGTATAACGCCCTCATGCCCGAGCTTTCCCAGGACTATGACGAGCGGACGAACATCTCGGGCTTCAGGATGGCGCTGTCGATCTGCGGGAACCTCATCGCCGCCGCTGGCGGATCTTTCATCGTCGATTCGCTCTTCGGCGGCAGCGCGAATTACCGGCGGAGCTATCCCGTGATGGGGGCCGCCTTCGGCGGAATCGTCGTCGTCGCCCTGCTCTTGACCTTCCTGGGCACCCATGAGCGAGTGAAGCCGGAGAGACAGGAGAGACAGAGGCTGATCCGGACGATTAAATCGGTTCTCGCTCTCCGGGAATTCCGATTGGTTCTCGGCATGTTCATATTCAACATGATCGGCCAGGACCTCATCCAAACCCTCTTCGTCTTCTATCTCAAGGACGTAATCGGCATCGGCGAGGATCTGACCTTCGTCCTCATGGGAATTCCCCTCGTCACCGCCGTAGCCGCCGTGCCGCTTTGGGTATTCGCGGGCGAGAGGCTCGGCAAGCGGAAGGCGTACATGGGCGCGGCGGCGTACTTCTTCTGCGCGCTCGCCTTCGCGCTCTTCGCTCCGGTCGGCGACCTCGCCTTCGTCATACTCATCGCCGTTCTCGCCGGCGTGGGCTTCTCCGCGTCGGCGGTCATACCTTTCTCGATCATTCCCGACGTGATCGAGATCGACGAACTCGAGAACGGCACGCGGCGCGAAGGGATTTTCTACGGCACGTCGATGCTGCTGTACAAGTGCCTCTCGGCGATAGTAATTTCGTTGACTACGGCGGCGCTCGGATGGTTCGGGTATTCGGAGAGCGCGAGCCTCGCCGAGCCCGCTTCAGCGCGTCTCGCCATCAGGCTTTTCCTGGGTCTGGCGCCCGGAATCTTCTTCCTCGTCTCGGCGGTCTTCGTGAAACTCCTGCCTATAACCAAGGAACGCTTCGATCAGGCGAAAAAAGCGATCGGAGAGCGGGCATCCGCCCCGGAGGATCGCTAAGCCGGCGAAGGCATCGGCCCCATGGCCGTGCCCGAGTGTCTTGATATCGGTTATCGCGCCCCCCGAGACCTCTACCCTGACCTTAGCCCGGCAACTAGGAATAGAGCCTTGTAGCTTGGTGAAACGAAAAATCGGGGAGCGCATAGGCGAATCCAGGCTTCGCGGGAACATCACCGAACGACCTCAAGAGCTCGACGCCTCCGAAGCCCCCTATGGGATTTACGGGAAACACCCGGGCGCCCGATTCCTCGAAAGCCGCCTTGACCGCTTTGCAGAATGCCTCGTGCTTTTTAGAATAGCCGAAGAACAAAACCTTGTCCGCAATGAAAAAAAATGCGACGAATTCGTCGAGCATATGGCCTAACTGTCGCGCCGCTTTCGCCGACGCCGGTTTCCGACTCTCTCCGCCGGGAATTCCGAGCGGATCGGCGATCCTCCCGCGGATTTGGGCTAATCGCCGGAGGATTGGAGCGTCAGCCTTAACGTGCCGCACTTAGGGCAGGCGACCAAGCCGTGCGAGAGCACTGATGGGTCGTCCTGCAGTCCCCGCGATCGCAGCGACGGCCTTTCGCCGGGTCCACTCAGCGGATTCAATCTTATGAACTTCGCGTCGCCCCTCTCATCATCATAGCCGCAAACGCATTTCATGATCGCCTCCAGGACAGCCCTCTCCCTGAACCTATCCGAGGGGAACCGAGATATATCCCGAGTGGCCTCGCGGCGATCGAGTCTCAAGCCTGAAGGAGGCCCCGAGCTGGTCGCAGAGTACCTTGACGATGTCGAGGCCCAAGTCAGGCTGCGCCGAGCCGATGCCGACGCAGTCATCTGATACGACGACTCTCAGCTCGTCGGCATCGCGCTCGAGTCGCACTTCTATCTTTCCGCCGGAACTATCGGCAAAAGCGTGATCGCAAGCGGCGGCGATCAGCTCCCCGACCGCGAGACCCAGGGGGATAGCCATATCCGAGGAGAGTTCGATGCCATCGACGTCGATCTCTACGGCGACGCGCCGGCCCGCGCAGGCCTTCAGCTCGACGATGCTATGGGCGAGATCGCCGAAGTAGCCGCCGGCGTCTATGGTCGTCATATTCTCGGACTCGTAGAGCCGATCGTGCACGAGGGACATCCCGAGGATACGGGCGCGAATGGCGTCCAGCGCGTCCTTGACGGAGCCGTTCGCGGCTCCATGTACCTGGAGGGCGACGAGGCTGGAGAGCACCTGGAGATTATTGCGCACCCGATGGTGTATCTCCATGAGGAGGGCCTTCCTTTCCTCCAGCAAACTCGATAGTCGCACTTCGCGCGCCGCCCCCTCCTGCACTTCGTCCTCAAGACTGCTTGAAAGTTCCTCGAGTCGGCGATTCTTCTCCATGAGGGCCGTGACCATCCCGTAGATCCCCCGGCCGATGGCGGAGATCTCGTCGATGCTCGAGCAGTCCGATACCGTATCGGAGGAACCGAGCTCGATGCTCTTGAGACTTTGAACTATGGCATCGATCCGCTTCGTCACGTGCGCCGCGAAACTGCGACGGGCCCTGATCAAGGAAATCGCGGAGATGGACGCCGCTATGGCGAGTCCCGCCGCCAGGCAGATCAATCTATAGTCTCTGACGGGACGGCGATCCAGCGAGAATACTTCGAGGAAATGGGCATTGAAGTAATCGACGTCCCTACGGTCGAGGTCGGCGACCCTGACGAGGACCTCCCGGTTCCCCTCCGCCCTCCTCGCTTCGCCTTTGGAGATCGCTTCGACCAGGAGGTCCGCGGGAATATCGCTGGGCGATCCGTCCCTGAGGAGACTCCAATACCGGTAGTTGCCGGGGCCGAAGGTCACAATGTCGCTCAGCCACACGAGCCTGCCGCTCCCGCCGGGGGGAGCCAAATCGAGGAGCTGCGAGAGCAGCGCATCATAGCGGATGCCGGGGAAGGCTCCGGCGAAGAGCTGGCGAAGGCTCGTCGATGTCTCGATCAGGACCTTCGATCCGGGCGGGCTGTAATATTGATACATGTTGATGTGCCCAGTGCGCGTAGACAGACTGAGACTCTGGGTCTCGACTTTGCCCTTCCCTTCGATGCTCAAGAGGAAAGCCTTGAAATCCCCGCCCAGGGAGAAGAGGTCGAGTCCGCGGTCCGGCTCGAAATCAGTCGCCATGACCTTGCCGTCGGGGCCGATGAGATAGATGTCTCCTACCCCGAGGCGCGACGATTCCGCGGCGAGTTCTTCCCGCGATATCCGCGCGAGCGAGTCGGGAGAATGGAATCTCCTGCCCAGCTCGACGAGGGCGCGGGCTCCGGCGGACCTTGCCCGGGACTCGAGACCGTCGGCTATAGTGTCGAAAAGATGGATGCCGTGGTTTTCCACCGCGAAGGCGTTCAGCCTCGCGCGAGAATAAAGATCGCCGAAGAGGATCTCGCCGACTATATAGACGCCGGTCGCCGAGAAGAGGGAGCATAAAGCGATCGTGGTAAGGAGTTGCGAATGGATGTAGCGCCGAAGGGTGCGCGTGGATTGGGCTATACTGCCTTCTTACCCGTATATTGGCCGGGATCCCCAGATGGCGGACGATGCATGCCATTCGGGGATGAATCATCTTCGGCCCATAGTTTAACGCGTCGGGGCATTACGTCAAGGTCGTCATTCGCCTTGCGGGAACGCATGTCTCGAAAAGGGACAAGCCCACATCGGCTTTTGACGGCTGCGAGTCGGCCACGGAACGCTCTTGGCACGCAAAATGGAATCGGATGGCAATGATGCCTGCCGATGAGCGGATTGGGAGAAATAGGGCTAAACCGTGAAAAAGAGACCAGCGCATCCTGTCGCGGGCTTCGAGCGAATTATTCCAGAATAATGATTAATATTTCCTAATGTCATAATAATGAAGGTAAGAATGAGTACCTTTAAAGCAAAAGGCGGGTACCAAGATGACGAATAATCGGATGAAAGTCGCTCCGGACTCAGTCGTGTACGCAGACGAGGAAAACCTGAAGCTAGTGGCGGAATTCGCCATTCCCGGAGCGCCGGCGGACACCGTCGACGTAAAAATCCTGGAAGACAGCATTCATCTCAACGCGCCGGCAAGGGATATCGAGTATGTCTCCTCGCTCGCTTTGGGGTGGCCGGTGAAACCGGACAAGGCGGAAGCCGTATACGAACTCGGACTGCTCCGAATCGAAGTACCCTTCAAGGATCCGATGGAAGATGCCGTGAAGGTCGTCATCAAGACCGGCGACGCTAAAACGGCTGTTAAGATCTGAGCGGCGCCGGCGAGGCCACGGAGAGAGGAGGATCGAATGCGAAAAAGAGTGGGTCTATGGATTGACCATCGCAGAGCGCTCGTAGTGACCATTACCGGTAAAGATGAAGTGGTGGAAATCATACCCTCGATGGTCGAGAACCAGGCCCGGCGCTCTCAAGGATCGCGTCATGAAGGCTCATTCGAGCCACAGCATGTTCCGGCGGACGATAGCCGACAGCGTGCCAGCACGGGCCATCTCAATATCTACTACGATGCGGTAATCGCCTGCATTAGAGGGGCGGAATCCATCCTTATATTCGGTCCCGGAGAGGCAAAGGACGAACTGAAAAAGCGCCTCAAGAAAATAGACCCGGGCGGATGCATCGTCAGCGTGGAAACCATAGACAAAATGACCGATCACCAGATTGCCGCTAAAGTTCGCAAGCACTTCGAGGAAAAACTTCCCTCGATGACCTGAGACTTATCGGGGACTCTGTCCTTCGGTCCGTCGCGGACATGAAGGTAGTCGCGGGCAAGGTCGGCATCATCGAGGGAATCGCGAGAGAGACCTGCTTTCCGGCCTCCGACTCGTAAACATGGTCGTTTCGTGCGATAACGGGATAATGGGATAACCGTAACCATTTCAATGCCGCTATATGCTGAAGGAGTTCCCGAGGATTTCTGACAGAGACCTCGGACTCGAGAAAAAAAGATTATGTACGGCGTGTTCCAATGCCGACGACTTCTCAACTGGTCGCGAGGGAATTTATCAGTCGTCGCGGAGGAATTTACCACTGGTCAGGGGGCATTCTCCAGTGGTCCCGGCCGACTTCTTCAGTGGTAAATTCCTCACAACCGGATGAGCTCATAATCGCGGCAGCCGAGGCCGATCGACTCGGCGTAGGCCAGGCCTAGCCTGCCATCGATCCCGGGGTGCACGGCCTGGAAGACGTCTTTCTCTGCGCTCCCTTCGGCCGCGCTCCCCTTGTTGACCGGGGCGGCGTTCACGAGATCGTAGCAGGCGGCATCGAGAGCGACGGGATCGGCCGAAGCCAGGATGCCGATGTCGGGGACTATCGCCGCGTCGTTGCGGTTCCAGCAGTCGCATTCCGGCGAAACGTTCATCACGAAGCCGACGTGGAAGTTCGGCTTGTCCTTGACGACCGCCAAGGCGTACTCGGCGATCTTCTCCTGCGCGCTCGCCGCATTCCAGTTGGGCGCCGCAGCCCCATAGCGGCACATGGCGATGCACTGCCCGCATCCGACGCACTTCGCGTAGTCGATGACGGCCTTCTTATCGGAATCCAGGACGATGGCTTCCTGGGCGCAGTTCCTGACGCAGGCGCCGCAGCCGATGCAAGCCTCGCGCTTGATCTCGGGCTTCGAGTCCGAGTGCATCTCGAGCTTGCCCCCGACGGAGCCCGAGCCCATGCCGAGATTCTTGAGGGCCCCGCCGAAGCCGGTCATCTCGTGGCCCTTGAAGTGGCTCAGGGATATCACGATATCCGAATCGGCGATGGCTGAGCCAATCTTCGCGCGCTTCACGTGCTTCTTGCCGATCTCGACTTCCCGGAATTCGGTGCCCCGCAGGCCGTCGGCGACGATGACGTCGCAGGAGGCCGACAGGCGGTTGAAGCCGTTCTCGGAGGCCGCAAGGAGGTGATCCACCGCGTTGGACCTCCGGCCCTTGTATAGGGTATTGCAGTCCGTGAGGAAGGGCTTCCCTCCCGCCGACCTGACAAGCTCCACGACGCTCGCCGCATAATTGGGGCGTATATAGGACAGGTTTCCCGGCTCGCCGAAATGCATCTTTATCGCGACGAATTTGTCCTTGTACTCGATATCGAAGAATCCCGCGGCCTTCAGCATGGCTTCCATCTTGTCGAGCATGTTTCTGCCCGTGGCTCGCATGTCGATAAAGTAGACTTTCGCCTTCTCCATGTCGGTCTCCTACTCCCATTCTATCGTGGCCGGCGGCTTCGACGAGATGTCGTACACGACTCGGCCGATGCCGGGGACGCGGTTGGTGATCGCGCTCGATATGGCGAGAATGTCGCGCATCTCGAAGGGATAGACGTCGGCCGTCATCCCGTCCTCGGACGCGACTGCGCGCAGCGCGAGGACGTAGCCGTACTTGCGCTCGTCGCCCGCGACGCCGACGGACCTCGTCGGCAGCAGCACGGAGAAGGCCTGCCAGATCCTGTCGTAGAGGCCGCGCGACTTCAGCTCCGCGATATAGACGGCGTCGGCGTCGCGGAGGAGTTCGCACTTCTCCCTCGTCACCTCGCCGAGGATCCGGACGCCGAGGCCCGGCCCGGGAAAGGGATGGCGCCTGACGACGCCTTCCGATACGCCGAGGAGGCGGCCGAGCGCGCGCACTTCGTCCTTGTACAAGCGGTCGAGAGGCTCGATGACGCGGCCCGCCTTGCGCTTCGCCTCGACGAGGGGACTGCGCACATTGTGGTGGCTCTTGATGACCTGGGCTTTTGCCCCCACGCCCTTGCCCGACTCGATGAGGTCCGTATAGAGAGTGCCCTGGGCGAGAAAGGCTTCCGGTATGCCGAGCCGTCCCACCTCCCGCTCCTGGATCCTGATGAACTGGTCGCCTATAGCCTTGCGCTTGGCCTCCGGCTCCTCGAGGCCGGCGAGGGTCTCGAGGAATTCGGCCCCGGCGTCGACCATGCGGAGGTCCGCTGCGCCAAGGGCCCGCAGGCTCTTCATGACTTCGTCGCTCTCGGCCTTGCGCATGAGCCCCGTATCGATATAGAGGAGGTGGACCTTGTCGCGGGGCAGGATCTTGAGGAGGAGGGCTCCGGCGACGGTGGAGTCGACGCCGCCCGAGATGAGGAGGAGGGCGTCGCCCGCCCCGACTTTCTCGCGGATCCGGGACGAGACCTCGTCGAGGTAGGCTTCCATGCTCCACTGCCTCGCGGCGCCGCAGATATCGACGACGAAATTCCCCAAGATCCGAATGCCGCCTTCGCAGTGGCTCACCTCGGGATGGAACTGCAGGCCCCACGAGTTCCGCGACCGATCCCGGAGCGCGGCGGGGATGCCGCCGTCGGATACGGCGAGTACGTCGAAGCCCGGCGCCGGCTCCTCGATCGAGTCGCCGTGGCTCATCCAACTCGAGAATTCGCGGGGCAGGCCCGCGAGCAGGGGGTCCTCCGTCACGATGCGCACTGCCTTGCGTCCGTACTCGCGCTCCCCCAGGCGCGCGACCTTGCCGCCAAAATCGAGAGTCATGCGCTGGATACCGTAGCATATCCCGAGGATAGGCAGGCCCGAAGCGTAGGCCGAGGCGTCGGGCCTCGGGGCGTCGGCCTCGTAGGCGCTCCGCGGCGAGCCCGAGAGCACGATGCCCTTGACGTTCTCGAGCGCGGCCGACCCGAGCGCGGCGTCGCCGGGAGCGATCTCGGCGTAGACGCCAAGCTCGCGTACGCGCCTTCCGATGAGCTGGGTATACTGGCTGCCGTAATCGAGGATCAGGATCTTGTCCACGGACTCTCCCTGACGATCGTGGCGTTCCGGTCGGAGCCGACGGAGACCATCGAGACGGCCGTCTCGGCGTACTCCTCGATGAAGGCGATGTAGTCCCGCGCCTCGCGGGGCAGCTCCTCGTAGGCCCTGACGGCGCCGATCGGCTTCCTCCATCCGCGGAACTTGCGCAGCACCGGCTCCGCCTCGGCGAGGTCGGCCAGGGAGGCCGGGAAGTCCTCGACGATGCGGCCGCGGACGCGATAGGCGACGCAGGCCTCGAATTCCTCGAGCTCGTCGTAGACGTCGAGGTGGGTGAGCACCAGGCGATCTATCGAATTGGCCGTCGCCGCGTAGCGGAGGGCCACGAGGTCGAGGTAGCCGCAGCGCCTCGGCCTTCCGGTCGTGACGCCGTATTCCCTGCCCGTCTCGCGGATGTAGGCGTCGAGGGCGCTTTGCGACGCGGGATCGAACTCCGTCGGGAAGGGGCCGTTCCCGACCCTCGTCGAATACGCCTTGAATACGCCGAGGATCCTGTCGAGGGCGCGGGGGCCGACACCGCCCTGGGCGGCGGCCCCCGCCGCGCAGGACATTCCGCTGGAGACGAAAGGATAGGTGCCCGTATCCAGGTCGAGGAGGGCACCCTGGGCGCCCTCGAAGAGGACATAGGAGTTGCGGCGCGCCCTCAGGTAGGGCACGAGGTCGACGGACATCGGAAGGAGCCTATCCGCCCACTGCCCCAGCCAGGCCCGGTCCCCCTCGTCGAGGTTCTCGAGGCGGGAGGCGTCCGAAAGGTCCGCGAGGCGGACGCTGTCGCGCGAGGCCTTCATCGCGTAAGTCACGCCAATGCCGCGGCCCGTCGTGCCGATTGGCTTGCGCCTGGCGGCGTCCATGTCCTTGTCCCTCCGGCGGTAGCTCGGCAGCACGATGTGCGACCTATCCGAGATGAGGACTCGGCCCCGCCAGTCCACGCCTTTCGCCTCGAGGCCGGAGAGCTCCGCGAACAGGGCTTCCGGATCGATGACCATCCCCGTCCCGAGGATTACGCTTTTGTCGGGATAGAGGATGCCCGAGGGCACGAGGTGGAGGGCGTACTGCTCGCCGCCCAGGACAATGGTGTGGCCGGCGTTCGCGCCGCCCGAGAAGCGCACTATGAGCCTCGCGTCCGCGGCGAGGTAGTCGACCATCTTGCCCTTGCCTTCGTCGCCCCACTGCGCACCGATGACAACGATATTCATGCTGACCCCCTGTCCCCGGCCCCGAGTATAGCCTAAGCCGGCTTCAGGGCCTACTGTAGTTGGGGGCTTCCTGGGTTATTGCGACGTCGTGGGCATGGCTCTCGCGCAATCCGGCCTGGGTGATGCGCACGAAGCGCCTGTAGCGCCTGAGCTCTTCCAAGTCCTTGCAGCCGCAGTAGCCCATGCCCTTGCGCAGGCCCGCCACGAGCT
>CAZBGA010000019.1:0-8305 GCA_964491385.1 uncultured Treponemataceae bacterium | reverse complement strand
TCCAAGTCCTTGCAGCCGCAGTAGCCCATGCCCTTGCGCAGGCCCGCCACGAGCTGGTGGAGGAAGCTCTTGAGCTCACCCTTGTACGGCACCCGGCCCTCGATGCCCTCGGGAACCGGCGTCTCGTCCTTCGCCATGCCGTAGCGGTCGCCGGAGCCGTCCCGGAGGGCTCCCATCGAGCCCATGCCGCGGTACTCCTTGTAGATCCTCCCTTCGTAGAGGATCTCGCGCCCGGGGGCCTCCTTGAGGCCGGCGAGGAGGTTCCCGATCATGACCGCCGCGGCTCCGGCCGCTATCGCCTTTACGATGTCGCCCGAATACTTGATCCCGCCGTCCGCGATCACGGGCACGCCCGACTTGGCCGCCTCGTCCGCGCAGCGGAGCACGGCGGAGAGCTGAGGCACGCCGACTCCGGCGACGATGCGCGTCGTGCAGATCGAGCCCGGGCCCACGCCGACCTTGATCGCGTCGGCGCCGGCTTCGATCAGCCTCTTCGTGCCTTCGGCGGTGGCCACGTTGCCGCCTATCACCGGCACGCCCGGGAAGGCGCGCTTCATGCCTCGCACCGCTTCGACCACGTTGCGCGAATCGCCGTGCGCCGTGTCGAGCACCACGAAATCGACCCGAGCCGCCTTGAGCAGGGGCATGCGGGCGTCGCAGTCCTGCGGCGACACGGCCGCGCCTACGACGAGGCGGCCGGCCTTGTCGGTCGCGGCGCGCGGGAAGCGCTCGTGCTTCTCCATGTCCTTCACGGTGATCAGCCCCGCGAGCCTGCCCTCGCCGTCCACGACCGGCAGCTTCTCGATCCGGTGCTCGTCGAACTTGGCGCGCGCGCTGGCGGGCGTGGCGTCCGGCCTCTCGACGACCACGCGCGAAGTCATCGCGTCGCTCACGAGCGCGAGGTCGTCGCGCCTGAACCGGAGGTCGCGAGCCGTGATGATGCCCATGAGCTTGCCGCCGCCGTCGACCACCGGCAGACCCGTCACTCGCTGCGACTCCATGAGGGCGCGGACCTCCCGCAGGGTCCTGTCGGCCTCGACGGTGACGGGGTTCTCGATGATCCAGTTCAGGTAGCGCTTGACCGCGGCGACCTGCTCGGCCTGCTCGGCCGGCGGGAGGTTCCGGTGGATGACGCCCGCGCCGCCCTGCAGCGCGATGGCCACCGCCATCCTCTCCTCGGTGACGGTGTCCATCGCCGACGAGAGGACCGGCACGTTGAGCGATATGTCCCCCGCGATGACGGCGGAGACGTCCGTGTCCCTCGGGAGGATATCGGAGTATCCGGGAACGAGGAGCACATCGTCGTATGATAGGGTCTCTTCGAACATAAAGGCCTTCCGCGCAGGGCTTGCGCGATCGGCGCCAGCCGCGCCGCCCGGCGCCCCTTCCGGGAAGGCGCCCGTCCGGGCGGCCGCCTTCCGGCGGCCGCTCTCGCTACGTACGCCGGCCGCCGGCCCGGGCCGGCGCGCGCCGGTCGGACCCCAGCCTTCAGCTCGCGGCCGAGGCCGCGCCCTTGGCTCCCTCGATGATCGGCCCCATGAGGCCGCGATACTTCTCGCCGATCGCGCGAGCCTTCTCCGCGGCCCTCCCCCTGTAGCGCCGTGGCTCCTCGAAGAAGGACGGAGCCTCCGGGATGCCGAGGGCCTCGAGCCTGCGCGTCAGCGGCCCGAGGACTCCCTCCCGCTCGAGCGCCTGCCGCAGCGAGATGCCCTCCCGCTCGCAGGCCAGGGTCATCCGGCGCATCCTCTCGTGCGCTCCGGCCTCTCCCGACTCCGCGAGGAGGATATAGGCCGGCTCGGCTAGCACGGAGCCGCCAGTCATGCCGAGGTTGGAAACCATCCGCTCGCGGTCCACGGCGAGGCCCTCGAGTACGGACAGCATCCTGCTCGCCGCGGCCGAGAGCCCGGCGAAATACTCGGGAACGAAGCGCTCGCTCGCCGAATTGGTGAGATCGCGCTGGTGCTCGGATATCTGATCCATATAGAAGGTGGCGACCCGGGGCGAGAAGGCCTTCCATAGGCTCTTGACGTGCTCGCTGTTCCAGGGGTTGCGCTTCTGCGGCATCGTCGAGGAGCCGACCTGGCCCCGGGCGAAGGATTCCCGCACCTCGCCGATCTCGGTCCGCTGCAGGTTGCGCAGATCGTCGGCGAGATTGGCGATGACGCCGAAGGCCGCGTTGAGCTCGAGGAGGAGCCGGAGGACGTGCTCTGGCTCGACGAGCTGGGTCGAGTGCTCGGAGGGCTCGAGGCCGAGCCGGTCGAGGAAGCGCTTCTCCACCGCCTCGGGATCGGGATAGCTCATCGAGAGCGCGTTGTACGAACCTACCGCGCCGGAGAGCTTCCCGCGCAGGTCTCCTGCGAGCTCCCCCGCGCGGAGGACGCACTTCCCGAGGCGGCTCGCGTATTCGGCCATCGCGAAGCCGAAGGTCAGGGGCACGGCGTGCTGGCCGTGGGTGCGTCCGACCTGGGGGGTCTCGGCCTCGTCGATCGCGAGGCGGCAGAGCTCCAGCTCGACGCGGGCGAGGAGCGGGAGGACTACCCTGCGCGACGCGTCCCGCAGGGCCAGGGACTTGGCCGTATTCAGGATGTCCGCGCTCGTGGCTCCCAGGTGCACAAGGCTCGCGACGTCGGCGCTCACCTTGCGTTGGAGGACATTGACGAGGGCGCGGATATTGTGCCGCGTCCTCTCCTCCTCCTCGTACACCTCTTCGGGATCGATGGACTCGGCGACGGCCTCTATAGACGCGAAGAGCTCCGGATCGAGGCGATCGCGGAGCTCGAGGTGGGTCGCGAGGAGGGCGGCCTCGACCCTTGCGCACCAACGTACCTGCGCCCCCTCCGACAGGATGGAGGAGAGCGAGTCGAACACTTCCCTGTTCGCCAGCCAATAGCGGTGATCGAGGGGAGAGAGGTTCTCGAAGATGCCGCGGGTCTCCATGACGAATATTGCCATGGGTCGGCTCCGGACTTCAAGTGGGACGGGAGGCGCCCTGCCGGAGGATTTCAGCGCTTGCGCCTGAACATGCGGTAGTTGATGGAAGGGAAGAGGTTGTCCCTCTTCTCGAGCCGGGTCAACCACTCGGTGCTGACGGTGTTAGAGCAGAGCATGTCGTAGATCCGGCCGAAATTGGCTATGGGCTCCTCGACCTGGCGCCGCGCGAAGCTCGCGGATTTCCCGGCGCGCATGAGGAGGGCCCAATCCGAGCACATGGCGAGCAGCACTTCGCGGGCCGCCTGGTCGAGGATCCTTTCCCGCAGGCCCGATTCGTCGGGGAAGCGCTCCGCCAATTCCGACATGCGCTCGACGGCCTTGGCTACGTGCCTGTAGATCCAGTCGTTGGATCCGTCGAGCCAGACCTCGGCGAAGCCTCCGTCGCCCCAGGAGGAGAACTCGGGCACCGACTTCTGGTTGTCAGGAAAGTCCTTCAGATAGTCTCCCAGAGTAGTGAGGCCCAGCCCGCCGGCCGATGCGACCTGGCGGAACAGAGCCTCGAGGAATGCTGGCCCCTCGAACCACCAGTGGCCGAAGAGCTCCGCGTCGAAGGGGCAAACCATGAGAGGAGGCCTGTCCATGAGCCCGGCCGCGGCCGCGGCCGAAGTCTTGCGCTCGGCCAGGAAGCGCCCCGCGTGCTGGACCGCGCGGGTTTTCGCCGCGGCGGGATCGTAAGGCCGCTTGTCCTCGGTCCTGCCCGTCACCGACCAGTACTTGAAGCCCGTGAAGATGCGCTCGCCCGGATTCTCCAGGTGGGCGTCGAGGTACTCGGCCGGCAGGTCGAAGCCGATGTCGCGGTAGAAATCGCGGTAGACGGGGTCGGCCGGGTAGCCCGTCGATTCGGACCAGACTGCCTTGGTCGCCCCGGCGTCCCGGATGAAGGCGACGAGGCCCGAGGGGCACTCGACCGGGGCGAAGGAGCCGAATCGGGGCGTAGGCTCGCCGAGCATGGCCCCCCTGGTAGTGACGACGGTGTATTGCACGTTATACGACCTGAGCACGTCCGCAACCCCGGGGTACCATCCCAGCTGCGGCAGCCAGAAGCCGGCCGGATGCTTGCCGAAAGCCTTGCGATGGGCGATGATCGCCGTCTCGACCTGCGAAGTCACGGCTTCGCGGCAGTCGCGGAATATGGGAAGGAAGGCATGAGTGGCGCTGCTCGTCATGAGCTCTACTCTGCCCTTCTTATAGAAGAAATCCAGCGCCGAGAGGATGTCCCTGCCGTAGAGCTCCAGGAAATCCTCCTTGTCCGCGGCGTACAAGGCGCGATACATGCCCGCGAGCGGCCCGAACGCCGGGTCCATGCCGACCCGGACCTCCTCCGCCTCGGCCAGCCTCAGCTGCGAGTCGAGATACTCCACGTAGCGCTCGCAGAGCGTCTTGTCGCCCAGCATCGCGGCGAGAGTGGGAGAGACGCTGAGCGTGAGATGGAAGGGCACCGCGTCCGCCTCGAGGGACCGGAAGACGCGAAGCAGGGGCAGGTAGGTCTCCGATATCGCCTCGTAAAGCCATCGCTCCTCCAGGAAGCGCGGATACTCCGGACGCCTGACGAAAGGCATATGCGCGTTCAGGACGAGGGCGAGGTAGGCGGCTTTCATCCTCGATCCCTCAATCGGCGCGATTCCCGCGACCGGACGGCAGTATCCGGAGCGGATTGCCCTCGGGTGCGTCATCGAGGGGGATGTCTTCGGCGCCGGAAAGCGCGAGGAGCTCGCAGGAGGATGGATCGAGGGTTTCGGCCGACGCGGCGAGGCTCTGCCTGGGCGATTCTACTTCGTTGGATCGGGCCAGTACCCGGAACTTCCCCGCCTGCCCTCCCCTGCGCGCGCAGAGATCGATGCGGAAGCGGACTCCCGAGCGCGGGAGATTGATGTACCATTGCAGGTCGTTGTCGGCTATCGGGATATCGAAGTACTCGCGCTGGGAGTCGCCATGCTCGCCGTGCGGCCCGATCTCGGCCACGCGGAGGAAGAGTCCCGCCGCGCCCTCGTCGCCCCGCAGCATCTCGATGTCCGCATCGGCCACGTCCCAATAGGCGAAGGCCCAGGAAGGATCGCGGGCGATCGCCCGTATCATGGTCTCGTTGTAGCGCGTCGCCAGCGAGTCGCCCAGGCCGATGTCCGCGTCGAAGTCGCCGATGCGGAGCCCCGAGTACTTCTTCTCGTCTATATGGACCTCTTCGCCCTGGGCCTCGCGCCTGTCCTCGGAGTCTTCCTCGAGCACCTCCAGGATCTCCTCGACGACGAAGGGCCTTTCCAGGCCGGGGGGCAGATCGAGGCCGGTCTTATCGGCGAGCGCGTAGAGCTCATCGAGCGTAAGAATATCTAGCTTGTCCGTCCTCACGTGGACATTCTGGAAAATATGGAGAAGACTTGTCAAGATACGGCCTTAATCGCCGGATGTATCGCGAGGAGCCTGCCCGCCCGGCTTATGCCTGCTTCGACTCCTGCGACGCCTCCGCTTGGCGGCCGTCCCCTCTCCGAGGGGACGAGCGCCCTCGCCCATGGCGCGCGTCCCTTCGCCGGGGGCGCCGGCGGGCGCCGCTCCGGGCGCCGCGGCCCCGCCCGCCGGCGCGGCCGCCCTGCGGCTTCCATCCTTCCGCGCGGAGTCGCCTCCCCGGAAGTCGCCCCTCTCGGAAGCCCATTTCCGCGGCCTCTGGATGGGCGATAAGCCTCGCTTCTTGAATACGACGAGAACGGCAGCCTCGAGTTCGACGCGAGGCGGATTGAGCGGAGAGAGGAAGAGCCTCGCTTCGCGCACTGCCTCGCGATAGGCGTCGGGAGTGTCGACGAAGCGATCCGGTCCGCTTTCGAGAAATGGCTTCAAGTAGTGGGCGAGGAGGACGGCGAGCGATCTATCCCTCGAGGGATCCTTCGCATGCGCGTCGAGCTCGCCGAGTTCCTCGCGCAGGGCCGCGGAAAAGGCGGGGCTCGCGTCCCTCAGGGCGGCGCACTCGGGCAGGATGTAGCGGAGCAGGCCGAACCGGTCCAGGCCCTCCACTATCTTAACCGAGGAGCCCGAGCCCAGGATCTTGAGGAACTCCTCGGTAAGCCTCGACGGGCTGGCCTCGCCCAGCAGGCCCGAGTCGCGCCTGAGCGCGAATCTCAGCTTGAGCGGAATCCGAAAACCCGCGGTGGCCGCGTACTTGACGCATCGTATCATCCTGACGGCGTCTTCCTTGAAGATCGTCTTGAGGGGGATGACGGGCTCAATCCTCCTGGCGGCGATATCCTTGAACCCGCCGACGTAGTCGACCAGGGTCGAGTCGTAGGGATCGAAATAGAGGGCGTTGAGGGTGAAGTCGCGGCGATGGGCGTCTTCGTCGATGCTGCCGAATTCGTTGCCGACAGTGCCGTTGGCTATGGACCTGAACGTCGATACCTCGAAGATCTTCGGCCCGGCGTAGACGTGGACGAGGCGGAAGCGCCTGCCTATGACGCGGGCGGAACGGAACACCCGCTTTATGCGCGAAGGCTGGGCGTCGGTGACGATATCGAAGTCCTTGGGCCTACGGCCCAATAGAAGGTCGCGGACGGCGCCGCCTACGATATACGCCTCATGGCCGTTCTCGCGCAGGCGCTCGAGGATGCGGAGAGCGTCCGGGTCTATTCCGGAACGTTCGATCCTATGTTCCGCCTGGGTATACACGACGGCCTTAGCCAGGAGCTTGCCGTCCTCGGATCTGCGATAGCGGATGAGCAATGCTGAGCCTCGCCGAACATAGTGATGAAATGCGCGACATTATACAATCCAAGAGTGGAGCAGGGTCAAGGTCGGCCGTCGCCCCGGAGCGCCGAGGTCCTCGCCTAGGCCTTGCCGAGTTTAGATTCGAGCCAATTCCTGATATCGGCCATCGCCTCGTCCCGGTTCGTCTCGTTGAGGATCTCGTGGCGGGCGCCCGGATAGAGGCGGGAATCCACGTCCGTAAGCTCCGCCGATTTGAATCTGGCCGTCAGGAGAGGCACGAAACCCGAGGCGCCGCCCAAGGGATCCTCGGCTCCGGCGACTATGAAGACGGGAAGAGCCTTCGGCAGGCCGGAGAAGGCCGAGCCCTTGCCGTAGACGGAGGAGAATCCGTAGAGGAAGTCGCGGTAGAGCCCGAAGCTGCAGACGAATCCGCACAGGGGATCGGCGACGTACTTGTCCACCTCCGCCGCATCGCGCGATAGCCAATCCATGGGCGTGCGAGCGGGTTGGAAGTCCTTGTTGCTCGACTCGAAGCTCATCTTGTGGAGTACCTTCGCCCGCGCCTTCTGGCCCTTGAAGGCCGTTCCGAGGGCCGCGATGAGCCTCGCCGCCGCGAGGAGAAGGGGTGGAGGCGGCGCGAGGACGCCGGAGAGAACGCAGCCGGCGAGCTCTCGGCCGTAGGCGCCCAGGTAGGCCTCGGCGATGAGGGAACCCATGGAATGACCGAGGAGGAAGAGGGGAAGTCCGGGGTTCTCGGCCTTGGCGGCCAGAGCGACCTCATGAAGGTCGTCGCGGACTCTCGAGAAGCCGTCGCGCTCGGCGAACCAGCCGAGCTCTTTCTCGGCCGCGCTACGCCCGTGGCCGCGGAGATCGGGGGCGTAGACCGCCCAGCCGGCGGCGGTCATCACCGAGGCGAAGCGTCCGTAGCGCTCGGAGTGCTCGGCCAAGCCGTGGGCTACGAGGAGTATGGCCTTCGGCGCGCCCGATGGAAGCCACCTGCGGACGAAAACGGCCTTTCCGTCGGAAGTCGCGTGCGAGAAGTCGGAAGATTTCATCGGAGCCTCCGCGTGGCGTTCGTGCGCATTGTACGTCTCGGCGAGGACTCGGGCAAGCGGATGTTTTCGCGCCGAAAGGTAGGTAGGACGGGGCGACCTAAAGTTTGAGCCCTTTCATGCCGATAAAGTGGACGAGGGAATGGGAATTCCGGGCCCGGCGCGTCCGCGGACTCCTATCCCTTTCTATGATTATCGGACGCCGGCGATGCGACATGAGTCTTTTCGTAGGCCGAAGGCCTGGCGAAGCGTAATTCGCGGCAGGAAAGGAGGCGCTTCGGGGACCGAGCAGGCAAGCTGAGTGCGGTATTGGGC
The DNA here is from genome assembly GCA_964491385.1 of uncultured Treponemataceae bacterium. Classification (GTDB taxonomy): domain Bacteria; phylum Spirochaetota; class Spirochaetia; order Treponematales; family Rectinemataceae; genus UBA1306. The sequence goes on along the minus strand of CAZBGA010000019.1, from coordinate 260 downwards.
CGACTATCGCCCCAGAAGGCGAAAAGGCGGCTTTCGAGCGGGAAACCCGGGGCAAGGATGCCCCGCGACATATTCAAGGAGGATTATCATGATCATCAACCACAACCTGAGCGCGATGTTCGCGGACAGGGCGCTGCGCGAGACGAACGACGCCACAGCCAAGAACATGGAGAAGCTCTCTTCGGGATTGGCCATCAACCGCGCCGGCGACGACGCCTCCGGGCTCGCCGTGTCCGAGAAGATGCGCAGCCAGATCCGCG
>CAZBGA010000018.1:0-51688 GCA_964491385.1 uncultured Treponemataceae bacterium | reverse complement strand
CGCTGCGCAAGCTCATCCAGAACGATCCGAAGAACTACCGCCTCTACCTCGAGCTTTCGCAGTGCTACCAGGCCGCAGGAGACCGCCAGAAGGCCCTCGAAATCCTATCCGATTACCAGCGCCTGGGCATCAGGAACATCTACGTGCAGGACGCCGCGGCGAAACTGCAGCGGACCTAAGCCGGGCGGGCTCCGCCCCTCGCCCGCCGGGACACTATCCTATCGAGCCGCTCGAGGCGGGCCCGGGCAGTATCGCTCTCCGCCTCGGAGCGCGCGAGGCGCTGTGCCTCCGCCACCCAACGCGCCGCCTCTGCTAGGTCGCCGAACAGGCGCTCGAAGATCCTGGCCCTCTCGATGGCGCTGCGGTACGTAGAAGGCAGCATGGTCGCGACGCGGGCTCCATCATCGGCTCGTCCCGATTTCCTGAAGCGCATGGCGAGGAGAAGCCCGGCCGCCTCGTCCCCGTCGCCCGCGGCCGCCTCCAAGAGCGCCTCGCCCTCCCCTTCCCTGCCCACCGCCAGGAGGCTTCGGCCCAATCCGGCGCGGTCCACGTCGGACTGGGCGAGGTGGGCGCGCGGATGGTCGAACGCCGCCTGGGCCTTCGCGAGGAGCCGCGCCAGTCCGAAGACGTCGTCCGCGTTGTGCGACAGCACCAGGCGCATGAGGGGACTGTCACCTTCCCTGGCGAAAGAGAGCCAGGCTTCGGGTATCATCGCTCCGGGAAGGTCCTCGGGTCGCTCCGATCCCAGCACTTCGCGCTCGAGCAGGCCGAGGGAGGCGCCGCCGTGCACGCGCCTCCACAAGCGCCTGGAAGCGAAGAGGGCGTCGATGTGGAGCTCGGGCAGGGGAGGAGCGATGCCGTTCATGATGCAGCGGGTGCGGAGCAGGGGCATGTCGAAGGACCTCCCGTTGTAGCTTACGAGGGCTCCGCCTTCCAGGAGGGGGAGGACGGCGGAAAGGAAATTCGGTTCGCCGGGGTAGTCTTCGAGGAAAACCTGCGTAATCGCGAATTCGCCGTTGACGAGCCGTCCTACAGCTGCGAGGAATGCTATCGTGCCTGTGCCTCCGGAGAGGCCGGTCGTTTCGAGGTCGAAGAAGCGTAGCCGCGCCGCGGCTACGCGTTCGGCGAGAATGCCCCCGCCTGTATCCTCGCCGCGACCGGCCCCTCGGCGAAGGCTCCGCAGCGGGGCGAATACATTCGGATCGACGCTCTCGGGAAGGCAATCGGGCAGGCTGAGCGTCCTCTTCCATGCCATCTCGCCTGCGCTCTCCCAGGCGCCGAGGAAGGACGGCCTGCCGCGACGGACGATCGCGCCGCCTCGAGTCGACGTCGCGCGCGGCCCGGGCGGACCCGGATCGCCGGGACGGCCGCTACCGTCGCCTCCCCCGAGCTCGGACGCCTTGGCCATGCCGAGCTTTCGCAGCCTGGCGAGCCGGACCTTGAGGCTATCCGCCACTGCCCATGGCTCCGAGAAGGTCGAGGACGCGCTGCTTTACGCCCCGGCCATCCGCATTCCCCGGCCCGGCGAGGTCCACGCCTATGCAGGAAGGACAGCCGCCGCCGCAAGGGCATGAGCGGAGGCGCTCGCTCGCCGCGGAGACGGAGGGAGCGAGCAGCCGCGAGAGGCCTTCGGCGAGGCCGGTGCCCCCGGGGTAGCGGTCGAAGAAGTATATGGCGCCGCATCCGAAATGCGGATCGCGAACGCGCTCCGACCTGCCGATGTCGCGCGGATCGCACATGAGAAAGGCGGGGGCGATGTTATGGAGGAGGCGTCCCGCGCCCGCGAGCGCGGCCGACTTCAGCGCCTCGCTCCCGCTCGAGGCCAGGGCGTCGCCGGCCTTCGTTCCGGCCGAGAAGAGTATGACTATAGCACGGGTCTGCATCTCCTCGGGCGGGAGGCTTATCTCGCCGTAGCCTACGTTCTCGTGGCTGTGGAAGCGGAGCTTCTTGAATTTCTCGACCTGGCTCCTGACGAGGACGTCTCCGAGGACGCATTCGGCGAGCCTCTCGCCCAAATAGGACCTCTCGTCCTCGGTGAGCACCGCGATGTCGGTCTTGACCACGGAGTCGGTCCAGTAGTCGACTTCCTTCTCGACGACGCGGCAGACCCTGTTTTCGATGTCGAGCTTGCGGACTATGTACTGGCGGCCGAGGTGGATGTAGACGGCGTTGTCGAACAGGAGCTCCTTCGCGCTCGGCCTGTCCATCTCGCCGATGACTCCGGATCCGCCTCCCGTCTCGTCCACGATGACGACATTGTCGGCGGTGGCCGAGCGGAGCGAGACATTCGCGCTGGGGTAGGCCTGATCGGACCAGTACCAGCGTCCGCCCGTCCTCCTTACGATTCCCTCCTCCTCGAGCAACGAGAGCCCTTCCTCCGTGGCGTCCTCGTTCCCCTCGCCGAATGCGGCGCCTTCGGCGAAGGGGAGCTCGAAGAGGGCGCATTTCAGGTGATCGACGAATATATAGGGATTGTCGGGATCGACTCGAGCTTCCTCGGGGCTCCTTTCGAAGAAGTATTCGGGGTGGGCGATGATGTATTGGTCGAGGGGCGAGGAAGAGGCCACGAGCATGGCCAGCGAGATCGAGCCTCGTCGCCCCGCCCTGCCCGCCTGCTGCCAGAAGCTCGCGAATGCGCCGGGGAAACCCGCGACGACGGCGGCGTCGAGGCCGCCGATATCGATGCCCAGCTCAAGCGCGTTGGTCGACACGACCCCCCGGATGGAACCCTCGCGCAGGCCCCTTTCAATCGCGCGCCTCTCGCTCGGGAGGAGGCCGGACCGGTAGGGACTGACCTTGATCGCGCCGTCGCCTTTATAGGGATTGGCCAGCGACTCGGCTATATACGAAGCGATGAGCTCCACCTTCAACCGGGAGCGAGCGAAAAGGATGGTCTTGACCCCTGCCTTGAGGAGGCGCACCGCGAGGGACTCGGACTCCGTCGCCGTGCTCTTCCGGATCCCCTGCACTGGATCCACGAGCGGTGGGTTGTAGAAGACGACGACGCGCTCGCCTCGGGGCGCTCCGTTCTCGGCTATCTCGTCGACCTGCCTCCCCACCAGGAAGCGGGCGAGCTCCCCGGGATTCCCTATCGTCGCCGAGCAGAGGATGAAGCGTGGCCGGGCTCCGTAGAAGGCCGCGATCCGAAGGAGGCGGCGCAGAACGTTGGCCACGTGGCTGCCGAAGACTCCGCGGTACGAGTGTATCTCGTCGACGACCACGTAGCGGAGATTGGAGAAGAAATGGATCCATCTGGCGTGGTTGGGAAGGATCCCCGTATGCAGCATGTCGGGATTTGATATGACGATCCGGCCGGTGTCCCGTGCCGCGACGCGCAGCGAGTCGGGCGTATCCCCGTCGAAGGTATACACCCGGAGCGGCAGCTTGCCGCCCATCGCGACTTCGTTGAGCTCGGCCTGCTGGTCCTGCGACAGCGCCTTGGTGGGGAATAGGTAGAGCGCCCTGGCCGATGGCTCCTCGAGGAGTGTCTGCACGACCGGAAGGTTGTAGCAGAGAGTCTTGCCGCTCGCGGTCGGAGTGACGACGACGAAGTCCCTGCCCGAGCGGGCGAGCTCGTAGGCCCTTGCCTGGTGGGAATAAAGGCGGTCGACGCCGCGGGCGGCCAGGGCCGCCGCCAGGTCGGGATGGAGGTCCGGAGGCAGGGGAGCCCAGACGGCTTCGAGAGGCGGAATCCGCTCTACATGCGCGACGCAAGGCCGAACGAGCGGATCGGACAGCAGATCGTCGATGAACGAATTGGCGGGGGACCTTGCCATGGTCTATACTGTATCCGTTAGCGCGGCCCTTCGTAAACAGCGCCGCGTGAGAGGAGAGCTCAATGTACAAGGTCCTGTCCATCGTGCTCGGCGGCGGCAGAGGTTCTCGCCTCTTCCCGCTGACGAAGGATCGCGCCAAGCCCGCGGTCCCCTTCGGGGGCAAGTACCGTATCGTCGACATCCCCATATCGAACTGCATAAACGCGGGCTTCAGCCAGATATACATCCTCACGCAATTCAACTCCGCCTCTCTTCACCTGCACGTATCCAGGACCTACAGCTTCGACAGCTTCTCCAAGGGCTTCGTCGAGATACTTGCCGCTGAGCAGACCCTCGTGCACTCCGGATGGTACGAGGGCACGGGGGACGCCGTCAGGAAGAACCTGATACATTTCAGGCCGCAGGCTCCGAGCCACTACCTCATCGTTTCAGGCGATCAGCTGTACCGCATGGACCTCGCGGACATGTTCAAGAGGCACGTCGAGTCGGGGTCGCGGCTCACGATAGCCTGCACCACCGTAAGCCGCGAGGACGCGAGCGCCCTCGGCATCGTAGCCATAAACAAGGATTCCCGCATCGTCGACTTCGAGGAGAAGCCGGGCCCGACCAAGGAGATCCCCGCGTTCAAGATCCCCTTGGAGCTCCAGGGCGAGCGCCGGGGCGGGAAGGATTATCTCGCCAATATGGGCATATACATATTCGACGCTGACCTGATGGAAAAGGCGCTCTCCGGCACCGAAAACGATTTCGGCAAGGAGATCATTCCCACGATACTGTCCCAGGAGCCGGTAAACGCCTACGTATTCGACGGCTATTGGGAGGACATCGGGACGATAAAATCTTTCTACGAGGCCAACATCGATCTTACCTCGATAAATCCCAAGTTCAATTTCTACGAGGAAGAGCGGCCGATACACACCCATAAGCGCAACCTTCCCGCTTCAAAGCTCAACTATTGCAGCATCAATCTGGCCCTGACCGCCGAGGGCTGCATCATCACGAACGCGTCAATCACGCGGTCCATCATCGGCATTCGCACGGTGATCGAGTCGGGCGCGAGCCTCGACGGAGTCGTCTGCATGGGCGCGGACTACTACGAGACAGCGGCGGAGAAGGCGGCGAACCGGACGGCCGGACGGCCCGACGTGGGTATCGCTAACGGCTCGATCATCAAGGGAGCGATAATAGACAAGAACGCCCGGATCGGGGAGAACTGCCGCATCGGCATTGACTCAAGAGACAGGCCAGACGGCGACTTCTCCACGCATTACGTCGTGGACGGGATCATCATCATTCCGAAGAACGGTATAGTCCCCGCCGGCACTGTCATTTAGCGGAGCTTACTTAAGGAGGAGCCTAAACGGCTCCGGCACGGCCTGATAGGTCCAACCGGCGGCGATCCAATAGGTCCTGCCTTTCTCGAAATACGCCGCGGCCCGCGAGCTTGAGCCGAGTTCGTCGATGCTCGCCGCGAGTTCGCGGCCGGCCTCGTCGTAGATCGCGACGACCGCGCCGTCGCCGGCGGGCTCGGCGGCGAAGCTCCTCTTCGCGCTCGCCGCGGAGTCGTAGCGGAAGGCAGTGAAGGCGACCTCCGTATCGACCGGCATACCCTGCGTGAAAAGATCGAAGCGAAGGTAGCGCCCTTTGTCGACGGTATCCACGGGCTTGAACCGGCCGAGCGCCGTGGAGATGGCCGCGGCCGTATCCGAAGCGGGAGCGATCGCCTCGTCGAGCGCCGATGGGGCGGCCATAACTTCCCTTCGCCTTCCGAGAAGATCGAGGGATCCGTCCATCAGGAGGACGAGAAGGCCGCCTCTCGAGCCGCTGACGGCCAGGGGCGAGTCGAACGGGGACGAATCGAGCGCCACCACGCTCATTCCGGAATCCCCGGCTCTGGGCGCGGAAAGCACTCCCACGCCCGCGCGCCCGTAGATGCCTGCAAATATATTGTCCCTGTCCGCCGCGATGAAGGATGCGGGACCCTCCCAGGACCAGGATCTCTGGGTCTGCCCGCTCTTCACGTCTATCTCCGCGGCCCCGCCTCCGCTCAGGCCCACTATGGCCTGCGTCCCGTCGGCGACTGGGCGAAGCGAAGGATCGAAGGGGCCCGTGGCGGCGCCGATGCCCTTCCCGTCGAGGAGGGAGAAGGCGGACAGGCTCCCGCTCTCGGCGAGCACGAACGCGGAGCCGTTTCCCGCCGATATCGATCCGGCATTCGCGGTCAATGGAGCGCTCCATACCGAGGCCCCCGTCGACTCGTCGAAAGCCAGCAGGCTCGACCTGGAGGCGGCAATGACGAGGCCGGGCGCGTAGGCTATATCCGCCGCCGGAGCCTGCAGGAGCTTCTCCCAGATCTCGGAGCCAGAGGCGGCGTCCACCAGGTAGAGCCGCGACGCCTCGTCGGCCGCGACGATTCGGCCTCCCGGGACGGCCAAGAGCCGCTTTACGGGAGGACAATACTTCTTCCACGCGAGGGCGAGGCGCTCGCCCTCGCCTTCCGCCTTGAAGCAGACCAAGGAAGCCCCGATGGCGACGTCGGACTCCGCGCAGGCCACGGCTATCCGCTCTCCCGGAGCGGCCATCGCGATGGCGGGTCCCGGCAAGGCGGCGCGCGCCCCGGACGCCAGAACGAGCTCGTGATCTTCGCCCTGGCGCCGGGCGACCGCCGCGGTCGATAAGGCTCCGCCGAGGGAGAGAGCTACACCGGCCTCGGGAATTCCCGAAGCGGCAATCAGGACTATCGGCGACTCGGGAAGGGCGGTCATGCCACCCAGGAGCCCCGAGCTCTCGAAGGCCGAGCGGGGATCCAGTCCCTTGGATTCTCCGGCGACCTCGGTGGCCGCGAGGCCCGCCCCGCTCGTCTTGAGGGCGGATTCGCGCGCCGGGCACGCGGAAAGCGCGAATGTCGCCGCCAGAGCGCAGAGAGGAAGCCAGGCTTTCATGGTCGCCAGCCCCCGATCAGGGCCAGCTCCAGATCCGTCGCCCCGAGGCGATCGCCGCGTCGCACGGCTCCTCCGCCATCGGGGTAAACATCGATCGCCAGGGCATCGTTCAAGCCCTCGGGATCATAGGCGGAAACGATGAATTGCCTATATTTGACGAGCAGAGCGGCCGGGTCGGCCTTGACCGGCAGAAGGCCCGCCGCCTTCGCGAAGGCAGCCGCATATTCCTCTCCAGCCTTCCCGGCCGGGAGAGGGATCGAGACGGACTGACCGGAGGCGTTCCGCGTGACCGCGAAGAATGCGATTCTCCTTCCGTATTCTCCCGGCGGCAGCCTCAGGTCGATGGATCGTACGGTAATCGCGGCGGGAGCGGACCCGAGGGCCAGCGCCGCCGCCTTGGCCAGCGAGGGAGAGGCTTCGAGCCTCGTCGAAGCGCCATCGGCGGCTTGAGAGTAAAGTGAATCCAGCCTGTGCGCGGCCTCCGCGTATAGGCCTGCGTACCGCGGTTCGCTTCGCGCAACCGCCGTCAGCTCGGGTCTCTCGAGGAGGAGGAGGACGGGTTCCGCCTCCTCCTTGGCGAGGCCGGCCTCGACGCCGGGAGCCGACTCGCCGCGACCCGAGTTCGCTCGGGTCTCTTCCTCCGCGATGGTCGCTTCGAGACCGTTCAGCGAGGACAGGATGGAAAGCCAGTCCGAGGCTCTAGGCGCCTTCGCCGCCGGCGAGGATACTCGAGGCGCTTCGTCCGCCGCGGAGACTGCGGAGGAGAAGAGAGCCATGACGGACCGGGGCACGTCGCAGAGCGAGGAGAGCTCTCCGCGTCTAGTCTCGGGCGATCTATCCCAAAGTCCGGCCAAGCGGCGAGCCGCCTCGGCGGCGGCGGCGTCGCGCCCGTCGCCTGAAGCCATGGCGGCGAGAAGCGCCGCCGCCCGTCCGGACGCCATCCCGGCCACGGCGCGTATACCTGCCGCGAGGGCCTCCCTTTCCCCTTCCTGCGCGGGATCGAGCTCTCCCGGATAGGCTGCGAAGGCAGAAGCTGCTTCCCAGGCGCGATAGGCGGCGAAGGCGACCTCGAGGCGCCCGAGCGCATTCGCCGAGGCGGGAAGCATCGCAGCTATCCGCGCCTTAGAGGCGATAAGATATTGGGCGATTTCCTCGGCTCCTCTATATGCCATGGCGGCGGCGGCGACGCGCGCTCCCGACGCGCCCGCCCTCGAGAGCTGGGCCGCCGCGTCGGCCGCCTCGGGGAAGAGCTCGGACGCCTTCGATTTATCGGCGAGGAATCTTTCAAGTCCGGTCGCGGACTTCTCCCCTATGCCGGAAGCGATGATCATGCTCGCCAGCGAATCGCCGGCCGCCTCTCGCGAGGCGACCAGGGCGGGGATGGCCCCGGGACCGGAGGCTTCGGCGGGGCCGATCGAGGCGAGGACATCGGCGGCCGCCTGCGCGCGTGCGCGGGCCGCGGCGTAGTCGACGGCCGCGGCCTGGGCCGATCCGTCGGGCTTGGCCCAGGCGCCTTGGCCCTCCCTCGAGGCGGCGATCAAGGCGTATTGCTCGACGGCGTCGGCTTCGGCCCTCAGCTGGTCCATCCGAGCGGCCTCTCGCCTCGACTCGATTTCTGCGGAGAGTTGGTCGATCGCGGCGAGGATCCTCGTCGCTTTGAGGAGGTCCTTTCCCGGCAGGAAGGCACCGAGTCCCTCGGAACGGACCTGAGCGGAGAAGAGCAGCGACGCGATGAGGAGTAAGGCCTTTCTCGGCATGGCGGAGCCTAACCGTCTAGCTCGTCCGCGCCGATGTCGGGCCCGGACTTTCCGGGGACGGCCAGTCCTGGACCGGGGCGCGGATGCCCGCTGAAATCCACTTCGTAGCCGTTCTCGAGCGGAAGAGCCGCGTTAACGCAGGCCGAATCGGGCCGTAGCGGAGCCTGGCTCTTGAGAGGCGCGGAGAAGCTGCGCTCCGGAGGCTCCGAGACAATCGGCTTGGAAGAATACAGGGCCGATCCTGCGTTGAGCGCGTTGAGCGACGCGAGGTCGCTCGCGTCGCTCGCCCCCGCGAGCATCTTGCCGAAGCCCCAGACGCAATCGGCCACCAGGACGCCGGGACCGGGAGCCGTATCGGATCGCAGCAGCTCCGAGTCCTGCCCCGAGCATTCCAGGATGCTGTTCCACACCTGAGGCGGAGTTCCGCGAGAATCGAAGAAGCGCAGGCCGCCTTTCGCCGAACCGGCGACGATTGTATCGAATCGGAATGACGGCCCTCCGTCCGAAATCTCGAAAAGGACGCCGGGGCCGTCCCACGACATGGCGACCTTGCTGTTCCTGATTTCGCCCCTGACGGCGCTGAAGGAGCCCAGGCGGAGGAAGCCTGAGCCTCCATCGGCGCGAATCAGGCTGCGGTCCACGAGGAGCGACGCGGAACGGAGCGACAGCAAGTTGAGCCCGAGGTCAGCGCCGCTTTCCAGGAGCGACTCGCGCAGCGAGAGCGAGCCGCCGTCCATGTCGAACGCGCCGAATATCCGCACGCCCTTGGCCGCCGAGATCGAGCTGTCCGCGACCGACACGTCGCTGCCGTCGGAGGAAATGGCGGTGAAGGCCATCCCCCGCGCGGCCTTTATCCTCGAGCCGTTCAGGGCGATCTTCGATCGGCCTGCCGAGACGAGGATGAAATCTCCGGCGGCTCCGGCTGAGATCGTGCTATCCTCCACGTCGAGGGAAGCCCCTCCCATAGCGATCAAGGGACCCGGCCCGGCGGCGTCGACCGAGACGTCCAGGCGTCGGAGGAGGAGGGAGCCGCCTCGCTGGGTGAAGGCGGCCGGCGATTGGGGAATCGCTATGCGCAGGATCGCGCGGGCCGCCGAATCCTTCGCCCAGAGCTTTCCGAAGCCGCCGATGAGGCCGATCTCCGTCGAGAGCGCGACGGGGACGCGCATCTCGAACGCTCCCCTCATGTTCACATTGCGCTTTCCCTCCATGATCGCCGCGGCGAGAGCCGCGTCGAAGCTCCTGAAGGGCTTGTACGGGGTCCCGTCCCCCGCGTCGCTGCCGTCGTCGGCGACGTATACCGAAGATCGATCCACGATTATGGAAAGGCTCTTCATCTCCTGAGAGCGGTTTCCCGCGACGTCGACGTCGTAGGAGCGCACGACGTAGCTCACCGGCCCGAGATCGGAGCCGGGGAGTTCCAGGGGGCCTGACGAGGGCGCGAAGGGCGCGTCCGCTCCGTCCGCCGACACGGAGACGTACAAATCCCTGGCGCCTTGGCCCGGCAAGAGGCTTATGCTGACGGGCTCATCGGAGTAGGCCGGAGGGAGCTCTCCCGGTCGCGGGACATCGGGAGGCTTTCGGTCGAGCGTGAATCGGAGTATCCGTCCCTCGCCCCCCGCGTCGCCCGAGAAGGCTCGATAGCGGAGCACGACGGAGAGCTCCTGGCCATCGGGACATGGTATAAAGAGGGAGCCGCCCACCAGAGGCGAGGACGCGCCCGGCTCGGGCGGCAACGAGCCGTCGAGCCGCAGCTCGTAGCGGATGCTTCCCTCCGCGAGAGGCTTCAGGGTGACGTCGCCTCCGATTATCGCCCCGTCGGCGACGCCCGCGAGAGGTATATCCTGCACGGCCGTCGGCAGGGGAAGAATGAGCGAGCGAGAGGCGGAGCGCTGCCCCGAATCGTCTTCGCCGAACCAGGCTATTTTCGCGGAAGTCTTCCCGAAAGGCAGCGCGATGGGCGCCGAATAGAGCGCCGGATCGGATCCGTCAACGGAGACGTAGAGCGCCCCATCGTACGAGGGGAATATGGCGAAGGCTCCTCGCCCGGCCGGGTCGGCCGCGAGGGCCGGGCCTTCTGGCGAGGCCGGGACGGCGGGCGCCTCCGCCGGATCGGAAATGTGGACCTTTACGGGTTCGGGATTGTAGGACGCTATCCCCCCGCTCAACAGCCCATAGTAAATCTTGAGATCCTCCGACCAGGCATAGGGGCAAGGCACGCGCAGTTTGGCGATGCCTCCATCGGGTTCTATCCGCTCGAAATCGCGCAACGATTCCGGAGGCGACTCCGGATCGACGTCCACGAGGAGGCTCGCGCCGGGCGGCACGGCCGACCTGATCTCCGAGTATCCTCGCTCGGCATCGACTACAGGCTCGGGAATCGAGGCGTCGACGGCGATCGAGTCGGAGTCCGGGGAAGGAGAGGCGGCGAGCAGCCCGGTTTCGGCCAAGCGGTAGACGAAGCGGGCAGGATAGCTCCTGTTGCCGGCTTGGTCGACGGCGTACGCGAGCAGGGTGTAGGTTTCGGTTCCCGCGGAGGGAAGCGGCAAGCTCGGCCGAGACGCCTCGCCGTATCGGGCGAACGACTGGTCCGCGCCATCGGGCCCTATGAGCGCCCAGTATATGTCCGACCCTACTTCGCCCGACAGCTTAGGCTCGAGCGGGCCGCTGTAAAGGCCCGTCCCCGGCTCGGCCTTCGGCGCGCCGGGCCTCCGTTTGTCTATGACGTAGGCGACGACGGAGAGACCGGCCTCGCCGGCTTTGCCCGTATTCACCTGGAGTCGGTAGACGCGCGACTCGCCGGGGGCGGCCGACAAGCGGAGGCTGCGGTCGAAGGGAATATAGGGCCCGCTCGGCAGATAGCGGAAGGACGAGGGCCCCTGTTCGGGAGGGTAGAGGACGATGTCCTTGCATGAGACTACGGAACGATCAGGCGGCGGGAGCGCCTGCGCGCCAGCCGTCCGGGGCGACAGGATCGCGAGCGCGACGATCGCGGTCAGGGCTCGCCAGGCATCGTGGCTCGTCATGCGGCCTACTTCTTTATCGGGCCGAAAGCTTCGCGAAGCTCGGGATCCTCCGCGAAATAATGGGCCTCGAGCTCGGCCTCGGACAATCCGACCAGCTCGTGGCTCATGTAATGGATCCATACTTCGTCCGCGGGATTGTCGATCACGTGCTTGCGGCACCAGTAGTCCGGGACGATGGCCGGCCTATCGCCGCGATAGGTGCAAACCTTGTAGTCGTGCACGGCGATCTTGACGTCCGGCCTCGGCAGGCCCTTGGCGAGTATGACCTCCGCCAAGTGGTTCACGGTGCGGCCCGAATCGTAGATATCGTCCACGATGAGCACCTTGTCCCCGCTCCGGAGGTACTCGGGGCTGTAGGTCCATCCGTCTATCCTGATCTGCTCACGCTGGTTGACTCCCGCGTAGGACCGGGCGACGACCGCCGCGTAGAAGACAGGGCGCGCGGCCTCCTTGCGGACGATCTTGAAGTACTCGCTGAGGACGTTGCCCATATAGACCCCGCCGCGCAGGGAGACGTAGATCACGTCGGGAATGAAGCCCTCGCTGTAGATCCTGTATGCCATCTTGATCGCGTTGTTGCGGATGACGTCATACCGTATGAATTCCTTATTCACGGGCTGCCCCTCTCGCATATGTATCGGCTTCCTGAACGCGAAAAAACAGGGCCCGTCCCGGCCGGGACGGGCCCGCGTTGCATGGTCTTCCGGCCAGCCGATACCTAAACTATAGGGAACCTCGATGATTTTTACCAGGGTCGATCGCCGGAGGGCGAACTCAGGGGGGAGAACCGGCTCTCGCGAGCCGAAACGGTTCTCCTATTCCCCATGCTCTCACTTCTTCACGTAAGCGAGCGTCGAGACCGTCTCTCCGTCGCGATTCACCGTAAAGGCGAGCTTCTTGGCGCTCGCGTCGTTGACGGCGGCGTAGAATTCCTTGACCGAGGATATCGGCTTGTCGTTCACCTCGGTAATTATGTCCTGGGCCTTCACTCCGACGATCGAGCCGGGAGACTTGTCCGCCACGCTCAGGACGAACACGCCCTTGACGTCCTTGGGAAGCTTGTCCTGATCGAGGTCCTCGTATTTGAGCGACCGGACTATCAGGCCCGGGAAGTAGTTGCCGTCGTTGGCCGCGGTGCTGTCCTTGCGCACCTCGATGTCGACGGTTACCGACTGCCGCTTCCCGTCGCGCAGCACCTCCAGGGATGCGGCCTTACCGGCGGGCAAGTCTCCGACGATGCGCTGCAGCTGCTCCATCTCCTTTATCTCCTCGCCGTTCACGCTGAGGATGACGTCGCCCGGCATCACTCCGCCCTTTTCCGCCGGGCTGGATTTGAAGACGGAGGCGGCGATGACGGCTTTCTGGGGATCGGCGCCGAGCTCGTTAGCGCTGGCCTTGTCGAGGGAATCGAGGCCGATGCCCATCCAGCCGTACTCGACCTTGCCCTTGGTGATGAAATCGTCGATCGCCTTCTTGACGTTGTTGATCGGTATGGCGAAGCCCAGGCCGATGCTGCCGCCGGTCGAAGACGCTATCCAGGTGTTCATCCCGATGACCTCGCCTCTAATGTTGACGAGGGCGCCGCCGGAGTTGCCTTTGTTGATCGAGGCGTCTGTCTGGATGAAGTCGTTGATGTTGCCGTCGGGACCGCCGGAGCGGTTGACCGCGCTGACGGTGCCGGTCGTCACGGAGGATACCAGCCCCAGGGGGCTGCCGATGGCGATCGCCCAATCGCCGACGCGGACCGCGGAGGAGTCGCCGAGGCTGGCCACGGAGACGCCCTGGGAGTCGCTCTGGAACTTGATCAAGGCGATGTCCTTCCGCTCGTCCTTGCCGACGAGGGTGGCCTTGTAATCCTTCCCGTCGTGCGTGATCACGGTGATGTCGCTCGCCGAGCCCGCGACATGGTTGTTGGTGAGGACGTAGACGGTCTTGCCGTCCTGCCTGACGATGATTCCCGATCCCAGGCCTTTCTCGGTGAAGGGCTGCTGCTGCTGGCCCGAGCCGTCATCGGGGGCGTTGAAGAAGAACCTCCAGGGCAGCTGGTCCTGAGGATTTGACTCGGGGGCCTGCGCCTTCTCGACGACGTTGACCTCTACTACCGCGGGCTGGACTTTGTCCGCGACGTAGCGGAAGGCGTCCTGGACGGCCTCGGCCTCCGCGAGGGCGGCTTTCACGTTCGCGGGAGCCGAGTCCGCCGGCGACTCGGCGCGGAGTATCGCGGAGGTCACGGCCGCGCTCCTCGCCCCGCGGGAGATGCCGAGGTAGGTGAGGCCGGCCCCCAGGAGGACTCCGACCAGGATCAGATTGAGGATGAAAAAATTACGCGAATAGAGCTTCTTCACGAACGACATGACACGCTCCTTGTGCTTCGTTTCCATAGCATGAATATAATAAAGCCGCTGCCGTAAGGTTACGAAATCGCCCCGCGCCCGGACGCGCGGCCTGATGATTTAATACTAGCTTAAGAATTCCCGGCCGGCATCGCCCATGAGGTGAGTACTTCGGCCCCCTCGGGCAGGATCGCGACGGTATGCTCGTAATGCGCTGATATTTTCTTATCCAACGTGACGACCGTCCAATCGTCGTCCAGCACCTTCACGTCGCCCTTGCCGAGGTTGATCATCGGCTCGATCGCGAGGACCATTCCCGGGATAAGGCGCGGATTGGGGCCCGGGCTCACGTAGTTGGGGACCTGGGGATCCTCGTGCGCCTCGAAACCGACCCCATGGCCGCAGTACTGCCGAACGACGCCGTACCCGTTGGCGGTCGCGTGCGCGAAGACCGCCCGCGAGATGTCGTGTACCCGCGCCCCGGGCGCGATGGCGGCAATGCCTCTTTCGAGGCATTCCCTCGTCACGCGCATGAGGCGCACGGCCTCGTCGGACACTCGCCCGACCGGAAGGGTGATAGCCGAATCGGAGTAATAGCCTTTGAGGTCTATCCCGCAATCCAGGCCGACGACATCGCCTTCCTTGAGGCGACGCTTGCCCGGAATGCCGTGGATGACCTCCTCGTTCACCGAGACGCAGATGCTCGCGGGATAGTCGCCGTAGCCGAGGAACCATGAGCGCGCTCCGCGGGCCCCGATGAAGCTCCGAGTAGCGTCATCGAGCTCTCCGGTGCTTATGCCGTCCACGACCATCGGCACGATATGCGCGAACAGCTCGGAGAGCATCGCGCAGGATCGGCGAATGCCCTCTATCTGCTCCCTGTTCTTGAGTCGTATCAATGGGCTTCCTCCCAGGCTCGATTCATTTCCCCGAGCTGCTTCGCGAGAGCATCGCGGCCTCGGGGTCCGACGGGTCGGCCTCCGAGGCTGCCCTGTAGGCCTCGGCCGCTCCCCCGCGGTCTCCGGAATCGCCCAACGCGTTTCCGAGCGCCTTCAGGGCCGCGCAGCGCTCGCCCGCGCCTCGCGCGGCGGATACGGCGCGGGAAAAGGCCGCCGCCGCCTCGGCGGGATCGTTCATGGCGCCATATAGGCGGCCTAGGGCGTAGGAAGCGGCGAGGCTCGAGCCCCGCTCTCCCTCGCTTTCTCCCGCGCCGAAGGATTCTATCGTCGCCGCGGCGTCCTTGTAATCGCCCCTGGCCGCTCGGACCGCGGCATCGTAATACCACCCGTAGGCGATCCGGAGACCCCTTCGCGCCTCACCCTCCCTGAGGAGGGCTACCTCGCCGTACAATCCCCGGATCGCGAGCTCCCGGAGCGCGGCTCCTTGGACTTCGGGATCGTCGGCCTTCGACGCCGCGAGTCGCTCGAGATCGGCCGCGTACCTCGCCTCGGGCTCTTTCCGGCCTTCTATGAGAAGGGTGAGCGCCGCGATGGCTCCCGAGCCCTCCCCGCCCTTCAACGCGCGCAGGGCCTCGCCGTCGCTGCCGGTCCGAGCGAGGTGGGCAGAGAAAGCCGCGAGGGCGCCATCCCTGGCGGCGGAAGCCGGACCCGATAGGAAGGCTGACTTCAGCCTCGCCCAATAGCTGTCCGCCGCCTCGCCCTTGTCGCCTTCCATCAGCGCCAAATCGACATAAGGCTTCCAGGAAAGCGTCGGATCGAGGGCGATGGCCCGCTGCCATCGGCGCTTCGCGAGGCTCGAATCGCCCGTCCGCCATGCAGCGTCGCCCATGAGGGCCAGTTCGCCCGCGCCCGAGCCGAGGTCGGGCCGCGCGGCGAGGACCTCGTAGAGTCCGCAGTCCCAGAGAAGCTCGGGCGGAGTCTGAACGCCGCCCGCGATTCCCTTCTCGAGCCAGGCGCGCGCCGAGGTCGGATTGCCCGCGGCGAGCGCAAGCGCCGCCGCGCCGAGGTAGGGCCGCGGTTCGCCGGTGATGCTGGCGAGCCTATCGTAATCCGCCGTCCGGGCGGGCTCGCGAGCCCCGGTCCCTCGGGCCGCCAGGAAAGCCTCCGCCCATAGATTCGGTCGCGCATCCGGGGATACCGGGCCGCTGAACAGGGTCAGGGCGTCCGCGGGCCTGCCGCCCCGCATGTACGCCAGGGCGGCCGCCGCGGCGATAGGCTCGGACGAGGGGAAGGCCTTCCTCGCGCGATCAGCGATGGCCGTATAGCGCCCGATGTCGCCCGTCGCCTCCGCCGCTCTCGCCCGCTTGAGGATGGACAGCCAATCCGCGCTTTCGCGGGCTTTTCCGGAGGCGAGCGAAAAGGCCCGGCCGAGCCGGGGCAATTCGCGAGAGGCGATCAGGGAATCCAACGTGACGAGGGAGGACGCGAAGGCGGAGGGCTTCTTCCCTTCGGGACCGGTCCCGCATGACGCGAGCGACGCCGCGGAGAGCGCGGAAAGAAGCGCGGCAATGACCGCGGCTCCGAGCCTGACTCTTCGCGTCGCGCGAGGCGGGGATCGCCTAGCCCTTTGCGCTCTCGGTCTTCCAGATTCCATCGAGCACTCCGTTTACGAAACGGTAGGAGTCTTCGGAGCCGTACTCCTTCACGATCTCGATTGCCTCGTCGATCGTGATCTGGGCGGGGATGTCCCTCTGGTTGAGCAGGGAGTACGCCCCGATTCGGAGCACGGCAAGGTCTACGCGCTTCAACCGCTCGAAGGACCAATTCTGCAAGTGGGACTCTATGGCCGCGTCGACGACCTCGATGCTTTCGAGCGTGCCAGCGATGAGGAGGCGGGCGAAAGCCGCGACTTCGTCGTCGAGGGCCGAGCGTTTCTCTTCGTCGAGCCAGTCGAAATCGAGGAGCCCCTCGGCCTGCCCGTCGGAGGAATCCCAGGCATAGAGCGCCTGGAAGGCCAGTATGCGCGCCTTTCTCCTCGATGCCACGCCCTAAGCCCTACTGCAGCACGAGATTGTAGCCCTTATTCTTGAGCCCCTTGAGTGTCTCCACCTCCGGCGCGTCGAGGAGGCCGGCGAGATTGGCGACCGTCAGGGTTATGGTGCCTTGCTTGCGCAGCTTCGAGTTGATCGCGTCGCGCGTAGTCTTCTGGAGCTCGGAATACTTGGTCGTCTGGACCTCGTTGATGACGAGGGCGAGGACGGTGGCCGACGGATTGGCCGTGGCGGCCCTGGAATTAGTCAGTCCCTCGATCAGGTCGTCGAACCCGAGGTCCTTCTCGGGAAGGAGGACTCCCGCCCTGACGATGCTGAAGCCGGAGTCGTCTTCGATGAGGTCGCTCACCTCGCCTTCCTTGAGATTGAATATGGTGCCGTAGAGGCCGGGATACTGCTTCTTGGACTCTTCGGTCTTGGCGATGACGAGGTTTACCATGGTCTGGAAGCCGGAGCCGGCGGGATTGACCGCACCATCGACGAGGTATTCGTCGAAAGCCGACGGATTGACCTTCAGCTTGTTGGCTATGGCGCGCATCATGTCGCCGGCCTTCTTCCTGTCCGCGTCGCTCTTGCCCTGAGTCCTCGCCAGGAGCATCGTAAAGCGGTAGGAGGTCGGACGCCGTAGATTGAACTTCATGTCGTCGTAGGCCTTGAGGACGTCGGCGGCACTGGGCTGGCCGATCGCCTTTACATCGTCGGGCTTCTTCGCCCTCAGGTAGGACGTGAAGAGCAGGTCCTGCTTGACGTAGGTCCTTACGTCGGTGAAGACCCCGTTGCGCCTGAGGCTGGCGTCGAGCATCGCGTCGGTGGCCCCCTGGCCGAGGCTGGCCTTATATTGAGCTATCTGATTCGTGACTTCGATATCCGATACCTTGATGCCCTCCTGGTCGCAATACTGGCGGAAGAGCATCATATCGATCGTATCGAGGAGGATGTTGAGCTTGTCCTTCGAAGCGAGGTTGACCTTTTGCGGCGAGAAGGCGTTGAGGCCCGACTCGAGCCTGTCGATATCGGCCTTGAAGGTCTCGACGTAATACGGCTCGTTCGCCGTGAGGTTGACCTGGACCAGGGGATGGCTGGTCGGCAGCGGGATCGCGGCCTGCGCGGCGAGCGCGCCGACGGAAACTCCGGCTACCAGAAATGCTGCGAGGGCCAGCCTCGCCATTGAATGAGTGCGCATCGTGTATTCCTTTGGCATAGAATTCAAACAACTGCCGCCCAAGAAAGTAAACGAAAAAGAAGCTTTACGCAAGCCTGCGTCTATTGCGCCTGAATGCCCGCGCGTCGCTTGAGAGCCGATAGGCCCGCGAGCTTGGGCTCGAGCTCGGAGGCCCGCCTCAGGGATTCCATCGCGGCCTGCGCATCGCGCATCCGCAGCTGCACCTCGCCCTTCTTGCGCAGCAGCTGGGCCACGTCGCGCTTGGGAAGACCGAGGCCGGCCGCTTCCTCGATCCTGTCGACGTAATCCTCGTCGTCGAGGGCCTTCTGCAGCTTGAGCAGGACGAGGCTCCTGAAGCGAAGGACCACGACCTCGAAGAAATAGCGGAACCACGGCTTCTCGGCCTCCATCGCGATCAGCCGCTTATAGAGGGAGTAAGCCTTGAGCCATCGCTCTCGCTTCTCGTATTCCTCGGCTATGCAGAATTCGGCGTCCATCGCCTCCCCCCGCTCTAGCCAGCGCTCGAGCCGAAAGTCGCCGAGGGACTTGGCCCTCTCGTACACTTCCAGGGCTTCGTCCTCCAGTCCGTGGAGAAGGTCGAATACGACTAGCCTGGCTTGGCTTTCCGGATCCCCGGGCCGGGCTTTCAGGAAGCGGCGATAATCGAAGCCGCCCTCCTCGGCCGCCTTCCTCCTGAGGCTTCGGTCGTATGCCCTGCGCTTCTCGGGGTCGCATAGTATCCGATAGGCTTCGAGGAGGAGGCGCATGGCCGCGTCCGCGGCCCGCGCGCTCGCGGCTCGGGAGCCGTCCTCGCGCCTCAAATCGGGGTGGTGCTTCTTGGCCTGTCGCCTGAAAGCGCTCTTGACTTCCCTCGATCCCGCCTCGGGGGCTATGCCGAGGACCTCGTAATAGGTATCCACGCCCTAATTCCGCTCGACCGGCGCCTCGCGGGCCGCTTCGGAGGCGCTCGCCGCGTTCGTCACAAGCTCGGCGCAGTTCACGATCATGCCTTCGGCCTCCATCGCCCTCATGAGCCGGCTGAGCGCCCTTTCCGGCCTGAGGCCGCTCTTGCGCAGGAAAGCCATGCTCCTCTTGCCGGAGACCATGCCCGCCTGCGCGAGGCATTGGGCCACGCGCACGGGAATCCTGCCGAAGGCCGTCGAGCTTTCGGTGCCGACTATCACGTAATCGTACCCGGTTAGGCGCGGCGTTTCGTCCGGCCTCGCCTGCGCGAGGTCGACGAAATGGCCGGCTGCCTCCAGGGTGCGGGCCATGGCCTTGGCTACGGCGGCGAGTGCCTCCGGATCCTTCGCCGGGATATAGACGAGAGCGACGCGCATTCATCCTCCGGTTGGGGAGAGTATACCCCGAAAGCCGCATTTGTGCTCCCACCCTCCGAAGGGACCTATCGCTGGTCAGCCTCTCTCTCCTTCCTCGCCTTGAGCCGCTTCGTCGAGAACACGGCCTCGCGCTCCCTCTCCTCGAGCGAGGCCTCGATGAAGGATCGGATCGCCTTCGACTCGGGTATGACCATCTTCTCGAGGGCGTTGACCCGCCTTTGGGTCTTGCGCACCTCCTTGGCGAGCCTCCAGACGATCGCCCTGAGCCCGGCCATGGCCGCGATCAGCTCGAGCAGGGCGGTGAACTCCGCGGCCGTCTCGTCCGAGTCCGCGAAGGAGTTCATGAAGGACGATTGGAGGCGCCGCTCCGGCGCAACGGCCTCGAGCGAGGGCATGGATATGCCCGCCACCTGCACCCTCCGCTCCCTGGCCGCAAAATCGGCCCTGACGCCCGAGGCGAGCTCGCGGGCGTTGTCGCGCCCGGCCGCAAGGAGCATGCGCCTCAGCGCGGGGTAGGCGGTGCCCGCCCGCTCACGCATTGTCCTGTCCAGGGCCTTCGCCTCGTCTATCCGCTTCATGAGCTCGAGCATGAGGATCTCGCGCTTGCGCTCGAGAAGATCGTAGCCTTCGATCGCGAGGGCGAGCCTCTCCTTCTCACGGAGGAGGTTCGATTTAGTCGGGGCGACGTTGGGTGTCGGCACCGCCTTCCTCCTCGGGCATGTACTTCTCGATCATCGCGCGCGATACCCGCACCAGCTCGTCCTTGGGCAAAACGGACAGGAGCTTCCACCCGAGATCGAGGGTCCGACCTATGCTCCGGTCCTCGTCCTCGGCCTGGGAGACGAACTCGGACTCGAAGCCTTCGCCGAAGCGCAGGTACTTCCTGTCGAGGGGAGCGAGCTCCTCCTCGCCGATTATGGCAGCGAGGTTGCGGACGCTCTTAGTCCTCGCGTAGGCGGCGAAGAGCTGGCTGGAGACCTCCTTGTGGTCCTCGCGGGTCATGCCCTCGCCGATGCCGTCCTTCATGAGCCGCGAGAGCGAGGGCAGGACGGCTATCGCGGGATAGGCGCCGCGCTGGAACAGCTCGCGATCGAGGACGATCTGCCCCTCGGTGATATAGCCCGTGAGGTCGGGAATGGGATTCGAGATATCGTCGTTCGGCATCGACAGGATGGGGATCTGCGTAATGGAGCCCGACGAGCCCTCGATCCTGCCCGCGCGCTCGTACAGCGAGGCGAGGTCGGAATAGAGGTATCCGGGGTAGCCCTTGCGAGACGGGACTTCGCCCCGCGAGGCCGAGACCTCGCGGAGCGCCTCGCAATAGTTGGTCATGTCGGTGAGGACGACGAGAACGTGCATGTCCATCTCGTAGGCCAGGTACTCGGCCGCGGTGAGGGCGCAGCGCGGAGTCACAAGGCGCTCTATGGAGGGGCTGTCGGCCAGGGAGAGGAACATGACGACGCGGGACAGTACGCCCGATCGCTCGAAGGAGTCGATGAAGAATCGCGCGACGTCGTACTTGATGCCCATTCCGACGAAGACGATCGCAAAAGGCTCGGCGTCGGCCGATTCGGAAGACAGGATCTTCGCCTGCCTGACGATCTGGGCCGCGAGCCTATTGTGGGGCAGCCCGCTCCCCGAGAAGATCGGAAGCTTCTGCCCGCGGATGAGCGTGTTCATCCCGTCGATGGCCGAGACGCCAGTCTCGATGAAGTCGCGGGGATAGACGCGGGCCGAGGGATTGATCGGCGAGCCGTTCACGTCGCGCTTGTCCGAGGAGATGATCTCCGGATATCCGTCGGAGGGTCTGCCGAGGCCGTCGAAGACCCGGCCCAGCAGGTCGGGTCCGACGCGAAGCTCGAGAGGGCCGCCCAGCAGCTCGAGCCGAGTCTCGTCCAGCGAAAGTCCGGCGTTGGAGGAGAATAGCTGCACCGCGATGGCCTCGTCGGAGCTGTCGACCACGCGGCCGGTCCGCCGCTCGCCGTCCCGTCCGTATACGGCTACCAGTTCCCCGAACCCCGCCGTCTCGCGCCTCCGGGCTATGATTATCGGCCCCTCGGCGTGCGAGAGGCCGCCGTGCTCGAGTCCCCTCATCGCGTCTCCTCCCGCGCGAGCTCGCGCGCCATGCCGTCGAACTGGTCGGCGATTTCCCGCTCCGCGGCCCGGATCTCCTCGATGGCCTCGTTGGTCACCTCGCTCTTGAGCCGCGTTATGCGCTCCCGTGAAGGAAGGGCGACGATGTCCGCGAGCGCCGCTCCCCGGCCGATCGCCTCCTCGGCCCGGCGGTGGAATTCCAGTATCGTCTGGAGGATGAGCACCTGCTTCTCGGGCGCGCAGTACTTGTCGACCTCGTCGAAGGAGCTCTGCTGGAGGAAGCCGTTCTTGATCATCTCCGCGGTGACGAGCACCAGGCGCTGGTCCTCGGGCAGGGCGTCGGGCCCTATCAGCCTGACGATCTGCTCGAGGCGCTGCTCGCGCTTCATGAGGTCGAGGGCGCGGGCGCGGAGGCTCCTCCATTCGGGGTCCTTGCGGTCCCACCATTCGCGCAGCTCCTCGGCGTACTCGGAGTACGAGTCGATCCAGGAGATGGCCGGATAATGACGCGCGTTCGCGAGGTCGCGATCCAAGGCCCAGAAGCAGCGCGTGAAGCGCTTCGTATGCTGGGTGACCGGCTCCGAGAAATCGCCGCCGGGAGGCGAGACCGCGCCTATGATGGAGATGGAGCCGCTCCTTCCGCTCAAGGTCTCCACCCGGCCTCCCCGTTCGTAGAATTCGGCGAGGCGCGTCGGTAGATAGGCCGGGAAGCCCTCCTCCGCCGGCATCTCCTCGAGCCTTCCCGAGAGCTCGCGCAGGGCCTCCGCCCAGCGCGAGGTCGAGTCGGCCATCACCGCCACGTCGTAGCCCATGTCGCGGTAGTACTCGGCGAGCGTGATGCCGGTATAGATCGAGACTTCGCGCGCCGCGACGGGCATGTTGGAGGTGTTGGCTATCAGTATCGTCCTCTCCATGATCGACCGTCCGGTCCTCGGGTCCACGAGCTTCGGGAACTCGGTGAGCACGTCGGTCATCTCATTGCCGCGCTCGCCGCAGCCGACGTAGACGATTATGTCTGCGTCGCAGAATTTGGCTATCGCGTGCTGCGTCATGGTCTTCCCGGTCCCGAATCCGCCCGGTATGGCTGCGCAGCCGCCCTTGGACAGGGGGAACAGCATGTCGATCACGCGGAGTCCCGTCGTCAGGGGCTCGCTCGGCGGGAGACGCCTGCGCGAGGGCCGCGCCTTCCTCGCCGGCCAATCCTGCGCGAGCCCGAAGGTCGCGCCGGCCTCGGTCTCGAGTATCGCGTCGCTCAAGACGTATCGGCCCGCCGGAGCGGCCCGCTTCACTTTCCCCTCCGTCGTCAGCGGGGGCGCTATCACGCGGTGCTCGACGAGCTCGGTCTCTCCCACCGTGCCGATAAGGGTTCCCGGGCCGATGTGGTTGCCTTCCTTGAGCGCCGGGACGAAGTCCCATTCCCTGTCCGTAGGCAAGCTCTCGCCGCGAAGGCCCGCCTTTATGAAGGAGCCCGAAGCTTCCTTGAGGCGCTCCAGAGGTCTCTGGATGCCGTCGTATATCGTACCGAGGAGACCCGGCCCCAGCCTGATCGAAAGGGGTCTGCCCAGGGAAAGGACCGGCTCGCCCGGCCTCATGCCTGTGTTCTCTTCGTAAACTTGGATCGTGGCGCCGCTTCCGTCGACCCGGATGATCTCGCCCGCAAGCCCGGCGTCACCGACCTCGGCGACATCGTAGAGCCCTGCGCCTCCCAGTCCCTCGGCCAGTACCACCGGGCCGGAGACGCGGGTTATGCGACCTCGGACTACCTCCGGCGCGGCCCCTTCGGGCCGCCTCGCCGCGCTCATGCTTCGAGCGCCTCCGCGCACAGGGCCTTTGCGAGCTCGCCTCGGCTCCCGTCGAGGAGCCTCTCCTCGACGAGGTCCATGGTCGCCCGAAGGACGACGCTCCCGTCCCGCGCCGTGGCCACGAGGCCGGGCGCCGGGATCGAAAGGTCCTCGGCGAAGGTCACTGACATAGCCTCCGAGAGAACCCGCCCGGCCACCTCCCGGGCCGCGGCTTCGGATATTCCCTTTCTGGCTAGCGCGATCTCCCTGCCCGCGAGAAAGGATGCGCCGCCCGCGAGCATCGACTCCGACAGTCCGGCGATGCGGTCCTCGGGCAGGCTCCCGATGAAGGCCCCGAGCGCCTCGCGGAGGGCATTGTCCACGAATACCGCCTTCATCCGGGTCCGCTCCAGGGGGAAGCGCGCCATGGTTTCCATCCGGAAGCGCGCGGAGCGGGCCTCGCTCGTGCGCATTATCTCCTCGACCGTGGAGACCGCCTTGGCATCGATCGCGGAAGCTGTCCTGGCGGACTCTCCCTCGGCTTCCTCGAGCAGGCGCGCGGCCTTTTCCCTCGCGTCCTCCAGGATCTCGCCCTTTATGGCCTCGGCGCTGACGATTTCTTCCATAAAATCCGCCCTCCCTAGATCCCCACACCCACGGCTTCGCGAACGAGGGCGACGAGGCTCTTGCGGCCCGCTCTCGGCCGGCCCTGCGAAGGAATCTCCACGATGAGTGGAAAGCCTCCCGCGAGCTGCCATTCGAGGGCTTCCGACTCGAGCGCGTCGGCGACGTCCTCGGTCAGGATGAGGACCTTCACGCCCCTGCTTTTGTAGGGCCTGCCCGAGGGATCGGCGCCCGTCCCCGTCGCGAACCTGAAGGCGTCGAGCGCTTCTTCCCTCCCGGATGCGGCGCGGCCGTCCACGCCGACCATCCTGAACGCGAGGACGATCTCCTCCTCGGCGACGACGAAAAAATCCGCCACGATCAGAGCATCAGTATGAGGAGGGCCACGAGGAAGCCCCAGAGGCAGATGCCCTCGGCGAGGCCGAGGTAAGGTATGGCCTTGCCCGCGAGGCTGGCGTCCTCTGCTATCGCGCCCATCGCGGCCGCGCCCAGCTTGCCCACGGCCATACCGCCGCCCAGGCAGGCCATGCCCACCGCGAGGGCGGCGCTGATGTACTTCCAGGCGACGGAGGATGGCGCTGCCTGCCCCTGGGCCGTCGCTTGGGCGCCGGCCGCGAGGCCGAGCGCCGCGAGGAAGAGGATGACGACGAAGATTCGCTTTTTCATCGCTGCTCCTTGCTAAATCGGAATTTGAAAGGCGCGAATGTGATGCCGGTCTCGGTCAGGAATTTCGAGAGGAATTCGTAGTACTGTAAGCGCACTATCTGGATGGCGACGATGAGACCCTCGAGGGAAAGTATGATCGCGTTGCCGCAGAGCACGATGACGAGCTGCCACGCGAAACCGGCGGCCGAACGCCGCGCGAGCATGTCCCCCATGGTGAAGACGATGAAGGAAAGCACGACGTGCGAGAGCGCGAAAGCCCCGACCCGGAGGAAGCTGAGGCTGTTCGAGAGGAAGTACGACAGGGGCTCGAGTACCGAGACGAAGGCCTTGACCCCCGCGGCGAAGGCGCCGCCGTCCGACTCCCGCGCGGCTCCGTCTGCCCGCCGGCCGCCGACGAGGGCGGCGAGTCTTTCCTCGAATATCAGTCCCAGGAGAGGCAGGCCGAGGCCGAGCGCGTCGAACCACGCTGGCCGCGAGCCGAGTGCGGCGCGGATCCCCATGCCTACGGCCCACCAGAAGAACAATGCCCCCGCGAGGCCGGTCTTGGCGAAGAGGGCCTCGTCGGGCCTGCCGGCGCGCAGTCTATCGACGATGTTGATGACGAGTCCCGTCGAGTTGACGACCACGCCGAGTGCCAGGGTGAATCCGAAAAAGACCAGGATCCTGCCCGAGCCGCCTTCGGGCATGAGGGACAGGAAGCGGTCCGTGGGCCTGCCGAGCAACGCGGCGCTGACGGCCCGCGTAAAAGGCACGAGAGCGTTCTCAAAGGTGAAGCAGGAACCCGTCAGGATACCCATCAGCGTCGAGCCTATCCCGCAGGCCATCCCGATGGGAGCGAAGACCTTCCACCTCGCCAGGGCGGGGACGAGGCCGAGATACAGGGCGAGAGAAGCGGCGAAGATGAGCAGGCCCTGGCCGAGGTCGCCGAACATGATCGCGAAGAAGAGGACGAAGGACGCGCATACGAAGGGGGTCGGATCGACGCTGCCGTATCGGGGCGTCCCGAAGGAGAGCACCATCCTCTCGAAGCTCGACACGAAGCGGCGGCGCTTGAGGAGCACCGGCACCTCCTCCTCCCCGCTGCGGACACTCTCGAGTTCCCGCGGCGCGAAGGACCTGAGCGCGACTCTGCCCTCCGTCCTCGCGACAATCGACTCCGCGAGGCGCCCGACCTCACCCGCGGGCACCCATCCCTCGAGGCGATAGGCCTGGGAGGAGGATTCGAGGGCCAGGCGCGCCTCCTCTACGGACGCGGCCACGGCGAAGGAGGCCGCGAGCGAGAGCCAGGGCTTGGACAGCTCTTCGCGGAGGTCTTCCTTCTCCCGCTCCAGGAAGATCCTCTGCTCGTCGAGCTCGGACAGCTCTCGCTCGAGGGCCGCCGGGAGCTCCGGAGGCACTCCCTTGAAATCGGGCGAGAACTGCCTCGGCGAGAAGCCCGCGCGAGTGAGCTCGGCATCGAGCGCGAGGCGGCCCCTCCTCGAGGTCACCGCCACAATGTCGCCCTTCCCGCCCGCGGCGATGGCGATGGCTTTCTCCCCCATCGAGCCGCGTACCGCGCGCAGCTCCTCGGGCGGGACTCGACCGATGCGCACCGTCAGGAAGGACAGCCTGTCCAGCTCGCGGAAGGGCAGGGCGAGGCCCGCGAACGCGCTCGCCTCCTCCAGCGCCTCCCGAGCCCGCGCGGCGCGCTCGGCGTTGGTCTTGACGGCGACGGCGATCGACGCGGCCCTCGCGCGCATAGCATCGAGCGCCGCCGTCTCCTCCGTGCCGGGCAGGCGGGCGCCCTCTGGGACCGTCTCTGGATACTTCAGGTCGAGGCCCCTCCGCAGTTCCTCGAGCGCGCGGAGCGCGGCGTCGTAGCGCGAGGCCCCCTCTCCCTCTTCGTGAGCGAGCTTCGCGTCCCGCGAGCCGGCGCGGTCGCCCGCGGCCAGTTGGAAGCAGCCTGCGTGGCCCAGGCTCTCGAGGACGTCGTTCATGTCGCGCTTGAGAGCGACGAGCTCGATCTTGCGCATCGCGACGGTACTCACCCGCGGCCCCCCGTCGTCTCCGCGGCGAACGCACCTATCTCCGCGGCCGGGGCCTCGAGCTTGATCCCTTCTATCGTCCCGTGGAGGGCGGTAGTCTCGAATTCCTTGATCCGAAAATACGAGTAGAGAGGGACGTAGCTTTCGATCTCGAGGTGGAGCCGCCTGTACAGACGGCGGTACATGTATCGGCGAGCCGCGGACTCGAAGCCGCGGACGTCGAAATGCCAATCGCCTCCGTCCTCGCGCCGAGCGGCCGGCACGAGGCCTTCCCATTTCCAACCGACCCATTCCGAGCGCGAGTCCGAGCTGAAGCCGAGGGCCCTCAGCGTGGGCGACTTGACGTCCGCCCCCTCGAGCCCTATCAGCAGGCCCTCGATATCGGTCGCATCCATCGAGTAGTAGCGTTTCAGCCTGAGGCCCCATGCCAGGTTTCCGAGCTCGGCCTCGGCGCGCAGTAGCTCGGGAATGGTCCCGACGAGTCCGGCCGGGATCGTTTCTACGGAATCCCACAGATCGGAGTAGTATTGGCGGTCGAGTCTGTTCTTGACCGCGGTGAGGTCATCCAGCCCCGATTCGAGGACCCAGTGATACCGGGTGCCTCTCAGCATCCGGTCCAGGTCGGGATAGCCTCTCGCGTCGAAGCTCGGCTCGAGGCGCGGATCCTCGAGGACCGGAGCATCAGGGGAGCGCTCGGCGATTCCGACGAGCGCGCTCTTCAGGTAGACGAATTCCCATTTTCGCGCCAGGGCTGCGAAGAAGGGCTCGCTTTTGAGTAGAGGCCCGGCTATGTCTCTCAGGGCCTCGATGGCCCTCGCCCGCACCCCTCGTTCCGCGGCCGTCGCCAGCTCGGCTTCCGGCAGGGCGGGCGGAGCTTCGCCGAAGATGGCCCTCCACGCCTCGCCGACGCGGTGACTCATCGCGAGGGCCGCGGCCCTGTCGCCCAGGAAGCTTCGGGCGAGCGATCCGCAGACTCTCGCGTAGACGTACGCGGGCTCGAAGCCGTCGGGCACCTAATGGCCCTCCGCCAAGGCCGTCTCGCAGGCGGCCGCGAAGGCGGCTCTGTCGAGGCGGGAGGATTCGAGTTTCGCCCGGAACGCCTCGATCGCCTCCTCGTACTCCGCCCTAGCCGCCTTCTCGGAGCTCTCGCGCGCGGCGAGGGCCTCCTCCAGAGCGGCGTCGTAGGCTTCCGTGTAGTGTTTTTGGGCGCGCGTCTTCGCGGCATCGACGCGCTTGCCGGCTTCTTCGCGGGCTTCGGATACTATCGCCTCGGCCTCGTGCTCCACGTCGAAGAGTTTCTCCAAGAGATCCTTCGAAGCCATGCCACGCTCCGATTCGGCGTTCCCGCCGAGCCTTTCCTCTCCCGGCAGCTGGAGTGGCCTATCTGCCGGGGTTCAAATCTATCAATCTCGTCTCGTAGTTCCTTATTATGGAGTTGGCGCGCGCGGGCGTATCGGCGCGCAGGAGGTCGGAATAGAATTCGGGATCGTCCAGCAGTATGGCGAGCCGCTTGAGGGCGGCCAGGTGGGATTCGGAATCTTGCGGGGCGGAGACGAGCATGAAGACCAGATAAACCGGCTCCCCGTCCAGGGAGGCGTATTCGATGCCCCGCTTGGAGACCCCGAGCGCGCCGCTGAGCCCGGTGAGGCCTTCGGCTTTGCCGTGCGGCAGGGCGATGCCTTTCTTGATCCCCGTCGACATCTTGTCCTCGCGCTCCTTGACGGCGGCGAGGACCGAGGCTCGGGGAAAGCCGCTTCCACCTTCCCTCGCGAGCACGTCGACGAGTTCCTCGAAGAGCTCGTCCTTATCCCCGCTCGCCAGGCCTATCTTGATACTGCCAGGGGCGAAGACTTGCTGCAGAAGCATTGAGGCCTCCTCCTGTCCCTCTGGGATCAGGAGCCCGATCGAACGCGGCCCGCGAAGCGCGAGCCTCGCATCCTTACTTTCCCGTCGTTGGAGCGGCGGGGCTCGGCGCGGGAGCGGCCGGCGCCTCCGGGGTCGCGTCTGTCGCGCCCTGAAGGGATTGAGGCGCCGAGGACTGGGGCTTCGCGTTCCACCACTCGGTAGTGGCCGAATCCTTCGTCTGGCTCTGGGCTGCCTTCTCCACGTTGCCGACGGATGACTTGTTGAGCAGCGCCAGCGAGAAGGCGCACACGAAGAAGATCGCGCCGAGGGCATAAGTAAAGCGCACGACGACGTTCGTGGAGCGAGACCCGAATGCGCTTCCGCTGCCGCCCGCGAATATGCCTCCGAGGGAATCCGAATCGGAATCCTGTATGATGACCATGAGTACGAGGAGGATGCACGCGATGATGAAGATCACGAGCAGGAAAACGCTTAATATGCCCATATAATCGACTCCAAGCCGTCAGTTCCGGCAATCGTCGCGACTGAACCCGGCCGAGGCCAAGCTCTGAGGTCGGAAAGCCATATACCTCATCCTATCCGCAACGCTCGGCCTTGCGCAAGTCCCGAGCGGGAAACGCCGAGCGGGATCGGGATCGGCGGAGCGCCCCTCTATTTCCTGAAGAGCGCGATGGGGACGAAGGTCTCGGCTTTGAGGCTCGCACCCCCGACCAGGGCTCCGTCGATGTTGGGCTTGGCCATCAGGGCCGCCGCGTTGTCGGCCTTTACCGAGCCGCCGTACTGTATGCACGTCGCCTTCGCGGCCGGCTCTCCGTACAGGCCCGCGAGGACCTTGCGGACGTAGGCGTGCACGGCGTCGGCGTCCTCGGGCGTCGCCGTCCTTCCGGTGCCAATAGCCCAAACGGGTTCGTAGGCGATAGTAACGCCCTTCAGGGCGGCCGCGTCGACGCCTTTGAGACCCTCCCGAAGCTGAGTTCCGACGACGGCCTCGAGCCTGCCGGCCTCTCTCTCCTCGAGGGTCTCGCCCACGCAGAGGATGGGCTCGAGGCCGTGCTTTATCGCGAGGAGCACTTTCTTGTTGATGAGCTCGTCGGTCTCGAGATAGCTGTGGCGGCGCTCGGAGTGCCCGAGGATCACGGCCTTGACCGACAAGTCCTTGAGCATGAGGACGGAAACCTCGCCCGTATGCGCCCCCTGCTCCTCGGGTCCCATGTTCTGCGCGCCCAGGATGATGTCGGAGCCCTTCAGCGCCTCGGCTACCGCCGCGAGGGAAGTGAAGGCCGGTGCCACGAGGAGCCTCTCGCCGCAGCCGGACAGCTTCTCCTTTAGTTCCTTCGCCAGGGCGACGGACTCCGAGGCGGTCTTGTGCATCTTCCAGTTGCCGGCGATATAGTACGAGCGCATGCTTATCCCCCGTATCGAGCCGCGCGCCGCGATGGGCGCCACCGACCCGCTCAATAGCCTGCACACATACTAGTTAATCGCCCCCGCGGGAGTAAAGGGGGTTCATTCGGCCCTCATCCCCATGAGCTTCCTGCCTTTTAGCGCCTCGAGGCTCTGGCGGACCGATTCGCCGATCGCGGCTTCGATGTCGTCCTCGCGGGCGCCGAGCTCGTCCCGTATCGCGGCTGGGTCGACGAAGAGCTCCGCGGTCTGAATATCGACGAGGCGTTCCAAGTCGAGCCCGCTCTCGATCCCCCTGCGGCGGTAGTCCCCGCCCGCGCGCCTCGCGACGAGCGTATACATGAAATCCGGGACTGTCAGGATCAGCTTGCGGGGCTGCCCCAAATGCCTGTACATGATCGCGAGCATCTCGCGCCATTTCATGTTGTACCAGCCCACGGGATAGCAGACTCCTCCCCTGCCCCCTTCGATCGCTCCGGCGACGCATTGAGCCACCTGGCGGACGGTGACCATCGTCGTCCCGCCCCGCGTATAGAAGCACGGACCCTTCATGGCGAGGAGCCGCTTGATCAGGAAGACCCAGACCGGCTTGCGCCCGGGCTGGGCGCCGAATATATAGGGCAGCTCGAGGACGATTACGTCCAGACCCGAGCCGTTGTGCGCCATCGCCGCCGCTTCCTGGTCGAGCCTGGCGCGGATATAGGGATGGCGCCGCCCCAGCTCGAGCTCGGGCCTTTCCCTGGCGTAATCGCAGAAATAGGAACCGAGCAATACCGCCTTCCGCAGGCCCAGCCTCCTCGCCGCGGAGAAGAAGCGGCGCACCGGGGCCACGTTGTATTTCAGGTATTTCTCGTAGACCGGCGGAGGAAACTCGACGCGCTCGTCCACGCCCGCGGCGAAGACGAGCGCGTCGCGCCCGGCGAGGCCGGCGTCGATCTCGCCGTCG
This sequence comes from uncultured Treponemataceae bacterium, assembly GCA_964491385.1. Lineage (GTDB taxonomy): Bacteria > Spirochaetota > Spirochaetia > Treponematales > Rectinemataceae > UBA1306. The sequence continues at coordinate 20,997 of CAZBGA010000018.1, read as the reverse complement.
CTCATCTCGAGGTGATTGTGGTACTCTATCGACGCTCCCGGAGGCAGGCTCGCGCCTTCCGGCACGGGCCCCAACGCGACGCCCGAGACCTCGTGGCCTCGGGCGACGAGCTCGACCGCGGCGGCCGATCCCAAGAGGCCCGTCCCGCCGACGATGAACACCTTCATAAGTCGAAGGTACGGGCGGCGGGTCGGCGGGACAGGCGCGCTAGGCTCGGCAGACCTCAATCCCGGGCAGCTTCTTGCCCTCGAGGAGCTCGAGGCTCGCGCCTCCTCCGGTGGATACGTGGCTCATCTTGTCGGCGAGCCCGAACTTGTTGACCGCCGCGACCGAGTCGCCGCCGCCCACGACGGTCGTCGCGCCGCGACCGGTGGCATCGGCGACGAGCTTCGCGACCTCGCCCGTGCCCTTGGAGAAGGACTCGAACTCGAAGACTCCCACGGGGCCGTTCCAGACGACGCTCTTCGCCGTGGCGATGACGGCCTTGTACCTGGCGAGAGTCTTTGGCCCGACGTCCATGCCCATGAGTCCGTCGGGGATGTCGACGCCGTCGATCGCCCGGGGCGCGGCCGCCGCGTCGAATTTATCCGCGGCCACGTGGTCGACCGGCAGCACTATCTCGACTCCCTGCTTCTTCGCGGCTTCCAGGACGCTCTTCGCGGTCTCGAGCTGATCGTCCTCGACGAGAGAGGTCCCGATCTTGTGCCCCTGCGCCTTGAGGAAGGTATATGCCATCCCTCCTCCTATGACGAGGGCCGACGCATTCTTGAGGAGGGACTCGAGAACGGCGATCTTGGAAGAGACCTTCGCGCCGCCAATGATGGCGACCATCGGCTTGGGAGGATCAGTGACCATGGGCTCGAGGTACTTGACTTCCTTCTCCATGAGGAAGCCCGCGACCGAGACCTTCATGAACTTCGCGATCGACGCCGTGGAGGCGTGATCGCGGTGGGCGGTACCGAAGGCATCGTTAACGAAGACCTCGCCGTAGGTGGCCAGTTCCCTGGCGAGCTTGTCCCTCTCGGCCGGATCCTCGCTGGTCTCTTCCTTGTGGAAGCGGGTGTTCTCGAGCATGACGATGGTCCCGTCCTTCTGGCCCTCGATGAAGTCTTTCTTGCCGAAACAGGAATCCTCCCCTGCGAAGACCACGGGCCTGCCGAGCTTCTCGGCGAGATAGGCGGCGACGGGAGCCATCCTGTGCTTGCCGGCGATGTACTTCGCCTCGTCGAAAGGCTTGCCGTCCTTCTCGGCCTTCTCCTTCGCCTTCTTCATGTCCTTTTTGGGATCGCCCAGGTGGCTCATCAGGACTAGGCCCTTCGCCCCTTGGTCCATGACGTACTTGATCGTGGGGATGGCGGCCGTGATGCGGGTATCGTCCTGCACCTTTCCGTCCTTCATGGGTACGTTAAAGTCGACGCGCATCACGATGCGCTTCCCCTTGAGCTGGATGTCCTTGACCGTCTTGATCATTCTGCGCCTCCGTTCTCGCCCTTCGGACCTAAAGAAAAAGGCTGCCCTGGGACAGCTTCCCGGACAGCCTTCTCGCCCATTTCCCCGGCTTACTTCTTGGAGCCCATGTACTTGAGCAGGTCGACCACGCGGTTGGAGTAGCCCCACTCGTTGTCGTACCAGCTCACCAGCTTGAAGAAGCGCTTCTCGCCGGGCAGGTTGTTCTGCTTGGTCGCGAGGCTGTCGTAGATCGAGGAGCGGGGGTCGTGGATGAAGTCGGTGGAGACGAGCTCCTCGTCGCCGTAGCCGAGGATGTCCTTGAGATAGGTCGCCGCGGCCTTCTTCAGGAGGCCGTCGATCTCTTCGATGGAGCTGTCGCGGGCGGCGGTGAAGGTGAGGTCGACGACGGACACGTCGAGGGTGGGGACCCGGAAGGACATACCGGTAAGCTTGCCCTTGGTCTCGGGAAGCACCTCTCCGACGGCCTTGGCGGCCCCGGTCGTGGACGGGATGATATTGATGGACGCCGCGCGCCCGCCGCGCCAGTCCTTCTTGGACACGCCGTCGACCGTCTTCTGGGTCGCCGTGGTCGAGTGTATGGTGGTCATGAGGCCCCTATCGATGCCTACGCCTTCCTTGAGGAGGACGTGGACGAGGGGCGCGAGGCAGTTGGTCGTGCAGGACGCGTTGGAGACCACGTTGTTCTTGGCGGGATCGTACTTCTCGTGGTTGACGCCGATTACGAAGGTCGGGATCTTCTTGGACTCGTCCTTGGATTTGGCGGGGGCGGAGATGATGACCTTCTTGGCGCCGGCGTCGAGGTGGCCGTAGGCCTTCTCGTCCGTGAATAGGCCGGTGGACTCGATTACATACTCGACGCCGAGCTTGGCCCAGGGAAGGTTCTTGAGCTCCTTCTCGGCCATCACGCACTTGACCTCGTGGCCGTTTACGACGAGCGTGTCGGCCTCGGCCAGGGAGGGATCGCTCTTCTTGGCGGAAATGGACGCCTTCATCAGTCCGTGGACGGAATCGTACTTGAGCTGATAGGCGAAATACTCGGCATCGGTCGAGATATCGACCACGGCCACGACGTCGATCTTGTCCTTGCCGAGAAGGCCCTGGTCGACTAAGGCCTGGAAAACGAGGCGGCCGATCCTCCCGAAGCCATTGATCGCGACTTTCATAAGAATCCTCCTAAGAATGGATGCTGAATCTATATTTTTATATTGAAACATTACTGAAAAAGCTACTTGAATGTCAACGACTCAAGCAATATACGAGTTCGATGCCTGCCTATCAACTAGCATACCGATGTTCAGTGGCGCATGGCGGGGAAGGGCCTTTAAACCCGGAGCGAAAGATAGTAAAATAATAAGGGCCCGGTGCCGATAGTAGTGATGTCGGATCCGATCATAGTTCCCCTCCCAGTCTACTATGGTACGTCCGACACCCGTAACGGGTGGCCGGTTTTCCCCAAAACCGGCCTTTTTTATTTTAAAGCATCGGGACGGCGGAAACCCTTAACTTGACCAAGACAAGGGGCTTAGCGTAGGCTTAGCCCATGTCGCCCGTATCCAGGCCGGCGAAGGCGGCTCGCATCCTTGTCATAGTCGCCATCGTCTTGGCAGTAGTCCTCGGTGTAAGTACAGGTGTCGCCCTCGCGGCGACCAGCAATACGCGCAATTCCGAGAACTTCACGAATACCGAGCCCCATCTGGGCTCCAAGATATACGATATTAAAGGAAGGCTGATCACCGAGTTCTTCTCCGACGAGAAGCGGGAGATCGTCTCGATCAAGGACCTTCCCAAGCACCTAATAGACGCCGTTATAACCCGTGAGGACCAATCGTTCTACCGGCACCATGGCTTCACCTTCAGGGGCATCCTCCGCGCGGCGTGGGGAGTGATCACGCGCACAAGCCGAGGCGGCGGTTCGACCATCACCCAGCAGCTCGCGGGCACCCTCCTCGATATCCGCGGGGATATGAGCCTCAAGCGCAAGATCGTGGAGCTCTGGAACGCCCTCCAACTCGAGCGTCGCTATACGAAGGAAGAGATCCTCGAAATGTACCTCAACCGGATGGTGATGGGCCCCGGTGTCTACGGGGTCGAGGCGGCGAGCAAGTACTTCTTCGGCCACTCCGCCAAGGAGGACACGCTCGCGGAGTCGGCCATCCTGGCGATCCAGCTGTCGAGCCCCGCCAAGTACGATCCGTACAAGAATCCGCAGAACGCGAGCGCGCGCTCTCGCGAGATACTGGATCAGATGGTCCGCCTCGGCTACGCCACCAAGGCCGAGGCCGAGGCTTCCTATCACGATTTCTGGGACAATTTCGACTACACGCGTACGACAGCCAGCGCCTATAACCGCCGCGTCGAGGACGACAAGGCTCCCTGGTTCAGCGAATACGTCCGCCGCCAGCTCGAGGACATGCTCTACGGCTCCCTCGACCTCTACAACGACGGCCTCATCATCAATACCACCCTCGACCTTGACCAGCAGGAAAGGGCCGACTATTGGATGGCCAAGGGTATAGCCCAGGTAAACAGGACCTATCAGTCGGAGAGCATGCAGAGCCTCGGAGGCGCCGAGCGCACCTACATCCCCATCGTCGAGATGCTCGGCCTCGGCTTCGACCTCGAGGACCTCTTCGTCTCGGGCACGAAGATCAAGAGCAAGACCTTCGACTACTACCAGAAGCGGATCAATCCGTCGATAGACGCCGCGGCCATCCTCTTCGGCCTTCCGAGCCTCAAGGCGATGGCCAACGCAGGCTCCGGGAAGATCAAATCCGATCTCGCGAAGACGACTGTCGAGGGCGCGCTCGTCACGATAGAGCCGGAGACCGGTCATATCACCGCCCTCGTCGGGGGCTCGAAGTTCGACGAGGCCAACCAGCTCATACGCGCCACCCAGGCCAAGCTCATGCCTGGCTCGAGCTTCAAGCCTCTATATTACTCGGCTGCTATAGATACCCGCAAATTTACCGAGGCGAGCCTCATCTACGACGAGCCAGTCGTGTTCCACAACGAGGACGGCACTCCATACACCCCCCTCGACTACAAAGGCAAGTGGGTGGGGCCGGTGCTGATGTGGAACGCCCTCGCCCAGTCGATGAACGTCCCCTCCCTCAAGATCCTCGATTCCATAGGCTTCGACGCCGCGATCGACAGGGCGGCCCTCCTTCTAGGAATCTCCGACCCGGACGAGATCAGGAGGACCTTTCCCCGGGTCTATCCTCTCGGCCTCGGGGTCATAGGCGTATCGCCCCTCAAGATGGCCAGGGCCTTCAGCGTGTTCGCCAACCAGGGCCGCGAGGTGACGCCGATCTCGATCCTCTCGATCGAGGACCGCAACGGCCGGGTCATTCTCGAGCCCGAAAAGGATCTCCGCACCCAGCAGAAGAAGAAGGGCTCGGCCCTCCAGATAATCAGCCAGCAGAACGCCGCTGTCATGGTGGACATGCTCGGCAGGGTAGTCAGGAACGGCACCCTGGAAGGCTGGACCAACAGCGGCACCTATTTCACCTACACCGACTCGCAGGGCAAGAAATACACGATACCGGCGGCGGGCAAGACGGGCACGACTCAGAACTGGGCGGACGCCTGGACGGTAGGATTCACCCCTTACTACACGACGGCGATCTGGTTCGGCTTCGACCGGCCCGGCAATTCCCTCGGCACGACCCAATCGGGCGCCGCAGTGGCGGGATACTACTGGGCGAACTACATGTACGACATCAATAAAGGCCTCCCGATGAAGAGCTTCCAGCGGCCTCAGACCGGCCTCGTGGAAGCCACGGTCTGCTCCGTCACGGGCCTCCTTCCCACGCCCTATTGCGTCGACTCCTCAGGCGCGCCGACCACGACCTCCCTCTTGTTCTACGAAGGGACCCAGCCCGACAAGCTCTGCGATTGGCACAGCCTGAGCGCGGAGCGCGACAGGACCTTGATCAACAAGCTAGGCGGCCAGATCCGCAGTCTCGGGGACGGCGCGAAAGTCGACCCGACATTGAAGGTCAACATACCGGGTCTGAACCTGGGCGATACCACCGCCGCCGGCTCGGGAGGAGATTCCAATCCCGGCCAGGGCGGCGGGCAGACTCCGGAGACGCAAAGCGGTATCCTTAACTAAGCGACGACCCAGGAGGAAACGATGCGCGACAAGCGACGGCTCCTCGTCCTTTCCCTCCCTTTCCTAGTCCTTGCCTTCGCCCGCGGCGCCGGAGCCCAGGAGCAATTGCGAGTGCTCCGGGTCGCCGCCTTTGGAGGAGACGGCTTGGAGCAGGGGGAAGACGCCGCCCTCCGGGACCTCGTCACGAGCTACGTCATCGAGCTCAAGATGTTCAGGGTCATCGACGAGAGCGGCCAGGAGCTCTCGCTCAAGGAAGAGGAAACGGCCGTCCAGCTCGGCGTGACCAAGGACCTGACTCCCCTGACCGCCGATTACATCCTCTCCGCCGAGACCAATCGCGTAGGCACTCTCCTGGTCTTCACGATGAACGTGACCAAAGTCGCGAGCAGCGAGAAGAAGAGCGTCGCCGAGCCCTTCTCGTCCGTGAACGATCTCATCCTGGCGTCACGGAGGCTTACGCGGAGCCTGTTCGAGAAGCCGCAGGACGGCTCGGTTTCCTCGCCGGCGGGCGCGACGACGATATCCGCGCCCGCGGCATCCGCGACGGCGACATCGGCGCAGGTGCGCCCTCCCGCGAACCCCGCCCCGAGCCTCGGCCTCGTCGCGGGGACCTGGAAAGGCGATAAGAACGTGGACAGGGTCTCCATACTTCCCGACGGCAGGGGCTTCGCGGTGCTTGCCTCCGGCGCTCGCATGGCGCTGAAGGCGATGATCGAGGGCGGGACGGTCATTATCCTCCAGGATCAGCCGAATTCACCGGACTTCTACCGCCCCGGTCTGGACCTGAAGTCGGCGAGGATCGTTTCCGCAGCCGCGAGACCCTGGCGGTGGGTATTCTCGCTATCGACCGACGGCGACAGTCTGAACGGGGTAAAGGAGTCTGTATTCGTCAACGTGAACGACAAAGGAGCGGTATCGCTGGACAATAATTATGTTCGCGACGCCGCCTGGACCAGACTGTACCGCTGAAAGCCCTACCGAGGAGTGGCGTGATTGCGCGAAGAGGCCGAGCCTCTAGGGCTCAGGAGAAGGGCCAGGACCGCCAGGAAGGCTCCGAAGGAAATCTCTTTAATCTCCAAGTCGTTCAAGGCGGCAGGCTCTATATATGGTAAGACTTTACCCGTGATTATCGGGCGTATTCTCTCGGTCTTTTCACCCAGGATGATGGCCGTTTCGTCTTTTCGGAGGTATCCCAGGCTTCGCGCCTCGAGCGCGACCCTGTCAGGATCCGATTTGAGCGATTCCATCTCGCTGTCGAGGCTTTGCCGGATGGTCCCGAGCTCGGCAAGATTCGCCTCCATGGCCGCCTTCCTCGTCTCGAGGCGGCGGTAGGTCGTTATCCCCGCCGGACCGAAGAGCAACGAGAGTAGGCAATAGACGGAAAAGCCGGCGTACACCGAGATCACGAGATAATGGCCGAAGCGAGAGGCGCCGCGCCGATCCGACCTCGACGCGTCCCTCGCGCCGGCCGTGTACATGAGGCTCATCAAGGTTAATTTACGGCCTTCCGGGCTTCGGGCTTTATCCGTATCCGCCATCGCCGAAGCGATTATTGACAACCCTCACATCGACGCTTAGAGTGGTTATCGGCCTCTGAATGCCGCTTGTCTCGGGATTTCGGCCCGCAAAGGGATTGAAGCTTCGTTAATGGGCGGCGCCGAACTGCCGATATTGTACTAACGACCGCCTGTAACACGGAGTAGCCATGGCCATACGTCCCGATCCAGATCCGAAGAGCGCATCGCCGCGTTCCGGGGCACCGAAGGGTGAGCTCGAGCAATACGGCGTTTGGGTCAAGGCGGAGCCGCAGGATGTCATCGAGGAAGTCGCCGTCCCCGGTTCCGAGGACATGGATTTCGACCTTCCCCAGGATACGGCCTCCTTACCGGAAGAATCGTTTCTTTCCGAGGACGAGGAGAAGCTCCTCGGCTCCTTCGACTCCGAATTCGAGACTCCCTCCGGGTCATCCGCCGATGAATCGGGCCCCTTGCCGGATATCGAGGACATGCCTGCGCTCGAGGATTCCCTCCTCGAGCCGGAGCCCAGGCCGGCCATGGAACATGTCGACAACATCCCGTCGCGCAGCATCGACATCTCCCTCGAGGACATCGAAAGCTCCCGCGGCCCCTCAGCCATCCACCCAGGGGTCGAGATCGACATGGGCAGCGTCGAGGGCCTGAGCGACGGCGCGGAGACGGACGGCGCCGCCCGCTTCGGCGCCATCGAGGACGTCTCCTCCGATTTCCTCGACCTCGCCGAGGAGCCTGCGTCCGCGGAGACTCGGGCGCCCGATTCGGGCCTGGACGACGTCACCTCGGAATTCCTCGGACCTGAAGAGACAGCTTCCGCGCCGAAGGCGCCGGAGTCCTCCATCGACTTCGAGCCCCTCGATATCGATCTCCAGTTCGACGACGGCTCCCTGTCCGGTTCCGACGACTCATTGCAGCCGGCCCCGCTGGAGGCGGGTTTCGAGGCCGTCACAGAATTCGACGATTTCCTCGCTCCCGACGGCGCCGCGCCCGCTTCGACTCCGCAGTCCGCCAACGACGGGTTCGACGACGTCTCCGCGGTCGAGCGCGAGCTTTCCGCCCCTCGTTCAGGGACGGAAAGCTCGCGGACCTCGCCCAAGCCTGATCTCTCCACGGAGATACTCCTCAAGATCGCCGATGAGCTCTCTTCGATCCGCGGCGAGCTCATTTCACTGAAGACTCAGATCGGCGACGTCATGAAATCCGCCGAGCCAGCCGCTAGAAAGGCCGCGGAAGCCGCTCCCGCCGAAGGCGAGGAATCGGGCCCCTCCGGCGGATTCTTCGACGACGAGGAAGACGAAACCATCGCGCTAACCGGCGACGAATTGGATAATATCCTGAATACGGCGGATTTTACCGAGGAGATCGCCGAGGCCGAGCAGCCCCTCGATCTCGAGTCCGAGATCCTCCCTCCCGAGTCCTCCTCGCTGGAGAGCGCCAGCCTCCTCGACGAGACCCTCCTGCCGGAGTCGGGCGATTACTCCTCCTTCGCGTCGGGCAACCTGACCCCGGAGGAGGTCAAGCCGGCCATCGAGGAAGTCAGGATCGGCCAAGCCGACAGCGTCGACGAGATCGGGCTCGACAGCCTCGAGCCCGAGGCCGAAGAGCTTAGCCTGGTCGTGGAGGAAGGCGTCAAGCCGATGACGCCCGCTCCGGATGACACTACCTACCTAGAGGGCGCGCCCCTGGGAGACGAGCCTCTCGTCGAGCCCGATCTCTCCGAGTTCGACTTGGAGCCCGAGGAGCTCGAGCCCCGCCTCGAGATAGACGAAGAGCTACCTCTCGCCGCCGCCGAGCAGGATTCCTCCTCCGAGGAGCTCACGCTCGGCATCGAAGCGGGCCCCGGCTACGCCGCCGAAGAGTCCGTCGTCGAAGCGGAGTTCCTCGAGCCCGTTCCCGAGATCGAGGAGCCCAATTTCTCCGAGATCAACCTCCACGAGGAAGGACTCGAATCCCTTTCCTCCTCCGAGCCGTCGGAGCTCGAGGAGATCGACGACCTCTCCGATTCCGGCCTCTCGACCGCCTTTCCCTCCGAGCCCCCGGCGCCCCGCGGCCGCGAGCTTCCCCTGGAAGAGGAGGAGGATCTCGTCCTCGAGGCCGAGGAGGCGACGGTCCCCGCAGGCGGCGTTCCTCTTCCCGAGGCTCCGGCGGCCGCGAAGCAGGCGACGGAGCCCTCCGCGGGCAACGACGGCGACCGGCTGAAGGCCGAGATCAGGAGCGTCTTGTCCTACCTCGACAAGCTCCTGGACTCCCTGCCCGAAGACAAGATCGAGGAGTTCGCCAACTCGGAATATTTCGATACCTACAAAAAGCTGTTCGAGGAATTGGGCTTGGTGTGAGATGAGCCTCCTTGAGAAGGCGAGTCGAGGTTCGGGATCCAGCACCTCTCAGGCCGGCACCAGTCTCTTCTCGCGCGCCATGGCCGCGCACGCCGCGGTCCCGCCTGGCGAGCCCTCCCCGGACGAGGCGGCGAAGGTTCCCGAATTCGCCTTTTCCGACCCCGATGCGCTCATGCATCGCCTCGCGTCCCTCCCTCCGTATGGCGATTCCTTCCTCGCGGCCTGGTGCGCCGTTTCCGAGTCGATTCCCCTCTCCGCCCTTTCACTGCTCCTGCCGCGCGGGGAATTCCTCGTCCCCGCCGCCCTGAACGGCTTCCCCTCCGGCACCGAGGACGGGATACCGATGTCCTTCGCCGGCTCCTCGCATATGGGCACCGAGGCCCTGGGAAAGGAGGCGAAGGCCCTGCTCGCGCCTATCCTGGGCGTTCCCCTGTCCTTGAGCCTTCGAGCGGCAGCCATGCGACCCGAGTCGGATTTCGTCGGCCTGTGGGTCTACCATGATCCCTCCCTCGACGCGTCGTCCGAGGGGACCCGCGCCATGATCGGTTCCATCCTGGCGCGCGCCGGCGATGCCTTGCCGACTTCGACCATCGCGATCCCCTCTTCCGACCCTGCGAGGGTCCTGATCGACGCATCGCGCAAGTACCCCTACGCGTCTGCCTTCTCCTTCGATCTCGCCTCGGCCTATGCCCTCGACGAGGCGCGCTTCCGCGGGCTGAAGGCGGACGCGGTCCGCTCCGCCTTCCTCGCCGCCTGTTCCAAGATACTGTCCCTCGGCGGAGCGGCCGCGGCCTACGGCGAGCTTTCGGTCGCATGCGCGCTCGGCTCCGCCTCGCCGATCGATCCGGACCTCGCGCTCTTCCAGCTCAGGAAGACATTAAGGCGGATACTGCCCTTCCTCGCGTCCGGAGCCTTGCCCGAAGGGCGAGCCGCGGGCTTCGTGCCCTCCTCCGAGCTGGCCCATAGGGAGCTGTCGGCCTTCCTTTCCCGATAATGGACTTCTCCATCGGACCTTCGCGAAGTGGACGACCCTCCATATCCGTCGAGGGCGTCTGGCTCCATTCCCGCTACGACCCCGAGCAGGAGGCCCTTCGCTTCGCCGAGTCGGAGCTCTCTTCGTCCAAGCCCTCGCACGTCGTCCTCCTCGGTCCTTGCCTCGACTACCTCACCCCGGCGGTGAGGAGCCTGCTACCCGGCGCTCGCATCGTAGCCGTGCAATACTCCGAGCTCTTCGCCGGCGCGAGCGTCGGCCGCGCTGACGCGTCGTGGTATCCGGGCTCGGACTTTTCTCTGGAATCCTTTCTCGACTCGGCCTTGGACGAGGACGCCGTTTCGGGGGTCAAAGTGCTCGAATGGGAACCCGCCTCGCGCGCCTTCCCCGACCAAGCTCTCGCGGCTCGAGCCGCGGTCAGGGAGTCCCTCGATCGGCTCGCCTCCTCCGCCGCCACCGTCAGGTCCTCCGGGCGAAGGTGGATCGCGAACGCCTGCGCCTCCTTCGTCCTCGCCGAGCGGGCGTGGACCGCCCGGCCCTCGGGCGTGCCGATCCTCGTCGCGGCCGCCGGTCCCAGCCTCGGGCAGTCCTTGCGCGGACTCGCCCGATTGAAAGGCCGATTCGCGATCATCGCCGTTTCCTCCGCGCTTTCGGCCTGCCGCTTCGCCGGATTCGAGCCGGATATCGTCGTCGCCACCGACGGCGGATATTGGAGCCGCCTCCACCTCTACCCCCTCGCCACGCGGCCCCTTCCCCTCGCCGCGCCTCTAACCGCCCTGCCCTCGTCCTCGCTCTATCGCGGGGCCGGACTCGTCCTCCTCGACCAGGGCTCCTTCGCCGAGACTGAGCTTCTGCCCTACCTCGGTCCTTCGCTCGCGGTACCGCCGCACGGTACGGTGAGCGGCTCGGCGCTCTACCTGGCCGGTAGGATAAGCCGGGGCCCGATCTTCGCCGCCGGCCTGGACCTCGCCTCCTTCGGCGGGATCGATCACGCCCGCCCCCACGGCTTCGACGCTTTCCTGTCTTCGAAGCCGTCTCGCCTCGACCCTCTCGAAGGGGGGGCCTGGGAGAGAGACGTCGAATCCTCGCCCATCGCGCTGCCCGAGAAGCCGTGGCGGAGCTCCCGCAGCCTCTCCGCCTACGCTTCCGCCCTTTCGCTCGATTCGTCGCTGTTCGCGGGCAGGCTCTTCCGAGTGGGCCCGTCGCCGGTCCGGTTGCGGGGATTCGAGGAAATCGACTACGAGAGGGTCGAGGCGATGGCGGGCGACGGAGGATCGGGGACGGCCGATCTACGCCTCGAGGCGTCGACCCTCCCCGATCGGGACGATCGCCTCTCGATACTCTCGTCGCGCATTGCATCCTGGCGCGGGCTCGCGGGGGACGCCGCCGCCGCGATGTCCCGAGGCCGGCTTCCCCCCGACCGCCTCGTCGCCGAGCTGTTGAGGTCCATAGACCTGGTCGACTACGCGGCGGCCAGGCGCGCCATCCTGGCGGGCGGCGAGCCCGGCGCGGCCGCCCGGGCCCTAGCCTCGCGATGCGAGGGCTTCCTGTCGGGTCTCGAGGGGAGATTCGCGCCGTGAGCGATCTCGTATTCCGCCGCAACCTGCTGGCCCTTTCGCGCTCGGACCAGAGCCTCGGCGACAAGCTGCTCGACGCGGCGCCCGATCCCTCCCTCTCGATGCGCGCGGCGAGAAGCGGAGCTCCGGTCCCCGTAGTGAGCCGCGATGGAAGGGATTCTCCGATGCATTCCCTGGTCGATCCCGAGCGGGAGGCGGAGAGGCTGGAACGGGCGCAGCCGGCGGACGGCTTCATAGTCGCCTTCGGCCTGGGCGCCGGCTACCTGCTCAAGCGTTACATGGCGTCGAGCGCGACGACCGGACTCCTCGCAGTCGAATACTCGGCTCCCATGCTCCGCGCCCTCCTCGAGGAGATAGACCTCTCCGAGCTCTTCATCGACGAGCGCTTCTCCCTCCTCCTCGATCCGAGCCCCGAGGAGCTGAGGGAAGCTATACTCTCGCTGTACGTGCCCCCGCTTTCGGGCGACATACGGAGCCTGCCCCTGCGCGGTAGAGTGGACCTCGCGCCCGAAGCCTTCGGGAGCGCGGCCGGCAGCCTCAAGGCCGTTCTGGGAAGCATATCGGACGACTACAGCGTCCAGGCCTTCTTCGGAAAGCTGTGGTTCAAGAACGCGGTCCGCAACCTCTTCTCGGCGGAGCGATATTCCGCGCCCCTGCCTCCCGTGCGAAAGGCCGCCGTAGCGGCCGCCGGCCCTTCGCTCGAGGACCAGATTCCCGCGCTGCGGGAGGCGAAGGCGGGAGGCGCCTTCCTGATCGCCACCGATACGAGCCTTCCCGCCCTCGTCGGGAGGAACCTCGTCCCCGACGCCGTCGTGTCCATAGACTGCCAGCACATCAGCTATTACCATTTCCTCGGAGGTATAGCCGACGGCCTCCCTCTCATACTCGACCTCGCCTCTCCCTCCACTCTCTGCCGCATGGGCGACTCCGTGCGCTTCTTTTCCTCCGGCCATCCCTTCTGCGCCTACGTATCGGCCAGGTGGAGGCCCTTCCCGGCTCTCGACACGTCGGGAGGCAACGTAACCCATGCCGCTCTCTCCCTCGCCGAGGCCCTCGGCGCCGAGTCGACCCTCCTCGCGGGCGCCGACTTCTCCTATCCCGAAGGCAAGAGCTACGCGCGAGGCACCTACATATACGGATATTTCGGGCAGTCTCAATCGAGGCTCTCCCCTCTCGAGGCCCTCTTCTCGGGATTCCTCTTCCGGGGTTCCGACATGGAGGTGGAGACGGGGGAAAGCCCTTCAGGCGAGACCTACTCGCGTTACCTGACCAAGCCCCTCATGGCCTATCGCGAGCACCTCGAGCGCTTCGCCTCCCGTTCGCCGATGGAGATAATCCCCCTCGCGGGCAAGGGAGTGCGTATCAGGACGCCCCGCGGTTTGCCGAAGCGGGAGACCAAGGTCCGCCGAGTGTTCGCGGCGGGTAGAGCGCCCTGCCCTGCCTCCGACTTTCTCGCGCGCTATGCGGCGGACCTGCGCGGCCTGCCCCCGCCCCGCGATCCGGCCATCAGCTACCTGGGATCGCTCGGCCCCGAGCAGAGGGACCTCTGGACCACCCTGCTTCCCTCGGCGAGCGCCTTCCAGCGCGAGGCCGGGCCCGGGGGGATGGACGCGGCCTACCTCCTCGAGACGACGCGCTCCTGGGCGGTGGCGACCGTCGAAGAGGCCCTCTCGGAAGAATCGAAGACTTAGCGAGCGACGTCGGCGCAGCCGCCGCACGAGCGTTTGACGAAGCGCCGGCCCGCGGGGCGAGCCTAGCCCCCGCGCCTCGCGAGGAAAAACGTGCGGCCAGCCTCGACACCGTACTTGACGTTCAGCCAGGCCTCGAGCCGTTCCGCGCGTTGCGCGAACGAGCCGCCGAACTCGGCCATGTAGGCTTCCAGCTTCGCCTTCAGCTCCGGATGCTTCGCCAGAAGCTCGGCACTCTTGCGCTTCGAGAAGTATGCCACGGCCTCGGCGACGGGCTGCTGGAGGAGATAGGCCTGGAATTCGTTGCCCATGAGGTAGTCAGAGCCGACGTCGTAGCCCGCCCAGGCGAAGTAGGTCCTCCAGAACCACCTCTCGCGCGGGTCGACGGAAGACCAGAGAGCGCGGGCGAAGCTCCTGTAGTCCGGGTCCGCGAAGAAGATCGCGTGGGCGGATTCGTGCACGGCGAAGGTCCGGCGTAGGGCCTCGCCGGACTCGCGCGAGATCGAGATGATCGCGCCCTTCCCGGGATAGATCCTGCCCCCGCCTTCCTCGAGTATCCCCGACCGCAGGAGGATGCCTTCGAGTTCCCTCTCCTCCACGCCCAGGGGAAACGACCTCTCCCGGGCCGCACGGTAGAAGCTCGCCAGATCCTCTGGTCCGTAATCGTGGGCGTTCCATCCGCGCAGCGCGGCGATCGCCTCGTCCTTCTCGAGAGTCCCCCTGAAGCCCAGCTTCTCCGTGAAGAAGGCGAGGCGCTTGAGGTACCTGTCCTGCGTGGCGTAGTCCTTGAAGTCGAAGACCAGCACCGAGGGCAGCATGTCCCAGCGATAGACCAGATACCCCGGGTCGGGCGCCGTCGACAGGAGCACTCGGCCGAGGTCGGCCAGCTCATAGTCGTCGACCCCCAGCTCGGACGCGAAGAAAGCCTTTACCTCGACGCCCGCGGGGACCCGAAGCCTGATGATCCCGGCGTCGAGGGGCAAGATGGCGGCGTCCAGGGTCGTCCTTGCTCCGGCCGGCTGCGCGCGGATCGTATAGCTCAGGGCCTCGCCTCCCTCGCGCAGAGCGTCGAGCGACATCGAAGCGCCGCGCGGTGACGGACCGTACTCGATGAGGACGCCCGTCCGAACCGCGCTCCGGCCCACGAAGGGCTTCGCGATGGAAAGCTCCTGGTATCCTCGCGCCTTGACCAGGGCGAAGCCCGTCGAGACCCGCAGGTCCGGGCCTCCGCCGTCAATACCCTTGAAAGCCGGCCCCGAGACGATCGACTCGACGAAGAAGTCGGTCGCCCTCCCTTCCGACGAAAGGCTCAGCGAGGCCACGCGGGAGTCGGCCTCGAGGGAAACGACCAGAGAGACGCGCTCGCTCAATATTGGGAAGGACGAGCTTATCGTCGGCGAGGATCCGTCGGGGTCGGGACTGAGCGAAAGCCTCACCCTCGCGTCCCCGTCCGATACGTGGCGGAGCCTCACCGCGATGGTGGAGCCGGCGGCCGCCGATACGCTCCTTTCCAGAGCGTAGGTATTCGACCGCCGGCCCCCGGCGAAGCGACCTTCCTCTCCTGCGGGCCAGCCCGCCCTCTGGACGAAGGGCATCGGAGCGCCTGAGGAGTCCATCCAGGGAAAGCCGCTGACCGTCCGGGCGCGGCACGAGACCGAGAACGAGACCGAGACGAGGATCGCCGAGACGAGGCAGGCCGAACGGAATGCCGCGAGCCTCCCGGCGCGGGCGGACCTCATCTCAGCGCTAGTACGCTTCGCGCGATGAGCTCGGCGACTTCGTATTTTTGGTTGCGGCTTATATCGAGATCGGATCGGAGCAGGGTCTCCCATCGCCCCAGGAGATCGTCGGGCAGGGATTCGAGCTCGTGAAGCTGGGTCGATACGTAGCGGTGCGAGGGCTCGAAGCGCTTGTTCGCGGTGAAGAGGGCCGCGGCGGCGTATCGGATGAAGCCCGCCATGGACACGCTATAGAAATATCCGTCGTCGCTGAAGGAGGCTGCGCCGAGGTCGGCGAGGTAATGCTCCATCTTCGCCAGGCAGGCCTCGCCGAGCCCCTCCCAGAACGTGTCGGGAAGCTCCGTCAGCTCCCGCCTGACATACTGCACCCATTCGCTCTTCTGATACAGGATGCGGGAATTGATGAGCCGATAGAACATGTACGTGCCGGAATTCTTGAAGATCCATACTATCTGCGAATCGGGCCCCTTGCAGCGGCCCACGACGTCGTCGACCATCGTAACGCTCTTGTACTCGACGCGCACCGGCAGCCCGTCTATGAAGAAGCGATCCTTGGATCGCGACGCCGAGCTCTCGAAGGCGCCCGGCTGGCCCACGGCCTTCGCGAAGGCGCCATGGCGCTCTTCGACCATGGGAGGCGCGGCTCGAAGGTAGACGTCGATCACCAGCGCGAAATAGGGGTCGAGGACGTCCGATTCCGAATGCTCTCCCAGCGCCACGCACTCGACCGAGTCCCACTTCGAGATCGCGTCGGTAATGGACTGCGCCAGGCGCTCGACTTTCCGTTTCATCGCGAACGATTGTATCATGGAAACGTGCAAAAGCAAATCGAAGGCGGCGATCATGAGCCCGGAGCGGAGGATCCCGGCCTGATGATCGCCCTGCTGCCGCCGGGCAACGTCGCACGGGATCTGGCGATGTTCAGGCGCGAACTCTTCTCCCTGCTCGGCGAGGCCTCCGCCCTCGCCTTTCCCGAGATGGTCCCGTTGGCTTTCGCCTCGTCGCCGGGCCGGCTGGCGATCCGCGACCTCGCAGGATGCTGGAAGGGCATCGGCGGATCTTTCTCTTCGGCGGCGCCGGTCGTCTCGCGCGGCCTTCTGTACCTAGCGCTGGTGGGGCCCCTCGAGGAGCTCTGCTCGCGCGCGGCCGGGGCCTTGCGAGCGCGGGGCCTGGCGCCTTGGGCCGAGCCGCCGCTGGAGGCGGGCATGGGCGTCTTCCTCTGCCGCCCCGCCGACCCGGGCCTCGCGCTGAGCGTAGCCGAGCGGATACCTCCACCTCGAGCGGCTTTCGGCGATTGCTCGCTCGCCCTCCTCGCCTTGCGCTTCGGCCCGAGCCGAGACCACGTCCCGGGAGCCTTCGTCGCGCTGCGGTGGCGGGAGCTGGCCCGAGCCGGGCGCCGCGGCCGAAGGCCCCGACCGCCTCAGGTTATGGCGTAGCGCAGGCTGGTCGGCGATTCGACGCTTACCCTGTCGCGGCCCAGGTCCTTGGACTTGCGCAGCGCCCGGTCGGCGGCCTCGATCATATCGGCCGGCCCCACGAAATCGGGGTAGGACGCTATTCCCGCCGAGAGCGTTAGGGAGAAGGAAACCTCCTCGAAGCGATGCGACAGTCGGCCGAAGCTCTCGCGGAGCTCGTCGACGAGCCGCGCAGCGCAGCGGCAATCCGCCCCCGGGAGGATGACGCCGAATTCCTCTCCGCCGTAGCGCCCCACGATGTCGGTGCGCCTGAGCCTTTCGGACAGCAAGCGCGACAGGCTCCGGAGGATCCGGTCGCCGGTAAGGTGGCCATAGCGCTCGTTGACGCCCCTGAACCTGTCTATATCGATCTTCGCGAAGGAGATGACCGCGCCCGAGCGCCGCGCCCTGAGGACTTCGTTCGAGAGCCTGTCGGTGAGCGTCGTATGGTTGAGGAGGCCGGTGAGGTAGTCGCGCTCCATGTAGAAGCGGATCGCCCTCGTGCGCTCGGCCCTCATCGCGACGCTACTCACGAGATGCTCGGGCTTGATCGGCTTCTCGAGGAATTCGTCCCCGCCGCGGCGGATCGCCGATATCTGCTTCTCCAAGTCGCGCTCGACGGAGAGGAATATTATCGGAATGGGGGCGAAGGCCTCGTTCTGCCGCACGATTCCCGCGAGCTCGGGCCCGGTGCAGCCCGGCATGTACATGTCCATGAGGATGATGTCCGGCTTGGTCTCGATCAGGAGGGGGATCACTTGCGCCGGGTCGGTGGCCGTGGACGTCATCATCCCCGCGCGCTTGAGCACCTCGGAATTGTACTCCACCTGCTCGGGATCGTCGTCGACGATGAGGACGCGGAAGGGCTCGGCCTCCTTCTCGTTGAACAGGGAGTCGATCCTATCGGCCAGGCGGACGGCGTCCACGGGAAGCTGGAAGAAGGCCTCGCCGCCGGCCCGGACCGTCTTGAGCCTGGACTCGAAATCGTCCCTGTCGGCGTAGAAGAGTATCCGGAGGGCCTGGCCCAAGGTCTCCTTGATCCGCCCGATCTCGGCGACGAAAGCGGGCTCCCGATCGATCCGGGCGGCATCGACGAGGAAGAGTCCGGTGCCCGTGGAGGCGGAGAGGCGCGCGACGTCGCCGAGCCCATCGACCTCCCGCACGGTGATCCCGTATATCCGCAGCTGCTCGAGGAGCTCCGAGCCGATTCCCCTGTCGCCCGCCGGAATGAAGACGTTCTTCATCGCATGTCCCTCGCGATCTCGATTCTCAGTCCATACTCTATACCCTACTCCCCGGCGACGCCAGAGGCGTAACCTGCGCCCCGCCTGCGACTTTTCATTGTGTCCCCGCCATGCTATATTCCGGGGACTCTTATGAACGGAGGCATCATGAAGCCACTCAGTGCCGCGGCCCTCGCCATCGCGGCGCTCCTCCTCCTGCCCCTTCCCTCCTTCGCCGCGGACGCGCCGGGAGCGGCTCCGAACCCGAGCCCGGCGTCTCCGCCCGATACCGGAAGCGGCGCCTCCGCTGCTGATGCCTCCGAAAATCCCTATTTGCCGGGAGACCAGATGATCGGCCTGTCGGCCGGCCTTCATATCCCGGCCTTCCTCGTTCCCAGCATGGAAGGGGGAGTCGGGAATCTCGATCTCGGCGGTTCGTTCACGTTCTCGTATCAGTATTTCGTCCTGCGGGGCCTCGCCCTCGGCGGCAGCCTCGCGGGCGCCTTCGACAGCACGATCGGCGGCCTGGCACTCTTCGTCGCGCCTCTCGGCGTCACGGCGGCCTACTGGTGGGCGAGGCTGCCCTTCGAGTTCTCCTTGGGTGGCGAGCTGGGCGCCTACCTCATGCGCTACAACAACTATGGAATGATCGATCCCTTCGCCAAGGCGGGCGGCGGGGCCTATTGGCGCGTCACCGGCTCCTGGAGCATCGGCCTCCAGGCCTTCCTCTGGTTCGTGCCGGAAATCCATTACGGCTCCGCCGCGAGCCTCAGCGATTACGGCGGCTTCGTCGAGACTTCGATAGCGGCCGTATACCACCTCTAGGAGCCAGCATGCAAGCACCATGGCGCGCCGCCCGCGCGATGTCGATACTCCTCGCTTCCTGCCTCGTCCTGTCCTGCAACAACGACTTCGCCATCTTCCGGACCATCCAGGGCGAGAAGAAGCAGATCGGCACGCAAGTCTTCGACGAGACCAGCGTTTCCAACGTGTTCGGCCTGGGCGGCTATTACTATGCCGCGACGGGAACGCTCAACAGCAGTCCGGCGGGACAGGATAATTGGTCGACTACGGCCATCGGTAACCCGCCCTCTACGAATTATGCTCTTCGCAGCGCCGTCCTGACCGGCACTTCGACTTCCGGAACGGTCTACGCCCTCATCGAGATAGGGGTCGAGCCGAGCATGACGATCAAGCTCTACTCCACCACCGACGGCGTCAATTGGAATAACGTCCCCCTGCCCACGCAGACCGTCACGGGGGTCAACGCCTTCACCTTCGACGCTCTCTTCGGGACCTCCACCAACGGCCTGGTCTTCGCCGAGGGCCACGCCTACAACACCAATACTACCGACCCGACGAACCCGGGACCGAGCACATATACGCTGTGGTACTCGCTGGGCGGAGCCGCCTTCCAGCAGGTGACCAACTTCGCGCCTGGCGTCAATAGCAACAAGACCATCCGCGGGGTGGTTTGCGACACGAGCGGGAATTACTACTTCGCCTCCGAGAACCTCCTCCAGAAGAGCCCAACCTACAGCGACGGCGGGAGCGATTTCTCCTCGATGCTCGCCCCCGGCACCTTCCCCAATGCGGGCACTACGTCCACGACAGTTTGGGATATTTCCTTCACCGGCGGCTCCATATACGTGTCGCGCCAGGACGGGATTCTCTTCCAATACTCCTTCTCCGGGCCGGCTCAGAGCGAATCCCTGGGCTCCCTCCCCCTCACGCAGGTCATCCCGGTGCCTTCCGCGGTGACGCCGCCGTCGACCCTCCTCGTCGGCAGCGATGTAATCGTCGCCGCCTCCGCCGCCGTGGGCTACTACGAAGGCACCTGGGGAAATATCCAAATAGGCTCCAACAACTCCGAAGTCGCGAGCAATTCCTCCGTCTTCTCGACGACCGTCGCCCAATTCCCCGTCCACGCCTTCTATTACAACTCGACGCCCGGCAACGGCTATGGCGATCTCCTCATCGCCGTCTCGCCCGGATTCTCGAGCACCTCCTACTACGGTCTGTACAAAAGCACCTTTTCCGGCACCTGGTCGGGATGGGCGGCGCAGTAGGCGAGCCACGGACGATACGCTCTTTTCATCCGCCCGCGGCGGCTCAGCCTCGCCCGGCGGCTCCCCTTCGGAGCCGCTCGCTTCCCGCATGCGGCCGAGGAGCCTCGACGAATTCGCGGGTCAGGAGCATATAGTCGGGCCCGGTCGCCTCCTCCGGCGCGCGATCCAGAAGGACCAGCTTTCTTCCATTCTGCTCTCCGGCCCCCCGGGCACGGGCAAGACGACCCTCGCGCGAGTGATAGCCAACACGACGGCCAGCCGCTTCGTCACCCTCAATGCCGTGCTCTCGGGGGTCGCCGACATCCGAAAGGCCATCGACGAGGCCAAGACACATCGCGAGCTCTACGACCGCAGGACCATGCTCTTCGTCGACGAGGTGCACCGCTGGAACAAGGCCCAGCAGGACGCCCTCCTGCCCTGGGTCGAGAACGGTACGATACTCCTCATCGGAGCCACCACCGAGAATCCATTCTTCGAGGTCAACCGCGCCCTCGTCTCGCGCTCGCGCGTCTTCCAGCTCAAGGCCCTCGACTCCGCCGACCTCAGGCGCATAGCCCAGGCCGCGTTAGGCGACAGGGAACGGGGTTACGGAGAATGGAAAGTCGAGTTCGAGGACGGCGCCCTCGAGCACCTCGTGGAAGTGTCCGACGGCGACGCGCGCAGTCTCCTCAACGCCCTCGAGCTCGCGGTCGAGACGAGCGCCGATCCCTGGCCTCCAGCGAAGGGCTTGAGCATCGTCGTCGGCCTCTCGGCCGCGGAGGAGAGCATCCAGAGACGCGCCGTCCTCTACGACAAGGACGGCGA
>CAZBGA010000017.1:0-53337 GCA_964491385.1 uncultured Treponemataceae bacterium | reverse complement strand
CCCATCCGCGGCGCTGCAGCTCCGCGTAGGCCCTGATGGCGACCTCGTCCTGGGGCAGATGCGGGTTGACGACGATGAGCTCGGCGCACAGGTGGCCGAGCCCGACGCGGAGGAGCTGCGATAGCTTGTCGTGGGGGTAGCTCTTCGCGGCGAGGGACGACAACCAGACTACGAGCTCGTCGGCGACGTCGGCGACGGTCTGCGGCGCAAGGGGGCGCGGCTCCTTCTCCAGCCACCGCTCGAGACGTTCGTGCACCTTGGCGTAGTCCTGGAAAAAGGATGCGTCGACGCGCTTGAGCTCGACCAGCCGTATCTCGACGAGCCGCGCGGCGCTTCTATCGGCCATGTAGGGCGTTCCCCCTTTCGCTGTTCGGTCCCATCGTCCGATCGGTTCGCGCATCGTTCGCGGTCCTCGGGCATCGCGTCGCGAATCGTTCTCGATATTATATCGGCATCTCTCGCGTATGGCAAAAGTTTTCGTCGCTTTGATCGAAAAAAATTCGGATGCGGGCCCTTCTTCGCGCGTTTCTCATCTTCGAGCGTCTCTTGCGCGCGAGATCGATCGCGACCTTGCGCGCGATGCGCCGATGGAGGCCTGTTTATCGGCGAAATCCCGCGGCGCTTATTTGAACGCGGGGCCCGGACGACGTATATTATCTGCGTACCGGAGGCGAAATGATCCAATGGAACGCCGATCTCGCGCGCAGGCTGCGCTGCCGCGAGGAAGAGAAGAAGGGACTCGTACCCGTCATCCGGCGCCTCATGGATCTGGATCGCAAGGCCCGCGACGAGGGCTTCCTGGCGCTCGAGTCGGATCTCGCCTCGATCGACGATCCTCTCCTCGCCGTGGGGGTCCGCCTCGTCATGGAGGGAGTGTCCGGCCAGGCCCTCGAGGAGATCCTCGCGACCTACATCCTCGTCGAGGAGCGCTCGGGATGGCCCTTCCTCAAGGCCTGCGTCACGATCGAGGGCCTCCTCGCGCTCGCCGAATCCGACGAGCCCGCGCTCATGGCGCGCAAGCTGCTGCCGTATTTCGGGGCCGACAGGGCCCTGGCAGCCCTAGAGGAGATCGAGAAGGCCCAGGCCGAGGAGATCGCGACGTGATCGACGCCATCGCCCGTGCCTCCCTCGACGGGCTGGACGTCAGCGAGGTCTCGAGCCGGAAGAAGGACGCCCTCTTCAAGCTCGCCTCCCGCGTCAGCGCGCTCGCCGACCAGGCCCGAGGCTCGAGCGCGGCCCTCGCCCGCGCCGCGGCGTCCGAGCGGCGCAAGCCTCTCAAGGCCGGCCTCGAGCTCGCGGCGACGGGCGCCGACGCCGAGACTCTGGATCGGGGCCTCGCGGCCTCGGCCCCGCGCCCGCGGTCCGATCCGGGAGCCGAGCTCGAGTGGATGCTCGTGCGGGCGGGGCTTCGCGGCATGGCCGCCTACGAGCACTACAGCGTGATCATGCGGCGGATGACCGCCTTCCTCGGCCTCGACTACTACGACAGGGCCGAAGCCTGGCTCGCCGACAGGGCCAAGCGTCGCCGCAGCCGCCCGGAGAGCCTCGTCGTGCCCGGCGAGCTCCCCGACGTGATCCGCATACTCGCGATGGACAAGCGCAACCTCGAGCGCGCCATACGGGCGTCGGGACGCGACATCGCGGCCGCGGCCCTCGCGGGCTGCCCGCAGGAGAGCCTGGATCTCGCGAGACCGCTCTACGCCCGGATCGGCGCGGCGGCCCTCGAGGACGACGCGGCCCACCTGCGCTCGCGCCTTTCGGGCGACGAGATAGCGCAGGCCCAGGCGGCCTTCCTCGAAGTGGTGCGCAACCTCGAGGAGAGAGGCGAGCTGAGGCTCGGGCCCGAGGACGAGCTCTCCGCCGACCCCGCCTTCGTCGCGGCGCTGACCAAGGTCGTCCTCAGCATCGACCCGGGCCTGCTCAAGGGGGCCTTCCGCGCCGCCGAGGGGACTCTCGTCGCGACCGCGATGCAGGGCATGGAGCCCGAAGCCCACGACCGGATCCTCGAGACCCTCTCGAAGAAGGACATCAACCGGATTCTCGACGCGATAGACGACACCGACCCCCTGCCCCGGCGCGCGGTGCAGGGCGCGGGCAAGGAACTCGCGTCGAGGCTCTTCGAGGCGGCGGCGGCCTCGAAGGCGCCGAGGTCGGTGCTGGAGCGGCTCGCCGCCATACGGGATTGGGAGTCTTAGGCAGGTTGTTGAAATCGCGCGCCTGCCGCGAGGCGACCGCTACTTCGACCTGGAGGAGGGCTTCCTGGCGGCGGAACCCTTCCTGGCCGCCGCCTTCTTCGCGGACTTCGGGGTCCTCGACGGCGGTTTGGCCTTGCGCCGCGGATCGGCCGCGACTGAGAGCGCGGCCTTCCTGCCTCCCGAGCCCTTCGATTTGGCGGGCGCGGCGGGACGCAGCGGGAAGTAGGCGGCGGAGCGGTCCCTGGCGGCCGCTTTAGCCTCGCGCGACTTCGGCGCGGGCTTGGCGGCGACCATGCGCTCGAAATCGTCCCATCGATCCTCGAAGATCTCGCGGATGTCGAAGTCGAAACCCGACTCGATCCACATCAACGCGGCGAAGTAGATGCCGCCGATGAGGCAGGAGGCGGCGGATACGGGATCGATGTCCGAGCGGACCTCGCCCGACTTCACCCCCTCGGCGATGCATGCGAGGACGGCTCCGTGGTCCTTGGCGTCGTTCTCGGCGACCTTCGCCTTGAGATCCGGATATCCCCGGAACACGTGCCGGGCGTTCATGAGGATATAGGAGAAGTCCCGGCTCGCCGCGATATTGTCCACGAGGGCGAAGCTCGCCTCGCGGAGCTTCGACATGCCCTTGCCCTCGGCCGAGAAGGCCGCCGCGGAACGCAGGTACACTCGCTCGTAGGCGCTGAACAGGCCTTCGAAGAGGCCGTCCACGCCTTCGAAATGGCGGAATATCGCGGGTTCCGTTATCCCGGCCCTCGTGGCGATGTTCTTCAGCGTCGCCGCCCGCGGCCCTTCCTCGCGTATGACGGCCGAGGCGGCCGCGATGACGGACGTCTTTGCCTTGGAATAGGGCCAAGCCGGGTCCGAAGTGAAAATCTCGGGAATCATACGAGGAATATACCGTCTAGCGCCCCGAGTGGGAAGCCGTCATCCGCGGACTGCAATGAGCGCTCGATGTAATTTATAAATTATTAATATCTCCGCGTCGCCGGGCGGAAGCCCGGGTCGGTCACCGCGCGCGCCGAAAGCCGGCCGGGCCCCGGATCCACGCGAGCCTCGCGGCGTTGCGCAGGAACGCGAACATGAGCGCCGACAGGCACCAGGTCGCGAGTCCCGGCTCCAGCTCGAACAAGGTCTTCCACGTCAGCGCCCTGCCGAACGCCGATCCGATCGCGGCGGGGATGAATACCGCGATCGCCGCGCGTATCGCGATCCCCGACCAGCAGCGGAGGGACGCGAAGAGCGCGGGTCCCCTCGCGCCCTTGGCCTCGCACTTGTCCCGCACTTCCTTGGCCCAGCGCACGGCGCCGCCCGTCTGGAGCGCCAGGGCGATCACGTGGACCAGGGCGACCACCGCCATGAGGATATAGAGCCTGCCGAGGGGGAAGGGACGGGGGGCGCTGCCGTCCAGCATGATGCGGCGGGCGCCGTCGGTCAGGGCCGGAAGGGATACCAGGGATTGCAAGAGCGAGCCCTGGGCGACGAGCACGGCGATGCCGGCCCTCTTGTCCGGCCATAGGGCGATGCGCGAGGAGAAACCGTCGAGCGATCCGTCGTGGTACGCGAAGCGACCGAGCGCGCCCTTGCCGAGGAAGAGGCCGTAGCCGTAGGGGGCGCCCCGGACCACGGGGTCGAAGAGCGCGCTCACCATGTGGGGGGCCACGGGGGCCCGCGCGAATTTCTCGGGCCCGAGGAGGAAGGCCATGTATTGCCCCATGTCCGAGGCGGTGGTCACGATGTAGCCCGAGGGCGCGCCGAAGGGCGAGGAAGGCGGGGCCCGCGGAAGCGCGACGGCGAAGAAGGAGGCGGTACCCCGGGGAAGCGGCGCGGCGGGACGGGCCGAGCTCGATCCCATGCCCAAGGGCTCGAATACGCGCTCGGCGAGGATGGTCGGGTAGTCCTTGCCCGCCGCCCTCTCCATCACGAGCGCCAGAACCTGATAATCCGTGTCGAGGTAATGGAAGCGCGTCCCCGGAGCGTCCTCCGCCGCAGCCCCGACCATTGAGAGCGCGGCCGATTCGAGATCGGTCGCGCCGGGATGGGCGTCGTCGAAGGCCGAGTCGGCGACGCCGGTCGTGTGGGACAGGAGGTTGCGGATGGTCGGATCGCCCTTGCCTCCGCCGAGGACGAACCAGGGCAGATAGTCGCGGACGCGCAGGTCGAGCGAGAGCCGCCTGTCGCGCACGAGGGAGTAGGCCGCGAGGGCCGTCATGGACTTGGCGGCGGCGGGGGCGAACAGCCGCGAATCGGGACCGATCTTCCGGCCCGAGCCGTCCCTGCCGAAACCGTCGACGTAGAGGACGGAGCCGTCGGCTATCGCGGCCACGGAAAAACCGGAATAGCCTTGCCTCAGCATCTCTATGCGGAAGAAAGTCGCGAGATCGGTATAATGCTCGGGGGCGATGTCGGGCGAATAAAGAAGGAGAATGGCCGCCGCGGCTATGACCACGAAGGGGGCGATCCGTTTCAAAACCTTCATCGCGGGCATTATAGCACGGACCTTGAGCTAGGCCAGGGAGATCCCCCAGGCCGCCCTGGCGGATTATTATATGTAGAAACTCGTCCTACAAGGAGGCCCATGCATGGACCTTTCGAAATTCCCGAGGAGGAAATTGGCCTTCCTTCCCACGCCCCTGGTCGAGCTGCCGCGCCTCGCCGCGGCCATGGCCGGGGCGAGGGGAAGCCCGAGGCTGTTCATGAAGCGCGACGACCAGACCGGCCTCGCGACGGGCGGCAACAAGGCACGCAAGCTCGAATTCCTCGTCGGCGACGCCATCGCGCGCGGCGGCGACGCGCTGATAACCGGAGGCGCCGCGCAGTCCAACCACTGCCGGCAGACGGCGGCGGCCGCGGCGGCCTGCGGAATCGATTGCCATCTCGTCCTCGGCGGCGAGGCTCCCCTGCGTCCCGAGGGGAACCTCCTCCTCGATATCCTCCTCGGCGCGAGCGTCCATTGGTCGGGTCCGCGGCGCAAGGGCGAGGACATGCCCCGCGTCGCCGAGGAGCTGCGCTCGGCCGGGCGCTCGCCCTACGTCATTCCCTACGGCGGCTCCTGCGCGATCGGGGCCCTCGGCTTCGCCGACGCGGCGCGCGAGCTCGGCGACCAGCTCGCGGCGGCGGGCATCGCGCCTTCGCGCATCGTGTTCGCCTCGAGCTCCGGCGGCACGCAATCGGGTCTGATGGTAGGCTCCCGGCTCTTCGGCCTCCAAGGCTCGGGCGGGCGCCCTCCCGAAATCTGCGGGATCTGCATCGACAAGGCTCCGATCGACTTCGCCCGCAAGGGCGAGGACTTCGCCGACCGAGTGCTCGCCCTCGCGAACGAAACGGCCGAGCTCGCCGGCCTCAGGCCCCGCTTCGACGCGGGAGACGTCGTCCTCAGGCGGGAATTCACGGGCGGGGGCTACGGGGTCGTCGGCGAGCTCGAGCGGCGCGCCATCGCCCTCGCCGCAGGGACCGAAGGCATTCTCCTCGACCCCGTGTACACGGGGCGGGCGATGGGCGCCCTGCTCTCGCTGGTCGAATCCGGGGAGATCGGGAAGGGCGAGACTATAGTCTTCTGGCATACGGGAGGCACTCCGGCGCTCTTCGCCCATGCCGAGGAGCTTCTGCCGCGGGGCTGAAAGAAAAAGACGGGGGCCGGCCGCCAGAGGAGGATTGGCGGTCGGCCCCCGGGAATCGACGTGAAGTATCAGAGCGAGAACAAGAGGTCCTCGTAGGTCGGGAAGGGCCAGCGCGAGGCCTCCACGAGCCTCTCGACCGCGTCGCCCTTGTCGCGTAGGGCCGTCATCCGGGGAATGACGCTCTCCCGGTAGGCGCGGGCCTCGGCCAGCGGCTCCTCGATCTCCTGCACGCCCGCGAGGGCCTTCTCGAGCTTGTCCGCCTCGTCGGCGACCGCGGCGGCGAGCTCGGCGAGCTTCCGCGCCCTGAGCTCCTGCGGAGAAGAGAGGGCGCCGACCGCCGCGAGGGCGCTCGCCGCGCGGGCGAAGTCCTCGGCGGAGGCGGTGGCCGCCGGGAAGATGTAGCGCTTGGCCATCTCCACCATCATGCCCGCCTCGATGTTGACCTGCTTGGCGTACTTCTCGAGATAGATGACGCAGCGGCTCTCGACCTCCTCCTTCGTGAAGACTCCCTGGCGCGCGAAGAGCTCGAGGCCGGCCTGGGAGGCGAACTCGGGTATGACCTCGACCGCCGCCTTGAAGCGGGGCAGGCCGCGGCGCTCGGCCTCGCGGTGCCACTCCTCGGCGTAGCCGTTGCCGTTGAACACGACGCGGCGATGCGCCTTGTAGGACTCGGCGATGAGGGCGCGCTCCTCGGCCGCCATGTCGCCGCCTTTCTTCGCGGCCGTCTCGAGACGGTCGGCGAAGCGGGAGAGGACGTCGGCGACGGCCGTGTTGAGCACCATGGTGGGCGTCGCGACGGACTGCGAGGAGCCGACCATGCGGAACTCGAACTTGTTGCCGGTGAAGGCGAAGGGGCTCGTCCGGTTCCGGTCGGTCAGGTCCTGCGGAAGCTTGGGCAGGGACGCCGCGCCGATCTCGATCTTGCCGCCTTCCTTGGAGACGTAGGGCTTGCCCTCGGCCGCGGCGCCCAGGACGTCGGAGAGCTCGTCGCCGAGGAAGACCGAGATGATCGCGGGGGGAGCCTCGTTGCCCCCGAGGCGGAGGTCGTTGCCTGAGGTGGCCACGGAGGCCCGGAGCTGCGGCGCGTAGCGGTCCACCGCCTCGATGACGGCGCAGGCGAAGACCAGGAAGCGAGCGTTGGAGGCGGGGTCGGTGCCGGGCTCGAGGAGGTTGAGGCCGGAATCCGTGCCCATGGACCAGTTGACGTGTTTGCCCGAGCCGTTGATGCCGTTGAAGGGCTTCTCGTGAAGGAGGGCGGCCAGGCCGTGACGGGCGGCCACGGTGTTCATGGTCTCCATCACGAGCTGGTTCGAGTCGGCGGCGACGTTGGCGCTCGAGAACACGCAGGCGAGCTCGAACTGGTTCGGGGCCACCTCGTTGTGCTGGGTCTTGGCCGTGACGCCCATGGCCCAGAGCTCGTCGTTGAGCTCGCGCATGAAGGCGGCGACCTTCTCCGCGATGGCGCCGAAGTAGTGGTCCTCCATCTCCTGCCCCTTCGCGGGCATGGAGCCGAAGACCGTGCGCCCCGTGAGGACGAGGTCGGGGCGCTTCCTGTACAGCTCGCGGCTAACGAGGAAGTATTCCTGCTCGGGGCCGACGGTCGACGTGACGCGCGACGCGTCCTTGATGCCGAGGGCCGCGAGGACCCGCAGGGCCTGCTTGTTGAGGGCCTCTATCGATCGCAGGAGGGGCACTTTCTTGTCGAGGGCGTGCCCGAAGTAGGAGACGAAGGCTGTCGGGATGCAGAGCGTGGTGCCGGACGGCGATTTCTTCAGGAAGGCCGGGCTCGTGGCGTCCCAGGCGGTATAGCCGCGCGCCTCGAACGTGGCGCGCAGGCCGCCCGAGGGGAAGGACGAGGCGTCGGGCTCGCCCTTCACGAGTTCCTTGCCGGAGAACTCGATGAGGACCCGACCGTCTCCGGTCGGGGAGATGAAGGAGTCGTGCTTCTCGGCGGAAATGCCGGAGAGAGGATGGAACCAGTGAGTGTAGTGCGTGGCCCCGCGCTCGAGCGCCCAATCGCGCATCGCGCTCGCGACGACCTCGGCTATGTCGAGAGTGAGCTCGCGCTTGCCCGCCTGCACCTTGAGCAGCTCGGAGAAGATGCTCTTGGGAAGGCGCTCGCGCATGACCGCGTTGGAGAAGCAATTGGCCCCGTAGACTTCGGCGAGGCCGATGGTCTTTGATTCGATGCAATCCGACATACACACTCCTATGCTGAAAAGGACTGACTCATTTCTTAGCAATAGCCGTGCCAGAATTCGCAAATGAATATTTCGCGTTTCTATATGAACTTACCGATAAGCGGGGACAGATCGGCCCCACGCCGGCGTAGGTTCGGGAAACAAACCTACATAGATGTCCTGAATCGCCGCCAATCGATGCCATAGCGATGAAGAGCGAGTCCCATCCTCCTCTCGGTGATGCCGAGACGGCGGGCGGCGGCGGCGGCGTTGCCCCTGCATATCTTGAGAGCCTCGACGAGCAGCTCGCGCTCGAGTCTCGCCAGCGAGGCATCGAGAGTCGATGCGGGACCCGTGCCCGTCGAATCGGCCGACTGCAGGCTCGGCGGCAGGTGGTAGGCGTGGATGACGGCGTCGGTGGAGAGGATCACCGCCCGCTCGATGCAATTCTCGAGCTCGCGCACGTTGCCCGGCCAGTGGTAGGTCATGAGGAGGTCGATGGCGGGACTCGATATCCGCAAGATGGGCTTGCCCGAGCGGCGGCCGTGCTTCTCGGCGAAGTAGTCCGCGAGGAGGACGATGTCGCTGCGCCGCTCGCGGAGGGGCGGCACCCGGAGCGGGAAGACGTTGAGGCGCCAGAAGAGATCCGCGCGGAAGCGCGACTCGGCCACTTCCTTCTCGAGATCCCGGTTCGTCGCTGCGATCACGCGCACGTCCACCTTGAGCGTGACCGACCCGCCCACGCGCTGGAATTCCCCCTCCTGCAGCACTCGGAGGAGCTTGGCCTGCACGGCCTGCGAAAGCTCCCCGACTTCGTCGAGGAAGAGCGTGCCGCCGTCCGCGAGCTCGAAGCGGCCGCGCCTCTGCTCCTGCGCGCCGGTGAAGGAGCCGCGCTCGTGGCCGAAGAGTTCGCTCTCGATGACCGATTCCGGCAGGGCCGCGCAGTTGACCGCGATGAAGGCCGACTTGGCGCGCCCCGAGCGCTCGTGGAGGGCACGGGCGACGAGTTCCTTGCCCGTGCCGCTCTCGCCCGAGACCAGCACGGTCGTCTCGGTGCCGGCGACGCGGTCCATCATGGAATAGAGCTCGCGCATGGGCGCGGCGCGGCCGACGATGGCGGAGGGCGCCCAGCCGTCGTCGGCGCCCAGGGGCTCCGCCGTCTGCGGCACGACGTGGCTGGCGCCCGAGTCGCCGAGGGCGGCGGCGCGGGCGAGGCGCCGCCTGAGCCCGAAGGCCTCCGCCACGAGGGCCGCGACCGAGGAAGCGACCGCCAGGGCGTGATCGCGCGCTCCCGCGAAGCGCGCGAAGGAGAGGACTCCGACCGCGGTCCCGCCCAGCACGACCGGCACCGCCAGGGCCTCCCCCTCGAAGGCCGGGGCCACCGAGGCGAGAGCCTTGCCGAGGAGGCCGCCTCCGAGCTCGACGCGCTTGCCCGACATCGCCGCGTCGGCGGGATCGGCCACCGCGGCCACCCTCACCTCGCCCTCGTCGGACATCGCCAGCGCGGCGATCCCCCCCGCGAGATCGGCCCTGTCGGCGAGGAAGGACAGGAGGGGACTCATCGCCTCGTCGAGGCTCGCGTGCCGGACGAGGAGCCGCCCGGCTTCGAAGAGGAGGGGCAGGTCGGAGGGATCGGGGGAAAGGAGCGTGGGGCGTTCGTCGCGCATGGTGGATTCTGCCGCGTTTGCGCCCCGATATGCAAGCACGTAGATGCCGCCTCGGCCTCCGCGCTATACTCCGCGCGTCGGAGGTGAAGCATGGGCAGGAAGCTGGGCATCGTCGGCGCCGGCAAGGTGGGCGAGGCCCTCGCCGTCGGCGTCGCGCAACGCGGGCTCGTCGCCAAGGGAGACATGATCCTGTCGGTCCGCACCGAGCCGCACAGGACCGAGCTCGAGGCGAGGACCGGAATAAGGACCGTGGTCGACAACAGGGAGCTCGCCCGCCTCTCCGACGCGATCGTCGTCGCCGTCAAGCCCAAGGCGGCGACGGAGGTCATCAAGGAAATCGCTCCCGAGCTCGGCGAGGGCAAGCTCCTCATATCGACGGCCGCCGGCGTCAGCCTCGAGCTCCTCGAGTCGGCGGCGCCCTCGGGCACGCCGATCATCCGCACGATGCCGAACATGGCCGTGGGCATCGGAGAGGGCATGACCGTCCTCTCGCCGGGCGCCCGCGTCGGGCCCGAGGACCTCGCCTGGGCGACGGAGCTCTTCCGCTCGGTGGGCCGGGCCCTCGTCCTCGAGGAGCAGTACATGGACGCGGTCACGGGCCTCTCCGGCTCCGGCCCGGCCTACGTGTACGTCATCATCGAGTCCCTCGCCGACGGCGGGCTCAAGCTCGGCCTGCCCCGCGACGTGGCGACGGAGCTGGCCGCGCAGACCGTCCTGGGCGCGGCCCGCAACGTCCTCATCACGGGAGAGCACCCCGCCAAGCTCAAGGACCAGGTCACGACGCCCGCCGGCGTCACGATAGACGGCATACTCGAGCTCGAGGCTGGAGGCCTCAGGCTCACCCTCATCAACGCCGTCGTCAAGGCGGCGGAGCGCGCCGCCCAGCTCCTGCAGAAGCCGCGCTAGGCGCGGCGCCGGGTCGACATGAGCGAAACCGGGAAGGAGGCGGCGGCGAGGCCCGCGAGGGCCGAGATCAGGCTCGGCGCGCTGCGGCGCAACTTCGCGCGGGCCAGAGAGCTCGCGGGAGCCGGCGTCAGGCTGATGGCCGTGGTGAAGGCGGAGGCCTACGGGCACGGCATGCTCAGGGTGGCGTCGGAGCTCCTCGCGGAGGGAGCCGACTACCTCGGCGTCGCCCTGATCGAGGAGGCCGCGACGCTTCGCGAGGCCGGGATCGAGGCGCCGATACTCATCTTCGGCTCCCCTCCGGACGACCGGATCCCCCTCTTCGCCCGCTACGGCGTCGACCTGGCGATCGTATCCGCGGCCAAGGCGCGCGCGGCCGCCGCCGCCGCCGCCGCCGCGGGCAGGAGCATCCGCGCCCATCTCAAGATAGACACGGGCATGGGACGCATCGGAGCCCGCTGGGACGAGCTCGAGGGCCTCGTCGAAGAGCTGTCCGGCCTCGTCCCGCGGGCGGGACGGCCCGGGATCGAGCTCGTCGGCGCCTTCTCCCACCTCGCCACCGCCGACTGCGACCTCGATTTCGCCCGCGAGCAGGCGGCTCGCTTCCGCTCCTCGCTTCGCGTCCTCGCGCATCGGGGGATGGAGCCGCCCATCGTCCATATCGAGAACTCCGCCGCCCTCGTCGCCATGCCCGAGTCACGCCTCGGCATGGTGAGGCCCGGCATACTGGTCTACGGCTACGAGCCTTCGCCGTGGAGGAAGGTCGGCGTCGAGCCGGTGATGCGCCTCGTCGCCGGAATCTCCTTCGTCAAGGAAGCGCGCGCGGGCGAGGGAATAAGCTACGGCCTCACCTGGCGGGCGCCCGCCGATACCGTCATCGCGACCATCCCGATCGGCTACGGCGACGGGTACAGCCGCGCGCTGTCGAACAGGGCGCTGGTCAGGATAGGCGGAGCCGACAGGCCGGTCGTGGGCAGGATATGCATGGATCAGACGATGGTCGACCTCGGTCCCGGAGCGAAAGCCGGAGAAGGCGACGAGGCGATCCTGTTCGGGACGAAGGGAGGACATGGGATCCCGGGAGAGGCTCTCTGCGAGCTTCTCGGGACTATACCCTACGAGCTCACCTGCATGGTGGGCGCCAGAGTCCCGCGCGTCTACGTCGAGGATTAGGACTCAGGGGGCATCATGGCGGGCGAGGAGGAGCTCGTAGCCCTCGCCCATGAGGAGGCCGAAGCGCTCCGGAGTCTCGCCTCCCCCGATGACCTTGAGGGTCAGCGCGAAGGCGAGGAGCTCGAAGAGGTAGATGTCCCGCCGGATCGCCTCCTGCCTCTCCTCCCCCCCTCGGCCGCCCGAGTCGCAGATCTCCTCGATCCTGCCGTCCCTGGCGAGCCAATCCCCCCCCGCGCTCTCGGTGAGGATGAAGCGGCAGAGCCGGGGGCGCGCCACGGCGAAGGCGAGGAGGTGGTCGGCGAGGACGCGATAGGCTCCCAGCGGATTGCCCCCCTTCGCGCGCCAGGCCGAGACCTCCTCGGCGAGCCCATCCCAGAGCAGGCCCAGGCCCTTGCCCAAAGCTTCCTTTATTATGGCTCCCCGATTCTCGTAATAGTTGTAGAGGGTCATCGCCGAGATGCCCAGGCGCGATGCCAGTCGGCGCGTCGAGAATTCCCCGACCCCGCCTTCCTCGATGAGGGCCACGGCTTCATCGACGACGAGCTCGATGTCGACTATCTTCTTGCCCCTGCCCATGGGTCCCTCCTCTCCATAAAAGTATCGAGGATGGGATTCCCGCATACAAGGGCCGCGATGCCCGAACTGGACAGCCTGGAGGTATCGGGCTAGAATGCCCTGGTGCGCCGGTTCCTCGCGCGCGATTACCCCATGAGGATCGTTCAATGAAGAGGCTGACTTCAGTTCTTGCCGCGGCGCTGATCGTCGTCTCGTGCTCGCAAGCCGTGAAGGAGAGGCCCAAGATGGGCCTCGCCATGCGCTCCTTCGACGACCTCGCCTCCGCGGCGATCCGGCAGTCCATAGAGACGGCGGCCCTGGACAAGGCCGACCTCTCCGTCATCGACGGCCAGAACCAGCAATCCGCCCAGGACATCCAAATCGACTCCTTCTTCCAGAGGAAGCTCGCCTCGATCGCGATCGACCCCGTGGACGGGAAGGCTCTCGGCTCCATCATCGCCAAGGCCAAGACGCGGAGGACGCCCATCGTCTTCTTCGACCGGATGCCCTCGGAAGAGGCGATGCGCTCCTGGGACAAGCTCTTCTTCGTCGGGACCCGCGGGACCGAGGCGGGCGCGGCCCTCGGCGAGATCCTCGCCGACTTCTGGAAGGCCAACCCGGTCTCCGGCAAGGACAGGGACGGCAGGGCGCAGTACATCATCCTGGCCGAGGACCCGGCCGCGCCCGACGCGCTCCTCCTCGAGGGAAGCTGCGCCAAGGCCCTCGGCGCAGCAGGCGTCAAGACGGAGCGCCTCTCCGACGACGACGCGGCGAGCCTGGAGGGAAAGCCGCCCAGGGAAGCGGCCGCCGCCCTCATCGCGAAATTCGGCGAGAGGATAGACGCTGTGGTCTGCGCGGATCCCGCGTCGACCCTCGGCGCGATAGACGCTTTCAAGGCGGCGGGCTACTTCAAGGGCAGGAAGTACCTGCCCATCGTCGGCGCCGCCGAGGGCGAGCTTTCGCCCCAAACCGCGGAGGCCCTGACCTCGGGCCTCCTCCTCGGCGCCGCGGTCGGCGACGTATCGAGCCAGGGCAAGGCGGTCTTCGACCTGGCCTACGCCCTTGCGAAGGGGAGGAACCCCGCCAAGGCCGGGTGGCGCATAACCGACGCGAAGTACGTCTGGGTGCCCTGCAGGAAGCTCGCGGGCGGCCATCCCCTCTCGCCGCGGAAATAGCCCCTTCTCAGGCCCGATTCCGGCCCCTCATGCCCGCGAAGGCCGCCTGCAGGACGTCGAAGGAGCCGACCACGGCTCCCGCGACGATGAGCGACATCGCCGCGATCGCGAGCGCGGACAGCTTCTTGCCGCCCAGCAGCACGAGGTTGAGAGTCGACAGGAGGGGGGTGAGGTAGGAGAGCGCCCCGATGACGCGCGGATCGCCCCGCTTGAGCGCCGCATCCCATGCGTAGAAGGCCCCTCCCATCGGCCCGATCCCGAGCAGGGCGAGGAAGAGCCAGTCCAGCGGCGCCGGAGCCGCGGCTCGCGCGCCGCCGGGCGCCGAGCCCGACAGGAAGTAGACGCCGAGGGAAAGCGCGCCCGACACGAGGCAGAAGCCGCCGACCGCGCCCGTAGGGAAGGGCGGCAGCCTCTTCGTGAGCAGGGAGTAGCTCGCCCAGGCGAGGGCCGCCGCCGCCGCGAGGAGATAGCCCGGGAGATAGGCCGCGTCGAGGCCCAGGCGGCCGCCGCTCACGATGAGTACCGCGCCCGACAGGCCGAGGACGGCTCCCGCGACGTGCCGCGGGCCGAGGCGGAAGCCCCTCAGGAAGACCGGCGACAGCAGGACGATGAGCAGGGGCCAGAGATAGTTGATGAGGTTGACTTCCACCGAGGGCGCGACGCGGAAGGCCGCGAAGAGGAGGGCGTGATAGCCGAAGATCCCTCCGACTCCCACCGCGAAGGTGCGCAGGGGCACGCGCCACTCCTTCGCCTTGACGATGCCGACCAGCCCCCCGACGCAGAGGGCGACCCCGACCGAGAGGAAGGAGGGCAGGGAGTTCACTCGGGAGTTGAGGAGGGCGAGCGAGCTCCATACGACTATCGAGAGCAGGGCGAGCAGCATCGAGGCCATACCGCCGGATGATAAACGCCGCCGGGGTGACAGGGAAAGCCCCGAGGGTTATGCTGGGAGACCGCCATGGGAACCTACGACGTCGCGATCATCGGGAGCGGCCCCGCGGGGCTGGGCGCCGCCTTCGAGCTCCTCGCCCGCAGGCCCGGCCTCTCCCTCCTCCTCCTCGACAGGAACGAGTACTCCTCGGGCGGACTGCGCAACGACTGCAAGATGAACTTCAGCTGGCCCATCGGATTCCCCGACTGCTGCTGGACCATGGAGCAGGCCGAAGCCTACCTCGGGCGCGTCGAGGCCTTCCTCGAGCCGCGGATACTCGAGAAGCGCAACCTCTCCGTCTACGCGAAGCGGGCCGAGAAGATCGGCGTGAGCCTCCTCGAGATACGCCAGTCCCATCTCGGCACCGACGGCGGCCTCGAGCTGATCAAGCGCCTCACGGCGAGGCTCGGGGCCATGGGGGCGGAACTCTCCCTCGGCGAGAGGGTCGTCTCCGTCGACGCGGAGGCTCGCACGCTCCGCGCCGTCGCGGAGCGGGGCTCCGCGACGCGAGAGATCGCCTATCGCGACCTCGTCGTCGCGCCGGGCCGCGGCGGCTTCTCCTTCCTCCAGGAGGTCATGAACGAGGCGGGAGTGGGCTTCACGGACAACGCCGTCGACGTCGGCGTGCGCATCGAGACGAGGCAGGAGCATTACCCGATCGTAGCCGACTACTACGACCCCAAGTTCCTCTTCCCCAAGAAGACCCGCACCTTCTGCACCAATTCGGGCGCCGCCCACGTCGTCCAGGAGAAGTACGAGGAGAAGGACGGAAGCGCCTGGTTCAGCGTCAACGGCCACGCCTGGTCGGACTCGCGCCCCGCCAACGGCCTCGTCAATTTCGCCATGCTGAAGACCGTAACCCTAACCGAGCCCCTCGCCTCGGGCCAGGACTACGCCCGCATGCTCGGCATCCAGGCGGCCCTCCTGGGCGGCGGCCGCCCCATCATGCAGCGCATCGGCGACTTCCGCCTCGGGAAGCGATCCTTCAGGGGGCAGTTCTCGGGCGACCTCTACGACTTCGAGCCCACCCTCCCCTCGGCCACGCCCGGCGACATCAGCCTCTGCGCACCCTCCAAGGTCATGCGCGCCCTCTGGAACGCGATGAAGCTCCTCGACACCATCGTCCCCGGGCTCCTCCACCCGAGCACCGTCATGTACTACCCGGAAATCAAGCTCTACGCGAACCGCCCCGTCTTCGAGGACGGCTTCTTCAGGGCCAAGGAGGGCCTCTACCTCGTCGGCGACGGCGCCGGCACGAGTCGCGGCATCACGGCCGCCTGGGCCTCCGGCCTTCGCGCCGCGGACGGGATACTTTCCAGGCTCAGTAGAGCCTAAGGCTCTAAAATACGGGCAGATTGGGCCCCGCCTCGAGCGCCCGCGGCAAGGCGGCGAGATTGTCGATGCAGAAGGCGCGGACGTCCGGATCGAGGATCTTGGCGGCATGCTCGGCCCCCTGCGCGGCCTGCCGGTCGCGCTCGGCCCCGTCGCCGAGCACCGCGGCGGCCCGTCCCAGCGCCTCGCAGGCGATCGTCAGCAGGAAGGGATCGCCGTCGAAGCGCGCCTCGTCCATGCAGCGGAAGGCGTAAGTCCGGGCGACGACGCCCTGCCCCGCCGCCGCGTAGACGCGTGCGATCTGCCAGTATCCCTTCGCGCGGATCTTCGGGCCGATATCGGGAAT
This sequence comes from uncultured Treponemataceae bacterium, assembly GCA_964491385.1. Classification (GTDB taxonomy): domain Bacteria; phylum Spirochaetota; class Spirochaetia; order Treponematales; family Rectinemataceae; genus UBA1306. The sequence continues at coordinate 37,254 of CAZBGA010000017.1, read as the reverse complement.
CCTGTCCAAATGGTAGAAGGACGCGTGGCAGCAATGGATCATCCTCTCGTTCTGATCCTTGGACCTGTCCTTGATGGCGAGCAGGGCCCAGGTCTCGTCGAAGAACTCCGCGGCGAAATCGCGATCAGTCTTGGCTACTTCGGTGCTTCCCATCTTTCCCCTCCCGCGCGAACGGTTTTTCTTCTCGTCATGCGACTACTGATTATCAATCCGGGCCGGCCTTTCTTCAACCCGAATCGACGCCTTCCGCTCGACCACTTGCTCGCCCATCCGGCGATTCGGTAGACTGGCGCATATGCGGTTCGCCTGCGCAACCATTCAATATAGCTCAGTCCCGAGGCGCGGCACACTTCGCTGGTCCTGGCGACGCGCGGACCCGTCATTTGCGGCTTAGCCCGAGGCCGGGCCGCATCGCCGAGGAGCTCGGGGCCCCTTGAGAGACGGAGCCGCCCCCTTCCCCGCCGGCCCGTCGCGGCCGGCGCCCAGAATCGCGAAAGAACGGAGACCACCATGGATCGCAAGCGCATACTCACGGGCGACCGCCCCACCGGCAAGCTCCACCTCGGCCACTACGTCGGCTCGCTCAAGAATCGCGTCCGGCTCCAGGACGAGTACGAGTGCTTCTTCATCATCGCCGACCTCCACACCCTCACCACCAAGCCCGAGAAGGAGAATATCGAGGCGCTGGCGGACAACGTGCGCTCCGCGACTCTCGACTACCTCGCCTGCGGCATCGACCCCGCGAAGAGCGTCATCTACCTGCAGTCGGCGGTGCCGGAGGTCTGCGAGCTCGCCGTACTCTTCGACAACCTCATCACCGTCCCCCGCCTCTCGCGCGTGCCCAGCCTCAAGGAGATGGCCCAGGGAGCCGGCATCGAGGAGATGCCCTTCGGCCTCCTCGGCTACCCCGTCCTCCAGGCCGGCGACATCCTCATGCCCCGCGCCCACCTCGTCCCCGTCGGCAAGGACAACGTCGCCCACGTCGAGGTCACGCGAGAGATCGCGCGCCGCTTCAACTTCCTGTACGGCGAGACCTTTCCCGTGCCCGAGGCCCTCGTCAGCGACGTCGGCTCCCTCGTCGGAACGGACGGCAACGCCAAGATGTCCAAGTCCCTCGGCAACGCCATCTACCTCTCCGACGACGCGAAGACCGTCGCCAAGAAAGTCATGGGCATGTATACCGACCCCAAGCGAATCTCCGCGGACATACCGGGCACCGTGGAGGGCAACCCGGTCTTCGACTACCACGACGCCTTCAACGCCGACAAGTCCGAGGTCGAGGGGCTCAAGGCCCGATACCGGCTGGGCAAGGTCGGCGACGTCGAGGTCAAGGAGAGGCTGATAGCGTCGCTCAACGCCTTCCTCGACCCCATCCGCGAGCGCCGCGCGAAGTACGAGTCCCAGTCCGGCCTCGCCGACGAGGTCGTCTACGACGGCACCATGAGGATGCGCGAGGAGGCCCGCGCCACGCTCGCCGTCGCGCTCAAGGCGATGGGGCTCGCGGCGGTCTGGAACCGCATCTCGCGGAAGGCCGAGGACGTGAAGAAGAAGAGGGAGAAGCAGGCATGATGGGGAGCATATCTTAACTATCTGGATAGGCCCCCTATCGATCCGTCGTCGTCGAAACGCGCCACTGCGCCATGGCCGATCCTCGCCGCATCATCCAGCATACGGCGATCCGATCCATCGGCATCGGGAGTCCTGCTCCCCCTGCCTCCTCGGCGGGGCCGCCGATCACTCCCGGCCCATCGCCACGAGGCCGGGCACGTCGGCGAAATGCGAACCGGCGATGAAGGCGTCGAGTTCGCGCAAGTTGCGCTCGGGCCGATCGCCGATCAGGAAGCCGGCGGAAAGCTCGCCCAGGACTACCGCCGGAATGCAGAGATAGTCGGCGGACTCGAGGAGGTCGAGAACGCTCCCGTCGCCGCGCAGAAGGGCCGCATAGGCGTTCGTATCGAGCGCAAGCCTCAATTCCAGAGTTCCTCGTCGACGGCGCCGAAGGACTTTTGCGTCGCCTCGAACGCGGCGGCTTCTTCGGCGCTCCAGGCGACGGAGAAGCGGGAAAGATCGCGCCGCTTCCCGCCTTCGCCCAAGCCTGCCGCCTCGGCCAACAGCTCGGAGGCGACCCTGCTGAGGGACCTGCCCTCAATCCTGGCCTTCTCCCGTAAATGCGCTTCTACGGCAGGAGAAAGATCGCGAATAGTCACCTGACTCATGATTCGATATCCTGACTCAAAGCTGTCGCGGCACTCGAACCGAGTCAAGTATCTTATCGGCTTCGCCTACTGCTTCCCGGTCTCGATGGACAGCAGCTCGATCTCGAAGACGAGGACGGAATTCGGGCCGATGGCCTTGCCCGCGCCCTTCTCTCCGTAGGCCAGCTCCGAAGGCACGAAGAAACGGTACTTGCTGCCAACGGGCATCAGCTGGACGCCCTCGGTCCAGCCGGGGATGACCCCGCTCAGCTGGAAAGTGACAGGCTCGTGCCTGGCGATGGAGCTGTCGAAGACCGTACCGTCGAGGAGTCTTCCCTCGTAATTGACCTTGACCGTGTCGGTGGCCTTGGGCTTGGGTCCGGTGCCCGCGGAGAGCACCTCGTACTGAAGCCCGGAGGCGGTGGTGACGATTCCCGCCTTCGCGCGGTTCCCGTCCAGGAAGGCCTTCCCCGCCGCGAGGTTGTCGGCACCCTTCTTTTCCGCCGCGGCCTGGAGGGAAGCCTGGACCGCGGCCTGGGCCTGCGCGTCCGTGTACTTCGTCCCCTTGCCGCCCAAGGCGTCCTTGAGGCCTTCCAGGAAGGCCTCGGGGCTGACATTGTCGAGGCCGTTGCTCTTGAGGTTCGCGCCTATGAGCATGCCGAGCGAGTAGCTTACGTCGACCGGGGCCTCGGCGGCGAGCGGCGCGACGAAACCCAGGCAGAGAGCGAAAATGCATAGCTTCTTCATTGGACTTCCTTATGCAGAGTTATATTGAAGATAACATAGGAACCCGTCGGGATTGAAGCCGTGCCCCGGGCGGCGGCGGCCCGTAAATTGACCGGGCACGGTGGCGATGCTAGGATGGACGGGCTGGCGAACAGCCAAGGGGAATCGGAGGGACGAGGATGGCTGAGGCTCTGACGCAGAGTATCGGCGACGCGCTCGGGCGATTCTTCAGCGCGCGCTACCTCGAGAAGGCCGCCCTGGTCGTCGTCATACTCGTCGCGGGATACCTCGTCATCATGCTGGCGCTGGTGGTCATCCGGCGTCTCGCGAGGAAGAGGCTGAGCCGGCGGGCGGCGAGCATCGTCGAGAGGGCGGTCAAGTACGTGGGCGTCGTCGTCGTCCTGGTGAATGCCGCCGAGGCCGCGGGATTCGACCTGTCGGCCGCGCTGGGCGCCGCCGGGATAGCCGGGATAGCCCTGGGCTTCGCCGCGCAGACTTCGGTCTCCAACATCATTTCCGGCCTCTTCCTCTTCTCGGAGAAGACCTTCGAGATCGGGGACGTCCTGCAGATAGAGAACATGACCGGCACGATCGAGTCCGTGGACCTTCTTTCTGTGAAGATCAAGACCTTCGACAATCGCCTGGTCCGGGTACCGAACGAATCCATGATCAAGAGCAAGATCGTGAACGTGACTCGGTGGCCCGAGCGGCGGCTCGATCTCGAGATAACCCTGCCCACGGGGACGGAGCCCGGTAAAGTCGAGAAGCTCCTCAGGGAGGCCGCCCTGTCCGTTCCCGAGGCTCTGTCCGAGCCCGGGCCCGCCTTCGCGCTCGAGGCCGCGGACGCGGCCGGATCGCACTACTCCTTCGGCGTCTGGTTCAGGAAGCAGGACTATTACGCTTTCAAGACCGCGCTTCTCTGCGCTATCCTGGCAGCCCTCGAAGGGGCGGGCCTCGCGCCGGCCCTGCGATCGGCCTCGATCTGGGATTTCCCGGACGGCCCGTGACGGCGAAGCACGCCCGCGACGCGGCCCTGGGCTTCCTCGAGGCCCTGAGAGCCACTCCGGCCCTGAGGGCCCAGGCCCGCCTCCTCAATACGGCGGACCGCGACCTCGCGGCCCTCCTCTATTCGCTCGAGGAAGAGGAGCGCGATCCGGTCTATCGCGCCGTCGGGCCCGCCAAGGCCGGGCGTCTCCGCTCCGAGCTCGTCAGGATGGGCCACGTCCGCCTGGACGCGGACACGGTCTCGCGCATAGCCGCGCACATGGCGGAGCACCTCCGCGCCGACCGTCCCCTGGGCCCCGCATCGCGATACTTCAGGCCGCGAAGGCCGACCGATTAATGGAGGAAGCGCCGTGGACTACGCCGAAGTTCCGATCGCCGAGGCCTACGAGCTGCTCAACGCGGGGGGCATCGTCCTCGTCTGCACCAAGTCCGAGGACGGCCGCTACGACGTCGCGCCCATCGCCTGGAACTGTCCCCTCGATTACGCGCCGGCGTCCAGGCTAATCCTGGTCTGCGACACCGGACACCGCAGCTACGAGGACCTCGAGCGGGCCGGGGAATTCGCCGTCGCCCTGCCTATCGTCGCGCAGCGCGGTCTCGTGGAGAAGGCGGGTTCGGTCTCGGGCCGGGACGTCGACAAATACTCGTCCCTCGGCATCGAATCCTTCCCCGCGTCGCGCGTAGACGCCCGCATACCGGCCGGGGTCGCGGGCTGGCTCGAGTGCCGGCTCATGCGCATCGTTGTCGAAGGCACTTCGGCCATAGTGATGGGCGAGGTCCTGTTCGCGTCGGCCCTGCCCGACGCATGGAAAGAGCGGCTCCACTATGTCCGCGAGGGGCTGTGGTTCTCGCCGGGGCCGAGGATCGGAGGCTGACCGAGGCCCTTTAATGGGCCAGGGCCTTGAGGGCGCGATAGGCGGCGAGGGTCACCCACTTCGAGTTCGCGCCCGGGGTGTCGAGCTCGATGTAGCGCCGCATCCATCTACCGCCTTTGGGCTCCTTCTCGCAGGGCCAGGTACCATCATCGCGTTGCTTGGACAAGACGAGCTCGAGAGCCTCCGCGACGCGGGGATCCTCGAGCCCTGAGTAAGGCGCGACGAGGCGAAGGAGCTCGAGGACGTCGCTCTCCCACTGCAAGGGAAAGCCGAAGCCGTACCAGCGCCCGCTCGGTTTGTTTCGCGCCGCTCGCGCGAAGCCCTCGGAGAGGAATAGCTCCGCCGCGGCGGCGGCCGCCTCTCGGATCGAGCCTTCCCGCCTCGCTCCCAGCCGCGGGCCGTCGCGGCAATCCCCGATATCCTCGGCGAGGCGCATGAACAGGGCCGTCGCAAAGAGACAGGAAGGCGCGGCCGCCTTCGAGGGACAGGGCCAAGCCCCGTCTTCCCGGCGGAGGGACAGGAGCCAATCGACGAGCTTCCCTAGTCGGGGATCGCGGGCCAGCCCGAAGCGAAGCATGAAGCGCCCGAGCTCGGCGCCGTGGCAGGGAAGGAGAATATCGCGGCGGGATTCGGCCGCGCGGTAGCGATAGGCCCCATTCTCGTCGAGACAGCCGGCGGCCAGATAGTCCGCGGCCTTCCGCGCTCCGTCGCCCGGACCGCCTTCGTAGCCGAGCCAGAGCAGGAGGTGAAGCTCGCCTCTCGTGCCCGCATGAGCCTCGGTATCCGAACCCCAATAGCCCTCCGGCCTCTGGGCCGCGAGGAGCTTCCGGACCGGCAACGAGTCGCTCACGGCGTCCCGCGAGGCGATCAGCTCCGGATCCGCGGCGTCGCGATCGAATAGCCATTTCAGGGCCCAATAACGGATCGATGGATCGGAAGCTTCGAGGAGCCAATCGCTCCTCTCTTTCCTGAGCAGGGACTTCCAGTCGCCCATATCGAGCCTCTTGCGCCTCCGCCTAAGGCCGCGCGTGCCGCGGCTCGTACACGCCGAGCTTCCCGCCGCCCGGCAGGGTCACATGGGTGAGCAGTCCCCAGCTCTCATCCTGAACGGGACCGCACTGGACCTTGCGCCGCTTCATATCCGCGATAAAGCCCTCGACGTCGTCGCAGAGCAGATAGAGCTCGTGAACGTCGTTCTTCTCGAAGGGATGGATGGCCAGCTCGGAGGGAGGCAATTTAAAGATGAGCCATCCGTCTCCGACGTCGACGTTCGGCATGTTGAGCATATCGCGGAAGAAAGCCCGATCGGCCTCGGGGTTTGCGCTGTAAATAATAGCGTGCGCACCGGTGATCATGATACTCTCCCTTGGCGTCCTCGCCCGCCCACGACCCCTCTCCTGGAAGGTCTAAGCTGATCAATTTCCTATATGAATTATTGGACCAGTTGAAGGAGGAGGAATTCTTCAGTGGTCGCGGAGGAATTTACCACTGATGCAGCCTGCCTGGACCACTGATGAATTCTCCCTGGACCACTGGTAAATTCCTCCGCGACCAGTGGTAAATTCCTCCAGTCTCCAGGGCTCTTAACCGGACCATTTAGTGCCGCGCAGATCCTTCCAGGGTCCCCCGTCCGCGTAGCGCTCGGGATGCAGTATCTTGGGTCGTGGGTCCTCGGCGGTGTCGAGCTGGAGGACCATCCACTTCGGATAGGGCACTCCCGGGTCGGAAGCGTCGTCGAGTAGCCGGATGTCGCTTTCCGAGAGGACGAGATCCACCGCCGCGATGTTGTCCTCGAGATTCTCGGCCTTGCGCGCGGCGATTATCGCGCTCGAGACCGCGGGCCTGGACAGGACCCAGGCGAGCGCGACTCGCGCGCAGCTCACGCCGTGCCGCCCGGCCACCACCCTCAGCGCGTCCACGACGCGGTAGCCGATCTCCTTGTCGAAGGGGACGAATTGGCCGGCCTCGGCGAAGCGCGTGCCTCCCTGCGGCGCTTCATTCCGTCCGTATTTGCCTGCCAGGAAGCCGCCGGCGAGAGGGCTCCACACGAGGATGCCGAGATGCGCATATTCGGCGAAAGACTGGAATTCGTATTCGAGGCCCCTGCCCACGAGGCTGTAGTACATCTGGGCGGTGACGTACTTTTCCAGTCCCATCCGCTCCTGGATCGAGAGCGCCGTAGCCGCCTGCCACGAGAGGTAATTGCTCAGGCCGATATAGCGCACCTTCCCCTGCCGAACCAGATCGTCCAGGCTGCGCAGGGTCTCTTCGAGCGGCGTGTTGCTGTCCCATCCGTGTATCTGGTACAGGTCGATGTGATCGGTCTGCAGCCGCTTCAGGCTCGATTCCGCGCCGCGCATGATGTTTACGCGCGTCGCCCCGCTGCGGTTGAAGTTCTCGCTCATCGGGAGCCGGACCTTGGTCGCCAGGACGATCTCGTCCCGGATGCCCTTGAGGGCGTTGCCCAGGAGGGTCTCGCTCTGGCCCCGGCTGTAGACGTCGGCGGTGTCGATGAAATTGACGCCCCTGTCCAGGGCGAGCTTCACCATCTTCGTCGTGGCGTCCTGGTCCAGGTTCCCCATGTTCATCGCCCCGCCGAACTGCATCGTCCCCAGAGCGACCTCGCTCACTATCACGCCCGTGTTGCCGAGCCGACGGTATTTCATGTTTTGCGCCTCCTATCGACGACTATAGAGCACGCGGGGAGGGCAGAACCAGATGCCCCGCAGGCCGACGATTCGGCGTAAAAAAAACCAGTATATTATTCAGATGGAATCCGATCATGGCTCCTCCGGCGAATTGATGAATGCGATCGACTCTGCCTCTGCGGAACGGAACGATGGGCCGCTCATGAAGCAAGCAGCCGTGAGCAAAGGGGCCGTGCTTTTCGTGACGGCGACGGCCTCCTTCCTGACCCCCTTCATGTCCTCCTCGATCAATATCGCGCTCCCTTCCATCGGGAGCGAGTTTTCCTCGGGCGCCTATAGCCTGAGTTGGATATCCACCGCATACCTCCTCGCGGCGGCGGTATTCCTGGTCCCTGTCGGGAGACTGGCCGACATCCACGGGAGGAAGAAGATATTCCTCTCGGGCATGGTGGGCTATACGATCGTATCCCTGCTCTGCGGCTTGGCGACATCGGCAACGATGCTGATCGCCTTGCGCGCGATGCAAGGCGCGGCCGACGCGCTCATGTTCGCCACGGCGACCGCGCTGGTGACCTCGGTCTACCCTCCGAGCGAAAGGGGACGCGCGATAGGCGTGAACGTGGCCTCGGTCTACGGCGGACTGGCGTTGGGACCTTTCATCGGCGGCTTCATTACACAGTATCTCGGATGGCGGAGCATATTCTTCGTCACGACGGGAATGGGCCTTCTGGTCATCGCTCTCACAATCTGGAAAATGAGGGCCGAATGGGCGGAAGCGGCCGGCCAAAAAATGGATGTTATCGGCTCCTTGCTCTACGCCTTCACCCTCCTGGCGGTGATGAACGGCTTCCGACTGCTGCCGGGTCTCGCGGGTCTCGCCTTGATCATCGCGGGGGCGATTTGCCTGGGGACCTTCGTGCTCAGGGAGAATAGCGCGACCAATCCCGTGCTCGACATGGGCCTTTTCCGCCGCAACCGCGTCTTCGCGCTCTCCAATCTCTCGGCCTTGATCAATTACGCGGCGACTTTCGCGCTGATCTTCCTCCTGAGCCTCTACCTCCAGTACATCAAGGGAATGGATCCGCGCACGGCCGGATTGGTCCTGCTCTCCCAGCCCATCATCATGGCCGTCTTTTCGCCGCTGGCGGGGCGGCTCTCGGATCGCGTCGAACCCCGCGTCGTGGCCTCCATCGGCATGTCGATAAGCGCCGCGGGGCTCCTTCTCACTTCCTTCCTCGATGCCGGCTCGACCGTGGCCCGCATCGTCGTCCTCCTGATGACCTGCGGCCTGGGATTCGCGCTTTTCTCGTCGCCGAATACGAGCGCCATCATGGGCTCCGTGGAACGCCGGCAGTACGGCGTCGCCTCGGCCACCACCGGGTCCATGCGCCTGATCGGACAGATGCTGAGCATGGCGATTTCCGGCATGATCATCGCGCTGTTCGTGGGAAAGGGGCAGATCACCCCCCAAGCCCATGCGGCCTTCCTGAGCGGCTTCCGCGTCGCCTTCCTCGTCTTCGCCGGCCTCTGCGCGGCGGGCATCTCCGCGTCCATGGCTCGGGGCAGGCTCCGTAAATAGGGAAAATACATCGACATGGCAATCCTTCCATATCGTACAAGTGGAGACGCAAGGATTCAAAACCCGACCATAGCGTAATACGCTTGCCCGCAGTTGTCGCTTGCTCTATCCTTAAACTCGTCCCAGTGAAAGCATAAGGCGGACAATACTTCAAACGACGAAAAAGACCATCAGATGGCTAATATCTCGGACGTGAAGTTGCAAAATGGGGGTCGGAGGCATGAAGATTCCTACGAATGGCAAAGTCGCCCGCTCTAGCTTCGGCGGGAGGTTCCGCTTGAACTTCGCCCCCGCGCTTCTGGCCTTTTCCATAGCCTTGGCCTGCCCTGCCCTTTTCGGCGAAGAGCAATTCGCGGGCGGAGACATTTTCACCTCCGGCGACGGCGGCTCTTCATGGATCGATCGACGCGAGGCAGGGTCCCGGAAGTGGGTATCCATCGCCTCGAGCGTAGACGGCTCCTTCCTCGCCGCGGTGACTGAAGATGGCCGCTTCGCGACCTCGAGCGACGGGGGAGCGACCTGGACCGAGCGAAAGCGCACGGGCATCCACGGCTGGATATCGGTGGCGATGAGCGACGACGGCAGCAGACTCGCCGTGGAGGCGCCCGGGGGCGGCATCAACACCTCGAACGACTTCGGCGCGACGAGGACGGACCAGAAAGCCGCCCCGAGAATGCCGTGGATCTGCATTTCCTCCAGCGGAGACGGCGCCTTCCTGGCCGCGGCGGTAAAGGGCGGGGACATCTATACGTCGGCGGACGCCGGAGTCACCTGGATCGATCAAAAGGCCGCCGGCAATGAACCCTGGGTTTCCATCGCATCGAGCATCGACGGCTCGCGTCTCGTAGCGGCCGAGAGCACGGCCTCCGGCGGAAGCATCTCTACCTCGACGGATCATGGAAAGACATGGGTCCGTCAAGCCGGGGCGGGTACCCCGCCCTGGACGGCGGTCGCCTCGAATGCTGATGGCTCGCGCCTCGTCGCCGCCTCGGTCGACGGCAATTGGGGGGCCCGGATCTTTACCTCCGAGGACTATGGGACCACATGGGTCGCGCGGAAATCGGATTATGCGCAAGCCTGGTGCTCCATCGCGCCGAGTTCCGACGGGAGCCATATCGCAGTCGCCTCGGCCTTCGGCGACCTGTGGACATCGACGGACTACGGAGTCACATGGAAGGATGCGACACCGAGCGGTCCGCTTCATAACCTTTACTGGAGATCGATCAGCTCGAGCGCCGACGGCGCTCGCTTATCGGCCGCGTCGTACCGAAAAGCCCCCGCGATCTGGGACCTCTGCAAGCTCTGCTCGCCCGAGCAAGTCTCGCGCGCCCTGGCCGACGGCGCTTCGCCGACCCAGCCGGACGTCTCGGGAATGACTCCCATGATGATCGCGGCGAAATACAATGCCGATCCCGGCGTGATCGAAGCGCTGCTCAAGGCCGGAGCGAAGGCCTCCGACAAGCCGGATCCCGACGACAACTCTCCCCTGATCTGGGCTGCGGCATGCAATCCGAATCCGCAGGTCATCGCGGCCTTGCTCAAGGGCGGCGCCTCGGTTTCAGAGACAAATGGTTTCGACGGCACGCCCTTGATATTCGCGGCCGGAAACCCGAACCCCGAGGTCGTCAAGGCTCTTCTCGATGCGGGCGCCCCCGTCGACGAAAGGCAGGACGACGGCAGCACCCCCCTGATCATCGCGGCCCGCTCCAATCCCGACCCCGAGGTCGTACTTTTGCTTCTCAAGTCCGGGGCCAACGGCGCCGCAAAGGACAATGAAGGGAAGACCGCCTTCGATTACGCCGCGGGGAACCTGAGCCTGCAGAAAGGAACGGAGGCCTACTCCGCCCTGGAATCGGCCGCGCGGAAATAGGAATTTAAAAAAGCGGCGCTGGAGTACCGGCATCTCCACGATGCTGTCCCGGATGTCCTCGACCGGCAGAAGAGATCGATACGATCCGGGCCGGTTCAACTCTCGGCCGCGGGCATCTCGTCCCAAAGCCGACCCTCCAGCATCCTGCCCCGCTTCGCCTTGTCGCGCCGGTCCGGATCGGCGTCATAGTCGGCCTTCTGCGTACGGGCGACTTAATCTGACGCAACCTCCTCGGCGACGAGGGCGCGCGAATCAGGAGAGTCTTGGAACTCGACTTGGCCTCGAGTACGACGAGGGGGAAATCTTGATCATCTTTATAGAAGGAAGTCGACGACCCTTGCCCCGAGCTTGACGCCGCTCTCCAGCGCGACATTGGCACGAGCACCATCCTCGTCGAAGAAATGCCTGCCCGCCGCCTCGAGCAGATGGTTAATGCGAATCCTGGCTTGAGCTTCCCTGCTGCGGCCTCCATGGAGTTCAGCTTGCAAGAGATCTTGGAATACTGAATCCTGGTCGACGGGAATCTGGGGATATTCGAGAGAAGAGATCAAGAGCCGGCTGAAGGGTCTTGTGATAAAAGGCGGGAGAGCGCCGGAAATGCATGAGTTTGAAGAGATCGTGAAGGAACCAAAAAAGGAGGGAGCCTAATTCCGGATAAGTCTATCATTTCGTTGGACTTTATCCATAGATTGTTCATTTCCATTTCAATAGCCAGCCTGCGCTTTGCATCGATAGTGCTGTCTAATTCCTTGAAAAGACTCGCTATCATAAGATGGGTATGATCCCTCTCGTGCATGTTGTGAATCATTTCGTTCCTCGGTAACCGTAAAATACTGCTAATCTCTCCAAAAATGAAGTAAATCAGGCCAAGAGGCATGATAATATCTCTTCCCCCGAGGGATGCGCTAAACCAACGGCCGCAGTATAAGGTTTTATTGCCGGGTCAGTGATCGCCTCCCGGAGTGCATCGCGCTTGTCTTATTCCGCGGTTTCCACCTGGAGATACATGGACTGCAAGCCGACCCTGCCTGGACCCGTAAAGCGGTTCATGACGAGGTTCATGCCCGCCAGCATCCCCGTGCTCAGACGCTGCAAAATGGTCTCCATTTTCACCTCGGGATCCTTGAATACCCATCCGCCCGGCTCGATATCGATCTGCTCGCCGGCGCTCAGCGCCTTTTCGAAGACATTGCCGTAACCGTGGAGCCAGAGGATCCCTTCCGTCTCGGAGGCGCGAAACTTGTCGATAAAGAATCCGCTGCCGCCCATCAGGAGGTTCGCCGCGCCCTTTACGCGCTCGAAGGTATATTCCACGTTGCCCGTGGCTGCCAGGAACTGATGTTCCCGGACGTGCAGTCCCTGACCGGGGTTGAGATGAATGACGGCTATATGCCCGGGGCCGTCGCGGCTGAAGGCTATCTGCCCCTGGCCTTTGGCCTCGGTGACGAAAATCTGGATCCCCGCCATCATGCGCTTCATCATCCCCTTCATCGGCTTAATCCCGATGACGACGCTCGGATGCTTCCAGAGCAGGATATGGTGCTCATAGTACACGGAAGCCCCTCCGTCGAGATCGACAGTCAGCACGGGAACGAGCTCTCCTTCCAAATGGTAGCTAAGGCCAGCGAACTTTTCATCTTTCACGCTCGTCGCTAAAAGGACCGGTCTTTCCATGGCTTCCTCCTCCAACAGATCGACTGCACAGGGGAAATCGAACTCCGCTGCGGCCGATGTATAGTATAGTCAAAATGTTGAACTTCGGTATAACTCTCCGTTCCTATCTTGTGAAAAGATTTACGTCTCCAGGCATAAAGCGGACTTCTTCCGGCAATCACTATTGAAGCGATGATGTCCCGACGCGCACAGACGGCATGGGGCGCGACGCCGATTCATTAGTTGAGGACAATCGACCTCGCCACGAGGCGAATGCCCGCGATGTTTAGGCGCCTCATCTGAGCCGACTGTGGAGGTATCCTGTTCCTGCCCGTCGCAAGCCAAAACCAACGGGATTCCGGTAGTTTGATCCCGACCAAAAGATCTTTGAGCCATTGCTGCTTTTTGAGAACAAGATCGATTTCTCCCGATTCAGCCTTATGCGCTTCTACGATTCGCTTTCGTACCGTAGGACTGGGCACTCTCCGCCACGATCTCGCCGATAAGCGAACTCTGCTCGGTCAAGCCGCCCCAGTCAGCCTCGTCAGTAATGCCCGCCGGATCCATTCCAGATATATCGATCGAAAACGTCTTCCTCTCCATCAACATCAGTCTTCGACGTTATACCGAAACGGTCCAGGTCACGGCGCTGAAACTTGTTTTCGGTAAGTGGTTCCAGCCAATCCAGCGATGGAGCGGGGTCTAGCTCGGCAAAGCGCCGGGCGGGAAGACCACTGGGGTCGCTTAATGCCCATAACACTCTGCCGACAAAGTCGTCCTCTTGCGTTTTAATTAGCGGATTGGCAATCGCTTCCTTTAGAACGATCATCTCCTTGCCACGAACCCCATCGCGGTATATCTCCGACCAGCCGACAAGAGTCCCATGCAAATAGCGGTGATTTTCAATCCGCCAATACAAGATGGGGGTGACGTTTTTGGCCTGCCATTGTGCCCTGCATTCTCCTTCCTTCCCTTTTGTGTATCCGCCGAAGGCAAACATTTCGTGAAAGGCTTCTCCGCGCCGGCGATCCGCAGCCAAGGCATCCATCATATATCGCAAAATTGGATCATCCAGACTATAACCCACGAAGCAGACGGTATAGTTCCGAAACAGCTCGCTCACAAAACGCGCGGCCCAACGTTCGATAAGATAGGCCAGGCCAAAATCACCACTCGACACCACAAGGCAATCAAGATCAGTGTCGTTCGGATCGGGCGACAGCAGTCCGTGCAGATAGACGAGGCCGTCCCAGTTGTTTTTGGGCAGGGGCAGGAGCGGCGCTTGATAGGTTTTGTAAGTGGAATTCCGCTCCATCACGGCTTCGAATATGCGATCGAAGTTGGTGGTAATGAGGCGAAGCTTCCCATTGCGACACCTGCCCAAGGTAAGGAGTGCCTTGTGGGTTTCCATTGCCTTAGCTGACAGAACTGTCGGCGTAAGGATTTTCGCTAGTTCACGGCGCACTGCACCACGGCCGCCTACAAGGTCGGCCTCCAGCAGTCCAATAGCGCTATCGTATTGATTTGCCTCCAACGCAGCCTTCTGCGTCGGGTTGGGGGTGACCCCTAAGCTGATGTAGAGAGCATTAGCCAAGTCACCAAATCCAGGAAGCCCGGCAGGATGAGAAACCCCTGCACCACAAAAGAATACCACGCGACCTTCTTCATGGGCCTGCAATAGGCGCTCCGGGATGTCCGGGCCGTTTTTTATGAACTGCATGGCAGCCTCATACGCCCCTTTAGCTTCTCTTCCTCATAGTTCTATATTAGCCTCTTTGTTCAAGACCTGTTTCGTTTCTTCTCCCCATACCCTCGCCAGCGTCGCCTGTATCTTCTTCTCGAAGCGTTCGATCAATTCCCAATTGGCAGCGACCAAAGCCTGCTCGGCTTCGATCTCAGCAACGATTGCTTGCTGCGTGTCGAGGGATGGAAGGGGGATTTCGAAAGGATGACGAAGGGAGCCTTGAGCGCGGCGGCGTAGGTCGTCGCCTGCTCCTTTCCCGACAGGGGAGTCTTGGGACTCGACTTGGCCTCGAGGACGACGAGGAGGAAATCTTGATCATCTTCATAGAAGGAAGTCGACGAAACCCCGCTTGGCCTTCTCGAAATCCAGGCCAAGGGACTCGAGGACCGTCGCCTCGAGCAGATGGTTGATGCGAATCCTGGCTTGAGCTTCCTTGGCCACGGCCGGTCCCTTTTGTCATTAAGATGGGTAAGTATACGCTGGCCACTCCCGACTGTCACTCGCCTTTAGCCCATGGAGCTTCCCTACCGCGGCCTCCATGGAGTCACCCGCGGCATCCATCGCGGGACATTTCGCTTGTATTCGAGATACTCTTCCCCGAATCTCTTCTCGAGTCCCGGCTCCTCCGAGAAGCGAAAATAGAGAGTATTAATAATGAAGAATGCGGCCGCCAGAATGAGGACGGCATCCGACGCGAAAGCCACAGCCTCTCCGAGCAGTATGACCAGGATGCTCAAGATCATGGGGTTTCGCACGAATCCATAGAGGCCGACGACGACCAGCTTCTTCGTCGGATCCCAGGGCATGATCGTTCCATTCCCGATTTTGATTACCAGCCGGAAAGAGAGCAGCGCAAATACCGTTCCTATGATGCCGATGATTCCTCCAAGAACCGCCAGTCCCAAGGAAGGGAGGATCGGAGATCCCGTTCGCGCATGCCGATGAGCGATGAGAAAACAGGGAAGGACGATGCAAACGAGGACCGGCGCGATGAACGAGGACGCTTGCCGCAAGAACTTCCGCATCGCCTTATTGTAGCGTATTTCGGACACAATCGCGCCCGAGGCCCTCAAGGAGTTGGTGGAGACCGAGGGAAAGGCTCATTTGTGTATATTGGATTATTGTCAAATCCATTTGTGTATCGTAAAATCAAAAATACGATACACAAAACGGAGAAGCCATGAAAGCGCCATTCATCCCTCTGTCATTGCCAATCAAAGAATTAGATCACAAACGCCTATTGCCTTTAGTCGGCGATGCCAGAGGAGCCTTGGCTACCTATTCCGGGCTCCTCGAAGGTATCGTCAACCCGGGGGTATTGATTTCCCCCCTCATGAACGAGGAAGCCGTCATCTCCTCGAAGATCGAGGGCACGCAGGCGACACAGTACGAACTGTTCCAATTTGAGGCCGGGATGGAGCAGCCGGAGGAAAAGGGCCATGACATCCAAGAGATTCAGAACTATAGGACGGCGCTATTAGAGGGCGAACGCGCCTTAAAGGACTATCCCTTCTCCCTCCATTTGGTTCGCAGCCTTCATAAAATTCTCATGAGCTCGGTCCGTGGGATGGATAAAAACCCCGGGGAATTCAGGAAGGATCAAAACTGGATCGGAAAGCCCGGCTGCCCTATCGAGGAAGCTTCCTTTATCCCACCTTCTCCTCTGATTCTCGATGATTGCCTTCGCGACTGGGAGGCCTATTCGCGGACGGACGACATGGACCCGATCATCCAGACGGGCATTGCGCACGCGCAGTTCGAGATGATCCATCCGTTCAAGGACGGTAATGGAAGGATAGGCCGAGTCGTCATTACGCTCTTCCTGCATTGGAAGAGACTGCTTCCCGGACCGCAATTCTACTTGAGCCGCTACCTCGAGAAGAATCGCGATGAGTACTACTTGCGGCTGGCGGCGATCTCGGAGCGCGGCGACTGGAATGGCTGGCTCGCGTTTTTCCTGACTGCGGTTCGCGCTCAGTCCGAGGACAACGCGGCTCGAGTTCGTCGGATCCTCGATCTGTACGAGAGGACCAAGAATCGCATCGTCCTGGAGACGCATTCGCAGTATGCGATTACCCTCCTCGACGCGATCTTCAGGCAACCCATTTTCACGGCCAGCACACTGGTTACGAAGTACGGAATCGAGCGCCCTACGGCGGCGCAGCTACTGCGTCGGATGAAGGAAGCGGGCTTGCTCACCGAAATTCGCGAAGCCCGCGGCCAGCGCCCCGCCGTCCTCTGCTTCCCCGAGCTGCTTAAGATAACGGAAGCCTGATCTCGAGGGGATAGTCGGCGTATGGGGCATCCCCGATGATGATCACCCACCTCAAATCGACGAATTGGAAGAACTATAAAACGGTCGACGTCGATCTCGGGAAGCGTGTCTTCATCGTCGGCCCAAATGCCTCGGGGAAATTGAATTTGCTCGATGCCCTCCGTTTTCTGCGTGATGTAGCCATGCCCACCGGCGGAGGACTCCAACAAGCGATAGGTGATCGCGGCGGCGGGGAACCGGAGGCCGAGGGTTCAAATCGAGCGGATTGCGCGAGGAGCCGATAAACTCCTGGAACGCCCCAACGCCCCAACGCCCCAACGCCGCAGACGAAGCAGACGAAGCAGACGAAGAACGCAAATACCAGATAGCGCTCGAACAAACGACCCTCAATAATTGGAATCTCGCTTGCGAGCATCAACCATTGAAAGGGATCGCCCCACTTGAGTAGTATTTCGGTATGCTCCATGTAATCGAGGCGAGGGCAGTAGGTGGCTACCGACTCTTCCTCCGCTTTTCTGACGGAGTCGAAGGCATAGCCGATATAGCGAGCCTATTGTGGGGACCGGTATTCGAGCCATTGCGGGGAAGCGCCACCTTCGCCCGCTTTCACATCTCGCCGGTCGGAGCCCTGGAATGGGGAAACGGAGCCGACCTCGCCCCCGAAACCTTGCAAGACCTTATCAAGCAATCCGGATCCAGCTAATCGACCCGAGAGGGTGTAGCGAGGGGGAGTAGCGGGAACATTGGCCCCGGTGGCGGAGCGTAAGCCGGTCGCGCCTGGTTCATATCGATGATTCACTTTGCGTACTTGTCGTTGCGCGAACGGTATACGAAGGGCATGTACTCCCCCTTTTGACGATCCCTCCCCTACTAGGCTATAGTTCCCTACTTTCGTTCTACCAAGAGGTCACCGGCATGGCAGAGAAGATCACCCCCCGCGGCGTCGACTACTCGCAGTGGTACATCGACATCGTCCTCAACGCGAAGCTCGCGGACTACAGCCCGGTCAAGGGCTGCATGGTGGTGAGGCCGCGGGGCTACGCGATATGGGAGCGCATCCAGGCCGAGATGGATCGGCGCTTCAAGGAGACCGGGCACGAGAACGTCTACTTCCCCATGCTCATCCCGATGAGCTTCCTCAAG
The DNA here is from genome assembly GCA_964491385.1 of uncultured Treponemataceae bacterium. Lineage (GTDB taxonomy): Bacteria > Spirochaetota > Spirochaetia > Treponematales > Rectinemataceae > UBA1306. The sequence goes on along the minus strand of CAZBGA010000017.1, from coordinate 19,541 downwards.
AAGGAGGCCGAGCACGTCGAGGGCTTCGCGCCCGAGCTGGCGGTGGTCACGATCGGCGGGGGGGAGGAGCTCGAGGAGCCCCTGGTCATCAGGCCGACGAGCGAGACGATCATCTGGTCCAAGTACAAGGACTGGGTCCACTCCTGGCGCGACCTGCCCCTATTATATAACCAGTGGTGCTCGGTCCTCCGATGGGAGAAGCGCACTCGTCTTTTCCTGCGCACGGCGGAGTTCCTCTGGCAGGAGGGCCACACGGCCCACGAGACCGAGAAGGAGGCCGTCGAGGAGACGATGCGGATGCTCGAGGTCTACCGGGACGTGGCGGAGCGCCATCTCTGCCTGCCGGTCATCGCGGGCCGCAAGAGCGACGCCGAGAAATTCGCGGGCGCGATGGCCACCTACAGCATCGAGGGGATGATGCAGGACAAGAAGGCCCTGCAGGCGGGCACGAGCCACTTCCTCGGGCAGAACTTCGGCAAGGCCTTCGACGTGCAGTTCCAGAGCCGCGAGGGCAAGCTCGAGTACGCGTGGGCGACGAGCTGGGGCACTTCGACGCGGCTCATCGGCGCGATCGTCATGACGCACTCCGACGACAAGGGCCTCGTGCTGCCGCCGAGCCTCGCGCCCGAGCAGGCGGTAATCGTGCCGATCATCCGCAACGATACGAAGGCGGCCGTCCTCGCCTACGGAGACAAGATCCTGGCCGAGCTCAAGGCCGCGGGGATCCGCGCCGTCTTCGATACGGACGACTCGCAGTCGCCGGGCTGGAAGTTCGCGGAATGGGAGATGCGCGGCGTCCCGCTTCGTATGGAGATAGGTCCCCGCGACATGGAGGCGGGGAAGGCGATGGTCGCGCGCCGCGACACCGGGGAGAAGGCGCCCTGCGAAGTCGCCTCTCTCGCGGTCAGGGCGCGGGAGCTCCTGGACGCGATACAGAAGAACCTCTACGACAGGGCGAAGGCCTTCCGCGAGGCGAACACGATATCCGTGGCCGACAGGGCCGAGCTCCTGGCCTTCTACGGCGCCGACCGCGGCGAGTCCGCCGGGACGACGGGCGCGACGGGCGGCTTCGCGGAAGGCTCGTGGTGCGGGAGCGGCGACTGCGAGGCGGCGCTCAAGGCCGATACGAAGGTGACGATCCGCTGCCTGCCCCTCGACAGACAGGAGGGCGTCTCGGGCACATGCTGCCTCTGCGGCGCCCCCGCCCGCCATCGCGCGGTATTCGCGAGAAACTACTGATCGTCGCGCCGATGCGGACGCCGATGGACATACCGCGAGGGCCGCGCGTGGAGAGCGAAGGCATTCGAACGGCCCTGGCGCTGGCCGCGGCCGTCCTCGCGCTCGGGCTCGCCGGATGCGCCAGAACGCCGGCGCCTCGCGCCGCCCCGACCTTCCCGTACAAGGCCGACGCCGAGAAGGTGTTCTACGCGACGAGCTCGGGCTTGTCGGAAATGACCTTCTCCGGAGAGGAAGAGGCTGAGCTGCCCGCCTCCGAGGCGCCCAACGCGTCGGTCCTCAGCGCGGACGGGAAGTCCATCGCGGTGGCCCTCAACGGCTGGGGGATGGAGCGGATCGTGGCGTCCCCGGACGGCCGATCCTACCGCCTCGTCGACTCGCCCGATTCGGCGGCCTTCGGGGGGCTCGTGACGGGAGGGATCTGGCCCATTGACGGCGGCTTCCTCGTCCATCTCTATCGGGATCCCTTCGCCGAATCCGTCGAGGGCTCAGGCTCGCCGGCCGCGTCGTCTCCCCGCCTGGTGTTCCTGGACGGGGACGGAGCGGCCGCCGCCAGGCCCGATCCCTTCCCGAAGGATCTGGAGGCCGGATTCGAGCCTTTCGTCCTCCTGCCCGCCGAGGGCGCCTGGTTCGCCCAGCTGCGCAAGGACGCCGCCGAGAGGGTCGACATGAAGTACTTCGCGATCGACGATCCGCTCGCGTCAGCGCCCTCGGTCCGCGAGATCCGGCGCGCGGAATTCGAGGCCGCCCTCGAGCCGCTGCCCCTGTCCGACCTGGGCGGGGGGCTAGGCGCCTCGCTGCGCTCGGCCCTCGAGCTCCTGGGCAAGGGCCCCTGGCTCATCCGGCTCCGCTCGGGCGCGGGGGACGATCGCTGGTACCTCTCGTCCGGGAAAGCGGAGGAGGCGACCAACGCCTATGCCTGGAGCATCGCCGGCAAAACGGGCGGAGCCGCAATGGCGCTGGTCCTGACTCCGGACGGAAGGCTCGCCCTCTGCGACGATCGCGGCGCGCGTCCGCTGACCGCTCTAACGGCCCCGGCGGAGGGCGCGACCTTTACCGCCCTGGCGGCGACGGGCGATATCGCCGCGGCGGCATGGGAGAGCGGGGATTTCCCGGACATTTCGTCCGCGGGGATCGCCCTGTTCCCGATCCGCTTGCCGTAGGCCCTGCGCGGCGTCGGTGTTGCAGAGCGGCCGCCCTGCGATACAATAGGGGCGTGAAGCGCACATACACAGCCGTCGCGGCCGCGGCTATCGCGGCGATCGTCCTGGCCTTCCTTCCCGCCGAAGGCGCCGCCGCCCTCGAGGCTCCCGTGGCGGTGAGGCCGACCTGGGGGGTCCTCGTCGAGAGTCTCCTCAACCCCGCGAACGCTTCGGCCATCCCGTCGCCCAGCCTGAATTTCAATTTCGGCTGCGGCGTGATCATGCCCTTCGAGGCCGGCTCGCGCTTCAGCTTCGAGCCTTCGGCCGATATCTACTACTACAACGCCGAGTGGAGGAACGGACAGGCCCTGCCCACCGACGAGTCCTTCAGCTCGGCCTTCGTCCTCGGCCTCCTCCTCGACGCGCCGGTGGTATACAGTCTTTCCTCGGGGCGAAATTTCACTTTCGGCTTCGGAGCGGGGCTCTGCGTGGACGTCCGCGTCGCCTTCACTACGGACCCGGCCAACGCGGGGAACACGCCTCTCATGAACGGGTACTTTTGGGATCAGGCCCGATTCATAACGCCCTCGACGCTCATCCGCGGCGAATACGCGCTGACCGATCGCGTAAGCTTCGGGTTTACGGGCCGAGTGCTCTGGCCGATCTATAATCTCTGGACGGGAGAGGGCTTCGGCTTCTTCGACCAGGGCATGTACCTCATCGACCTCACGATCCGCTATAGATTGGGGGGAGGGAAGGGCGCCGGCGCGGCCGTCCCGCCGGATGAGACCCCCGCCCCTCCCGACGCGGCGCCTCCGGCCGGCGTCCAGCCCGGCGCGCCAGCCTCGAACTGACAGGTCGTCGACGAGCTTCGAGCTATTCGGCTCAGATGACGATGTCCACCTGGCCCGGCGGGCCCCCGCTCTCCCCTACGATACCGGCGTCGACGCCGGCGCCGCGCAGCGCCGATAGGGCATCATGGGCCAGGCTCCGGGGAACGGCGGCCAGGAGCCCGCCCGAAGTCTGGGGATCGAAGAGGATGTCGAGGAGCTCGGGAGCTATCTCCGAGGCCCGCGGCAAGGCCCGGAGCCGGCCTTCCTTGTTTCGCCCGGTCCCCCCGGGCACGAGACCCTTGGCCGCGTACTCGGCCGCGCCGGGCAGGAGCGGCAATTCCCCGCCGAAGATCCGTAGGCCGCAGCTGACGCCGTCCGCCATCTCCGCGGCGTGCCCCGCGAGCCCGAAGCCGGTGACGTCCGTGCAGGCGCGGACGGAATACGACGAGAGTATCTCGGCCGCCTTCTTGTTGAGCCGGGCCATGGAGGTTTGGGCCGCCTCGACGGCTTCCTCCGAGGCGCATCCGGCGCGAAAGGCCACGTTGACGAGGCCCGTGCCGAGCGGCTTGGTGAGGATGAGGCCGAGGCCGGGCTCGAGGCTGTTGTTCCTCCACGCCCGATCGGGATCGACGAAGCCGGTGACCGCGTAGCCCAGCTTGGGCTCGGCATCCTCGATGCTGTGGCCGCCGAGGAGGGCGCAGCCGGCCTCGACGAGGGCGTCCAGGCCTCCCTCCATCATCGCCCTGAGACTCTCGAGGCCGAGGCTGCTCGCCGGGAAGCAGACGAGGGCCAGGGCCGTGACGGGGCGGCCGCCCATCGCGTAGACGTCGGATAGGGCGTTGGCCGCGGAGATCCGGCCGAAGAGGAAGGGATCGTCCACGATGGGCGGGAAGAAGTCGACCGTCTGGACCAAGGCGAGCCCCGGTCCCGCGCGATAGAGGCCCGCGTCCTCGCAGCCCTCGAAGGAGACCAGCATGTCGGGGTAGGCCGGCTGGGAGAGGCCGCAGAGAGCCTTCTCGAGCAGGCCCGGCCCGAGCTTCGCCCCGCAGCCCGAGAAACTCGTCATTTTAGTAAGCGCCGGCATCTCGCTCATCGCGGCGGTACCTCCTTCGTCCTTGGAGTCTGGCCGATTTCGCCCTCGGCGGTAAAGGAGCCGGGGGAGAGCCTGAGGGCGCCTCCCCGGGCCTCCCTCCCAGCGCGAGTATCGCCTCGAGCACGCCTCCGCCGACGGCCCTCGCCTTGTCGGAGACGGTGAAGCAGTTCTCGCGGCGGGCCCTCGGATCGATGTCGGCCACCTTGAGTCCGGCCCAGGCGGGAAAGCCGTCGCGGACGATGCCCCGGACGACGCCGTCGATCCTCGAGGTCGCGACGCCGCGCTCCTCGCCCTCGAGCTCGAATACGGGATCGCCGGCCTTGACGAAGTCCCCTATCGCGCGGAGAGCGCGCACCTTGCCCGCGGCGGCGGCTCGCAGGACCCGCTCGGCCCCGAAGCCGCCGACGCTGCCCGGCACGCCGGTGTCGGGCTCGGCGGAGCCCTCCCAGAGGACGCGCCCGAGGTCGTGGCCGCGGTTCGTCTCGACGACGGCGTGGGCGTCGATCCCGGCCTTGAAGCCGGGCCCCAGGGCGACGACTATCGGCGCCATGCGGATGGCGGTCCCGAGGTTGCGCTTGGCGACGATGGCGTCGACCAGGGCGAAGGGCCGGATCTCGGCGAGCGCCGAGCAATCCGGGTCCGCGAGCACCGGCACGAGACCCGGCGCGACGACCTCGAGGAGCTCCCGCGGATCCCCGACGAGCCTGGCGCAGACGCCTTCCACCTCCGCTTCTCCGTCGTAGACAGCCTCCGAAAGGGCGGCCATCCTGCGAACGGCAGTGGGCCTCTCGATCTCCAGGGCGGCGACGAGGAAGCCCGAGCGCGAGAGGCGCACGATTGTCCCGGTGGCCAGGTCGCCGGCGCCGCGAACCAGGACGATTCCGCCTTCGCCCCCGATCATTCGGGTTCCTTCGCGACGAATCGCTCAGCTATCAGCAGCGCGGCGATCTCGATGGGTCCGGCGCCGTCCCGAAGGGAGCAGGCGATCGCGACTTTCGCGCCCGCGCCGCCCTCGACGAGGGCCTCGACGAGGGCGAGGGCCTCCCCGGGGGGCGCTGCGTCCGCCTTGTTGAGCACTATCGCGCGGAAGGCGGAGGGCGGGGCGCCCTTGAAGAGGCCCTCGGGCGCGCGGGCGAGGCGGACTAGGTGCTCGAGCCCCAGAGGCTCCCCCGGCGCGCAGCCGACGAGGGGTCCGAGGATCTCGGGGCGATGGGCGATCTCCGGGCCGAGAGGCCTGCCGAGGCAGTCGAGGCCTACGACTCCGACGACGAGATCGGCGCAGTCCGGTACGACAGGCTCCCAGGCGGCCGGGGCCTTGACGGGAAGCCCGCGCGAGCCGTCCGCCTCGACGAGGACGAAATCGGAATGCGCGCGAAGAGCCTCCACGCGAGAGCTATGAATCCCGATGAGCTTTTGCCCTCCCGGCTCCGCAGCGGAGGCGAGGACGAGGGCGCCGGCTCCGCGCGACGGCGCGAAATTCCGGACGGGCCCGCCCTCATCGGCGGGACGGGAGAGACGCTGATCGACGATCACGCGGTCGATGGGCCTGCCCGCCTCCGAGCGGGGATCGCGCAGCCTCGTCGTCGTCGTCGCGACGAGCCTGAAATCGACCAACTCGCGGACCAGGACGAACATCGCGCTCGTCTTGCCCCCCGCTCCCGTGAAGGCGACGACGAGGGCCCTGCGGCAGGCGAGGTCGGGCTCGAGGCCCAAGATCTCCGAAAGGCGGGGCATAGGGGCGGCCGTCAAGCGACGACAATCGCCTTTCCCATTACCGACTCCTTATATATGGGTATCGTTTCAAGGGTTACCACGCGCGTCTCGTCCGGTCAAGACTGCCGGCCCTCCCGCTACGCATCATGAGCGGTCGCCGCGGGAAGAAAAACGCTTGCCAGAGCTCGGGTTTTTTGGGATAGTACTACTGAAATCGAGCTGATATATCTGGAGTAGCCATGAACGATTCACTGCTAACGACCCCCCCCGCCGACAACGAGCCGACATATTCCTATGCGCCGGGCGGCGCGGACCGCGCCGGGCTAAAGGCGGAAATCGACCGTCTCCTCGGCGGCGATATCGATATTCCCCTCGTCATCGGCGGCAAGGAAGTCCGCACCGGCAAAACTGCTCGCATACAGAGGCCGGACGACCGGGCGACCTCGCTGGGCCGGTACCACATGGCGGGCGAGGCGGAGGCGAAGGCCGCGGTCGAGGCCGCCCTCGCCGCCAAGCGCGGCTGGGAGGAGACTCCCTGGGAGGAAAGAGCCGCGATCTTCCGAAGAGTCGCAGCCCTCGCCGCCGGCAAGTATCGGCCCCTCCTCGTCGCCTCCACCATGCTGGGCCAATCCAAGACCGCGCAGCAGGCCGAGATAGACGCCGCCTGCGAGGCGATAGACTACTACAGGATAAATCCGTCATTCATGGAGACGATCTACTCGCTGCAGCCGAACAGCCTCCGGGACGAGTGGAACCGGATGAGCTTCCGGCCCCTCGAGGGCTTCGTGTACGCGGTTTCTCCCTTCAACTTCACCGCGATAGCGGCCAACCTCGCGAGCGCCCCCGCGATGATGGGCAACGTCGTCGTATGGAAGCCCTCGTCGGCCTCCGTCCTCTCGAACTACTTCCTGATGAAGCTCTACGAGGAAGCCGGCCTGCCGCCCGGGGTCATCAACTTCGTGCCGGGGAAAGGCTCGGTCATAAGCGCAGTCGTCCTCTCGAGGCCCGAGCTCGCGGGCCTGCACTTCACCGGCTCGACCGAGGTCTTCAGGCAGCTGTGGAAGGGCATCGCCGACGGGCTCCCCTCCTATCGGACCTATCCGCGCATCGTGGGCGAGACGGGCGGCAAGAACTTCATCCTCGTCGATCCTTCCGCGGACCGGGACGTCGCTCTGGTCGCGGCCGTCCGCGGGGCCTTCGAATACCAAGGCCAGAAATGCTCGGCGGCCTCCCGCCTCTACGTGCCGGCCTCCATGGGCCCCGCCTTCCTCGACAGGCTGGCCGAAATCACCCGGTCCCTGCCGATGGGGCCCGTGACCGATTTCCGGAATTTCCTAGGCGCCGTGATCGACGAGACGGCCTTCGATTCGATCATGTCCCGCGTCGAGAGGGCCGAAGCCTCGCCGGCGGCAAAGATCCTCGCCGGCGGCAAAGGCGACAAGTCGAAGGGCTTCTTCGTCGAGCCTACCCTCGTCCGGGCCATGGACCCCCGCTACGAAACCATGGAGATCGAGCTCTTCGGTCCCGTGCTCAGCGCCTACGTCTACGACGACGGGGACATGGAAGCCGCCTACCGTCTCATAGACTCGACCTCGCCCTACGGCCTCACCGGCTCCGTCATCGCCCGCGATCGGGGCGCGATCGACGCGGCCTCGCGGGCCCTCGTCCGCGCGGCGGGCAACTTCTACGTCAACGACAAGCCCACCGGCGCCGTGGTCGGCCGCCAGCCCTTCGGCGGCGCGCGCGCCTCGGGCACCAACGACAAGGCGGGAAGCCTCCTGAACCTCCTGCGCTGGGCGAGCCCGCGCGCGGTCAAGGAGAACCTGGATCCGCCCGAGGACTGGCGCTATCCGTACATGGGAGAAGCCTGATCCGCCGGCCCTCCGTTCGCCGCCGACGGCGGCCTCGATCGCGGGAAGGTCAGGTCGAAGCGGGAGCCGGCGGGTCCCTCCGCGCCCTCGATGGCGACCAGCGCGGCCGTGCCGCCGAGGCTGCGGGCGAGGGCGCGCACGAGCTTCAGGCCCAGCCCCGCAGCATCCTCGCCGCCCTCCGTCCCGGGCCCGGGACCGTCGTCGCATATCGAAAGGCGGTAGTCCCCTCCCTGGACGGCAAGCGACACCAGTATCGAAGGCTTGCCTTCCCCGGCCGGCGACGCATGCTTGAGCGCGTTCATGAGAACCTCGTTCATGATGAGTCCCAGCGCTATCGCCGAATCCGCGGGAATGAGGCGGTCCGCCTCCGCCTCGATGGCAAGGCCGATGCGCGAAGGCTCGAGGCCGAAGCCCGACGCGAGATTGGCGACGAGGGCCTCGATATAGCGCGAAAGGCCGATGGCCGACAGCTCCTGGTCGCTGTAGAGCTGGTCATGGACCAGGGAGATGGCGAATATCCTGCGCGTCAGCTCGTCGGTGGCCTGGAGGAATTCCGCGTTCCCCGACCTATTGCGCTGGAGCTGGACGAGGCTCTTCATGACGTTGAGGTTGTTCTTGACGCGATGGTGGAGCTCGCGCAGGAGGACTCCCTTCTCCTCGAGCGCGGCGCGCAGGGCCTCCTCGGTAGCCATGCGCCTCTTGATCTCCCGCTCGACGACGCGGAAGTAGTCGGCGAGGCGGCCGAATGAGAAGCCGATCACGAGGCCGGAAAGCTCGGCGATGAGTTTGCTGGCCGGCGAGAATTCGGGATGCCCAAGCAGGCCGTAGAGCAGGAGGTTGGAGGGCAGGCCGAGCAGGCCGGCGACCAGGCCTCCCAGGGTGCCGAAGCCCAGGGCGGCGACGATGACGGGCCCGATGATGAAGTAGTTGCTGGATACTCCGAGGGTATCGCCGGAGGCGATGACGGCCGCGGCGTACGCGGCGGTCGCGACGAGGAGACTGGCCCATCGGTATCGTATGAAGACGACCGCGTGCGCCTTGGACGTGATGCCGTCGAATGGGAAGATGAAGCTCTCGATCGCCTTCTTCGCGTCGCGCACTGGCGCCTCCCGCGGCCGCCGTCGATCCCGACCTAGTCGGCGGCTTCCCGCATGATATATATTAGCGAATAGGAGAGTAATAGGCATGGCAAGCGTATTGGTCGTCGAGGACGAGCCTATCGTGAGTATGCAGCTCCAGGAAAGCCTCCAGAGCATCGGGCACGTCGTTCCGGCCATCGTGGACTCGGGCGACGAGGTCCTCGGCGCCGTCCTCGCCTACAAGCCCGACCTCATCCTCATGGACATCAAGCTGCGCAGCTTCATCGACGGAGTGGACGCGGCCAAGAGGCTCAAGCTCGTCTGCGACGTGCCGGTGATCTACCTCACCGCCTACCCGAGCAAGGGCAGCGAGGACCGGGCGAAGAGCACCTCGCCGGCGGCCTACCTCGTCAAGCCGATAAGCGACAGGCTCCTCGGAGAGAAGATAGCGCTCGCGCTCGCGCCCGGCGGCGGATCCTCGCTCTGCGAGGATTAGGACGGGCGATGAGGAAGCTGAGCGGGGAGGATTGCCTCGACGCGATCCGAGAGGGCGAGTTCGGGCCGGGCGTGACGGGCGCCGCCGACGCCGTCGCCGTGGTCCTCACGCAGAGCTGGTGCCCCCAATGGTCGTGGATGCGCTCCTATCTCGACTCCATGCCGGCCGACGCGGGGTCGGAGGTCTTCTGGGTCGAGTACGACCTCGAGGATTTCTTCGAGCCTTTCATGGAGTTCAAGGAGAGCTCGCTCGGCAACGACCAAGTCCCCTACGTCCGATATTACCGAGGCGGCAAGCTCGCCGCCGAATCCAACTACATCGACTCGGGCGGCTTCCGCCGCCGCCTCCGGGGCCGATAGCGACGGTCTCCGGTCCCGCGCGGCGGGCGATGCCGCCGCGGCCGCATCATCTCCCCGCTTTATCGACGTCCTTCGGGCCTCTCCCGATGCGCCTCGCGATGGCGCGCAAAGAGAGCAGGCGCGACACCGCTCCGGACAGGGCCAGGCCCACCGATATCGCTCCCGCGGCCTGGAGGGTCGCAAAGGCCGTCGCGAGGCCGTTCCAGCTGTTGCCCCGTACGTACTCGAGCATGGTGTAGTACATCCCGCTGCCGGGTACCAACGGGAGGATGCCGCAGGCGATATAGACCGCGGCGGGCCGCCTCCGGATCGCGGCGATCAGCTCGGCCCATATGCCGATGACTACCGACGCCGCGCAATAGGCCACCGCCTGCGAGCCCGTCGCGGCCTGGAGGGGCGCGGCTACCGCCCAGCCGAGCGCGCCGCCCGCGGCCGCGAAGGCCAGGTCCCTTCCGCGGAGGTTGAACATGGCCGCGAAGGCCGCCGTCGCCAGGCCGGCCCAGAGAGGCTCCAATAGGCGCATCAGGAAGGGTCCCCGGCCCTCATGAGGGAATGGCCCCGCCCAGGAGGCGCCAGACCTGATAGGCGGCGCCCGCGCCGATGGATATCGCGGCGGCCGACATGAAGGCGTCGGTGCCTCTCGCGACCCCGGAGACCAGGTCCCCGGCGATGGTATCGCGTATCGCGTTGGTGACCGCTATCCCGGGCACGAGGAGCATCAGGACGCCGATGACGGTCGCGTCGGCGCTCGTCGCGAGTCCCAGCCGTCGCGCGACGAGGCAGAGGAAGGTCGCGGCGGCGCCGGCGACGAGATTCGCGAAGAAGTCCGGCAGCTGCCTCCTGGCCATGAGGGGAGGGAAGCGGGAGATCAGCGCCCCGGTCGCCGCGGCGACGAGGGCGTCGTTCCAGGCGCCGCCGAATAGGAGGGTGAAGAATCCGGCCCCGGCCGCCGCGGCCGCGGAGGAGCCGGCCACGCCGCGCCCCCGCAGCGCCTCGACGCGGCCCAATTCGCTCGAGGCCGCGCCGAAGTCCATGGTTCCCGCGACCAGGGAGCGCGCGAGGGCCTCGACCAGGATCACGCGCTCGAGGTGCATGGCGCGCCGCTTGATCCGGCGCACGATCGAATGGACCCTGCCGTCCAGGCCGACGAAGGAGATGGTGACTCCGGTGGGCGTCGCGTAGCATTCGGCCTCCGCGCCGCCGAGGGCCCCCGCCGCGGCGATGGCCGCCTCCTCGGAGCGGTAGGTCTCGCCCCCGCTCTCGAGCATCACCCGCGCGACGTCGGCCGCGAAGAGCAGGGCTTCATCGGGATCGATCGGTCCGTCTCCCTTGTCCATGGACCAATCGTCGCCGCTCGGGTTCCATAAGTCAATGCCGACGTTGACAGCCGAGCCGGGAAATATATGATAAAGTGCATGGAGGAGGAGATCGATTGGTCATAGGCGGAACGAGCGTCCCTTCTAATGCCGGCCCCGTTTTCTGCCGAGGTAGTATTCAATGAACCTCGCAACCGTACTCGGAATACCGGTCGGGCTCGGACTGCTCCTGGTCGCCTTCATGATCGAGGGCGGCAACCCGGCGAGCCTCATCCTTCCGTCCCCCCTCATCATCATATTCGGAGGCACCTTCGGCGCCCTGTTGACAGGCTTCGACCTTAGCGACGTCCTCTCCATCCCCAAGCTCATCGGCGACGCGATGAGGATGCCCCCGACCAAGGAGAAGGATCTCGCCCTGCGCTTCGTCGCCCTCGCCGAGAAGTCGCGCCGCGACGGCCTCCTCTCCCTCGAGGAGGATATGCAATCGCTGGACGCGAAGGAGGACCCCCTCCTCAAGAAGGGCCTGCGATACGTGATCGACGGCACGGACTCGGAGGCCCTCCGCGAGCTACTCGAGAACGACGTCGCCATATTCGAGAAGCACCGCAAGCACCAGGCCGAGATCTTCGAGGCTGCCGGCGGCTTCTCGCCGACCATGGGCATCATCGGCACGGTCCTCGGCCTCATAATAGTGCTCTCCAACCTCGCCGAGCCCGACAAGCTCGGCTCCCACATCGCGGTCGCCTTCATCGCGACCCTCATCGGCATCGCCATGGCCAACCTCGTCTGGCTGCCCCTGGCCCTCAAGCTCAAGCTCGTCCTCGCCAAGGAGAAGAACACCAAGGAGATGATCATCGCGGGCGTCCTGGCCATCCAGCAGGGCGAGAGCCCCAAGCTCGTCGGCGACAAGCTCGCGGCCTTCGTATCCGAGGGCGAGCGCAGCGCCCTCGAGTCCTTCAACGAGGAATAGCCGATGGCGCAGAAGGGACCGGCGAAGCCTCGCAAGAAGAAAGAGGAATTCGAGAAGCCCCAGAACGCAGAGCGATGGCTCCTCACCTACTCGGACATGATCACCCTTCTCATGGTCCTCTTCGTCGTCCTCTATGCCGAATCGAAGGTCGAGGTGACCAAGTTCAACGCCCTCGCCGAGTCCCTGTCGAGCGCCTTCAACATGCCGGGCGTACAGGCGCAGGAGGGCCAGGGCGGCCATTCGGCCTCTCCGACGGACGCCGTCCTCACGCCGCCCCCCGGCACGGGCCTCTCGCCGAAGCGCTCGCCCAAGCGCGACCCCTTCCAGGAGAAGGCCCTCTCGACGCTGTCCACCGAGATCCGGACCGGCTCCATCCGCGTCTACACCGAAGCGCGGGGCATAGTCCTGGCCCTGGCCGGCGACAGCTTCTTCAAGGTCGGCTCCGCCGACCTTGAAGAAGGGACGATAACGACCCTGTCCAAGGTCGCCGAGCTCCTGCGCGGCCTGCCCAACCCCATCGCCGTCGAGGGCCATACGGACAACACCCCGATGGCGCGCGGTGGCACCTACGACTCCAATCTCATGCTCTCAGCGGCGCGGGCAGTATCGGTGACCGAGGCCCTGGAGCTGCTCGACGTGCCTAAGGAGCGTCTGTCCGCGACCGGCTTCGGCGACACCAAGCCCGCTCGCCCCAACGACGCGCCCGAGGGCAGGGCTTACAACCGGCGCGTCGAGATACTCATCCGATTCGACGCCGAAAGCTAGCGAAGCATCAGCCGCTGACGCTTTCGTTCCGGCCCAGGCATTCCTCTACGGCCCTGGCGAGGACCTCCGCCCTCCAGGGCTTCTGGATGCAGGCGCTGATCCTCGCCTCCTCCCGCGCCCTCAGTATCGCCTCGCCGTCGGCCTGCCCCGTCATGAGTATGGACTTGATCTCCGGTCTCCGGGCGCGCAAGCCCGCCAGGAAGGCATCGCCCCGTTCGCCGGCCATGAACCAATCGCAGATGACCAGGGCCACGCACCCGCCCTCCGCCTCCGTCTCGTCGATGACCGCGCTCGCCTCTTCCGCGCCGAGGGCGGTCTCGATGCCGTAGCGGTCCCCGAATCGGCGGCTAAGCTCCTGCCGCATCGCGAGCAGTATGACCGCCTCGTCGTCGACGCAGAGAATCGACGGCCGCCGCGGAATCACGAGGAGCCCGGCTCCGCCGCCGAGGCGGCCGAAGCGACGTGGGCGTCTATATCCTGCGCGTCCCAAGGATAGCAGACCCAGCGATCCTCGATCTCCCGCCCGGAGAAGTAGCGCTTCACCTCCGCGGGTATCTTACCCTGCTTGGCCTTCAGCTTGTTATGGAGGACGGCGACCGCTATTTCGGCCGGCTTGTGCCGGAGGAGCTCGCGCACGCAATACTCGAGGGTCGTCCTCGAGTCGTCCACCTCGTCCACGAGGAGGATGCGCTTGCCGGCAAGCTTCTTCTCGGCCTCCTCGATCCATTGCACCGTGCGCGGCAGCTCGATGGGCTTGTCATCGGCGTCGTAGTAGGCGACTCCGACGGCGAGGATGGGCTTGCCGAGGAAGGTGCGCATGATTCGCGCGGGGATGAATCCCCCGGACCCGATGGCGACGATGACGTCGGGCTCGAAGCCCGAGGCCTTGACCCGCACGGCGATACTCAGGGATGTCTTGTGGATGTCCTCGTACGTGAAGAAGTACTTCTCCATGGACGGATACTAATTAGCCGGGCGACCTTAGGCAAGGTGGCGAGGACGGAACGGATGCGCAGGGAAGTCCCGGCCAGGCCGAGCGCCGCCTATCCCGAGAGCGCCTTCGCGAAGAAAGTCAACAGCCGCGCGTAGGAGTCGCGGACCGCGACTTCGTTATACGAGGCTCCGTCGTCGTTAAAGAAAGCGTGGCCCGCGCCTTCGTAGACATGGTGCTCATAGGACTTCCCGGCGGCGCGCATCGCCTCCTGGAACGCCGGAATGCCGGCGTTTACGCGCTGGTCCTTGGCACCGTAGAAGGCGATGACGGGACAGCTGATGTGCGCGATTTTCTCGGGGGCCGGGGTGTTGCCGTAAAACACCGCCGCGCCTGAAAGCTCGTCCTCCTCGCAGGCCAGGAGGGCCGACAGTCCGCCGCCCATGCAGAACCCCACGCAGGCGACCTTCTGGCCCTTGGTCTCGGGCCTCTCCGCGCGGAGGTGGCGGAAGGCCGACCTCAGCAGGGGCATCAGGGCATCGACTCTGCCGGGGCCGACGAAGGAGAAGACTTGGCCGAAGGTCTCGCCTATCCTGAGTCTCTCGGGTTCCGGGAGCTTCGCCAAGGCCGCTTCCCTCGTCGAGGGATCGAACATGGTGCCCGGCGGAAGCGTGGCCGAGTAGCCGAAGGCCTCGGCGACCCTCTCCGCGGAAAGGGCCGGCGGGCGCAGCCCGTCTATTGCGAAGAGATCGGGCGCCAGGGCCGCGTAGCCGGCCGCGGCGATGCGGCGCGTCACGTCCTCGATCTGCCGGTTGACGCCGCCGACTTCCTGTATCACCAGGACTCCCGGCAGGAGTCCCGTCGTCTTCTCGGGCCTCGCGAAGTAGCCTGTCCCGTTCCCGTAGCGGATCCATTCGCCTTTGATCGCCATCTTCCCCCCCTTTAGTCCTTGACGACTTCCATGAGAGCCTCGCAGAGAATATTCCGGCTTCGCTCGATAATCAAATCTCGCGCGTCGCCTTCCTCGAGCCTCGCCACCGTCGGCTCGACATAGGCCATGACGCGCGCGGAAAGATTCCGGTATATCGCGGCCTTGATCGGAGGATCCGCGCCGACGAGGGCCGTGATCAGATCTCGGCCGCTTATCTTCCTCAGCATCCATTGGATGGACTCGTCGTCCAGCTTCGAGATCGACGCGAAGTCCGGAACGAAGGCCGGATCGACCATCCTGCGTAAGGTGATCTTTCCCTCGGCGACTTCCAACTCGACCTCATCGGAAAATCTGACCTGCTTCAGGATGGCTTGCGGGATCCGGATACCTTTGGAATTGCCGACGTCGACGATAGGGACTCGCATACTTCCTCCAACGTTCGTGGACACAATATATCTACTATGTGGTCACGGAGTTGTCAAATGGTATCGGATCGAAAACTCGCCTCGCCGCTTGCTGAAGGATCGCGCATCCTGCGAGCCGGCAGCGCCGACGGGCGGCCTTTACGCGGCAGGCTCCATACTTTAAAGTGAAGTGCGTGAAAAAAGTATGCCCTGCGCGGGAGCGCCCCGGATGAAAGTGAGGGGGACCCTCTCGCAGATACTCAAAAAAAGCCTCTACGAATCCCTCAACGCCGACATGCTCGAACGCATCGCCCAAGACATAATTCCGGACTACGACCTCCGCAGGCGTACCGGCTTCCCGCCGAATATCCCCATGCAAGGCCAGACCGCGGCGTCCCGCATCGTCGACGACATCGTCGAGGAGGACCTCTTCCTCCACTTCGTCGAGCGGCTGGCCGTACTGGACCGCGAGGGCTTCATGGGCCGCTCCTACCGGATCAGCGGCCTGCGCGACATCTTCAAGGCCATCGGGGCCGAGGGCTTCCTCTGGGACTCCGACACCGGCCGCTTCATGGAGGATCCCCGCATCAGGCGAACGCAGAACTGGGGCCGCATCGTCCACGGCGAGGAGCTCCGCTTCTCCCTCCTCCGCGTCGACGTCGCCAGGAACTCGCACATCGTCAAGGTGCACGGGGAGACCGCCGCGCGAGGAGCCTATGAGGACCTGCGCGCCATTATCGCCCGTAGCGCCGAACGGCGCTCGGGCCGGATATGGAGCTGGGAGGGCGACGGCGCCCTCGCCGCCTTCCTATTCGGCCATTCCACGACATCCTCGGTACTGGCCGGGATGGCCTTGATCCACGAGCTCTTCATCTACAACCGCGCCTACAACCGGATCGGCGAGCCCGTGCACGTGCGGGCGGCGGTCCATACCGGGCCCATCCGCTACCTATCCGACGTCGGCGAGATACTCAAGCAGGAGACCTGCCGCGAGGTCATCGAGTCTGAGTCGCGATGGACTCCGCCCGACAGCCTGTCGATCAGCCCCGCCGTAGCGGGCACGCTGGACCGCGTTCTGCTCGACCGTTTCGGCGCGAGCCCCGAGCCGGGCTCGCGCGCCCTCATCTATTCCGTGGGGTTCGGCTCCACTTGAATATCCTCATCTGCGCCGCCGATCCGGCCGACAAGGCGCTTTCCGCCTTCGCGGCCCGCTCCTTCCCGGCGGCCGCGCCGCACGAGATCGTCGCCGACGCCGCCTTCGCGCGAACCTTCAGGAAGAAGGCGCCGGGCGCCTTCGTCTACTTCGACGCCGGGCTCGGAAGGGAGCGCGTGATCGAGCTCGCCTCGAAGCTGGACGAGGTCGAATGCCGCGGATGGGGCGTGCTCGACCGGAAGGGCGAGACGGGAGACCCCGCAGCCTATTTCTTCGCGGGCGCCGGCGACTACGTGGGGGCCGCCCTGTTCAAGTCGGGTTTCGGCCCGGGCCGCTTCGACGAGGCCCTCGCCTTCTCCGGACCGCCCGGAGACGCCGGCCCGGACGAGTCGGCCGCGGCACCGCAGGGCGCGCGAGAATCCTTCCCCGGATGGACGGCCCTCGAGGAAGGCGCAGCCATCGCCGTCCGCTTCTGCTACGCGGCCGTAGGCAGGCAGAAGGAGCTCCTCGAGCGCATCGGCGAGAAGCGTCTCGACAAGCTTCGCGAGGACTTCGCCGCCTTCCTCGAATCCTGGTCGAAGGAATGCGGCGGCATCCTCTGGATACGGGAAACCGCCGGCTGTCTCCTTCTCTTCCCTCCCCTGGACGAGGGCATGAATCCCGTCCTGGCGGCCTTCCGCCTTCTCCTCGACCGGGCCCTCATCGGCTACGAAGTATTCAAGCTCGAAGTGCCGCTGAGCTTCCGCTTCGCCTTCCACGCGGGGCGGACCACCTGGCAAAGACCGGGCGCGACCGGGAAGATCGTCTCGGAGGACGTCAATTTCGCCTTTCACCTCGGCAGCAAGGCGGCCGGCGACGGTTATATCGTCGCTTCATCCGAGGCCGAAAAGGCCGTGCCCGCCAGCCTCCGCGACCTTTTCTCGGCGGCGGGCGACTTCGAGGGCCGAACCCTCGTGGCCTCGCGCCGCTTCAAGGACTGAGGCCGGAACCTATCGGGAATCGCTCTTATCGAGCTCTATTCGCTGCTCGCGGCGAAGGGCGATGTTGGACGGCGCTTCCGCGCGGCAGCCGGACTTCGGGGCGACTGGCTAGAATCCGCGGGTTGGGGTATATTGAATTCCATGACCAACGACACTGAACTCGTCTCGGCGAACATCTCCGAGATGGCTCGGGCCCTCTCGGGCGCCGATCCCGCTCTCGTCGAAGACTTCCTCTATAGCCTGTTCACCGCCTCCGAGGCGGACGAGATAGCCAAGCGCTGGGCCCTGGTAAAGCAGATAGCGAATGGCAGGCCCCAGCGGGAGATAGCCAAGGACCTCGGCCTGTCGCTCTGCAAGATCACCAGGGGATCGCGCGAGCTCAAGAAGGAATCCTCCGCCTTCAAGAGAATGCTGGGCCTCGCCGGCATCGAAGTCCCCGGAACGATCATCCGGAGGCGGGCTCCCTCCCGGCCGCGGTCCGAAAAGCTCGGAGCCTGAGTTCCCGCCTTACTCCAGGAGCGAGGCCTTGACGAGTACGATGTCCTCTCGGGGGACGTCCGAGTGCGGAGGTCTCCTTCCGGTCGGCGCGCTCGCCATCTTATCCACGATGTCCATGCCCTCGACCACCTTGGCGAAAGCGCAGTAGCCCGCGCCGGCGGGGCCTCTCCCGGTATAATCCAGGCTCTTGTTGTCGGATAGGTTAATATAGAACTGGCTCGTCGCGCTGTCTGGGTCGGAAGTCCGGGCCATGGCTAGCGTGCCCCTGGCGTTGGCCGGCGCCTTGGCCGCCTCGTTGACGATCGGATCGCGCGTATCCTTCTGCTTGAGTCCGGGGAGCATACCCCCTCCCTGGACGACGAAGCCCGGGATGATCCGATGAAATATCGTCCCGTCATAGAACCCCGAGTCGACGTACGCCAGGAAGTTTTTCGCGGTTATCGGGCATTCCGCCTCGAAAAGCTCTATGGTGATCCCGCCCATGCTCGTCTCGAATCGTACCCGCGCATCTGCCATGTGACCCTCCGCGGCATTCTCTCTCATACGGCTGAAAAATAGAAGCAGTCTCCGCGATCCATGGATTTATTATAGAATATGTCAAATTAACTTGACTCTAATGTAAAGTAGTCCATACATTATATTTGTGGAATATAAGACGGTAGGCAACAACCTTCGCGATTTTCGCCTCGGCGCGGGCCTCACCCAAGAAGAGGTGGCCCGGTCGATCGGCGTGACCAGGCAGACCGTGATCGCCATGGAGAAAGGGAATTATGTGCCTTCCGTCCTCCTCGCGCTCATGAGCGCGAAGCTCTTCGGCCGCACCGTGGAGGAGCTTTTCTATGTTATCGAACCTCGCTGAGATCCTCGTCTCGCTCGCCTTCGTCGTCCTCCTGGCGCTCAAGCTCGACCCTCTCGACCTCCTCATGCCCAACAAGGTGCAGATGAGCATCCTCGCCCTCCTCGTGGCAGCGGCGGGACTGTACGCGGGCATCCTATTCCGCCAGAAGGCGCGCGACGAGCGCGAGGCCCTGCATCTCTATCGGGCAAGCCGATTCGCGTACGTGGCGGGAGTGGCGCTCCTGGTCCTGGCCATCGTGGTCCAGTCCTTTCGAGGGGGCGCCGATCCCTGGCTCTTCTACATCCTGGCGGGGATGGTGATCGTAAAGCTGGCAATCCTGATTTGGTCTCGCATTCGGAATTAAGGCCGCCGCGCACGCGGCGACTAATAGCGCTTTTAGGAGGCGGACGATGAAGCGTCTCGCGTTCATAATGCTTATTCTTGTGGCCATTGCAGTGTCGGCAGGCGCGCAGGCGATGACCGGAGCCACGACCATGTCGGGATCGAGCTCCGATGCCGCGGCGTCGCCCGACGCGAGCGGGATGATGGCCGCGCCGGCCCAGGGCGCCATGGCGCCGACCGGAGCGATGAAGGCCGACCCGATGATGGGGAGCCAGCTCCGCATGGCCCCGAGCACCGGCATGAAGGTCATCTATAAGAACCTGATGTCGGCCGAACGCCTCGCCAGGAAGAATCCCACGGTCCTCTTCTTCGCGGCAGACTGGTGCCCGAACTGCCAGGCGGATCTCAAGGACATCAATGCCAACGGCTCTCGCCTCGGCAAGGTGAACGTCGTCGTGGTCGACTACGACAAAAGCTCCGACCTCAAGGCCAAGTACGGCATTACCGTCCAGGATACCTTCGTACAGATCGACACAAAGGGCGCCAAGCTCGCGATATGGAACGGCGGCGGCGTGGACGGAATCCTCAATA
>CAZBGA010000016.1:19235-55800 GCA_964491385.1 uncultured Treponemataceae bacterium | reverse complement strand
AGGCTGGATTTTGTTGCCTGATCAGCAAAAGAGGGTTTTTCAGGAACCCTCATGTATAGGTGCCTGGGTTGGGTAGGGATTTTCTCACCACTATCGTGGTGGGTGTAGTGAGTTGGAGCGATACGGGGTAGGTAGTGATGACTTGTGGTGACGACGGCGTTCCATATCCCTGGGTACCGACAATAGTTACATAGGTGCCTGTGGCAATAGCCGACTTACCCGTAGAAAATGCGGGTTTTGATTATATAAAAATATCGAATAACCAAGATGGCGCTCAAAACCCGGCTAGAGATACTTTATCGTCCCTCGCGTCCCTTTATTTTCTTGCACCCCTCGGCGAATGGAATTAAGTTATATGAATTATATTGTTTTTGTTTTATATATTGAAAAATTAACTTGAGGGAGATAGGCTCTGGAATCGAGATCGGATCCAATATGGGAGGATACCTTAATGAAGAGACTCGCTTTCTTGGTTTCGGCAGGTTTGATCATCGCATCGCTACCGTCGGCGGCCCAAGCCGGCAATAAGGCTCTGGCCGATACCCAGGCCGCCGAGGCGGAGTTGAACCAGGCCAACGCCGATGCGGCTGCGGCCAGAAGGGATTACGGCGAAGCCCAGGCCTTGCTGGTCAAAGCCGAGGCTGCCGGCAATTCGGCCGCCGCTGCCGAAAAAGCCGCGTTGGCCAACTTCGTCGCCTCGCAAAAGGACGCGTCCTTGGCCGCCGCCGCCAAGAAGCAAGGCGAATCCCTGAACGCTCTCTCGGCGGCGGACACCGAGCGAGCCGACAGGGATGCCAGCGTATCGGCCCTTGAAGCGTCTGCCGCTCAAGCCCACGCGGCCACCGTCGCCGCGGACGCGAACGCCGCGGCTTTACGCAGCGGCGCGAAGAAAGTCGTGGATAAAGCCGCGTTTATGGAATTCACGAAGGCCGAGGCCTCTCTGGCGGCCGCGAATGCGGCTGGGGAAAAGGCGGTAAACGACGAGAAAGCGGCTAAGGAATTGAAGGCTTCGGCCGAAAACGATCTCGCGAAGGCTCAGACCGACCTGACGAATCCATCGGCCACGCAGGCCCAGATGAATGCGGCGATCGCGACGGTGAATAAGGCGGAAGCCGACCTCGTAAAGAGCTCGAACGACGAAGCGGCGGCGGAAGCGGCTTTCGCGGCGTCCCGCGTCCAGTACGCGGCGGCGATGCACCAGTTGGCTCTGGCCTATCAGGCTATCGCGGCGGCCGAAAAGGATGCCAAGGTAGCCGCGGCCGAGAAGCAGGCAGCCGACGCCGCGTCGGCCGAGGCGGCGCAGGAAGACAAGATCGCGGAGGCAGCCAAGGCCGCCGAGCAAGCGGCCGAGAAGCAGGCTGCGTTGGCTCAAGCCGCGGCCAATGCCGAGAACGCCACGGCCAAAGCCGAGGCTAATGCGGCGGTGGCCCACGCGCTCATCGGCAACGCGGATCTGAACCGCGCGCGCGCCGACAAGGTGGCGGCAGTAGTTCTCACGAGAGATGCCCTGCGCAATGAATCGGCCGCATTGGCGAAACGCCATGCCGCGACCGTCGCGAAAGCGAAGGCCTTAGCCGATTTGGCGGCCGCGGCGAATGAAGCCGCGAGTTCCAGCTAGCTCCCTTTTCGAGAATTCGGTTATACAGTAGGATCCATTAAAGCCCCGGCAACCGGGGCTTTTTTCGCTTTTTACTCGGAGGCCGAGAGGAGGCACGCATGCAGATCAAATTCGCCAGCGTAACCGTGGATGATCAGGATAAGGCTCTCAAGTTCTATACGGAGGTATTGGGTTTTAGGAAAATGGCGGACATCCGCATGGGGAAGTACAGGTTCCTGACCGTCGTTTCGTCGGATGATCCCGAGGCCACCGAGCTGATCCTCGAGCAGGCGAGCCTTCCTCCTTCGAAAAGATACCAGAAGGAGCGGTTCGACGCCGGAATGCCGGCAACGGCCTTCACCACCAGGGACATGGCGACCGAAATCGCCATGCTGAAGTCTCGCGGCGTGAAATTCCGAGGGGAGCCGCAGAACGCCGGGCCGATTCTGACGGTACTTTTCGAGGACGGCTGCGGGAATCTGGTAAATTTGGTTCAACCGAACTAGGCCCCGAGGCGCGATGCCGAAGGACGCGCGCGCAGGGCCCGTTGGGGCGGCTTGGCAATGGCTCGCTCCGGCAAGGTATTTATTTCCTGTCCGTAAATGGTATTCCTGATCGCAATTGGGTCGAGAGCCGCCGTATTTCTGAAGTATTTCCGAGGTTTTCCCTTTTGCTTCTACCAATTCTATTGACAGCTACTCTTTGCATCGATAAACTGCCTTTCTTGTGTTACTATTAGTAGTAACATTCTAAGGAGAGATCGTGATCAGACCTTCGCGCTTGGACTTCGCCGAGGCGGCAAAAAAGGGCCACGTGCTGCCCGTCCTGAAAGACGTGGCGGCGGATCGACTTACCCCTATAGACGCGTTCTATGCCCTCGGCGCTTCATACCTCCTCGAATCTGCGGGGGGCGGCGCGTTCGGCCGCTATTCCTTCCTCGGAGTCGAAATCGTCGCGAGTCTCAGGATCGAGGGCGAGGAGGTGAAATGGCGCGATGAGGATGGACTGCGCTCCTTTCGCGCCAGGGACCCTGTGCGCGCCATCGGCGACCTTATGCGATCCCGGCCCTGGGACGGCGGCGAGGGGAATCTCTCTCCATTCCCGGGAGGCGCCGTAGGATATTTGGGCTACGACGCGGCGAGACTTTGGGAACGGCTGCCCGATGTCTCCGGCAAGCCCGGGCCCGAAACTCCGGACGGCGTCTTCATGATCTCCCGCTATACGCTCGTCTTCGACAACCTCATGCATTCCCTCCGCATAGTCTGCAACCAGAGGATTGGCGACGACCCCGAGACGGACTACGTGGAAGCGATCCGCGGCATCGAGGCCATCGAGGCGAGGCTCGAGCGGGCTGACCTGGGCCCCGACCACTCGCGACGGCCGCCCATAGTCGGCCCCCTCGTCTCGAACATGGACAAGGCCGCCTTCGAGGCGGGCGTCGAGAAGGCCAAGGCCCTGATCGAGGCGGGAGAGGCCATCCAGGTCGTTCTCTCGCGGAGCTTCTCGTCGGACTTCGACGGCTCGGCCTTCGACGTCTACCGCGCGCTTCGCTCCATAAATCCGTCCCCGTACATGTTTTTCCTGGACTTCGGGGACTTCGTCCTCCTGGGAGCCTCGCCCGAGGTCATGGTCCGGGTCGAGGAAGGCAAGGCCCTGCTGCGACCCCTGGCCGGCACGCGGCGGCGCGGGAAGGACGCCGCCGAGGACGCCGCCCTGTGCGCCGAGCTGCTCGCGGACGAGAAGGAGAGGGCCGAGCACACCATGCTCATCGACCTCGCCCGCAACGACCTGGGCCGCGTCGCCAAACCGGGCAGCGTCTCCGTGGACAGGATGATGGAGGTCGAGTACTACTCGCACGTGATGCATATAGTCTCGGAAGTGTCGTGCCGCCTCGCTCATGGCGTCGACATCTACGACGTCATCCGCGCCACCTTCCCCGCGGGAACCGTCTCGGGAGCGCCCAAGATACGCGCGATGGAGATCATCGACGAGATCGAGGCGGAGCGGCGCGGTCCCTACGCGGGCCTGGTCGGCTATTTCAGCTATCGCGGCGGCTTCGATTCCTGCATCGCGATACGCTCGGCCCTCGTCAAGGACGGCAAGCTGCGCATCCAGGCCGGCGCGGGAATAGTGTACGACTCGGTCCCCGAGCGCGAGTTCGAGGAGACCGCCGCCAAGGCCGCGGCCATGCTCGCGGCGGCGGGCGCCGCGAGGATCGCGGGCGCGGCGACGAAGGCCGGAGGCTGACCATGGTGCTCCTGATCGACAACTACGATTCCTTCACCTACAATCTCGCCCAGCTCCTCATGCGCCTCGGCGAGGAAGTCCGCGTGGTCCGCAACGACGAGATCACGGTCGAAGAGGCCGAGGCGCTCGACTTCGACAGGCTCGTAATCTCCCCGGGACCGGGGAGGCCCGAGACGGCGGGCAATTCGATCGCGCTCATCCGGCGTTTCGCCGGCGTCAAGCCCATACTCGGCGTCTGCCTCGGGCACCAGGCGATCGCGGCGGCCTTCGGCGCGCGGATAGTCCGGGCGAGGAGAATCATGCACGGCAAAGCCGACACGATTTCGCATGACGGCAAGACCCTGTTCTCGGAGGCGCCGAATCCCCTCCGGGCGATCCGCTACCACTCGCTCGCCGTCGATCGCGAGAGCCTGCCCGCCGGGTTCGAGGTCAGCGCGACTTCCTCGGACGGCGAGATCATGGCCATCCGCCATCTCGAGCACCGGATAGAAGGCCTGCAGTTCCACCCGGAGTCGATCGGCACCGAGGACGGCGAGCGCCTAATCCGCAATTTCCTGTCGGGCGTCCGCGAGATACCTTCGGTAAAGCACATGCTGAAGCGCCTGTCGGCGCGAGAAGAGCTCACGCGCGCCGAGGCGCGGAGCTTCATGGACCAGATCGCCGACGGGGCGATCTCCCAGGCCCAGGTCGGCGCCTTCCTGGCCAGCCTCACCGTCAAGGGCCCGACCATCGAAGAAATGACGGGTTTCGCCTCCTCCCTGTACGACCGCGCGATCCGAGTGCCCCTTCCCGCCGGGCTCGCGACCGTCGATACCTGCGGCACGGGCGGAGACTCGTCGGGGACCTTCAATATCTCCACCGCCTCGGCCTTCGTCGCCGCGGGGGCCGGCGCTCGCGTCGCGAAGCACGGCAACCGCTCCATCACCTCGCGCTCGGGCTCCGCGGATGTCCTCGACGCCCTCGGCGTCTCCACGAAGATGGAGCCTCTCGAGTCCGCCAGGGCGATACAGGAGGCGGGCATGGCCTTTCTCTTCGCGCCCGCGTACCATCCGGCATTCAAGAACATCATGGGCCCGCGGCGCGAGCTGGGATTCCGAACGGTCTTCAACATGATCGGCCCGATGCTGAACCCGGCGCGCTCGCGGGCGCAGGTGGTCGGAGTGTACGCCGCCGAGCTCACGGAGACGGTCGCGCGAATCCTGGCCAACCTGGGCGTCGGCCGCGCCCTCGTCGTGCACGGCCTCGACGGCATCGACGAAATAAGTCTCGCCGCCTCCACCAAAGTGACCGAGCTCGAGGATGGCTGGACGCGCACCTATGTCCTGGATCCCCAGGACTACGGCTTCGAGCTCTGCGCGCCCGCCGACCTTAAGGGCGGCGACGCGGCGGAAAACGCGGGCATCCTGGAGCGGATACTGTCGGGCGATCCCGGCCCGAAGCGCGACGTAGTGGTCCTCAACGCGGCGGCCGCCATCCTGGCCGCCGGGATGGCCCCGGACTTCGGAGCGGCGATAGAGGCCGCGCGCGCGTCGATCGACGCCGGAGCGGCAACTCGCGTCCTCGGCTCCCTGCGCGAGCTTTCCCGCGTCTCCGTCCGCGCCGGCACCGCGCGAAAAGGCTGAAGGGTGGGCATACTCGAGACGCTCTGCGCGGAGAGAGAGGCCGATGCCATGCGCCGAGCGCGCGAAAGGCCGCCTTCCTCGCTCGAGCGCGCGGAGGGTCCTCCGCGCCCCTCTTTCTCTCTCCGTGATGCCGCGCCCCTACTCATCGCGGAGTGCAAGAAAGCATCGCCTTCGCGCGGACTCATGGTCGCGGACTACGACCCCGTCGCCCTGGCCTCTTCCTACGAGCGCGGCGGCGCGGGCATGATCTCCATCCTCACCGAGCCGCGGCGCTTTCTCGGCGCGGACGGGCACCTCTCCGCGGTCCGCGCCGCCGTCGGCCTGCCGGTCCTGCGCAAGGATTTCTTCGTACACCCCTACCAGGTGCTCGAGGCGTGGTCCATCGGCGCCGACGCGATCCTCCTGATAGTCGCGGCCCTCGCCCGCGCGCAGTTGCTCGATCTGGCCGCCGCGGCGAGGGAGCTCGGCCTCGCCGTGCTCGCGGAGGTCCACGACGAGACCGAGCTCGAGAGCGCGACAGCCGCCGGACCCGACGCCATCGGCGTGAACGCGCGCGATCTGCGCGACTTCAGCGTCGACGGGGATAGATCGCGGGCGATGGCCCGGCTGATGCCCGATGGGCCGCTGCGCGTCGCCGAATCGGGGATGAGGGCGCCCGAGGACGCCGCCGCCCTCCGCGCGGCGGGCTACCAGGGCTTCCTCGTCGGCGAGGCGCTGGCGACGGCCGCGGACCCCGAGGCGCGCGTCAGAGAATTCGCCGACGCGATATCGAGAACGCGGGCTTGAGCGGAAAGGAGACCGGATTCCCATGGCAATGAAAGTAAAAGTGAAGATATGCGGCCTCTCCAGGCTGGAGGACGCCCGGATCGCCCTGGCCCTCGGCGCGGACGAGCTCGGCTTCGTGCTCGCGCCCTCACCGAGGCGAGTCGAGCCCGAGGCGGTCAAGGCGATCCTCGAGGCCCTGAAGGGCGAAAGCGGCGTCCGTCCCTTTCGCTCGACGGGCGTCTTCGTGAACGAGGCTCCCAGCGCGATGCGCGACATCATGTCCTTCGCTGGCCTCGACGCCGCGCAGGTACACGGCGACGAGACTCCCGCGGCCTGCGCCGGTTTCGACTTTCCCTGGTACAGGGCGCTGAGGATAGGCAGCGTCGCCGACGCGAACCGCCTCGTCGGGGCGCCCTGGCCCTGCCCGCGCTTGCTCGTCGACGCCGCCGTACGCGGAAGCTACGGCGGCACCGGCGACTCCATCGGGACCTGGGCCGCACTGGCCGCCGGGGCGCTGGCCCGCGACGCAGGCAAAGAGTACTTCGTCGCGGGCGGCGTGAGACCGCGCAACGTCGCCAGCTTCATCCACTCGCTCTCCCCGGACGGACTCGACGTATCCGGCGGCGTCGAGGAGGCCCCGGGGAGGAAGTCCGCGGACAAGCTGGAGGCGTTGTTCCGCGAGATCGGGCGCGCCGAGGCGACCCGGGACGAGAAGGAGGTTCCGCATGAGGCGCGATGAGCGATACTACGGCCGCTTCGGCGGCCGCTACATACCGGAGGTCCTCAGGCCCGCGTTCGAGGAGCTCGAGGCCGCCTGGAACGCGGCGCGCGGCGATGCGGGCTACTGGGCCCTCCTCGAGAGGTTCGGCCGCGACTTCGTCGGCAGGCCCACGCCGCTGTGCCTCGCCCAGACTCTCTCGGCGGAGCTCGGGATAAGGCTGTACCTCAAGCTCGAGGGCCTCGCGAACACCGGCGCCCACAAGATCAACAACGCGCTGGGCCAGGCGGTCCTCGCGAAGCGCATGGGCAAGGCGAGGATCATCGCCGAGACTGGGGCGGGACAGCACGGCCTCGCGACGGCGGCCGCGGCGGCCAAGCTAGGCCTCGAGTGCGAGGTCTTCATGGGCGAGATAGACATGGCGCGCCAGCACCCCAACGTCTTCGGCATGAGGATGTTCGGCGCGAAGGTCACTCCGGTGCGCGAGGGCACGCGCACTCTCACCGATGCGGTCAACGCGGCCATGAAGAACTGGACCGAGCGCGTCTCGGACACGCATTACATCCTCGGCTCGGCCCTGGGAGCCCACCCCTACCCCGCCATCGTGCGCGAGCTGCAGTCGGTGATCGGCAGGGAGATCAAGGCGCAGGCGATCGAGCGCGAGGGGCGCCTCCCCGACAGCATCTACGCCTGCGTAGGGGGCGGCTCGAATTCGATCGGCGCCTTCGCCGCCTTCCTGGACGAGAAGGTCGAGCTCGTCGGCGCCGAGGCGGGCGGGCGAGGCGGCGAGCCGGGCGAGCACGCCTCGCGGATGGGGGGCAAGGGAAGGATCGGCATCGTCCAGGCCTACAAATCCCTGTTCCTCCAGGATTCGGACGGCTCGCTCCTCCCGACGCACTCCGTGAGCGCGGGCCTCGACTACGCCGGCATAGGGCCGCAGCTGGCCCACCTCGGCGAGACGGGGCGCGTGCGCTTCGCCTCGGTCTCGGACGAGGAAGCTCTGGGCGCCGTGTCGCGCACGGCGAGGGCGGAAGGCATCCTCCCCGCCCT
Source organism: uncultured Treponemataceae bacterium (assembly GCA_964491385.1). Lineage (GTDB taxonomy): Bacteria > Spirochaetota > Spirochaetia > Treponematales > Rectinemataceae > UBA1306. The sequence continues at coordinate 47,801 of CAZBGA010000016.1, read as the reverse complement.
AGAGTCCGCGCATGCCCTGGCCCTGGCCTTCCGGGAGGCCGGCTCCATGCGCCCGGATTCGCTTGCCGTCGTCAACGTGTCGGGTCGCGGCGACAAGGACCTCTTCATTACGGCGCCGATCTTCGACCGCGAGGACTGGCTGGCCTTCCTCGAGGCCGAGGCGTCTCGGATACGGACCGACGACGACCGGGCGGCCGAAGGAAGATCCCGATGACGGGTGTCAAAAGGATACTGGGGGTCTTCGAATCCGACCCGGGCATCAAGATCATGGCCCATGCCGTCTGCGGCTATCCCGACGCGGCCGCCTCGGCCCGGATACTGGCCGCGATGGCCTCTTCGGGAGCCGACCTCATCGAGGCCCAGCTGCCGTTCTCGGACCCCTCTGCCGACGGCAGCTCGATAGTCGAGGCCAACCACGCCGCCTTGCGCTCGGGCTCCAGTACCGAAGGCTGCCTATCTTCCCTCGAGGCACTGCGCGGGGCCACGTCGGCCCCTATCCTGGTCATGAGCTACCTCAACCCCATACTCGCCTACGGCGTCGACGAAATGGTGGAGCGGGCTGCGCGATCAGGCCTCGACGGCTTCATCGTGCCCGACTACCCCGACGACGAGCCCGAGCTGGGCCTTCCCGAGAAGTGCGCCGCCGCGGGCCTCGCCCTGGTACCTCTGATCGCGCCCACGACGAGCCTCGAGCGGGCCGCCGCCCTGGCTGACGGAAGCGCGACGCCCTTCCTCTACGTCGTGCTCCGCCTCGGCGTGACGGGAAGGAGGACCGAGCTCGACCCGGCCGCCCTCGAGCGGCTGGCGGCCCTCAAGGCACGGACCGGGAAATACATAGCCGCGGGCTTCGGGATCAGGGAGCCTTCGCAGGTCGAGGCCCTTCGAGCCTCGGCCGATTGCGCAATAGTAGGCTCGGTACTGGTGGACGCGGCGCGGGCGGCGGCGGAAGGCGGCGAGGATCCCGCGGCGGCGGTTGGCGCGAAGCTGCGTTCGCTGCGCTGACGCGCGCTATCCCGTGCTTCAGTACAGCTCCCCCATGTCCGCCTCGTTCGCGCAGGGCTCCCCTGAGAGCCATCGGGCGATATTGTCCAGGGTCTGTTCAATGGCGAGGATCCCGGCCTCGCGAGTGGAGCCCCCGACGTGAGGCGACAGGATGACATTGGGCAGCTCATGGATGGGGAAGCGCGAGGGCGCTCCCCTGCGGGATCCCCCCTCGGGATAGGCGTACCAGGTGTCTATCGCGGCGCCTTTGAGGATCCCGTCGCGCAAGGCGAGGTAGAGGCCTTCCTCGTCGACTATCGGGCCGCGGCCCACGTTGACGAGGAACTTGCCGCGCGCCGAGAGGAGGAGTTCCCTGCCGAACAGCCCGGTCGTCGCCGGCGTCAGGGGTAGCGCGACGAAGAGAATCTCCGCCGCGTCGACGGCCGCGCGCAGGTCGCCTTCCATCCGATCGAAGAAGGGCGGCGCGGGGAGCCCGGAGCGCCGGCGGTATCCCACGACGGGGCAGTCGAATGCCTTGAGGACGCGGGCGATCGCGCAGCCTATGGCCCCGACCCCGAATACCGCGCAGGGCTTTCGGTTTATCGAGGACCACTCGTCCTCCGCGCCCCTTCCCACCCAGAAGCCGTGCCATTTCGTTTCGCGCAGGTCGTCGTGGAACTCGATGGTCCTGCCGTAGAAGGCTAGGGTCATCGCGATGGCGCATTGCGCGACCGACTCCGAATTGCCGTGCACGTTGAAAGCCCGAACGCCGCGCGCGAGGAGAAGGCCGGTCGGCAGGTGATTGAGGCCGGTGAACGGAACGAAGACGGCTTTGAGCGAGGCTGCTTCCTCGTAGGCCTCGGGCTCGAGGCGCGAAGCCAGGATGGCGTCCAACCGGGGTAGGGCGGCGCGGGCGGCCGCGGGTTCCGCGATGAATTCATGATCGGGGAAAGCCGCCGCGAGCTCCTCGAGCCGGGTCGGCCAGGAACTTTCCGAAGGCATAAAGGATCCTATCGTCATGGCTAGTAATGTAAACCTACACGGACGCGCGTAAAAGTGCTAAAATTGCCCCGGCAGGGCATCGAGAATTAAATGAGCGATACAATGCCCAGCCGGGGGCGCGCCCCGGCGCGATTCGACCTCAAGGAGACACAAGATGATGATGCGAGCCGAACGAAAGCGCCGGGAACGATGCGGTTGCGCCGCTCGCGGCATCGCCGCGGCCTTCCTCCTTGCGGCCGCCGCGGCTTCGTTCTTCGCGTCTTGCGCGGGGTCGCCGGCGCCCGTCCAGTCGCAGGAGCCTCCTCCCGCGCCGCCCAAGCCCAGTCTGGCCGACCTCATAGCCACCGACGACCTGAACGGGATCAAGACCTTCTTCGCGAGCCAGGACCAGCTGAACACCCCGGACGCCCAGGGTTCCTATCCTCTCCACCGGGCAGTCGAGAAGGGCTCGGCCAAGACCGTGGAGCTTCTCTTGGTCCTCGGGGCGAAGCCCGAGGTGAAGGACGGCGCCGGGCTGAGCCCCCTCAGGCTCGCCATCGATAAAGCCGCCGTCGACTGCGTCAAGATCCTCGCGGACAAGGGCGCCGACATCTTCAGCGCCGATCCCTCGGGGGGCACCGCCCTCGAAGCCGCGCTCGCGAAGGGCGGCGACACCCTGTCGGCGGCCTTCAACTCCAAGAACGTCAACGCGAAGGGCCCCGACGGCAATGCGGCATTGCATATCGCCGCGGACAGGCTCCTCGAGGACCAATGCTCGAGGCTCCTCGCGGCGGGCGCGGCGCCCGACCTCCGCAACGGCTCCGGCAGGACGGCGCTCGACCTCGCCCTCCTCCATCCCGACAGAGTCGAGGCCGCCCGCATCGCCGAGCTCCTCATCCTCAAGGGCGGCACGACGTCTTTCCCGGACTTCGCCTGGTTCACGCAGGCGGCTCGCACCCTCGACTACGGATCCCTCCGCTACGAGGACGGCAGCACCCCGCTGCACCAGGCGGTCCAGCACCGGCAGAAGGGCTTCGTCGAATTCCTCATGGCGCGCAAGGTCGACCCGAACGCGCGTAACGGCGCCGGATCCGCGCCCCTCCACGAGGCGATCCGCTCGGGATGGCTCGAAGGAGCGGAGCTGCTCCTGAAAGGCGGCGCCGATCCGAACGTGCGCGACGGCTTCGACAACAGCCCGCTCCACATAGTCCTCCCGGAGGAAGGTCGAAGCGAGGGAGTCGCCCTCCTGCTCAAGTACGGGGCGGATCCTTCGCTCAAGGACCGGAACGGCAACACGCCCCTCCACGTAGCCATCCAGGTAGGCTATCCCATCGAGATGATCCGCGCCCTCCTCGCCGCCCAGGCCCCGGTGAACGCCCAGAACGCGGCCGGAGACGCGCCCCTCCATGTCGCGCTCAGGGTCAAACGCTACGATTACGCGAAGGCCCTCCTCGATGCGGGCGCCGAAATATTCCTCGTGAACGGCCGGAGCGAGAGCCCCCTGTCGGTGGCGATCTCGCTCGGGCCCGACGCCCTCGACGCGGTGCTCACGCCGGCGAACGTCCGCGCCCGCGACAACTACGGCAACGCCCCCCTCGCCATCGCCGTGGGTCTCAAGGCGACGCCGGACGCGGTGGCGATGATAATAGCTAAGGGCTCGGACGTGAACGCGCGGAACAACGCCGGGGACGCCGCCCTCCATATCGCCGTGCGCCAGGACTCGAGGCCCCAGGGCGAGGCCCTCCTCCTCGCCAAGGCCGACATCTTCTCCTCCAACGTCCGCGGGGACTCGCCGCTCTCGCTCGCGCTCACCGCGCCCGGCGGTCCGGTGGAATGGCTGTTCACCTCGTCGACTTTGGCCGCTCGCGATGCCAACGGAGATACGCCTCTCCATCACGCGGCCAAGCGCAATCTCGCCCAGGCCGTCCAATTCCTCGCCCAGAAGGGCGCCGCCCTCGAGGCCGCCAACTCCGCCGGCGAGACCGCCCTGCATCAGGCGGTCAAGGCCGACGCGTCGGACGCGGTGCGCGCCCTGCTGTCGCTCGGAGCCTCGCTCTCCGCCAGGGACGCGATGGGCGACACTCCTCTCCATTCCGCCGTGCTCTGGTCGGCCAGGAAGAGCCTGCCCGTGCTCACGCTCGCGGGCGCCGATGTCAACGCCCGCGACTTCGCGGGCGAGACTCCCCTCCATCAAGCGGTGCGGAAGCGGGACCGGGACTCGGTCAAGTACCTCCTGTCCAAAGGAGCCGATGTCGACGCCCGCGACAACGGAGGGACCGCGCCCCTCGCCTTGGCAGTCAAGATGTCCGCCTACGATATCGAGCGGGATATTCTCGCGGCGGACGCCTATATCGAGTCGCGCGACCAAGCGGGCAGGACGGCCCTGCTCGAGGCCGCCAGCCAAGGCGACGCCGATTCCTCGAAGATGCTCGTGGCCGCGGGAGCCGACATCATGGCGCGCGACGCCGACGGCGACTCGCCTCTCACCGTCGCGATCAAGAGCAGCCCGACGGTGCTGCAGTACCTCCTGACCCAGGCGGACATCAACCGCGCCGACCCCGAGGGAAGGACGCCGCTCCGCGTCATCGTCGAGACCAAGCCCGCTGCCGCGCCATCGCAGGGCACCGATCTCCTCGACCTCGCCGTGGCCACCGGCGCGAGGCTCGACGCCCGCGACCGCTTCTCGGCCACGAGCCTGCACGCCGCGCTTCGAGCCGGCGACAAGGAAACGGCCGGCCGACTCGCCAAGGCCGGAGCCGACGTGTTCGCCCGAGACAAGGACGGCGAGACTCCCGCTTCCCTCGCGATGGCCGCCGGAATCGACGCGCTCAAGGCCCTCGTGACGGCCAGCGGCATCGCGGCGAAGGACAAGCAGGGCAACGGCTGGCTCCAGTACGCCGCGCTGGCGGCCGACGCCGACGCGGCGACGTGGCTCCTCGCGGCGGGCGCGGACAGGACGGCGAAGAACATTTCGGGCGAGACCGCCTACGACGTCGCGGTGAAGCGAGGCAAGGCCGATCTGGCCGCGCTGCTGAAACCGGGGAATTGAGGGCTCGAACCGGGGTTTTGCCGAAGGCCTGAAGGAGCGTTTTAGGAATTGCCCTGGTATTCCGTCAGCTCCTTTAGTTCCTTGAGCTTCTGGATGGCTTTCTCCTGGATCTGCCTGACGCGCTCGCGCGTTATTCCCAGGAGCTTGCCGGTTTCCTCCAGGGTGCGGGGGCCCTCTCCGTTGAGGCCGTAGCGCAGTCGGATGATCGTGATCTCGCGCTGCGAGAGGTTCTTGAGCACGTCGCCCAATGTGTCCTGCAGGGTCATCGAGAAGACTTCCTCGAAGGGCTCCACTACGTTCTCGTCCTTGATGAGGTCCGAGAGGTGGGTGACGCTGTCCTCGTCCACGGTAGTGTCCAGGCTGGCCGTCTCCTGGGAAAGCTTCATGATCTCCTTGACCTTCTTGGCTTCCATGCCGAGCTTTTCGGCGAGCTCCTCGGGCCGAGGGTCGCGTCCCAGCTCCTGAGTGAGCTGTTTGGCGACGAAGTAGCATTTCTTGATCGTGTTGAGCATATGGATGGGGATGCGGATCACCCGCCCTTTGTCGGCGAGGCTCTTGATGATGGCCTGCCTGATCCACCATGTCCCATAGGTCGAGAAGCGGCATCCTCGCGTATAGTCGAAGCGTTCGACCGCCTCGATGAGGCCTATATTGCCCTCGTCTATGAGGTCGAGCAGGGACAGGCCCCGGTGCTGGTAGTTCTTGGCGATCGAGACGACGAGGCGCAAGTTGGACGAGATCATCCCGTTCTTGACCTCGATGAGCTCCTTCTGAACGGCCTCGCGCCCTGGCCCGCCGACCTCCAGCTCGGCGGTGCTCGCGCGCAAAGTCTGGATCCTCTCGCCGATCTCCATCTCGTCCTCGGCGCTGAGCAGCGGATAGCGGGAGATCTGCTTGAGATAGAGGGCCAGGGGATCGGTTTCCTTGGGGTGCTTGACCTTCTTCTTCTTGGACATCGGAAGGGCGAGGCTGGCTGACTTCTTCTTTTTCGGTTGAACGGCTTTCGGGGACGTCCCGTCAGTCATCGATCCCACCTTTCCGGCATGAGTAACAGATTAAGATTACTCAAAACCGATTCGACTTCCAATAAATTCTCCGATAATCCGAGGATATCGATACAGCTTTCTTCTCAGGATCGCGGCCTAATCGCGGGGAGCCGATGCGGGGTCCACCGCCGAGCCGTTCTTGAAGACGAGGAAATAGGCGGCCGGGACGCCCTGCTTCGCGTCCATCCCCACCTTGCCGATCTCCTGTCCGGCCGCTATGTGGTCGCCGGCTCGCACCGAAATGCTATCGTTGCCTCCATAAACATAGATGTAGCCTCTGGAAAGGACGAATACGACGTTTCCGTAGCCTCTGTAGGTCCCCGCCGAAGAGACTGTCCCCGCGGCTATCGCTTTCATCGACTCGCCCAGCTTCGAGCGGATGAGGACGCCATAGGCTTTTCCGTCCAGATAGAGGATTTCGCCGGAGCAGGGCCATGAAAGGCCCTTGCTCACGGCCTTGGAGGAGGTCTTAACGGCCTCGGGTATCGCCGGCGCGGGCGACGCCGTGTCGGCCGCGGGGGGCGGGCCCTGAGGCGGCTCAGGCGCCGGTTGAGCGGGATCGATGGATACGGGCGCCGCGGGCGCCGCAGGAGCCGCGGGCACTACCGCGGCGGCGGCCTTGCCGCCCGGCGGGATGGAAAGCGTATCGCCGGGCTTGATCACGGATGAGGCCTTCATTCTATTAGCCGAGCGCAGAGCATCCAGGCCGACACCGTAGGTCTTGGCGATGGAAAACAGGGTGTCGCCCTTGACTACCTTGTACTTCAGGGCTTCCGCCGGCGCCGAGCCCTTCGCGGCGTCGTCGCGAGGGATGAGGATTCTCATGCCGACCTTGAGCCTGGAAGGATCGTCTATGGAATTGGCCTTCGCAATGGCCTCCGCGGCGACCCCGTAGGTACGCGCGATCGAATACAGAGTCTCGCCCTTCCCTATGACGTGATACTGGGCCTGGGCGGCTGCCGCCCGCGGTAGCCAAGCGGCCAGCAGGAGAAGGAAGACGGCGGCTCGCATACCGCGCCGCCGATCCGGAAGGGAGAAGCTCATCCTTTCCGAGTATCGGAGAGAGGGAGGTAATTGTTTACGACTGTCCGCGGCGCGGGCCGAGGTCTTCCTCCGCTAGAGCGAGTATTGGACGAAAAACCTGAAATGCCCGCCGTCGAAATTCGTCGCCGACCCCAATGTGCCGTCGCCTTTCATTGGCTGCACGTAGTCGCCGAAATACTCGACGCCGTAGGAGAAGGGCGGCGGCAGGCGCAGGCCGACGTCGAGGGACCAGTGCAGCACGGAGACGTACTGCGGGAGGGATCCTGCGTCGGAGAGCTGATCGAGACGCTTGGAGACAGAAGCCTCGAGGAGGGCCAGGTCGCCGAGGCGGAATTGCGCGTCGAGCCCCGCGTTGAGGACATTCCAGAGCGGCGAATCCGAGGTCGGATACGGCAGCTCGTAGCTCAGGGACAGCAGCCAGTCGGCGCGGCGGAATCGCTCCGTCGACGCGCCGTGCTCGTAGACGCCTCCCAGGCCCAGCTCCACCGCGCCGGCCTTCGGAAAGGAAGCGCCGTCTACGCGCCGCAGCCAATCCCACCTATACCCGGCGAAATAGAGACTCTTGCCCCATACCCCGAAGTCGAAGGACTGAGTGAAGGCGACCTCGTCGCCTCCCGCCTCGCCGGGCTCGAGATCCGTGTCGGAGAGCTTCGCCTGGCTCCGTACCCAGACTCCTCCGCTGCCGAAGGCGAAGGCGCCCTCGAGATTGGCGTCCGCGTCCAAGGGCGAACCCGTCAGCGCACCTTCGCTGCCTCCCAGCTTGAAGGGAAGGTACCCGCGCAGGGATACGTATTCCCGCGGCTCGTGGTACAAAGCCCAGCGAAGGGCCTGCGCCCGCGCCGCGCGGCGAACGGCGGGGTCGCGAATCTCGCGGTCCACCGTCTTGTAGGCCGCGGCGAGGGATGCGTCCGCGGTGTCGAGGCGGCGCCTCGCGAAATCCAGCTTGTCGCCGGCGAATCCGCCATTGCCCCTGGGCAGCGCGGCTTGAGCGCGATCGAGCGCGGCCCCGGAATCGGAAAGGCCGCTACGCTGAGTCGAGATGCGGTCGCGCAGCGGCGAGAGCCGCTCCTCGCCGTAGGCGCTCACGTCGCCCAGAACGGGGGCGATCTCGTCGAGCAGGGCTTGGGCTTGATCGGCCGCAGCGATGGCTGCGTCGGCGACGCCGATCGCCGCGGCGCCGGATTCGTCTTCGGCCAAGGCCGCCTCGGCCTTCTTGACCCGCTCGACGCCGGCCGAGGCATCCGCGATCGTGGACGCGAGGATCTTCTTGAGCTCCGGAGCCGTGCGCTTCCCCTTGGTGGAGAAGATGCCGGGATCGGCCACGGGGTCGATCAGCTCGAGGGCGACGTGGCAGGCGTCGATCGCCATGCCGTATCGGTCGAGGGCGGCGCCGAGGTCGGCCTCGGCGGCGGCGGCGCTCGCGCGCCTCGCGTCGGCCTCGTCCGACCCGGCCTCGGCCCTGTCGAGTATGCCCACGGCGGCGGCCATGTAGGGGCCGCGCTCGACGATGCGCACGGACTCGTCGTCGATTACGAGACGGACGATGGTCTTATAGCCCGAGGCAAGCTTCGATGAGGCGAGGACCTGTATCGAAAGGGAGAGCGGAGGCGAGGCGGTGAAGACTTCGGCGAAGAGCCGATCCTTTCCGAGGCCGGCGAAGAGGCCGCGCAGGGCGGCTCCGCGCGCCTTTTCCTCGGCCTCCTGCGAGTTCGAGCCCAGGGCGGACGCGACCGAGACATAGTTCGAGCCTTCGGCGCGGAAGCCTTCCGCGACCGGGGCGTCGGCCGCGGACACGGCCGCTCCCGGCGCCGCGGCCACGGCGACCGCGAGTAGGGCCCCGAGGCGCGCGCGCGCCGTCATCCGCCGGCTTCGGGGGCCGCGGCGTAGAGCCAGCGCCCCGCGTCGTCGATGAGCTTCGAGAGGATCACGATGTGGACTTCGCTTTTGGAGCCTTCGACCTCCTTGCTCCACCTCGCGCTCGTATACCGCTTTCGGAGCCGCTGGCGCGACTCCTCGGCCTTCGCGGAAAGCGCTTCCCTCTCGGCCTCCTCCTTCGCGGTGGCCGCGCCGACCGAGCCGAGCAGGTAGGCGGACACGAGACAGAGGATCGGATCGCGGGCCGAGGTTCCCTCCTCGAGGTAGGGCAGGGCCTCGGCGAAGCGCTTCTGGAGGACGAGGCTGAAGCCGTAGTCGAAGCGCAGCCAGGCCAGGGACTCGACATCCTTGGAATCGAGGTAGAGGCGGAGGAAAGCCTCGGCGTCCTCGGTCCTGTTTCGCAGAAGCCGGGTGACGCCGAAGAGAAGGGCGTTCTTGCGCAGGAGGTCGGGCCTCTTGGACGAAAGCTCGGACTCGAGGCGTTCGATGCCCGCGACGTCGGATTGGAGGAGATAGGCGTTGACGAGGAGGCGCACTCGGCCCGAGCGGAACCTGGACTTCGGGAACATGAGGCTTACGAGATGAGCGGAAAGCTCGCTCCAATCCTCCTTTTCGACGAGGAGGAAGGTCTTCCTGTTGATCACGAAGAAGGCGTTGAGGCCGAATATCAATGCGATGAAGACTAGGGCGAGATACCAGTTGCCCTTCCAGAAGGCCGCCCACGAGCCGGGGCCGAGGAGGAAAATGGGGAGGAAGAAGACAAAAAGGAAAGAAGTCAGTATAACGACGTTGAAAAGTATGAAAATTGTCCTAAATTTCATCCAACGTCGCTCCTATAATAGAAGGGATAGAATAGGGAGGCCCCGCGAAACCATGGACGAGCTTATCGTTGAGGTAATACGGGGTCAATGGGTGGGCCATGAACAACATTTCGCTTAAGGACCTGAAGCCTAAGCAGTTCTTCTCCAAGCCCCTTTTCATGGACGAGGGCTTCGTCCTGCTCGCCCCGGAGACGCCCGTCGACGAAGGGCTGGTCAAGCGTCTGACCCAGTGGGAATTCCGCGAGATGAGGACCGAAGGCGTGCCGCTCGAGGAAGCGGCCGCGGAGGATTCGCCCGAGAGCCAGGGCGAATCCGCGGCCGCCGCAGCCACGCTCCCCGACGGCGCTGGCGACAAGGAACGGGTCGAGCGAATCCTCGCCTTCTATACCGATTTCGCCACCTATATGGAATCCTTGTATACCCGCTTCGTCACCAAGACCGAGCTCGACTACAAGGAGCTCAGCGAGCGGATGAAAGGCCTGTGCCAAGTCATCGGCGAGAACAAGCGATTCCTGCTCAGGGCCCAATCGCTCGCCCCTCAGCACAAGAACTACCTCGTTTCCCACGCGGTCCGCACTTCGGTCTATTCGATCGTGCTCGGGACGACGATCAAGCTGCCCCAGTTCAAGCTCATCGAGCTGGGCACCGCCGCGGCCCTCCACGAGATCGGCATGGTGCGCCTTCCCCCGCAGCTGTACATGGCCGGCCGCCTTCTGTCGCCCCAGGAGAAGAAGTCCATAACCGCCCATCCCGTACTCGGCTACAACCTGCTGAAGGAGCGCCAGGTACCCCTCGCGGTCTGCCTAGCGGCCCTCGAGCACCACGAGCGCGTGAACGGCTCGGGCTATCCTCGCGGCCTCACCGGGGAGAAGATCTCCCTCTACTCGAAGATAATCATGGTCGCCTGCTCCTACGACGCGGTCACCGCCAACCGCCCCTACAAGGAGGCCAAGGACGGCTATTCCGGCATGGTCGATATCCTCAAGAATGAAGGCAAGCAATACGACGACATCGTCATCAGGGCCCTGGTCTACAGCCTTTCGATCTACCCGATCGGGACCCACGTCATGCTGACCAGCGGGAAGAGCGCCGTCGTCGTCGACGTGAACCCCGACAACCCGCGCTATCCGGTCGTCCAAATCCTCGGCTCCCGGAGCCCGGACGGCAAGGACTTGGTGATCCGCACGAGCGAGACGAGCGTCCGCGTCCTCCGACCCCTCGACAAGAACGAGATCGAGAAGGCCACTTCCTCCTGAGCGTCGATTCTGGTTAGAATCCTCCCGTGCTCACGATCCCAAGGAGATGAGAATGGACTTTTCGCCCCTCCAGACCGCCCGCTTCGCCTATTCGCCCAAGCTGCCCGCCATCCTCCGAGGCAGCATAGAAAAAGTCATCGCGGTAAAAGGCTCCGCCGCCGAGCCCTCCGAGGACAGGGACCGCCTCAGGGCGACCTTCCCCCGCACCTACGGCCTGCCATCGGTCACCCTGTCCGCAGGCGACAATCCGGGCATCCGCAGGGCGATGAGGATCGGCGTCATCCTCTCGGGCGGGCCCGCTCCCGGCGGCCACAACGTGATCGCCGGCATCTTCGACGGCCTCAGGGCGGCCAATCCCGCTTCGTCCCTCTACGGCTTCCGCGGAGGCCCCGGAGGCCTCGTCGACGACAACTGCATGGACATCGGCGGCGAGCTCGTGGACCGCTACCGCAACACGGGCGGCTTCGACCTCATCGGCTCGGGCCGCACGAAGATCGAGACCCCCGAGCAGTTCGAGAAGGCCCTCGAGACCGCCAAGCGCCGCAAGCTCGACGCGGTCGTGATAGTCGGCGGGGACGACTCCAATACCAACGCGGCCCTCCTCGCGGAATTCTTCGCGGCCAAGGGCGAGCCCATCGTAGTGGTCGGCGTGCCCAAGACCATCGACGGCGATCTCAAGAACGACGTCATCGAGACATCCTTCGGCTTCGACACGGCGACCAAGGTCTACTCCGAGCTGATCGGCAACATCTGCCGCGACGCAGCCTCCAGCCGGAAGTATTGGCATTTCATCAAGTTGATGGGACGCTCGGCTTCGCACATCGCCCTCGAGTGCGCTTTCCAGACCCGACCCAACGTCTGCCTGATCTCCGAGGAGATCGAGGCCCGGCGGATGAGCCTGGGCCAGATCGTGGACCTGGTTGTGAATTCGGTGACGATCCGAGCCGAGAAGGGCGAGAATTTCGGCGTCGTCCTCATTCCCGAGGGTCTCATCGAGTTCGTCCCCGAGGTGAAGTTCCTCATCGGCGAGATCAACGACATCCTCGCCGCGACCGAATTCGAGTTCAAGGCGCTGACGAGCTTCGTCGACCACAAGGCCTTCATCCTCGAGCGCCTCACCGAGCCCTCGGCCGCCCTGTTCGAGAGCCTGCCTCGAGGCATCCAGGAACAGCTGCTCTGGGACCGCGACCCCCACGGCAACGTCCAGGTGTCGCGCATCGAGACCGAGAAGCTCCTGATCGAGATGACCCGAGCGAGGCTTCAGGCCCTCTCGGCCTCCGGCGCCTACCGAGGCAAGTTCGATTACCAGGCCCATTTCTTCGGCTACGAGGGCAGGTGCGGCTTCCCCTCCAACTTCGACGCCGACTACTGCTACTCCCTCGGCTACACCGCCTTCGCCATCGCCGCCTCGGGCCTGACCGGCTACCTGTCCTCGGTGCGCAACCTAACCGCCCCCGCCGACCGATGGATCGCCGGCGGCGTGCCCCTGGTCTCGATGATGAACGTGGAGCGCCGACACGGCTCCGACAAGCCCGTCATAAAGAAGGCGCTGGTCGAGCTCGACGGCGCTCCGTTCAAGGAATTCGCGTCCAGGCGCGGGGCCTGGGCCGAAAGCTCGAATTACAGGCTCCCCGGCGGCATCCAATACTTCGGGCCGCCCGAGCTTACCGACGGGCCGACGCATACCCTGCTGCTCGAGCGCGGCTCCCCGCAATAGCAAGCGCGAACATGCTCGAAGGAATCAGGCGCTTCTTCCGCCGCCGCAGGCCGGCACCCGAGCCGGGCTCCCTCGTCGAGGAGCTGTGGATGGGCGAGATGTCCGGGCCCGATAAGGGACGATTCCTGGAGATCGAAGGGGAAGGCTATTCCGCCCGCTACGCGAAGGCTCAGGCGGGAGCGTCGAGTCTCGAGCTGGAGCTGGAGAGGCCCGATCTCTTCGCCTGGACCGAAGCCCCTCTCTATCGCCATTCCGACTTCGCCGTCGAAGGCGAGTTCGCCGCGGCCTCGGGCCTCCCCCACTCCGCCTGCGGCTTCCTGTTCCGATACCAGGACGAAGCCAATTTCTACTCGGTCCTCGTCTCCAACCGGGGCTTCTTCCGCCTCGACGTCGTCTTCAACGGAAGCCCGCGGCCGCTCGTGGCATGGACGGAGCTCCCCCCGCGGCTCTCGCCCGCCGACTCGGCGTCGCCCGGGGACGGCGAAGGATTCTCGCTGCGCGTCATCGCGCGGGGCGGCCATTTCACGATCGTCGTCGACGACGAGTGGGTCGCGGAGGCGGCCGACGAAAGCTTCGACAGAGGACATATCGCCTTCGCGGCCCAGAACTACGGCGAAGGCGGGGGAACCCGCTTCTCCCTCTTCTCCTGCATGGTCGACTCGAGGCCGGTCGAAGTGGAGACCTGGTACTACCGCTGGAACTACTACATCGTGCCCGACGCGGATGCCAGGCGGCGCCTCGCCGATACCCTCTTTGCGATGGGAGAAAGCCTGGCCGCGGCGGTCCAGCTTCGCAAGATCGAGAAGCGCAGGCCCTTGGACGCCGACGAGCTCTTCCTTAAGGCCGAGACCGCGCTGCGCCTCGGGCTCCAGGACGAGGCCGAATCGGCCCTCGGCGCATGCCTCGCCCTGGCCCCGGAGCGGACCGACGCCGCCGAGGAAAAGGCCAACCTGCTCTACCTGCGCGGCCGCTATCTCGAGCTGCGCGACGAGCTCGGGCGGCTCCTGCCGACCAGGCGGGACAACTCGCGCCTCCTCTGCCTATCCGGCCACGCCCGCTTCGGCCTCGGGGACTTCGAGGGGGCGGCCGCCGAATACCGCGCCGCCGCCGAGATCGAACCGCGGCAGCCCCTCTTCCGCATGAACGAGGCGAGAGCATGGGACCAGTCCGGCAGGAAGGCGGCCGCAGCCGAGGCCTATCTCGCGGCGGCCAGGCTCTTTTCCTCCCAGGAAGCCGACGACGACCTGGCCCTGGCCCTGGGACGCCTCGTCGCGCTCAAGGCCAAGAGCTCGGAAGTCAAGGAAATAAAGGCCAAGGCGCTCTACCGGGCGGGCAGGAAGGACGAGGCTGCCAAGCTCCTGACTGAGCTCATCGCGAAGGGAAGCGTGGACTCGGGCAGCCACTACACCCTCGGCCTGATATTCGCCGAGAAAGGCAGAGGCGAAGAGGCCCTCGAGCGCTTCGAGAAGGCCCTTTCCCTCGAGCCCGATTTCCCCCTCTATGCCTTCCGCTACGCCGAGAGGCTCTTCCTCCTCGGGCGCCCCGAGGCCGAGACCAGCGCCGCCGTCGAGCGCGCCCTGGAGCTGGCGCCCCGCGACGGATGGACCCTCAACCTGGCGGGACAGGAGGCCCTGTCGCGCGGCGACCTCGCCCGCGCCCGCGAGTGCCTCGAGGCGGCCCGCCGGGCGCTACCCGAGGCGAGGGAGCCCGCGATCAACCTAGCGGACCTCGAATCGAGGGAGGGGAGGACGGACGCCGCCCTCGCCGCCCTCGCCGCCTTCGGCGGGGACGCCGCCTGCCGCAACCAGGCGGGGAACGCGCTGGCGCGGGCGGCCGAATCCGCGGCCTCCCGCGAGCTGGCGGCGGAGCGCCTGGAGGAAGCCGCGCGCGAGTACAACCGCGCCGCGGCGCTCGAGCCCGGGTCCGCCGAGTACCAGGCGAATCTCGCCGCGGTCTACATGGAGCTCGAGCGCTACTCCGAGGCCGAAGAGCGGATCAGGAAAGCCCTCGACCTTGGATCGGGCCCGAGGGGTCTCCTCCTTGCGGGCAACCTCGCGCGCATCTACGGCGACTTCCCGCGCGCCGAGGCGGCCTATAGGCTCGGCCTCGAGGTCGTCCCGGAGGATCCCGACCTCCTCGCCGCCCTGGGACGATGCTACCTCTCGCTCCGCAATTATCCCAAGGCCAGGGCCCTCGCGGAGCGCCTCGCGAAGGCATCCCCCGAGCGCTCGACACGCCTCTCCTCGGAGATCGAGGATGCGACGACCGAAGGACTCTCCTGCTCTCAGTGCGGGAGGACTTGGCGCGTGCCTCGCGAGCTCCCCCCCCAGAGCGCCGCGAGCGTGCGGGCCATGCCGCCGGACGATTCTCCGGCGGGCGCCTGCCCGCGCTGCGGCAGGGTCTTCTGCATAGCCTGCCGCAAGGCCCAGCTCGCGGACAGCCGCTTCACCTGCCCCGACTGCGGCGAGGCGCTCAAGCTCTCGGACAACAGACTGCGCTATCTCGTACGCGAGAGCATCCGCCGCGAACGGGCGGGATAGGGCAGTATTGTTTTTTTATCCCGGAAGCGCTATTATTCCGCGGAATTCCCATAGCCCTTTATTAGGAAGAGCCTCGTGAAACACCTTCCCATGCTCGTATTCCTCTCGGTCGTAACCCTCGCGGCGGCGCCGGCCTCGGGCCAGGAGATCGTCACCGCGGCCCAATACTTCAACCTCGTCGCCGACCGCTACGCCCAGGTCGACGACTACGAGGGAAAGATCAGCATCGCCACGGGCAAGGACGGCAAGGACGTCATGAAAGGCGACATCATCTTCAAATCGCCTTCGCTCCTCCGCGTCGATTTCACCAGCCCCCCCGACCAAGTCATCTCCTTCGACGGGCAGACGCTCACCGTCTACATACCCGGCTACAACGCCATCCTCTCCCAGTCGTCCGCCGACAAGCCCGGCGCGGGAACCGCCACCCTGGCGACGCGCGAAGGCCTCAAGATGCTGAGGCGCAACTACTCCGTGGCCTTCGAGTCGAGCCCTTCCCCCCTCCCCCTCGACGGCGGCGCCCCGGGCGAGCAGGCCGTGCGGCTCGTACTCGCCCGCACGTCGGCCGCGGAGGGGTTCACGACCCTCAAGCTCTATATCAGCCCCGACACGAAGCTCATCCGGAGGATCGAGGGCTGGACGATCTCGGGCGACAAGCTGACCTTCGATTTCACCGGCGTAAAGACCAACGTGGGGATTCCGGCGGCTCGCTTCGTCTACGACTCTCCCGCGTCGGCCAACGTCTACAATAATTTCCTCTTCAATTCCGACAATTGACGGAAAGGAACGCGACGCCATGACCCCTATCGGCGAACAGCTCCGCGCGGCGCGCGAGCGCAAAGGCCTGACCCTCGATCGCGTGGCCGACGAGACCAATATCGCGAAGCGCTACCTCGCGGGCCTCGAAGCCGAGGATTTCTCCGTCTTCCCGGGCGACCCCTACGTCATCGGCTTCCTCCGCAACTACGCCGATTATCTCGGCCTGTCTTCCGACGAATTCGTGAACACCTACAAGAACATGAAGATTCAAGAGCAGCCGATGCCCATCCAGGAGCTCATCCCCAGGCGCGGCCCCTCGCCTCTGACGCTCATCGCCTCGATAGGCGGCGCCGTGATCGTCGTCGCGATCGTCCTCGTCGCGACCCTCGGCGGCCGAGGCAGGGCGGGCTCCGAGGCTTCGGCCTCGCGCCGCGCGCCGGTAGAGTACCGCGTCGCTGGCAGCGCCTTCGAGAAGCGCCTCTACGTCGGCGACTCCCTCCTGGTGGCCTACGGCAACACCGAGTACAAGATTCTCGTGTCGCGCATCGACGACGCCGTCACGCTGGAGACGCCGGTGGGCGCCTCGCGCCTCATGCTCGGCGAGGAAGGGACCCTGGACCTCGACCGCAACAACCAGCCCGAGATCAAGCTCCTCGTGAGCGACCTCTCCAAGAAGGACCCTTCCAAAGGAGCCGTCCTCAGGCTCGAATACAGCTCGACCGACGCCGCCCTGATGGCCGCGGCTCAGGCTCCCCTTTCCGAGGACTCGGGCGACCAAGCATCAGGCTCGGCTGCCGCGGGCTCGACTGCGGCCCCCGCGGGCGCTGGATCCGCGCCCTCCGCGCAGGCGGCCTCAGGCGCGGCGAGCGCGCTATCGGCCCCCTCGGGCAAACCTGTCATCCTCTTCGAGTCCGGGAAGACCCCCTACCCCTTCGTCGTCTCCGTGACCTTCCGGAGCTCGTGCATGTTCCGCTACGAAGCCGACAAGAAGGACCGCGACGAGCGCTACTACCGGAAGGGCGATACGGTCACCGTCAATGCCCAGAACAGCCTTCGAATCTGGGCCTCGAACGCCCAGGCGGTCAAACTCACCGTCCAAGCCTCCGGAGGCAAGAGCGCCGACCTCGACTTGGGCGGGGCGGGCGAGGTCGCCGTCAAGCGCATCGCCTGGGCCCAAAGCGACTCGGGCGGCTGGGCGCTCGGCGCCTCCGACGTGGACTGACGGGAGCCATGCGATTCTGGATAGACCGGCACGGCTGCGCTAAGAACGACGTAGACGCCGAGGAGATCGCCGCGCGCCTCGACGCGGCCGGCCACGAATTCGCCGACGGGCCCGAGGGCGCCGACCTCGTCATCGTCAATACCTGCGGCTTCATCGAGGACGCCAAGAAGGAGTCCATCGGGGCCGTCGTCGCCCTGAAGGCGGCCTACCCCGGGAAGCGCGTCCTCGTCGCCGGCTGCCTGTCCCAGCGCTACGCGGCGGACCTGGCCGCCGGCCTGCCCGAGGCCGACGGCATCGTCGGCAACGCCGATCTCGGCGCGGTGCTCGAGGCGGCCGAGGCCACGCTTGCTGGCGAGCGGCCCGTCCTCGTGCCCGAGGCCGCTCCGTCCATCGGGACCGTCCGGCGCGCCAGGCGCTTCGACTTTCCCGGGTCCGCGCACGTCAAGGCCACCGAGGGCTGCTCCAATTTCTGCTCCTTCTGCGCCATTCCCCTCATCCGCGGCGCCCTGCGATCGCGTCCGCAGGACGAGGTCCTCGCGGAATGCCTCGACCTCGTCGCCCAAGGAGTCCGCGAGCTCGTCCTCATCGGCCAGGACCTGGGCTCCTACGGGCGGGACGCGCAAACCGCCGGAGTCTCCAGCCTCCCCGAGCTCCTCGCCGCGCTCTCGGCGGCCGACGGCGATTTCAGGGTACGCACTCTTTACATCCACCCGGACAACTTCCCCGAGGCCATGCTGGGCGTGATGGCGGCCGATCCCCGCCTCGTCCCCTATTTCGACCTGCCCTTCCAGCACGCCTCCCGGCATATCCTCAAGGCTATGAACCGCCGCGGCGACTCAGGCCGCTACCTCGAGCTCCTGGGGCGGATACGGGACGCCCTGCCCGACGCGGCGATACGCACCACCTTCCTCGTAGGCTTTCCCGGCGAGACCGACGAGGACTTCGCCGAGCTTCGCGATTTCCAGGAGAAGGCGCGGCTCGACTGGGTCGGGAGCTTCGCCTACTCGCGCGAGGAAGGCACGGCGGCCTACGGCATGCCCGCCCGCGTGCCCAAGAAGGTGGTAGCCGCGCGCCGCCGGGCCCTCGAGGAGGCCC
Organism: uncultured Treponemataceae bacterium; assembly: GCA_964491385.1. Lineage (GTDB taxonomy): Bacteria > Spirochaetota > Spirochaetia > Treponematales > Rectinemataceae > UBA1306. Next base: position 29,418 of record CAZBGA010000016.1, on the reverse strand, counting down.
AGGAGGGCATAACGCGCGAGCGGCTCGGGCGGTTCGTGGGGCGCGAGGTCGACGTCCTCGTCGAGGAGAAGGTGGCGCGCGCCGCCGACGGCGACGAGGAACTCTCGCTGGGCCGGGCCTGGAACCAAGCTCCCGACGTGGACGGGCTCACCGTCCTTCGCGGCAGCCACGAGCCGGGCTCGGTCCTGCGGGCCCGCGTCCTCGCGGTGAACGGAGTCGACTTCGACGCGATCGGCGTCGCGGGCGCGCGCTGATGGACGGGAATCTCCCCCCTTACCTATCCGCCCTCAACCCCGAGCAGCTCGCCGCGGTGAGGCACGAGGGGGGCAGCCTCCTCATCCTCGCCGGCGCGGGCTCGGGCAAGACCAGGGTGATCACTACCAAGATCGCCTATCTCGTGCGCGAGCGCGGCGTCGAGCCCGAGTCCATCCTCGCGGTGACCTTCACGAACAAGGCCGCCCGCGAGATGCGCGACCGGGCGACAACCATCGAAACCTCCTGCTCGCGCGCGGTCATGCGCACCTTCCACTCCTTCGGCGCATGGTTCCTCCGCCGCAATTCGCCCGCGGCCGGCCTCGACTCCAACTTCACCATCTACGACGACGACGACCAGACCACGTTGCTCCACGGCGCGATGCCCCAGAGCTCGCGGAGCGAGTGCTCGCGCATGATCCAGGCCATCTCGCGCGCCAAGGACCTGGGCCTCGAGCCCGATTCCCCCGACCTCTCCGCTGCCTTCGCCGACCCGGGAATGCGCAGGGTCTACGCCCTTTACGAGGACAGGCTCCGCAGGACGGGCAACGTCGATTTCGGAGACCTCATCAGGCTCCCTACGCGCCTCCTGCGCGAGGACGAGGCCGTCCGGAAGCGCACGCGCCAGCGCTTCCGCGTCATACTCGTCGACGAGTACCAGGACTCCAATGTCGCCCAGTTCGACCTGCTCCGCCTCTTGGCGGGGCGCGGCGAGCCTTCGGGCGAACCCTTGGCGAGGCCCATGGGCCCTCCGAGCCTCGCCGGCTCGGCCGGCGCCTATCTCTGCGTCGTCGGCGACGACGACCAGTCGATCTACCGCTTCCGAGGCGCCGAGGTGCGCAACATCCTCCGCTTCCCCGAGATCTTCCCCGGCACCGAGATAATCAGGCTGGAGAGGAACTACCGCTCCTACCAGAGCATACTCGACGTGGCGGGCAACGTGGTGTCGCGCAACGCGGGCAGGCTCGGCAAGACTCTGACCGCCGAGCGTCCCGGCGGGGACAAGCCGGCGCTCTACCTCCTCGAGGACCAGGACGCCGAGGTGGCCTTCTGCGTCAAGGTCTGCAAAGACCGCGCGAAGGGCGGAGGTAGATGGAGCGACGTCGCCATCCTCTACCGCACGAACGCCCAGTCCCTCGGCTTCGAGAAGGAGTTCCCGCGCCTGGGCATCCCCTACCGCATAGTCGGCGCCTCGCGCTTCTACGACCGCGAGGAAGTCAAGGACGCCCTCGCCTACCTGGCCGTCGTCTGCAACCCGCGCGACGAGGTCTCCTTCAAGCGGGTCGTCAACAAGCCCTCGCGCGGCGTCGGCGAGACGAGCGTCGACATCCTCCTCGACGCGGCCGAATCCTCGGGCGCGGACCTCCTGACCGCCTCTTCCGAGGCCGGCGAGTCGCTCAAGGGCAAGGCGCGCTCGGGGCTCAAGGATTTCCTCGCCCTGATCGCCGGTCTCAAGGCCGCTCTTGGCGCGGCTCCGGCCGACGGCGAGAACCTCTCCGCCATCGTGGAGCGCCTGATACGGAGCTCGGGCCTGGCCGAGTACCATCGGAGCCAGGACGAGGTCGCGGGCACGCAGAAGGTCGCGAACCTCGACGAGCTCGTGAACGCCGCCTCGCTCTATCCGCGATCGCCGGAGGGCCTCTCCGACTTCCTCGAGACCATCGAGCTCGACCGGAGCCTGTCCTCGGAGGAGTCGGCCGCGGCGGACGCCGTGACCCTCATCACGATGCACAACACCAAGGGCCTCGAGTTCCCCGTAGTCATCGCGACCGGGCTCGAGCAGGGGCTCTTTCCCCGCGACGACGAGGAGGGCGAGGAGCTCGAGGAACAGAGGCGGCTGTTCTACGTCGCGATCACCCGGGCCAAGGACGAACTCTACCTGAGCTCCTGCCACTGGCGGAGGCTCCACGGCCGCCTGTACGAAACAGCCCCTTCCCGCTTCCTCTCGGAGCTGGACGCCTCCCTCATCCGGACGCTGGGACGCAGGGAGACGCGGCTCGGCGGCGCCTTCGCGGGCGCCGGGTACGGGGCGGGGCCTCGGGCCTCCGCCTCGCGCACCGACGAAAGCGGGCCGTGGCGCGCAGGCCTCGCGGTCTACCACGACGACTACGGCTCGGGCGTCGTGCTCAAGGTGAGCCCGACCCCGAGCTCCGGTCCCCTCGTCGTCGTCCGCTTCGAGACGGGCAGGCAGGCGCAGTTCTTCCCCAAGTTCACGACCAAGCTCGAAGCGCAGGAAGTCTGAGGATGGCCGAAGAGAACGTTGCGCGAAACCGGCTGCGGCGCCTCCCCCCGATACGGCGCGCCAGGCTATGGAGACTCTACGCCGAGGACGGCAGGCGCTTCCTGGACTTCTGGATGGACGGCGGGCGCTCACTCCTCGGGGCGAAGGGCAGGGGCATCGGCACGACGGCGAAGGCCGTCATCGACACGGGCCTGACGAGGCCCCTTCCCTCGATCCGCGAGGCCAGCCTCGAGAAGGACCTCCTCAGGCGATACCCCGGCTACGCCGCGGCCTGCTTCTACCGCGACGAGGATCGCGCCGTCGCGGCGGCGGCGGCCTTCCTCGATCCCGGCGAGGAACTACGGACGCTGGAGCCCTTCGCCGCGTTTCTCGGCGCCGTCGAGTCCCGGGGCGGCGGCACGGCTCTGCCGCGCGTAGCCATGCCACGACTGCCCTGCCCCGCGGCATTGGCCCCGGCCGTCCTCCTCTTCAGGGAAGCCGAGACGGCTCAAAGCGCCGAAGTCGATATCGTGCCGCCCCTCGCCCTGGCTTGCGCCCACCGCTCTTTAAGCGAGTTCGATCGCTTCGCCGAGGATTATACGGAAGAGCTTTGGAAGAGAACCGACCGCCGCCTCGCAGCCTATTTCGAGCGCCACGGACCCTGCCTCTACCCTCGCCTCGCCGCGACGGCTCCGGCGGGCGTGGTGCCCGACTACGACAGGTTCTTCGACGCGGCCCTCGGCGCGGGAGTCCTCCTATCGCCGGCTCCCGAGATGCCTTCATTGATCCCCGGAGACTTCGACGACGGCGAGCTCGCGCGCCTGGCGAAAGCCTTGGAAGCCCTCTGACAAGATGACAGCGACCGCTTCGAGGAGTCAGTTCGCCGGCGCTCCCGAGTCGAAGGCGACGCCGCCGAGCTCGTAGGCCGACTCGTCCACGGAGGCTCGGGCCTTGGCGGCCTCGGCCTTCCCCCTCGCGATTTCGTCGAAGGAGTAGGATCCGTCGGCCAGAGGCTCCGCGCCCGACCAGGCGGCGAGCTCGGCTAGGGCCTTCGCGGCGGCTCGGCCGTCCTTGGGCCTGGCCGCGTCGTCGCGTACGGGGACGGACTCGGGCCTGACCGGAATGGGCGAGTCGAGGACCGTGCGATAGGCCACCTTGCGCAGGTTCTCCTTGCGCGCGCGCTCGTTGCGGGCGGCGAGGCGGCGCGCGCGGATCGCGGGCACCGCGTAGAAGAAGAAGGAGAAGGCGAGGGGCACGACTCCGAGGGCGATGCCCAGGAGGGCGGCCGGGTGCGCTATACCGGCGAAGCGCGCGGCGAGGTAGGTCGTGAAGACGTAGAGGTAATCGAAGCCGCTGATGCGGCCGTGATGGAGCAGTATCTCCATGGCCGGCACCGAGAGCGAGCCGTAGAGGAAATATGAGCCGAAGAGCAAATTGACCGCGTTGAAGACGCAGAACGTCGCGTTGGCCTTCTTGTCGTTGGAGGAGAAGGAAGCGACGCGACGCATGGGGACGGAAGAGCCGAACGTGCGGTCCGCCTTGTCCTTCCCCCGGAGGAGTGATGGAAAGAAGTAGTAGATGCTGCCGCCGTCGGTGACCTCGGGGCTGCCCTCGAACTCGTAGAGGAAACGGTTGATTCTCTCCTCGGCCTGGAGGGGGCCGAGGCCCGTGAGGGCCATGAACTCGGGCATGGTGACTATGCCCTTGTTCGCCTGGGCGAAGGCGACGAAGGCCTTTTTCTCGACCGTATCCCAGCCGGCGTCGGGATCGCCGTCGCCGAAGACGAAGGAATAGATGGCTTTGTAGAGCGGCCGGCGCTCGCGCCTCCGGCCCGTACGGGCCGCGCGCTGCTCGGGCGTCAAGAAGAGCTCGGAGTAAAACCAGATCCGGAAGATCGTACTGAGCAGCTGCCCGGTTATGAACATCCCGCCGAGGCCGCCGCCGCGGCTGCTCGAGCGGCTGTCCCTCGAGTTCCCCGAGGCGGACACCGCCACCGAGGCCAGGAGGGCGAGGACGGCGAGGGCTATGAAGAAGACGAAATACCCGACGAGCATGACGACGATCCAGATCTTGAAGGCGAAGGCCGCTACCTTGGCGGCCGCCTTACGGAAGACCTTCCAGGCCCGAGCGGCGGAAGGCCCCAGGCCCCGATAGCGGCTGCGCATGCCAGAGGGGAAGGAGTAGAGGATCTCCCCCGACTCGGTGACGCGGAGCCTCGCGCCGTACTCGTCCGACACGGCCTTCACCTCGGCCTCGACCTGGGCCTTGGGCAGGCCCGTGAGTGCTATTAGGTCGGCGGTCGTGGCCTCGCCCTTGCGACGCTTAAAGACATCGACGAGCCTGTCGCGGACCTTGGCCTCGTCGTAATCGTAGACTTTCTTCTCCATGGCGCTCATCTTTCCTCCGATAACCGACACGCGCTCAGGTTAGTGAAAGACGGCTCTTTGTTCAACGGATCGACGCCCGGCGATCGGGCAAGAGCTCCAGGGCCCTCTCGTAGAGCTTGGCGTACTCGGCGGCCGAGTGGTCCCAGGAGAAACGGCGCTCCATCGCCCGAGCGCGCATGGCCTCGATGTCCTTGCGCTTGTTGTACCACGCCCAGACCGCCCAGCCTACGGTGTCGTAGATCGCTCTCGGAGTGAGGTTGTCGAACATGAAGCCCGTGCCGGCCCCCGTCTCCTGGTTGTAGTTCTCGACCGTATCGGAGAGGCCCCCCGTCCTGTGGACGATCGGCAGAGTCCCATAGCGCAGACTGTACATCTGATTGAGACCGCAGGGCTCGTAGCGGCTCGGCATGAGGAAGAAGTCCGAGCCCGCCTCGACCAGATGGGCCAGTCTCTCGTCGAAGCCGATCTTCGCCCTGAAATTGGGCAGCCGGCCCGAAAGGGACTTGAGCTCGTCCTCGCACCACTTCTCGCCCGAGCCCACGACGACGAACTGGAGGTCCATATCGGAGCAGATACGGTAGGCGCTCCCGTACAGAGGGCCGAAGAGCTCGCCGACCCCCTTCATGTCGGCCAGGCGCGTCACCATGCCCACGAGAGGCTTGTCGCCGGCGACGGGAAGCCCAAACTCCTTCTGGAGGGCGGCCTTGCACTTGTCCTTGCCCCCCATCTTGGAAGAGGAATAGCGCGCGGGGATGCGGTGGTCCGTCTCGGGGTCCCACTCGTCGAGATCCACGCCGTTCAGGATGCCTACGAGGTCGGAGGAGCGGAAGCGCAGGAGGCCGTCGAGGCCGAATCCGAAATCGGGGGTCTGGATCTCGCGCGAATAGCTCGGCGACACGGTGCTGAGGCAATCGGCGCAGCGGATGCCAGCCTTGAGGAGGTTGACTTTGTCGTAGAATTCGAAGCCGGCATTGTGGAACAGGTTCCAATCCAGGCCGAAGGACAGGAAGGTCTCTTTCGGGTAGACGCCCTGGTAGCCGAGATTGTGGATCGTCAGGGCGGAGGCGGTCTTCGCGAATTCGCCGAGCAGTCCGTCGCGGCTCAGGTACACCGGGACGAGGGAAGTCGGCCAATCGTGGGCGTGCATGATGTCCGGTATCCAATCGAGCTTGCGGCAGAGCTGGAAGGCCGCGCGGCAGAGGAAGGCGAAGCGCTCCGGATTGTCCGCGAAATCAGTCTCGGCCTTGGAGCCGTAGATTCCGTCGCGACCGAAGAAGCCTTCATGGTCGAGGAAGTAGACCTCGACGGCGGAGCCGGGCAAGTAGGATTTATAGAGGCTCGCCCATGCCTCGCCCGACTTGGTCCGGGCCGCGATCCTTCCCTGGACCTGCTCGAGCTCGGCTCGATCCATCGAATAATAGCGGGGAAGGAGGACTCGAACGTCGTGGCCGGCCCTGGACAGCGCCCGCGCGAGGGCCGAGACCGCATCGCCCAAGCCCCCCGCCTTCGCGAAGGGCGCGGCCTCGCTCGAGACCATGAGGATCTTCATGGAGATTTTCCTCCTCGTAGGAAAGGCCGGAAGGGCCCATCGGTAACAGTATAGCTGCGCCGGGGCCCGAATTGAAGACTATTGATGCCTGACCACGAGGACTTTTCGTATCTCGTCGACGCCGGAAGCGACGATGCGCACGAAATACAGGCCGCGCGCCACCGCGTTGCCGGCCATATTGCGGCCGTTCCAGTCCACCGAGTAGCTTCCCGCCGCCTGCTGCCCGTTGACCAACCTTGCCACGACGTCCCCGTCGAGGGTGAAGACGGTCACCGTCACCGTCCCCGAGTTCGGCAGCTGATAGGCCAACCGAGTAGTCTCGCCCTTGGTGGGGTCGATGACGTTGTTGAGGATAGTCACCCCGCCCTTCTGGGAGACTATATTGTGAACCTGGAAGCTGAAGGGCATCAGATTGCGGTACCAGTGCCAGGCCGGGCTGTCCGGAGGCACCACGCCCGCGGCCGCGCCGGCCGGCAGGTTCAGCCTGACGACGTACAGCGGCTGTCCGGGCGGATTGGGCTGGATGGTGAAGAAGAAGCCGAGCATGGTGAGCGAAACCAGGTCGTTCCCGGGTATCGAGAAGTTGTACAGGTTCGTGCCGACCCCCGCTCCGATCGAGGAAATGGCGCCCTTCGCCCAGGGACTCGCGTCCGGGAAGGGCACGAGGCCCGAGAAGCCCGTCTGAGCGAAGGCCGGAAGCCAGAGGCCATAGGGGCTCGTGAGGGTCGCGGGCACGTTCGAGTCGAACCAGAGCGTGGCGCCGCTGACGCCGGTCAAGGTCGGCTGCATCCTGGCCTGCACGGTTATATTCTGCGCCTGGAGCCACTGGCTACCGTCGAAGGCCCGGATGAGGCCGATGCCCTCGCTGGCCGTCTGCGCCGGCGTAAGGGCCGCGATGGCGCTGTCGCTCAAGGTGACCGTGTTGCTGTCCTTCGCGTAGACGGGCCAGAGGAAGTAGGTCGGGTCGCTCGCCTTGGCGATGGGCACGTCGACGAGGACATCGGAGAGGCGATGGGTGGCTGCCGCGGCATTCGGAGTAGGATATGGCGGTACGATACCAGTTCCGCCAAGCGCGATGGATATATCATATGCGGCATAGGATCCCAGTGCCGTCGGGTAGGTCGGATGCGGCAGCTCAGGGTTGGTCGTAAACGCATCGAATGGAATAGTACCTCCATCAACGGCATTCAATACCGTGACAGTAGCCGTACCGCTCGCAATCGTAGCAGCGGTAACCGAAGCGCTGAGCGTAAGTAGGAATTCCGAAATCCCGCCGCCGCTCGTTGTAACAGGGGTGAAAGCCGCCGAGCCAACGCTGGAATTAAACGATATGGCACCGAATAGCGGCTCGGAGGCATGAACGAACACCTGGTTCGAGTTTGGCAGAGCGAGAGTGTAGGCGATTCTAGGGAAGGCAGTATTAGTCGGAGTCATCGGATAGTTATAGAGAGTGGCGAGATTGAGGCCCGTTCCCTGATCTTTGAGGCTGGTATTCTTGGTGATCGTCCAGGTCGGCGTAGCGCCCGTATCGTTGAAGGACTGCTCTTTGAGATTGATATAGAAATTGCTCGAATGCAAGGAGGGATACGAATAACCCGTTACGGTATAGCCCGTCACGCTCGCGACGAAGCCGCTGAAGTCGTCGTTGAGAGCGGCATTAGCCTGAACGCGTATCCTGTCTATCTTGCCATTGCCATCGCTGTCCTCCGTATAGCTATAGACTAGCGGCAAGCCGGACAGCCATTTGTAATCGTAATATGGGGTACCGTATCCCACCGTTACTGTCGCGCCTGGTAAGGTCGGAGTTGCGATAATGGGGTTGGTACTTGCATTGCTGTAATAAACGATGACGTTATTCAAGATAAGCGTAGCGGAATTTTGAACGGTTATGTCCCAGAATTTCCCGTTATCCCCTGGGAAAGTATAGTATGGCGATGTCGGATTCCCCGCCGCCATGTTCAGCCGAGTGAGCGTTATGGGGGAGGAGGAGGAACTCGAAGAAATCTCGAAGAGATTTTCAAAGGTAAATACTGAAGGATTGTTGGCGAAAGAAATCGTCAAGCCAGTTGAGACTGTGCAGACGAAATCCCACCAAGTCGTGGATTGGCCATTGATGCTCATCGCTCCCGATGTGTTCGTCACCGTCACTGTCCCACTTCTTGCGTTGAAGCCTGAAACACCGTTATTGTTGGTCCAATTGCCGGCGATCTGTATGGGGTAATTCGTTGCGCTAACGTCGAGAACTCCTGCAGGACCGACGACAAGACTGCCGGCGAGATCGAGGTTATAATTCAGGGTCACCGTGGATCCGTTTACGGTTAGATTGCCGATCTCATTAGGCGAGGCGGGCGGATAAGCGTCAAGGTTACCTGGTCCGTTCATGACAAGGATAGGAAGAAAATTAGCATTAGTAAAAACACCAACGATGGTAACGGAGCCAGAAACGGTTATCGTGTTAGCGCCAAGATTGTCCACTGTGTGGTTGACTTGACTTGTGAATGCAGTGCAATTAAGTCCGGCACCTGCATTGAGGCGAAGGATACCGTTCACTCCTGTGAAGTTGCCCGGTATTGGGCTTCCGGTTCCGGAGTCGGTAATCCAGCCATGGTTATTGGTCTGGAGGTCGAGGATTCCAGACTGAATATAAAGAAGGGATCCCCGCTGGGTTACGTCGTTGTTTATAAGTTGTAAGGAATTCCCTGCTCCATCATTAATCGTAACGGACGGTAAGGCTTGCCCGTTCGAATCGAAAGTCTGCGGCGACGCCATTCCGGAGAACACAACTGTACACGCATTTGGAGTAAATGTTCCCAGGGCTGTGTTCCCCTGGAATGTCAGAGTTGCCCCAGACAACCCTACCAGCGTCCCGCCCGTGCCCGTATATTGCGCGTCGAACTGCAGGTCCCCGGCTCCGGCAGTTATCGTCCCCCCGGACTCCGTCGCCACTCCCGTGAACGTTACCAGCCCAGCTCCCCCCGTCAGGCTCCCTGCGCTCTGCCCGTACGTCGTCGTGAACGTAACCGTCCCGCCGCCCTTCATCGTCCCCGTGTTCGTCACCGCCACCGTGTAGCTCTGCGTCCCCGTCCCCCCAGACGAGTCGATCGTCCCCGCGTTCGCCGTCGTTCCCGTCACCGACAGGGCTCCTGCTCCCGTGCTCGCAAAGTTCCCACTCCCCGCAACCGTCAGCGTGCCCCCGACGAAGAACGACCCTCCTACCTCGCCGTACGATCCCGTCAGCGTCACGTTCCCAGTCGTCCGGAAAGTGTTCCCTCCCGTGCTGAACGTTATCCCATTGTTCACCGTGAACCCCGTCACCGCCGCCGCCACGTGCGTGCTCAACAGCGTCGTGTTCGCCGCCACCACCAAGCTCCCTACCGAGTGGGCCGCATCCAGCGTCAGGTTCCCCGCCGAGTTCAGCGTTATCGTGCTACCGGCATTCGTAATCGACGTCGTCCCGTTTATCACATTCGGCGCCGAGCTTACTGCGATCGCCGCCGTCCCCAGGGAAAGTGCACCAGCCGTAACATTTATCGATATCACATTGATCGTCTTCGCTCCAAACGCCAGCGTCCCTCCGCTCTCCGTTATCGCTCCTCCGACGCTCAGCGTTCCCCCGTTATTCCCACTGTCCCACGTGCACGTCCCCGCACTCACCCCAAGGCTCGTCACCGTGTTCGCGCTGTTCGACCCAGTCTGCGTGAAGCTCCCGCCGCTCACGCTCATCGCGCCTACGCTGAACCCGTTCACACCAACCGTCACCGTCACCCCGGCCGG
>CAZBGA010000016.1:0-19135 GCA_964491385.1 uncultured Treponemataceae bacterium | reverse complement strand
TCCTCCCGCATTTACCGTCAAGCCACCGCTCGTCGTCGTAATCCCCCCAGAGCCGTTGATGGTCAAACCGGTACTGGACCGCACGAGGCCGACCGTGCTTGAGATGTTCCCAGTCCCGTTGAGAACCATGGTTGTGGATCGTACAGCTGTTCCGGCGCCAGACATTGAGACAGTGCCTAAATTATTTACAGTGAGCCCCACGTTAGTCCTGAAGGTTGCACCAGTGCCGCTATCTGTAAGAGTGCCGTCGACAGTGGCCGCGCCGCCGACTCTGAATAGGGCGGCACCTATGTTCAGAGTCAATGTAAAGCCGGCATTCACGGTGAGAGCCCCTGTAATAGCAGTACCGGCCACAGCGGTGAGGGTCGTATTCCCATTGATGGTCAAGGCTCCCGGCGCAGCAACCGTGAGGTCAAGACTCATGCCGGCACCGTTCATGGTTATGCTGCTGCCGGCTCCGTTCACCGCTCCAGCGGTAAAGCTCACGTTTCCGCCGACACTGATAGTGCAGGTTCCGAGATTCAATGTTCCCGCCGAAATCGAAAGACCGCCGCTATCGTTCAGGGTTCCTGAGCCCCAGGTGCAGCTCCCTGTCCCGCTCACCGTAAGACTCGTTGCACTGTCCGTACCGGCCCCCGCCTGCGTAAAGCTTCCCGCGCTCACCGTCATCGCGCCGGCGGCGAAATTGGCCGCCGCCACGTTAATCGTTCCGCCTGTTTCATTAAATGTCGCGCTTGAGCCAGCATAGACACCTGTCAGCGTCAGGGTGCCGTTAGATACCGTAGTAGAGGCAGTCACAGTCACCGTATCGCCTGCGGCCAAGGTAAATCCGCCGCCGGCTCCGCTTTCACTGAAAATGCTTGCGGTGAAGTTGCCATTCCCACCGCCCGCTGTGGTCGGCGTACCGCCGGTATTCGTCACCGAGAGTGTCGCGAAGATCGCGCCATTTGCCGTGATGATAGGCGATCCCGTTCCTGCAAGCACCATCGTCCCGCCGGTCGCGTTGAAGACAGTCAATGTAAGAGTGCCGGAAACTGTCGTTGTCCCGGATGTCGCCGTATAGCTCGCGATTGTCAATGCGCCGGCCACGCTTACCGCGGCGCCTCCGTTGCCCGAGGCATCCAGCGTACCGGAGCCGCTCAAGTTTCCACTCACGGTAAGGCTACCGTTCAGACTGACCGTGTTGCTGTTGACCGTCATAGAACCTATCGTTCCCGACGCAGTCACGTTACCGCTCGTGCTGATCCCGCCGCCGCCCGACAGTGTGACGGTCGTTCCGCTACCGTTATCGCTCAGACTCGATGCTCCGGTCACGGCAAGACTGTAGGTACCGGAGCTCGCCAGACTGCCGCCATTAACGGAAAGCGCTCCATTCACGCTCGGCGCCGTCAGGACATACGTGGCTATCGCGATCGACCCGCTATTCGAAACGCTTAGGCTTACCGTAAGGTTCCCGTTCAACGTCAGAGTTCCGCTAGACACCGTCAGCGTGCTTATCCCGCCATTCAGTGACACCGATCCGGTCGTCGTTATCGCGTTCGCTACCGGGTTCGCCACCGTGATCCCATTCACACCGCCGTTAATCGTCGCGCTACCCGTTACGTTGAGCGTCGGAATCGTACTCAGGCCGCCATTATTCGTGATAATTCCGGAAGCCACGGAGACACTGTCGCCGCCGCCGCTTGTGTATCCCGCAAAGATGAAGGTGTATGCTCCCACCGCTATCGTAGAACTGTTAGTCACTGCAGTATTGACAGTGAGCGTCCCGCCCAAGGCAAAAGCACCGGAATTATTTAATCCTGCTAAAGTAAAAGCCGCCGGGATAGCTGCCTGAGCACCCGACTGAATTGTCAGGTTATACGGGCCCACGGGCATGGCAGAACTGACCGTTGTCGGCCAAGTTGAGGCTGTAGAAAGAATGGTCGGGTCGTTGCCTGTAGCCGGTACGCCACTGCTCCAATTAAGTGGGTCGTCCCAATTCGTAGAATTTCCGCCTACCCAGTTCGTCTGCCCCCACGCCCCAGCCGCGGCCAGGAACAGGGCCGCGCCAATGGCCGCCTTCGCGAGAAGCGAGTGTCGGATCCTGGTGCTGAAGTTTTTCATGCTCATGGTTCGACGGCTCCTATTCTTCTCTTCGCGTGAGAGGACTCCCCCGAAGATCGGAGGAGGCACGCCGGATGCATTATAATAGAATATAGTCCACCGGCGCAGCTTCTTCTATTTGAGGCTTGCATAATGAGGGAGTCCGCGACCGGCGGGAGTGAGCTCGTGCAAGCCTTTACACGAATCCTTTCCTTTTCCCTTCGACAAAAGTCTCGGAACCCCCGTACTATCTTTCCTTCCGGCGCAACTTTTGATGCCCGTCCGAGTCTGTCTTTTTTAGGAGTTTATGGGTGTATTCCATAGATCGTTTTACCATCCCGGAGATATTAGAGAAAAGCTCGGGACAATATGCTTCGAGGCCAGCCCTGGCCATGGTCGGGGGCAAGGCCGTTTCATACCGGGATCTCGAGCCGAGGACGCGGCGCATCGCCGCGCTCATGGGCCTTCTCGGCGTAAAGAAGGGCGACAGAGTCGCGCTGCTCTCCGAGAACAGGCCCGAATGGGGCCTCTGCTATTTCGGGATAGTCCGGGCGGGGGGGATAGCCGTCCCCATAATGACCGATTTCACGAGCGAACAGATATCGACCATCCTCGACCATTCAGGCAGCAAGGTTTTCATCGTGTCCAAGCGCTTCGCCGCCAAGGCGCCGGGCGAGGGCGAGAGGCGCATCGTGGTCTCGCTCGAGGATTTCGCGGCCGCGGGGATAGAAACCGAGGCGCTGGACCGCGCCGCGCTGTCCTTCGCCCCGCCGCGCGTCGCGGCCGACGAGCTGGCCTCCATCCTCTATACGTCGGGCACGATGGGCAAGCCGAAGGGCGTCATGCTCACGCACCGCAACCTGGTCTACAGCGCCTGGTCGGCCACGATATTCACCATCATGCGTCGCACCGATCGCCTTCTTTCCATACTCCCTCTCGCCCACGCCTATGAGTTCACCATCGGCTTCCTCATTCCGATCATGCACGGCTCGGCCGTCTACTACCTGGACAGGCCTCCCTCGGCCACCGCCCTCCTGCCCGCCCTCGCCGCCATCAGGCCCACGATCATGCTCTCCGTCCCCCTGGTCATCGAGAAAATCTACCGATCGAGCGTCCTGCCGGCCCTTGAGAAGATATCGCTCTACAAGATCGCGGCCCTGCGTCCGGTATTCGAATGGGCAGCCGGCCTAAAGCTCAAGAAGACCTTCGGGGGAAAGCTGCGCTTCTTCGGCATCGGGGGAGCCCCGATCGCCGCGGATGTCGAGGCCTTCCTCCATGGCGCGCGATTTCCCTACTCCATAGGTTACGGTCTCACCGAGACCGCGCCCCTCCTCGCCGGCAACAGGCCCGGCAAGGTACGCCTGCACACGACGGGCATCGCCGCGACGGGCGTGAGCCTGCGCGTCGCCGATCCGCGTCCCGACACGGGCGAGGGCGAGATACAGGCCCGGGGGCCCAACGTCTTTTCCGGGTACTACAGGGATCCGGAGCGCAGCGCCGAGGCCTTCTCCTCCGACGGCTGGTTCCGCACGGGGGACCTCGGCGTCATGGACGCCCATGGCCGCGTCACGGTGCGCGGCAGGCTCAAGACCATGATCCTCGGCGCCTCGGGGGAGAATATCTATCCCGAGGAGATAGAGGCGGTGCTCAATACTTCCCCTTACGTCCTCGAGTCCCTGGTCTACGGCGACGCGAAAGGCCTCACCGCCCTCGTGCAGCTCAAGCCCGAAGTCCTCGATAGCCTCAAGTCCCGCATCAAGGACGAGCTCGAGGTGGCCGCCGCGAGCCTCGCCGCCGCCGTCGGCCACGCGGCCCAACATGCCGGCGAGAGCCTGGAGGCGGCCGAGCGCTCGGCGGCCCAGCTCATGGACGGCATAAGGCGAGAGGCCAACTTCCGTCTCGCCGCCTGTTCCCGCCTGGCCCGAGTGGAGATACAGATGGAGCCTTTCGAGAAGACGCCCAAGCAGAGCATCAAGCGCTTCCTCTACCCCATGAAAGAAAGGCGTTGAAGCGAGCAGGCGGGCGTACGGAGAATAAAACGTGTACGAATTGGAACGCTTCACGATACCGGAGATAGTCGAAAAGAGCTCGTCCGCCTACGCGGGCCTCCCCGCCCTGGCCATGGCGGGCCGGCCGCCCCTGCGCTACGAAGAGCTCGAGCCCATGACCCGCCGCGTTGCCGCGTTCCTGGGCCTCCTCGGCGCGGCGCCGGGCGACCGCGTCGCGATTCTCGCGGAGAGCCGCCCCGAATGGGGCATCGCATACCTGGGGATTTCCCGCGCCGCCTGCGTCGCCGTCCCGATACTCGCCGACTTCACGAGCGAGCAGGTCGCCTCCATCCTCGACCATTCCGAGAGCCGCATCCTCTTCGTCTCCCGCCGCTGCCTCGCCAAGGCGGACCTGGCGGCGGAGGGCCGCATCCTCGTCGCGCTCGAGGATCTCCGGCCCATCTCGGCCCCTGCCGGTATCGTCCTTCCGAACGCGTCATCGGTGGAAGCGGCGGCGTCCGGCCTCGCCCTGCCCGAGGTCGGGAGCGAGGATCTGGCGGCCATCGTCTACACCTCGGGCACGACGGGCAGCCCCAAGGGCGTCATGCTCAGCCATCGCAACATCGTCCACGACGGCTGGTCGATCCGCTTCATCATGCTGATCGGGCCCGAGGACCGCCTGCTGTCCATACTTCCCATGGCGCACACCTACGAGTTCAGCGTGGGCTTCATCTATCCCCTGATGCAGGGCGCGTCGATCAACTACCTGGATCGGCCGCCCTCGAGCTCCGCCCTCATGCCGGCGCTCAAGGCCCTGCGGCCTACGACGATGCTCACCGTGCCCCTCATCATAGAGAAGGCGTATCGAAGCTCGGTCAAGCCGGCCCTCGAGAGGATCCCCCTCTACTCCTGCCGCGCCTTCCGCCCGATCCTCGAGCGATTGGCCGGCGCGAAGCTGAAGCGGAGCTTCGGCGGCCGCCTGCGGATATTCGGGATAGGCGGCGCTCCCCTGGCCGAGGACGTGGCGGCCTTCCTCCATCGGATCCGCTTCCCCTGCGCCATGGGCTACGGCCTCACCGAGACGGCCCCGCTGGCGGCCGGATCGGGCCCCCGCGATTTCCGCGTCGACTCCATAGGCCCGGCGATCCACGGCTCGGAGATCCGCATAGCCGAACCCAAGCCGGGCAGCGGGGAGGGCGAGATCCAGATACGGGGGCCCAACGTGATGGCCGGCTACTACAAG
The DNA here is from genome assembly GCA_964491385.1 of uncultured Treponemataceae bacterium. GTDB lineage: Bacteria > Spirochaetota > Spirochaetia > Treponematales > Rectinemataceae > UBA1306. The sequence goes on along the minus strand of CAZBGA010000016.1, from coordinate 13,822 downwards.
GACCCCGAGCGGACGGCCGAGGCCTTCACGGAGGACGGCTGGTTCCGCACGGGGGACCTCGGCGTCATGGACGCGAAGGGCCGCGTCGCGGTGCGCGGCAGGCTCAAGACCATGATCCTCGGCGCCTCGGGGGAGAACATCTATCCCGAGGAAGTCGAGGCCGTGCTCAACAGCTCGCCCTTCGTGCAGGAGTCCCTGGTCTACGGCGACGGCGCTGGACTGACGGCCCTCGTGCAGCTCAAGCCCGAGACGGTCGCCGACGTCCTCAAGAGCGGCATCGAAGGGGCGGAGGCGGCCATCGCTTCTCTGGCGAAGGCGAGCCTGGAGGGCGCCGAGAAGTCCCTGACGATCCTTCTCGAGCGGATCAAGAGGGAGACCAACATCCGCCTCGCGGCCTTCTCGCGGATCAGCCTCGTGAGGCTCCAGCCGGAGCCCTTCGAGAAGACGCCCACGCAGAAGATAAAGCGCTTTCTCTACCCGAAAGACGTCGGGGATTGACCGTTCAGGCTCTTCATTGACGCGCCTCTAAGCGGCCGTGTAGTATCCATCCACGGAGGATACCATGCCCGTCAATCTAAAGGGACGCAGCTTTCTCAGCCTCAAGGACTTCACGACCGAGGAAATCCGCTATCTCCTCGACCTCTCCCGCGACCTCAAGGCCAAGAAGCGTTCGGGCGTCAAAGGCGACCTCCTCTACCGCAAAAACATCGTCCTCATCTTCGACAAGGCCTCGACCCGCACGCGCTGCGCCTTCGAGACTGCCTGCTGGGACGAGGGCGGGAACGCCACCTTCCTCACGAACAGCCAGATGGGCAAGAAGGAATCGGTCGAGGATACCGCCAAGGTCCTCGGCCGCATGTACGACGGCATCGAGTACCGGGGCTTCTCGCAGAAGCTCGTCGAGGATCTGGCCAGGCACTCCGGGGTCCCGGTCTGGAACGGCCTCACCGACGCCGACCACCCGACTCAGGTCCTCGCCGACCTCCTCACCATCGAGGAGCGCGTCGCCAAGCCCCTCGACAAGGTGAAGCTCGTATACTGCGGCGACGCGCGCAATAACATGTGCAGCGCCCTTATGATCGGCGCCGCCAAGATGGGGATGCGCTTCGTCGCGCTCTCGCCCAAGGAGCTCTGGCCCGGCGAGGCCCTGGTCGCCGAGATGAAGGCGGTCGCTGCCGCGGCCGGCGGCTCGATCGAGTGCTACGACATCGCAGGGGCCGATGCCGCGCTCAAGGGGGCCGACGCGCTCTACACGGACGTCTGGGTCTCGATGGGCGAGGAGGCCAAGTTCGAGGAGCGGATCGGGCAGCTCGAGAAGTACCGGGTCACCATGGACTTCGTGCGCAGGACCGGCAACGCCGACTGCATATTCCTCCATTGCCTCCCCGCGCTCCACGACGTCGAGACCGAGGTGGGCGCTGAAGTCCGGAGGAAGCACGGACTCAAGGAAATGGAAGTCTCCGACGAGGTCTTCCGCTCGCGCCACTCGGTGGTCTTCGACGAGGCCGAGAACAGGCTGCACACGATCAAGGCGGTCATGGTGGCGACGATCGGGGATCTGTAAAGAGGGAGCGCAACCGGTACTTTCTTCCCCGCGCATCATCGGTGGAATGAGAATCGTCATCGCCCTTATGCAGGGGGGCCCGCCTACGAAAAAAGGAAGCCCCGCCAGTCCTCGCCTTGATGGCCCGATGGGCTGCGGAGCGACGGGGCTCCCTTTTTTCGGGCGCCCCCTGCTAAAAGGCGATGACGATTCTCCCAAATACCCCAAACGGTGGGGAGACATTTTTCCGTCGTGGCTCTCCTTCGCACCGTATTCCCCGTATCGCGGAATATTCCCAGCTGTTACAATAGGCCGATGAGCAGCATCGGCTCGGGGGGCGTGGGGCGCGAGCATCGCCCCCCCGCGGGGGCGACTAAGCGGCGCGTGCTGCCTGAGCCCAAGGTCAGCCTGCGCGTCTTGGCCGCCCTCCGGGCCCTGAGCGGCCCCTACGGGCGGATGGGGCTCAAGCTGGACGGGATCGAATTCCGCCACGCCGAGAGGATCCTCGGAGCCTTGGCGGATTTCCGCGACGGCCGCAGCCGTCTCGTCCTCGCCTTCCGCCATCCCTACGGGGACGAGCCGCAGCTCCTGTCCCTGGCCCTCTCGGCAGGGCTCTCCCGGGAGGCGCGGCGCCTCGGCGCAGCCGCGCCGGGTCGGGTCCACGCGCGCTTCGTCCACGGCTACGAGGTGCCCATGTGGAGCGGCCCCCTCGTGCGATGGATCCTGCCGCGCTTCGGCGCCATGCCGGTCTACCACGCCAAGCTCGACCGCGCGAGCGTCGAGCGGATTCGCTCGGTCCTGCGCGACGACGCCTATCCCCTTGCGCTGGCTCCCGAGGGCCAGTCTTCCTATCGAAGCGAGACCGTGCCGCGCCTCGAGCGGGGCACCGCTCGGCTGGGCTTCTGGTGCGCGGGCGAGCTGGATAAGCTCGGCCGTCCCGAGCGCGTGGAAGTCCTCCCGCTCTCGGTGCATTACCGTTTCTGCGAATCCGACATAGGAAAGATCGAGAGGCTGGTGGCCCGGGTCGAGGCGGATTGCGGCCAGGCCGGCATCGCGATTCGAGAGGCGGACGACTCGGAAGGGCGCAGGCGGGCGCTGGCCGCGCGCCTCGTCGCGCTCGACGATCGCCTGCTCTCCATGGCCGAGTTCTACTATTTCGGAGCCGGGCACAGGCGGGAGGGAAAAGACCGCGACGCCCGGCTCAAGGCCCTCATGACCGAAGCCCTGCGGCGGGGCGAGTCGGCCATGGGCATAAGGGCCGAGGGCGACCTCATCGCGCGCGTCTATCGCATCAGGCAGGAAGGCTGGGACCGCATCTACCCCGAGGGGGACGCGTCCCGTTACCCGCCGCTCGGCAGGCGGCTGGCCGACCGCAAGGCCGGCGAGGCCTGGTACGCGATGCGCCACATGGAATTCGTCGATCTCTGCTACTACCTCGACTCGGGCTATATCGAGACGGCGGACGGCTCCTCGCCGCCCTTCGGCCGCCTCGTGGAGACCGCCTACAGCGCCGCGGACCTCGCCTCGAGGCTCTCCGGCGGCGATATCTCCCAGCGGCCCAACACTCTGCGCCGCACCGCGATCCTGTCGATCGGCTCTCCGATCGAGCTGCGCTCCCGCTACGCGGACTACCTGAAGGACAAGAAGGCCGCGGTCGAGGCCGCGACGCGCGATCTGGAGCGCGAATACATCACCTGCATCGAGGAGTTCATCGATGAGCGCAAACGCTAGCACTACGGGCGACGGCGGACGGGGACGAGGGGCGAAACTGAGCGTCGGGACCAAGCTCGGCTTCGGGGTCTGCGACCTCGGCGGCAACCTCTTCTTCACCTTCCTGGGCTTCTACGCGATCATCTACCTGACCGACACCATCGGCATTCCCGTCGCGATCGCGGGCGCGATCACCATGATCGGCAAGCTCTTCGACGCCGTATGGGATCCCGTGCTCGGCTACCTCTCGGACAATACCCGCACGAGGTGGGGCCGGCGCAGGCCCTACATCATCATCGGATCGGTCCCCCTCCTCTTGGCGATGGTCTGCTTCTGCACGAATCCGCGCATCGCGAGCCCCGGCCTCCTCGTCGCGTGGGGAGCCGCCTCCTTCATCCTCCTCAACATGATCTACTCCGTGGTCAACATTCCCTACTCCGCGCTGACCCCCGAGCTCACGAAGGACTACAACGAGCGGTCGAGCCTGAACGGCTACCGCTTCATGTTCGCCGTCGTGGGGACCATCATCGGCGGCGTCGCGGTCCAGCCCATCCTCGGCGCCTTCGGCGGCTCGGGCGGCGGCGACAAGAGCCTGGGCTTCTCGATGGTGGGGCTCGTCTTCGGCCTCATCATGATGGGTTCCGCCCTCGTCACCGGCTTCTCGGTACGGGAGCCGAAAGCCTCGAGCGAGGCCCCGCCGCAGGGAGGGAACCTGAAGGCCTATCTACCGGTGTTCAGGAACAGGCCCTATCTCAACGTCCTCGTCACCTACGGCCTCCACATCATCGGCTTGACCTTCCTCCAGATAGCGATCACGTACTACTTCAAGTACATCTACGCGCGGGAGGACCTCGTGCCGGTCGTCCTGGCCATCCTCCTCGTCACCGCCATGGTCTGCATCCCGATTTCGGTCGTGGTCTCCAAGAGGATCGGGAAGAAGCGCACCTACCAGATCTGCCTCTTCGTCCTGGCTACGGCGAGCCTCGTGCTTTTCTTCCTGGGCCACGCGTTGGGGCCCGGCTTCTTCATCGGGATGATGGTCTACGCGGGAGTGGGCGTCGGCTTCGGATACATGCCGCCCTATTCGATGGTCCCCGACACCGTCGAGATCGACGCGGTCGAGACCGGCGTGCGCAAGGAGGGGGCCTTCTACGGAATCGTCCTCCTGACGACCAAGGTCGGTGCCGCGCTCGCCTTCCTGACCACGGGCCTGGTGCTAGGCGCCGGGGGCTTCGTCGCGAACGCGGCCCAGACTGACTCCGCCAAGCTCGCCATCCGCCTGGCGATCGGGCCGATCCCAGCCGTCTTCCTGATAGCCGCGGTGATCCTGGTCCAGTTCTACCCCATCGACGAGAAGGAGTACGCCCGGATCATGGCCGGCAAGACCCCGAGCTAGACCTTGAAGCGGCCGATGGCCGCCTCCATCCGGTCGATGGTCTCCCTCGTGCCCTTGGCGACGTCGGCCACGGCGCCCACGTTCGCGCCTATGTCGCCCGCGCTCGCGGCCATGGCCTCCACGCGCTCCTTGACGTCGAAGGCGGCGTCGCGCAGGCGCGCCATCTCCTCGAGCACGGCCCGGTTGCCCGCGCTCATCTCCGAGGACCCCGTCTTCACCTGCGAGGTCACCTCGTTCATCTCGCGCAGCGCCTCGAGTATCTGCTTCGAGCCCTCGCCCTGCTCGGCCATCGCCCGATCGACTTCCTTGACTAGGGCCTCCGTCCCGACTATCTTGCCGGCGACGAGGGAGAAGGCCTCCTCCGATTCCCTGGAGAGGCCGACGATGTCTCCGATCGCCTCGAGGATGCGGCCCAGCTCCTCGCCGATCGTCTTGGACTGCTCGGCGGCCGTCTCGGAGAGGCGGCGGATCTCGTCGGCCACGACGGAGAATCCCTTCCCCGCGTCTCCCGCGTGCGCCGCCTCGATCGCCGCATTCATCGCGAGGAGGTTGGTGCTCGACGCGATCGAGGCGATTATCTCGTTGGTCTCGAGGAGGGCCCGCGACTGCGAGGATATCTGGGCTATCCTCTCGGCCGCCTCGGAGAGCTTGGCCTTGCCCGCCTCCGAGGCCCCGGACAGGGCCGAGAATTCCCGGGCCATCTTCGCCACCGAGCCGGTGACCGAGCCTATGTTCCCGACCATCTCCTCGATCGCCGCCGAGGCCTCGGTGATGCTCGCCGCCTGGTTGGCGATGAGGTCGTCGAGGCTCGCGATGTTGCGGGCGATCTGGCTCACCGCGCTCGAGGACTCCTCCACGCTCGAGGCCTGATGATGGCCCCGGTCCCGCACGGCCTCGATCGATTCCGTCAAGGCGCCCACCGCCGCCTCGGTCCCCTCGACGCTGGCCCTCAGCCGCTCGCCGAACTCCGAGATCCCCGACTGCGCGCCCTTCAGCTCGGCTATGGTGTCCCTGAGCTTGCGGAGGAAGGTGTTGAAGTCCGAGACGAGATCGCCTATCTCGTCCTTCATGTCGAGGTCGATGCTCGCCGTGAGGTCCGCCTCGCCCTCGGCGAGCTCGCGGAACCCGCCGGCGGCGAGGCCGAGGGGCCGCGCGATCGAGCGGGCGATGAGGATCGAGATCGCGAGCGTCACCGCGACGCCGACGACGAGGAGGAAGACGAGGATCAGCACCGTCGACCGGACCGCGGCCTCGGCCTCGCTGGCCTTCTCGTCGACTCCCAGGATCCACGAGGGCGAGTTGGGCACGCTCGAGAACCAGGTGTTGTAGCGGATCCCCGAGGGGTCGAGCCAAGAGCCCGTGCCGTTGCTGTTCGAGGCCATGGACTCGCCCAGGGCCGAGAGGCCTCGGAAGCCCGAGGCGTCGGCCTCGGGCACGCGGAGCTTCATCACTTCGGCAGCGACGGGATGGACAATCACGAGCCCGCTTCCGGTGGCGAGCCAGCCGTAGCCGGTCGCGCCGAGCCTGACCTGGTCCAGGAGGGCCGAGAGGGCGTCCAGCCGTACCTGGAAGGCGACGAGGGCCGGCACGGAGCCGTCCTCGGCCTTGACGGGATAGGCCATCACGACGACGGGAACCCCGAGGGTCCTCGAGACGACCGGGTCCGAGACTTCCCAGTCGCTCCGCCGGCTCATGATCATCTTGAAGTAATCGCGGTCCGAGACGTCGAAGTCAGGGCTCCCCGGGGAGAAGGCCTTGCCGTCCGGCCAGGCGACGAAGACTCCCGACGCCTCGTCCGAGAATTGGTCCTTCAGGTCGAGGATGAGGGCTTCGGCGACCCGCCTGTCTTTCGAGAGCAGCTCGCGCCGCCCGGCGACGAGCCGCAGCTGGCTGCGGAACTTGTCGAGCTTCTCGCCCAGCTCGCTCGCCCTGGCGTCGGCGGCCTGGACGCCGTTGGAGAGGACCATGGCCTTGATCTGCCTATCGAGGATGATCCCCACGGTCACGAGGGCGAGGCCGAGGAGCCCCGCAGTATACGCGGTCAGGATCAGGGCGATCCTGGCCGTGAGCCCTCCCCTTCTTCCGCTTCGACGCTTCATGTCCGTCATCCCCTGTAGCAGAGCGTCGGATTGCGGGCCGCAGACACTTCGTCGAGACGGCCTACCGGTGTCGTGATAGGCGCCGAGCTTAGGAGGGAAGGCTCCTCCTTCGCCTCCCCGGCGATCCTGATGAGGGCGGCGGCGAATTCGTCCAGGGTCTCCTTAGCCTCGGTCTCCGTGGGCTCGATCATGAGGGCCTCGGGGACGATGAGGGGAAAGTAGATGGTGGGCGGATGGAAGCCGAGGTCGATCAGCCTCTTGGCAACGTCGAGCGTATGCACCCCCTCGGCGAGGTCCCCTTGGGCGACGAACTCGTGCATGCAGCGCCGCGGATACTTGATCTTGTACGCGCCCTCGACCAGGGCCTTGAGGTAGTTGGCGTTCAGCACCGAGGTCTCCGCGACGCGGCGGAGCCCCGGCGCTCCGAGCATGCGCAGGTAGGTGTAGGCGCGGACGAGGATGCCGAAGTTCCCGTAGAAAGCCTTCATCCGCCCGATCGAGCGCTCGGGCATGGCGAGACCGTAGCGGCCATCGGCCTTCACCGCTATGGGGCCCGGCAGGAAGCCGACCAGGTCGGGCCGGGCTCCGACGAAGCCGGCGCCCGGCCCGCCGCCTCCGTGGGGCGTCGAGAAGGTCTTGTGCAGGTTGTAGTGCATGACGTCGATGCCGACTTCGGCGGGCTTGAGGACGCCGGCGAGGGCGTTCATGTTGGCGCCGTCGCCGTATACCAGGCCGCCCGCGTCGTGCACCGCGCGCGCGATCGCCTCGATGTTGGGGTCGAAGAGGCCCAGGGTGTTCGGGTTGGTGATCATGATCCCCGCGACCGTGTCGCGGGCCGCGCCTTCCAGCGCGGACTCCAGGGCCGCCATGTCTACGCCGCCCTCGGCGTCGGAGGGGAGGGTCCTGGCCGCGAAGCCCGCCATCGCGCAGGTCGCGGGGTTCGTGCCGTGGGCCGAGTCCGGCACGAGGATCACGCGCCTCCTGTCGTCGGCCCTCGACGCGTGATACGCGCGGATGACGAGGACCCCCGCGAGCTCGCCCTGGGCGCCCGCGGCGGGCTGGAGGCTGCCCCCCGCGAAGCCGCCTATTTCGCAGAGCCAGGTCTGCAGGGAATGGATGAGCTCGAGCGCGCCTTGGCTGAACTCCTCGCCCGCGAGGGGGTGGATGTTCCGCCAGCCCGGCAGCGAGGCCGCCTGGTCGTTGACCTTCGGATTGTACTTCATCGTGCAGGAGCCGAGAGGGTAGAACTGCGTGTCTATCGAGAAATTTTTCTGCGAGAGGCGGGTGAAATGCCGCACCAGGCTGAGCTCGTCCAGCTCGGGCAGGTCGAGGCCGTCGCGGGCGAGAGCCTCGGGGACGGGCGTCGTCGGCACATCGCAATCAGGCAGGGAGGCGCACCTGCGTCCGGGCGACGAGATCTCGAAAAGGAGGGGCTCTTCCCTGAGGTTCATGTCGAGGCCTCCTCGAGGGACTTGGCCAGCAGCTCGATCTGCCCCCTCGTGCACATCTCGGTGACGCAGACGAGGAGCTCGTGCGCGCGCTCGGGGAAATAGCGCGAAAGGGGCAGCCCCGGCACGACGCCTCGGCGCGACAGCCTCGCCGCTAGCTCCTCGGCCGGGACCGGCGTCCTGACGAGGAACTCCTTGAAGAAGGCGCCGGGCCCGCCGGCCGCGCCTATCCCGAAGCCCGGAATCCTCGCGACGAGAGAGGCGGCGTAATGCGCCTTGTTCCAGCACAGCTGGGCCACCGCGCGGAGGCCGGAGCGGCCCATGGCCGCGAGATAGATGCAGGCCTGCAGCATCGCGAGCCCCTGGTTCGAGCAGATGTTGGAGACCGCCTTCTCGCGGCGGATGTGCTGCTCGCGCGCCGTGAGCGTGAGGACGAATCCCCGCCTGCCCGCGGCGTCCTTGGCCTGGCCGACGAGGCGGCCGGGCATCTTGCGCACGAGGCCGGCCTTCGCGCCCATCATGCCGAGGAAGGGGCCCCCGAAGCTCATGGGGTTGCCCAGGGACTGGCCTTCGGCCGCGACGATGTCCGCCCCGAGCTCGCCCGGGCTCTTGAGGAGGCCGCACATGATCGGATCGGCCTGGACGACGAGGAGGGCGCCTGACGCGTGGGCCGCCCTGGCGGCGGCCCCTATGTCGCCTATGGCGCCGGTGAAGCCCGGATAGGGCGCGACGACGCAGAAGGTCGAGGCGTCGGAGAGGGCGGCCGCCCTCTCCGGCGGCAGGTCGACCTCCTCGAGGCGGACGGAATACGCGGAAAGGTAGGAGCGTATGACGTCCTTGTATTCGGGGTGGACGTCGGCGCAGAGGATCGCGCGATCGCGCGCGCCTCCGGCCGCGTTGTAGGCCATCAGCACCGCCTCGGCGAGGGCGGTCGCCCCGTCGTAGTGGGAGGCGTTGACGACGTCCATGCCGAAGAGCGAGGCGGCCATGCTCTGGTACTCGAATATCGCCTGGAGGGTCCCCTGGGACACCTCGGGCTGGTAGGGCGTGTAGGAGGTGAGGAACTCGCCGCGCGACGCGAGAGAGGGCACGACGGCGGGGATGAAGTGGTAATAGGCGCCGGCGCCCAGGAACCATGCCGAGGACGAAGCCGAAAGGTTCCTGGACGCGAGGGCCTCGAGCTCGCGCATGGCCTCCATTTCGGACAGAGGCGGCGGCAGGTCGAGGACTGGGAAGCGCGCCGAGGCGGGGACGTCGGAGAACAGGTCCTCGACGCTCCCTACGCCGATGCGCTCGAGCATGGCCGCTCGATCGGCGTCGGTCGCGGCGATATAGGGCGAGTTCATTCCTTGCCGCATTCCTTCTCGTAGGCGGCCGCGTCGAGGAGGCCGTCCCATTCGGCCGGATCGGACGGAGAAAGGCGGAGCAGCCAACCCGCGCCGTAGCAATCCTTGTTCACGAGGGCCGGATCTCCCTGGAGGGCAGGGTTCACGGCCGCGATCGTACCGGATACGGGCGCGTAGATGTCGCTGGCGGCCTTGACCGACTCGATGACGCCCAAGGGCTCTCCCTGGGCCACCTTCTTGCCCGGCTCCGCCATCTCGACGAAGACGATGTCGCCGAGGGCTTCCTGGGCGTGGTCCGAGATGCCCACGACGATTTCGCCTCCGTCCTTGCGGGCGTACTCGTGCGAGCTTCGGTAACGGCAATTCGGGTCGATCTTCATGCGCTTCTCCTTGGGTAGAGTGTCATCTTCGATATGAAGGCAGGTAGAGGGGCCTTTTTACGACTACGGCGTCCCGAGGCTTGCCGCGTATGGAGACCGCCAACGCGGTTCCCGGCTTGGCGAGCTCGGGAAGGACGAAGGCATTGGCCGCGTATTTCTTTACGGTAGGGCAGTACATCCCCGCCACGCAGGCGCCGATTGCCTCGCCCGCAGGGGAGAGCACCTCGAAGCCCTCGCGCGGGACTCCGCCCGTGACGTCGAGCCCGACCAGGCGCCTCGACGGGCCCGCGGCGACGACGTCCTCCAAGGCCTTCCTGCCGACGAAGTCCTTGGCGAAATCGCAGGCCCACTTGAAGCCCGCCTCGATGGGATTGATGCTAGGGCTTATCTCGTGGCCGTGGAGGGGCATGCCCGCCTCGAAGCGCAGCGAATCGCGCGCGGCCAGCCCGATCGGGGCCGTCTCGATGCCCCCGGCTTCACCTTCGGCGAGGAGGAGCTCCCAAAGCTCGAGGGCGGCGACGGCGGGGAAGAAGAGCTCGCCTCCGTCCTCGCCCGTATAGCCTGTCCGCCCGAACAGGACCTTGGTCCCGCCTACGACGATCTCGCCGGCGGTGAAGCGCCGCAGGGCGGAGACCGCCCCGCCCGAGACGGCGTCGAGGAGCTCGATGGCGCGCGGGCCCTGCACCGCTATCATGTAGGTGTCGTCCGATCGGTCGTCGACGATCACTCCCTCGGGGGCGCGGGCGCGGATCCACGCGAGGTCGGATGCCCGATTCGAGGCGTTGACCACTATCCACCATCGTCCCCGGAGCCTGTATATGAAGAGATCGTCGAGGACGAGACCCTTCTCGTCGAGGAGGAGAGAATAGCGCGCCTCGCCCTCCGACATGTCGAGGACGCGCGCGCTCACGAGGCCCGAGACGAACTCGTCGGCGCCCGCGCCTCGCAGCTCGACTTGTCCCATGTGATCGATATCGAAGAGGCCGACCGAGCGCCGGCAGAGCAGGTGCTCCTCCACGGCGCCCCTCGGATAGGAGATGGGCATATCGTAGCCGGCGAAAGGCGCCATTTTCGCGCCTCGCGAGAGGTGCCAGTCGTAAAGCCTCGTTTTAAGCAGGGGCTGCCTCCTCGGGACGCGCGGCCCGGCGCGCCTACGCCGAAAAGTGTAGCATGCCGGAATATCAGGAGCAAGGCGAGGGCCTTAGCCAATTTCAAAATGCGTCTGCATTTTGAAATTGGCTCGCTTAGAAAGAATTGCGCGAGAGAGGCTTGCCAATATAGACCCCTTCGCCGCCGAGATAGTCGTGCTTCTCGCCCTCGATGAGGATCTGCACGTCCTGGACGGTCGGAAAGGAAGTCGCGGTGAAGACGACCTGCTTGAGCTGGCCGGCGTAGCCTTCTATGCCGTAATGGTTGTACATGAAGGCTTCGTTGAAATTGAGGTAGGCGGTGGAGCCCCGGACCTGGGCGGAGAGAAGCTTGGTGCCTTCGGGGACGAGGGAAATGAGTTTCTTGCGAATCTCGTCCTCGGTCGGCCCCATGAGCAGGGCGTCGAGGGAGTCGAGGAGGGGCGAGTCGGAGTCGGCGATCTGCCGCTTCACCTCCTGCCTGACGATTACCCCGTCGTCGTCTATGCGGACGAAGGAGAGGGAGGCTGCGCGAGTCCTCGCCGGCTGAGCCGACGCCGTCGCCCTAGGCGTTCGCGACGCTTCGGCCGCAGGCCGGTCCTGGCCTTGAGCGCCGGCGGCGGCGGTCGGCGACATTGCGGGAGCCCTGGGCGATACCGCGGCCGAGGGCGCAGGCTCCGGCGGCGCGGGCTGTGGCGACTCGGCCTGGGGCGGCGCAGCCGGCTGCGGGACGGCAGGAGTAGGCGCGGCGGCCGGCGGCGTCCTGGAATCGGTCCCCGTCCCCGATTGGGTCTTCACTATTTCGTGGAAATTGGTCCGCGCGAGGGTGTCCTGGATCTTGCCCCAGTTGAGCGCGAATATGAAAAGCACTATGACGATCGCCGCGAGCCAGAAGACGGTGCCCGCGTTCGATCCACTGCGTCTGTCGTTGCGTTTTCTCGCGGCCATATCGACTCATGATACGAATCGGCATATTTCGGGTCAATCGATACCCCGGATGTACGCGAGGGGAGACCCTCCCCCCGCGACCGAGGCGGCCGCGGCCAAGGCGGCGGAGCGCCCGCGCAGGAAGCGCCGCGTGATGATGAAGAAATGCCTCCCCTGCACGGCGAGGGTGACGAAAGTCTCGACGAGGCCGGGACTTATGCGAAACGCCTTGACGAGGTAGCGAAAGTACTCCGCGCCGTAGCGGGAGAAACCCTGCACGACAAGGGATCGGACAAGGTACAACACGTTCCGCGGAGTGACCGATCCGGACTCGCCCGGCCTCCTCCGGTACCTCCATTCGGGGAAGCGCCCGAGGAGGTCGAGACAGCGGTCGAAGTAGGCGCGCGGGCGATAGATCTCGCCGAGGACGCGGAAGTAGCCTTCGAGCAGCCCCGCCTCCGGAAGCTTCGTCCTGAAATTGAAGGAAGCCGAATGCGTGTTGTCGCCGCTCGACCGCTCCAGGAGGCGGCCCTCCCGCTCGAGGCGGTCCCTGAGGGCGGTCCTCGGCAGGGCGGTCAGGAGCCCGACCATGGCCATGGGGACGGCGAGCTCCTTCACGAAGCGGATCTGCTCCTCGCAGATCCCGGGAGGGTCCGCGTCGAATCCTATGATGAATCCGCCCGAGACCTCGATTCCTTTCTTCTGGATCGCCTCGACGGCCCGCGCGGGGTCTACGCTCAGGTTCTGGCGCTTCCCCGCGCATTCGAGCGAACTCTCGACGGGAGTCTCGAGGCCCAGGAACACCATTACGAAATTGGCCGCGACCATGAGGTCGAGGAGCTCCTCGTCCCGCGCGAGGTCGATGCTGGCTTCGGTGGAGAGTTTGAAGGGATAGCCCCTCGCCGCCTGCCAGGGCCCGAGCGCGCCCAGGAGCTCCTTGACGCGGGCTTTGTTGCCGATGAAGTTGTCGTCGACGATGAACACCGGACCCCTGAATCCGATCTTCATCAGTTCCTCGAGCTCCAGGATCAGGCGACCGGGGCTCTTCGTTCGAGGGACGCGCCCGAACATGCTCACTATGTCGCAGAACTCGCAGTTGAAAGGGCAGCCGCGCGAGAACTGCAGAGGCATGTTCGCGTAGTCGGCCGGGTCGATGAGGTCGAAGCGCGGCATGGGACCCGAATCCAGCGGGGGCCGGGCTTCGTCCGAGTAGATGCGCGCCGCGCGCCCCTCGCGCCAATCCGAGATGAAGCGCGGGAGCGTCACTTCTCCCTCGTCGAGGATGAGATAGTCGACGCCGTCCATTTCCTCGGGGCAGGCGGTCGGATAGGGCCCTCCCGCCGCGACCGGGATCCCCAGCCGACCGCAGCTGTCGACCACGGAGGAGAACGACCCCTTCTGCACGAGCATCGCGGACAGCATCACGAGGTCGGCCTTGGCGAGATCGCGGTCGCGGAGGGGCCGTACGTTCATATCCACGAGAACCAGCTCGAACTCGTCTCGGGGAAAGTAGCCCGCGATGGTCAGGAGCCCGAGCGGAGGCATGAGGCCCTTCTTCCCGATGAGGCTTATCGCGTGCCTCATGCTCCAGTACGTAGGAGGGATCTCCGGATAGACGAGGAGCACTCTTTTCTTGATCATGTCCTTTCGGTCCTTCGAGGCCATTCTTCTGCCTCTCCGATTGGACACGCGCGGAGCGGAATGGTTTCGTTAAAAAAGAGACATCTCCCGCGTCACCTGCCGTGCGTTTTCTCGTAAAGATCGCGGAAGGCGTTGTCTGGATCCACCAACCGCTTGACCTCGTCGTAGCTATCCTTGTTCCACATGCTCCAGAACTCGTCCCGCC
>CAZBGA010000015.1:4806-56011 GCA_964491385.1 uncultured Treponemataceae bacterium | reverse complement strand
CGGTGGTCAGGGCGGCGAAGACCGGTCCTGCCGAAGTCCCGAATCGCAGGTCCTTTCCCTCGAGATTGCCGAGGTGCTGGTCGACGGGCAGGCCCGCGACGGCCGGTATCGACAGGGCGACCTTGCCGCCCGGCGCGCCCGCGCTCGGAATGTCGTAGCTGCGGCCGGCGGCATGGCTGGTCAGGCCGGGATTGGGCATCAGCGTATCGAAGCCGACCGCCCAGACAATGACTCCGACCATGAGGGTCAGCATGACGGCGAAAATGGCAGTCGCGTGCTTCCTGCGCTTGAGCATTCGCCCGAACATGAGGACGAGGGCGAATGGGAAGATCATCATCTCGAGGGTGTTGAAGAAGTTGGACAGCGCGGTCGGGTTCTCGAAGGGGTGGGCCGAGTTCATGCCATAGAAGCCGCCGCCGTTGGTCCCGAGCATCTTCATCGACTCGAAGGCAGCCACGGGCCCCACGACGATGTTCTGCTGGATCGCGGCGCCCTTGTCCGTCAGGCCCATCGAGCCCGGCTCAAGGGTGGTCGCAAGGTGGGCGCTCTGGAGGGTCATCGGGCTGCCCTGCCAAATGAACACGACGGCGAAGACGAAGGCCACGGGGACGAACATGTAGACGACTACCCGCCACATGTCCAGGAAGAAGTTGCCGACCGTAGGGTCGCTGCGGAAGGCCCTGATGATGGCCGTCAGCGAGCAGAGCCCGATCGCGGCCGAGAGGAAGAGGTTAGAGTAGCCGAAGAATATTTGGCTGAAGTTGGAGAGGTGCTGGTCGCCCGAGTAGTGCTGCAGGTCGGTATTCGTGCTGAAGGAGATGACGCTGTGGAGGATCGTGCTCGGGGCCAGGATGGTCTTGTGGTCGGGATTGAGGGGCATCCACTGCTGCAGGCAAAGGACCAGGAAGCCGAAGGCGAAGAGCACAGCGTTGAACACGAGAAGCGAGATTAAGTACTGCTTCCAGTTCTGAGCGCCGCTATCCAGGCGCTCCTCGAACCACCGGAAGATCGGAAGGGGTCGATACTTGCCGTCCATGACCCAGGCCATGTAGCGGCTCAACGGGACGGCGATCGCGATCGCGACGACTAAGAGCGCGAAGGGAAGAAACCATATTTGTACGAACATCGCGTTTTCTCCTTTAGAAGCGCTCGGGCCTTATCAGCGCTGCGACCAGATAGACGAAAAGCAAGAGCGCCACTGCGGCAGTCACGTAGATCATGATTCGAAGGCCTCCTTGACCCGGGTCATATCTTCTCGCATGCCCTGACGAACCACAGGCAGATCGCGAACAGCGCGAGTCCTAGGATGAACATTCCGGGTATCCACAGCAGCAGATTCATCTGCGCCTCCTTGCCGTCGCCGGCCGGTTCTTGCGAAGAGTATAATCAGCGAGGGCGTTAATTGGGCGTAAGGTATTAGCGCGGAGGAGTTAAGAGCCCATTAAAGTGGCGAGGTCTGGGCGAAGGAGGGCGTCTACCAGCGGAGGACCGCCCCGCCGTAGGTGAGGCCCGCTCCGAAGGCCAGGAGCATGAGCAGGTCCCCGCGCTTCAAAAGACCCTTCTCGTTCATCTCGTCGAGAGCTATCGGGATGCTCGCGGAGGATGTGTTGGCGTATTCCTCGATGTTCAGGTAGAAGCGCTCCTCGGGGGCCCCGAGCCTCTTGGCCGCGGCCTGGATTATGCGCGCGTTGGCCTGGTGGGGGATGATCCAGGCGAATTCCTCGAGCTTCCGGCCGCAGAGAGCCAGGAGGCGGTCGACGATGGCGGGGATGGTCTGCACGGCGAAGTTGTAGACCTTTCTGCCGTTCATCTCGAGCAGCGGGACTATCGGGAGGGAGGGAGAGAAGGTCTTCGCTCGCTCGGACTGGACGAGGCGGAGGTCTCCGGCCCCGGTGCCGTCGGCGCCGAGGACGCTGACCACGACCCGGCTGTCGCCCTCCTCGCTGCGCGTGAGGATGGCCGCCCCCGCGCCGTCGCCGAGGAGGACGCAGGTCGACCGGTCTTCCCAATTCGTTATCCTCGAGAGCGTCTCCGCGCCGACGACGAGGGCATGCTTCTTATGGTTGGCCTCGAGGAGGCTCGAGGCTACGTTGAGGGCGTAGACGAAGCCCGTGCAGCCCGCCGTGAGGTCGAAGGCGGGACAGCCCGGGGCCCCGAGCTTCTCCTGCACGATGCAGGCCGTGGACGGGAATCCGAAATAGTCCGGGGTAGCGGTGGCCACTACGATGAAATCGAGCTCGCTCGCGGCGATACCGGCCCTGGCGAGGGCCTTCCTGGCCGCCGCCGCCGCCAGGTCGCTCGTCACCGTCCCGTCGGCGGCGATGTGCCGCGAGCCGATGCCCGTATGGGACCGGATCCAATCGTCGGTGGTATCGACCATGCCGGCCAGCTCGACGTTGGATATGCGGCGCTCCGGCACGTCGACACCGACCGAATGTATGTAGACGGACATTTTTTCTCCCCTCTGGATGGAAGGCTCGTTGAGTTCGATCCCTCTATAGATCGAGGCGGCCGCGTTTCGGTTGCGGCAGGCGAGGGAGAAGGAAGCCCTTTCTCAGATCTCCAGCTCCAGCCCGTCCCAGGCGGGGCGCGCGCCCACGTCGGCCCCCGCCTTTGCGCAGAATTCCTCGAGCTCGTCGTGGGTGGACTCGTGGTTCATGTGGGTGAGCCAGGTCCGCGCGGCGCCGATGCGTCTCGCCGCCTCGATGCCCTGCTCGAGGCTGAAGTGCGTGGCATGGGGCTCGCGGCGCAGGCCGTTTATCACCAGAACCTCGACTCCGGCGAGGAGTCGGACCGAGGACTCGGGCAGCCCCGAGCAGTCGGTGATGTAGGCGAAGCTCCCCGTCCTCCATCCGAGGATGGGCAGCCCGCCGTGGCGTATCGGTACGGGCACGAGGCCGATGCTCCCCGCGCTGACGGGGCCGTCGGCGAGCCTGAGCTCGATTCTGGGCTTGCCCCCTCCGGCCTGGGTCTCGCGGAAGATGTAGGCGAATCGCTCCCTCGTCTCGGCGAGGGTCTCGGCGTTCCCGTAGACCGGGAGGACGCTCCCGGAGGTGAGGGGCCTCACGTCGTCGAGGCCGGCGATGTGGTCGGCGTGGGCATGGGTCAGGAGGAGTGCGTCGAGGCGGGCGATCCCCGCGCGCAGGGCCTGGAGGCGGAACTCGGGGCCGGCGTCCACGACCACCGAGGAGCCGACGCCTTCGGCGTCGCGGGATTCGATGAGGATGGAGGCCCTATATCGCCTATCGCGCGGGTCGGCCGACCTGCATACGCGGCAGGAACAGCCGATGACAGGCACGCCATAGCTGGTGCCCGATCCGAGGAAGAGTATGCGCATCGCTGGAGTATCGCCCGATCGGCGCCTTTCCGGCTAGTCCGCGGCGTCGGGCAGCGGGGGAGGGTCGTAATCCCTCCCTGCCCTGATCCGGACGAGGTGGACGAAGTCGTTCGGAACGCGGGCCATGACGGCCTCGACGCTCGTCTCGACGTCGCTCTCGAACACCGCGATCCTGAACACGCCGCCTTCATCGAAGTACGGCGCGAGGACGGCGACGTGGTAATGGCGGGAAAGGCCCGGGATGGTCCCGCCCGACTTGCGGGACAGGCTCGCCAGGTAGATGTAGCCCGGCTCGCGCGCGGCGAGGACGTACAGGAGGGCCTTGAGGCCGGTCGTCTCGTAGCCGAGGTCGGGCTGGTAGGCCGGATAGTCCAGGTAGGCCGGGCTTCCGTTGACGGCCGCACGGGTCCCCGCGGCCGCGGAATCCAGGACTCCGCCGGGAGCGACCAGGGCGAAGGCGGCGATCCGAACGTCGGCCTCGTCGAGGTCGTGGGCCCGGGACGGGTATCGCGCGTCGAGGAGGGCCTTGGCTATATTGCGAGTCCAGTCCAGGCCGAAGAAGGGGTCGAGCTCCGTCTCGTAGCGGGCGGCCGCCTGCGTCGCGCGCGCCTCGACATGCCTCGCGGCGAGCGCCTTCGGGTCTAGGAGGCGGCCGGTCAGGGGGCGGTAGAAGCCGTCGGCCACCCATGCGGCGAAGCCCGAGCAGTTGAGGCCCGTCGTCGAGGTCTGCGGCGCGCCGGTCGCGATGTAGACCGGCCTGCCGTTCGCGTCGAGGGCCCCGTCGTCGCCGTATCGGAGGGCGGGGAGGCGGCGCCTCGTCTCGTCGACGAAGGAACGGACCTCGCGGTACGCGCCGGGACTCGGCGAGAACAATTCCCAGTCGACCAGGCTCCCGGTCCACGAGGCTATGTCGGCCATCGTGGAAGCGAAGGCGCGCTCGAAGGGCACGGGCAGGGGAACCTCGCGGTTGAGCACCCCGCCGTATACCACGAGATCGAGCTTGCTGCGGTCGCCGTCGGGATATATCCGGATGAAGGTGCCGGGATCGCTCCGCAGGAACACCTTGGCCTGGATCGGCGCGCCGTCGGGGGAGGAGCGCTTGAGTATCCAGCTCCCGCGGGTATACAGTGGCGGCGCCGACTCGGTCCGCGCCGGCGATTCGAGGGCAGTGGCCATAGCGTAGAAATATCCTCCCGACCTCGTGACGGACAGCCTGAAGGGGCCGTATTCGCTGTTCACTATCGCGGCCCCGCGCCGCAGGAGCTCCTGCTCGGGGGCCGAGAAGAAGCTCGTCCAATACGTGGATCTGATGTCAGCGCTCTCGGGGAAGCCCTCGAAAGGGAGGCGCCCTCCCGCTTCGGCGCGGACGAAGGCGCAGGACAGGAGCATGGCGGCCGCGATCGAGCTTCTTTTCATCTCAATCATTCTCGGCCGATGGGATGGAGCACTTCAGTCCCATGGAAGCCGCGCCGATACTCGAAACCGACATCTAGCCGCGCAAACTGGAGTCTCGTCATGCGTCCCTTCCGCTTTTCGTTCCATCCTATCCTCCTCGCCGTCATCGGAGCGGCATCGGGAGCCCTCGCGCTCGGAGCCTCGACCCTCGGCACGCGGTCGGAAGGCCTGTCCCCCCGGCTCGCCTCGAAGCCGGCCGCCGCGCCTTCGCGGCCGGAGAGCGAGGGCCCGGCCGGAGCCGCGACATTGGCGACATACTCGTCGCCCCTGGCCAATGCCCCGCTCGAGCCTTATTCGTCCGGGCGTCGCTATCGCTGGTTCCCCGCTCTCTACGCGCCGGAAGGGGAGCTCGATGCGGCGGCCCGACCCCTCGATCTGCCGGCGGCCTCGGCATCCGAGGGGATGGCGGTCGATGGCGCTTCCCTGATCCCCGCGCTCGCCAATAATCTGATACTCGCCTTCTACGGCAAGCCCGATTCCCGGCGGATGGGCATCCTCGGGGAATACTCCAAGGAAGACCTCGCCAAGATCCTCGAAGCCTATGCGAAGCTCTACGGCGACCTGAACGGGGCCGAGGGAGTCGTCCCAGCCTTCTATCTGATCTACGGAACCTGTTGGCCGGGCGGCGAGATCGGCTACCTCAAGGATTCGGTCGTCCAAGATTATATCGAATTCGCCCGTCAGAGAGGCTGGCTCGTCTTCGTCGACCACCAGATCGGGAAGTACCCCGTCGCCGACGCGATGAGCAAGCTCCTGCCCTGGCTCAAGTATCCCAACGTGCACATCGCCCTCGATCCCGAGTGGAGGACCGAATCCCCGATGAAGGTCATCGGCGCCGTGAGCGCCGATGAGATCAACGCCGCCGAGGAGACGATGAGCGACTACATGAGGGTCCAGGGGATCCCCGGCGTCAAGATGCTCATAGTCCACCAATTCCAGGGAAGGATGATAGCGGATAGGGAGAAGGTCAGGGCCGATTTCGACGGCATCCTCCTCATCCACACCGCCGACGGATTCGGGCCGCCTGCCCTCAAGCGGTGGTGCTATTCTTCCAACGCCAAGGCCACCAACATGCCCCTGAAGGGCTTCAAGCTGTTCTTTAAAACAGATATAGAGGGCGCCGGTTACGACGATCCCCTGCTTCTTCCCGCCGAAGTGCTCTCCATGGACCCTGCGCCGCGACTCGTCATTTATCAGTGAAAATCGTCCAGGTAGTAGTCACTAACGCGACTCGGCGCTATTTTTAGCGTGTCGCTTTCTCTCGTGCGCTCTCCCAAGGAGGGAATAATGGCGAAATACCGAAGGACAACTTACGCGATCGCGCTATTCATGGCGATGGGAGCGGCATCCGCTTTCGCGTACGATCCGCCGCCCGGTGTCTCCTTGTTCCCCATCCTCGGGTCCGCCCAGGCCCTCGCCTACGGCCCCTCGGTCACCGCCTTGGACGCGCCCTGGGCCGATAGGGAGAATCCGGCCGCCTCCGCCGCCCAACAGCGTTTCGTGCTGGACGCCGGCTTTACCGGTCTCACGGATTTCGGGGCGCCGACCTCCGGCCCCGCCCAGGGCTTCGGGGGCGCCGGCTCGCTCGGCCTGTCGATTCCCAAGCCCTACGCCGTCTGGAGCGCCTCCGCCGAATTCGTCGAAACGCCATCGACGATGACCGCTCTTCCCTTCGGCACGGTCGGGAGCTTCCGCGGCGGAATCGCCAAGGATCTCTATCCCAACTTCTTCATAGGCAGCGCGATCGACCTGACCCTCGGGAACCAGGGATGGGGCGCAGGGCTCGACCTCGGCATAATGCAGCTGCTCGGCGACCACGGGGCCTTCAAGGACCTGCGCTGGGGCGCAGTCCTCTCCGGCATCGGCAAGTCCTACAGCGACGCCGTCGATCCCATCACCTTCTCGAGCGGCCTGCGGACCGACATAGTGCGGACCGACGACTGGAGGATCGCCCTGGGAGCCGACGTCTCCTTCCCGAGCTTCCAGGATTTCGGCTTCGGCCTCTCCACCGGCGTCTCCTACCGCGGCATAGTCACCTTCCGCGCGAATTGGTTCCAGGACCTGCGCGAGCTCCAAGCCGGCACGAACAAGAGCCTCATGCCCTCCTTCGGGCTGACGGCCGATATTCCGCTCAAGCGCGCCCCCGAAGGCTCCTACCTCGCCAAGCAAGGATGGGACCAGTCGGAGATACAGCCGGCCATCGCGGCCTCCCCTCTGTATAACGGAATCTGGGCCGTGGGAGGGAGCGCCACTCTCCCGCTGGGCGTCATCGGCAACACTCCTCCGAAGATCGTCGCGGCCTTCCCGGCCTCGAAATGGGGGCCCGCGTACATATCGCCCAACAACTCCGGGATTCAGGATAAGCTGGAAATCCCGGTGAAGATCACCGACCGCCGCTACGTAGTCGGCTGGACTCTCAGCATAGCGAACGACAAGGGCGAGGTGGTGCGGAAGATCTCCAACAAGGAATCCAGGCCCGAGACCCAGGGCTTCAAAGGCTTGATGGATCGCCTGACCTACGTGAAGAAGGGCGTGCCCATACCCGACAAGCTCGTCTGGAACGGCGTGACCGACGCCGGCATAGTCGCGCCCGACGGGGCCTATACCGCCACCATCGAGGCCGTGGACGACAATGGCAACCGCGGGAAAGTCGGTCCCTTCCCCATCGTCGTGAAAGTCGCCCCGCCGACGATCGCGATCACCGTCCCTGAGGATCCTCCGATCTTCAGCCCCGGCGGCGGGAGCACCAAGGACTCCCTCCTCATCAAGCTGGCGGGCTCGGTCGAGGACCTTTGGTCGGCCAAGGTCGCTGATGCGTCCGGCAAGACGGTGAGGACCCTCAAGTACGAGAGCGCGGCCCCCGCGGATTGGACCTGGGACGGCAAGGGGGACGACGGCAAGATCGTCTCCGACGGCGTCTACTCGTTCTCGATCTCGGCCACGGACAGGGCCGGCAATTCCGCCTCGAAGCGATTCGACAACATCGTCGTCGACACCCAGCAGCCGCCCATCGGTCTCGTGATAGACCTGGCGGCCTTCAGCCCCAGCGGCAAGACCCAGAAGGGAGTCGTCAACCTCTTCCCCAGCGTCCCGGTCAAGACGGGCATAGTGGGCTGGAAGCTCTCGGTCCTGGACAAAGGCAAGCGCGGGGTCTGGTCCCAGGCGGGCCAGGACGGCGCCTCCCTAAAGGACCGGGTGCCCTTCGACGGCCGGGATCCGGTCTCCCTGAAGGTCCTGCCCGAGGGTCAATACCAAGCCCAGCTGTCCGTCGTCTATCTGAACGGCTACAGCCCTACGGTGAACTCGCCCAGCTTCGTCCTCGACGTCACCCCGCCCTCCGGGACGGTGAGCGCCGACAGGCCCGCCTTCAACCCGGCCGGCTCGCAAGGCCAGAACAGCGTCCATTTTGCGGAAAAGGGAGTCAAGGACGCCAAATGGAACGGCGAGGTCTCGGGGCCCGACGGAAAGGCGGTGAGGACCTACTCCTTCGAGCCTCTTCCCGATCCGGACGTCGAATGGGACGGCACCGACGACGCCGGCAAGCCGGTTCCCGACGGCGTCTACTCCTACAGGCTCGAAGCCGTCGACGCCGCGGGCAACACCTTCGCGTCGGACCCCGTCTCCGTCTCGGTCGATACGGCCAAGAAGGCGGTGCGGCTGGTCGCCGATCTCAAGGCCTTCAGTCCGCTTCCGGGAAGCGCGAAGGACAGGCTCACGCTGACCGCGCAAGTGCAATCGAACGACAGGGTCAGGTCCTACGAGCTCTCCATCGTCGCCCTCGACGCGTCGGGAGCTCCGGCCGGCTCGGCGGTCCGCTCATGGAAGGACAACAAAGGAGTGCCGGCGACCTTCGTCTGGGACGGCGGTACCGACGCGAGGATCAGGGCCCCGGACGGCCGCTACGCCGCGAGGCTCGCCGTCTCGTACCTGAACGGAGACGCCGCCGACTCGACCACGCCCGGCATCCTCCTCCGCACGGTCGCCCCCTCTATAAAGGTGAGCGCCTCGCCGCTTCTCTTCTCTCCCACCGAGGGCAGCAGGCTTCGCGTAGTGCGCTTCTCCCAGAATTCGGTCCCGGGCGACGACTGGACGGGCATCCTGACCGGAGCCGACGGCAAGCAGGTCAGGACCTGGAGCTGGAAGGGCCAGGCCTCCGATTTCACGTGGGACGGCACCGACGAGGCGGGCAACACCGTCCCCGACGGCTCCTACCGATACGACGCCTCCTCCACCGACATAGCGGGCAACAAGGGCTCGGGCTCCGTGCCCTCGATCGTCGTCGACCAGCGCCAGGTCCAGGTCTTCGTGACCGCGTCGGAACCGGGCATATCGCCCAACGGGAGCGGCTACAAGGATACCGAGACCTTCGGCCTCATCGTCAAGCTCCGCGAAGGCATCGATACCTGGCATTTCGCGGTCGTCGACAAGGACGGCGTCGAAAGGAGCGTCTACGGCGGCAAGGGCAACGACGTGCCCAACAAGATAGTGTGGGACGGTCGCGATTCCTCCGGCGCCGTGGTCGACGGCTACTATACCGGCTTCTTCTCCGTCGATTACGTCAAGGGCGACCACGCCGAGGCGCGCACCGGCAAGATTCTCGTGGACACCGCGCCTCCGAAGGCCCAGGTGAGCCTGACGCCGGACCCCTTCAGTCCGGATAACGACAACAGCAACAGCGACCTGACGATCGGCCTCGACGTCTCGAGCGTAGCCGATATTGCCCAATGGAGCTTCGAGGTCCACGAGGTGGCGGTAGTGGAGGGAGCCGCCCCGGACTCGAAGCCGGCGGATCGCCTGTTCAAGTCCTGGAGCGGCACGGGAGCCCCGGCGAAGACCATCACCTGGGACGGCCGCTCCGACAAGGGCGAGCTGGTCGAGTCCGCGACCGATTATCCCTTCATCTTCACGGTCACCGATGTCCTGGGCAACACGAATAAGGTGGAAGGCGCGATATCGATCGACGTGCTCGTGATCCGGGACGGCGACAGGCTCAAGATCAAGGTGCCCTCGATCGTCTTCAGGGCGAACGGCGCCGACTTCAACGGTCTCGACGCGGACACGATCGCGAACAACGCCAAAGTCATCCAGCGCATCGCCCAGATCCTCAACAAGTTCAAGGACTACCAGATCCTGATCGAGGGCCATGCGAACAGCGAGGGCAAGATCGCCGGCTACGGCCCGACGGCGACGGCGAACGAGGAGACGAAGGAGC
Organism: uncultured Treponemataceae bacterium; assembly: GCA_964491385.1. GTDB lineage: Bacteria > Spirochaetota > Spirochaetia > Treponematales > Rectinemataceae > UBA1306. The sequence goes on along the minus strand of CAZBGA010000015.1, from coordinate 46,007 downwards.
TCATCCCGCTCTCGACCGGCCGCGCCGAGCTGGTCAAGAAGCTCCTGGGCGACAACGGCGTGGACCCGCGCCGCCTGAGCACGAAGGGCATGGGCTCCAGCGAGCCCGTCGTCGATTTCAAGGACGCGCAGAACCGCTGGAAGAACAGGCGCGTGGAGTTCATCCTGATCAGGAACCAGGTCGCGCCGGTCTCGACGCAATAGCGGCCGCCGGCGGGACGGCGAGGCCGAGTCGATCGGCTATGCCGCCCCCTTTGAGCGACCTCGCTATCTCGCCCAGGATCCTCAGGTGCTCCTCCGGGCTCTGGGACGCGGGCGCGCAGAGGAGGACCACGAGGCGCGCGGGCGCTTCGAGCGAGAGCAGGCGCAGGCCCTCGGGCCGGGCGCCGAAGTAGACCAGGGGCTCCTTCGCCTCGTCGACGCGGGCGTGTAGGAGGAGGACGCCCGGCTCGAGCTCGATGGGCAGCTTCTGGGCGATATCGGTGAAGAGGGCGGAAAGCCGCGCCAGGGTCTTGCGGTCGCCGTCGAAGTCCACGCGCAGCAATTCCCGGATCGCGTCGTTTATCGAGCTCTCCTCCATCCTCGGCGCCACCCTGCCCGCGGCGAGGGCCCGCTCGAAGATGTCGCCCGACCGGTCGGGCAACGGAGCCTCGCCAGGGGCGGCCGACGTCTCTCCCGCGGGCAGGTAGAAGAGGAGGAGGCTGAGGCCGGGCCTCTCCTCACCGATGCGGTGCGGCAGCTTCTCGGCGGCCGGGTGCCACGCGGCCTCTCCGGGCCTCGCGCTGAAGAGGGCGAAGGCCTGGCCTCCCTGGCCCTGCGGGCCCAGGGCCTGATCGACGGACTTCCAGGATTCCAGCTCGGTCACCTGGGCGCGGAGGCCCGAGCGCAGCGATCCGATGGCCGATTCTATCGCGGCGCCATTGGGCTTCTGGGCGTAGACGTTCAGCTTGGCCCCGGTCTGCGAGATGAAATTGGCGAGGCAGGCGAGCCCGCGGCTGAAACCGGGATGGCGCTCGACGAGGGGCGGCAGGACGAGGCTCACCTGCGAGAGGTTGTTCAGCGGACTCGCTATCCGGGCGACGACCACGAGCTCCGGCGCGGCGCCTATGACCTGCTCGATGACGCTTCCGAAGAAGGCCTGAGACAGCTTCGGCGTCGCATTCCACCCCAGCACGATGGCTCCCGCCCGATTCTCGAGCGCGGCCTGCATGATTCCCTCGGCGACGTTGACGCTGACCCGCGTCGCGGGGATGACTGGAACGCCCGCGGATACGCCCTGGACGACGGCCAGCGCGAGGCCGTTCTCGGCATTGGCTATCTCGACGCCGGTGTCGGCCGATTCGGGTACCACGGCCACCGGGTATACGGGCGCCTCGCTCCGCCTGGCCCGGAGGAGGAAGGCGAGTGCCAGGAGGTCGCGTATCGAGGAAGGCTTGGATATCGCGACGAGGATGCGCTCGAGGGCCCCGTCGAAGGGTCCCCGCCTGTCCTCGCGGGCGGCCGCGAGGCGTTTGCCCGCGCGCCCGGCCGCGAAGGAACCGAGGAGACAGCTCGCGACGACGAGGAGAAGGGCTCCGCCGAGGACCGATTGGCCGAAGAGCCCGAGCCTGAAGCCGACCAGAGCGAGGCCGAGTACCGCGGTCGCGTGGTTGACAGACAGGCCGAAGAGCATGCGCCTCTCGTCCTTCGAGTAGCCCAGCAGGCGTCCCGCGCCGCTCGCGGCGAGCCACTTCGACGCGACGGCCAAGGCGGCCGTCGCGAGGGCCGCGGCGAAGGCGCCGAGGCCGCCGAAGACGGCTGCCGGCTCGGCGATGACTCCGACGTACACCATGAGGAAGGGCACGAAGAGCGCGTCGCCCGCGAATTTGATGCGGTTCATGAGGACGCCCGACCCTGGGATGAAGCGGTTGAGGAGGAGCCCCGCGACGAAGGCGCCGACTATCGGCTCGAGGCCGGCGAGGCGCGAGGCGAACGCGCAGATGAAAGCGAGGGCGATCACGAACGCGAATTCGATCGTCCCGTCGGGCTTCGCCTTGCGGAAGAAGAGCTCGGCGGCTTTGGGTATGAGGACCGCGGAGAGCGCGGCCCACGCGACCAGCCCGACGATCAGCTTTGCCCAGGCGGTCCGGTCGCCGCCTCCCTGCGAAGCCCGGGCCGCCGCGGCCAGGACGAGCATCACCGTCGCGTCGGTGAGGATGACGGCGCTCGCCGCGGCGACCACGGAGCGATGGCGCGCGAGGCCCAGTCTCGAGACGGCGGGGTAGGGAAGGAGCGTATAGGAAGCGAATATGCAGCCGAGGAGCATCGCCGAGAGCATGCCCATCCTTAGGACAGAGAGACCCGTCGCGAGGCCCGCGGCGAAGGGAAGGGCGAAGGTGAAGGCATAGAATGCCAGACTCGATTTCCTCTCGCGCCGAAGCTGCCCCGCGTCCATCTCCGCTCCGGCGACGAAGAAGACGTACATGAGGCCTATCGTGCCGAGGAATTCCAGGGCCGAGTCCTTCGCGAGGACGTTCAGGACCTGCGGTCCCGCGAGGACGCCGGCGAGGGCGAGTCCCGCGACGCCGGGCAGGCGTATCCGCTCGGCGAGGAAGGGCGCAACGACCAGGATCGCGAGCACGACCGCGAAGATGCCCGCGGGCTCGGTCAGCGGTAAGGCGAAATGCATTACTTTGATTCTAGGGCGGATATCGCGCTGCCGCAAGTTATTGTATATTCCTGCGAGGAGGACTACATGGCAGAGGAGCTGGGTCAAGGGGGCAGGAGGTACAGGAGCCATCCGGGGGCTACCGGGGCGGCGAGCGGGGCCTACGGCCTCGCCTTCATCGGCGCGGCCGTCTACTACGTCGGCCACGCCGCCACTTTCGGGGCCGGCATCGTGGGCTTCATCAAGGCCCTGCTCTGGCCGGCCTTCGTGGTATACGCCCTGATGAAGCACATGGGAATGTGAGGTCCGGCCGAGGAGCGCGACTGGCTCAGAATTCTCCCACCATCAATATTTCCGGCTCGAGCTCCAGGCCGAGCCTCGTCCGGGCCTCGGCCCTCGCGAGCTCGACGAGTCCGCGCATGTCGGCCGCGGTGGCGCGGCCGGCGTTCACGAAGATGTTGGCGTGCCAGGGCGAGACCATGGCGTCGCCTATACGCTTGCCCCGCAGGCCGAGGCGGTCGAGCAGGGCCCCCGTGGGGGCGCCGAAGGACCGATCGTTCTTGAATACCGAGCCCGCGGAAGGCAGGCGGTAGTGGCCCTTGACCTCGCGGTCCGCGCGGCGCTCGCACATGACGCGCGCGATGCGCGCCGCCTCTCGGTCGTCCGCGGTACCGAGGCGGAAGGCGGCTTCCAGTATGAGCTCGCCCGGCGAGGCTCCGCCCGCCTGAAAGGGCGAGCGCTTGTAGGACCATTCGGTCGCGTCGACGGATCTGCGCGACGGGCCCGGATCGGCGCCGGCCGATATGATCCAGGCCAGTACCCGGGACATCTCGATTTCGTAGCATCGCGCGTTCATGAAGACCGCGCCGCCGACCGCGCCCGGCATCCCCGCGAAGTCCTCGAGGCCGCCCAAGCCTCTGGCGAGGGCGTCGAGGCAGAGGGTTTCCATCGGGAGCCCCGCCCCGGCGACGAGAAGCCCCGACTCCATCCGCGTCGAGGCGATGCGCGAGGTATCCAGCACGATGCCTCGTATCCCCCCGTCGCCCACGAGGACGTTGGCGCCGCCGCCGAGGAAGAATATCGGAATGCCTTCCGCGCGTGCGGCGGCGGTCAGGGCGGCGGCGGCGGCGGCGTCCTCTGGACGGGCGTAGGCCTCGGCGGGGCCGCCGATCCTGAAGGTCGTATGGAGGGACATGGGTTCGTCCCAGGCGAGCTCGGCCCTTATATTGATTTTTTGCAGGAAGTCCCGTAGTCTGGGCATGACCCGATACTACTCGCTGACCCGGAGGCAGTCCATGCCCGCGCTACGTCTGTTCAACACCCTCGGCCGCGAGCTCCAGGAGTTCAAGCCGATAGAGCCCGGCAAGGTCGGGTTCTACGGCTGCGGCCCGACGGTGTACAACTACGCGCACATCGGCAACCTCAGGGCCTATGTCTTCGACGATATCCTCGTCCGGGCTCTCCGCTTCCTCGGCTACGAGGTGAAGCACGTGATGAACATTACCGACGTCGGCCACCTCTCGGGCGACGACGCCGACGAATCGGGCGAGGACAAGATGGTGAAGAGCGCCAAAGAGAAGGGCAAGAGCGTCCTCGAGGTCGCCGCCTTCTACACGGAGGCCTTCTTCAAGGATACCGAGAGCCTCAAGGTCCTGCGCCCCGACGTGGTCTGCAAGGCCACCGATCACATCCCCGACATGATCGCCCTCATCCGCCGGATCGAAGCCAAGGGCCTGACCTATCAGGCGGGCGGCAACCTCTATTTCGACGTGAGCAAGTTCCCGAGCTACGGCGAACTCGCCCTCCTGAAGCTCGATGATCTCAAGGCCGGCGCCCGCATCGAGGTGGACCCGAACAAGCGCAATCCGGCCGATTTCGCACTCTGGTTCACCAAGTCCAAATTCGAGAACCAAGCCATGATCTGGGAGAGCCCCTGGGGCCGCGGTTATCCGGGCTGGCACATCGAGTGCTCGGCCATGAGCATGAAGTACCTCGGCGAGCAGTTCGACATCCATGCCGGCGGCATCGACCATATCCCCGTGCACCATACCAACGAAATAGCCCAATCCGAGGGCGCGACGGGCAAGAAATGGGTCCATTATTGGCTTCATAACGAGTTCCTCGTCGTCTCCGGCGGCAAGATGGCGAAGTCGAAAGGCGGATTCCTCACGCTGCAAAGCCTCGCCGACGCGGGCTACGATCCCCTCGATTACCGCTATTTCCTCCTGGGAGCCCATTATCGATCTCAGCTTCAGTTCTCGTTCGAGGCGCTCGACTCGGCCCGCTCGTCGCGAAAATCCTTGGTCGAGCGAGTGATCGCCCTGAAGGGAAAAACGGGAGCGGCGTCCTTGCCCGAATCCCACGGCTCCAGAGCTTCGCATTATTTGGACGCGTTCGAGAGCCACCTCTGCCAGGACCTGGCTACGCCCCGCGCTCTCGCGGAGCTCTGGGGCCTCGTGCGGGATAGCGATGTCCCTCCCGGAGAGGCTCTTTCGGGAGCGTATAGGATGGACGAGGTGCTGGGCTTGGGTCTCTCGGAATCGCGGCGCGCGGAGGCCGCCGCCGTCGACGAAGCCCTGACCGCCGAGATCGAAGGCCGGGTGGCCGAGCGGGGCGCCGCCAAGAAGGCGAAAGACTGGGCCCGCGCGGACGCGATCAGGGCCGAGCTCAAATCCAGGGGCGTCCTACTCGAGGACGGGCCCGACGGCACGACCTGGAGACTCGGATGATGCTCCGTCCGGTCCGGTCGTAACCCGGAGGATACGGGATTGTTTTCAAGTAGCGGGCCGCCGGGTCCCGAGGACTTGCGCCGTCTCTACGATGCGGCCGCCCCCCTCCTGCTCCGAATAGCCGCGCGCATCGCCGGCAGCTCGGAGGCGGGGGAGGACATAGTCCACGACGCCTTCGCCCGCCTCGTCGAGAAGCGCATCCCCTTCCCGACAATGGATGACGCCAAATTCTGGCTCATCAGGGTCACCAAGAACGGCGCGCTCAATTATGCGAAGCGCAAGGGCCGGGAGGCCAAGGCATACGAACGCTGGTGGAGAGGCGAGAAAGAGAGTTCGGGCGGAGCCGACGAGGTGGTCCTGAGGACGGAGTCCTCCGAGGAGCTCAAGCGGGGCCTCGCGTCATTGCCCGAGGGGCTGAAGGCCGTCCTCGTCCTCAAGGAGTACGGCGGGTTGAGTTATAAGGAGATTGGGCGCGCGCTCGGGATCAGCGAAGGCAACGTGAAGGTCCGCGCCTTCCGCGCGCGCGAGGCTTTGTACAATAGGCTTCGGGAGGGTTCCAAGGATGTGTCCTGACCGCGATCTCGTCTCTGCCTTCGTCGACGGCGAAGTGCCCAGCCCATGGCGCGAGCGCCTCGAAGAGCATCTGGCCTCGTGCGCGAAATGCGCCTCCCTCGCCGCGAAATATACCGCGCTCGGCGAAAGGCTCAGGGCCGAGCTTGCAGCGGACGATGCCGCGTCCCTCGCTCGGGGCCGCGCGAAGCTCGACGCCCTCCTCTCGAGCCGGGCCGAAGCGGAGGTATCCGGGATGCCTGCGGTCGGCGGCGCGACCATTCTCGACGCTTCGAGGAGGTCCTGGCGCCGCTCGGTCAGCCTCCCCCTCCCCTTGGCGGCCGCGGCCGCCCTCCTCGCCGTCCTTCTCGGCGGCGCGGCCGCCATGGTCGCGCTCCGGCCGAGCAGGGGTCCCGCAATCCAGGCGGTAGCCTCGGGCGAAATCGCTCCGCCTTCGTCGCAGGCACGGGCGCAGCCCGCGAGCATGGACGAGCTTTTGCGCTACCTCGACGCCCAGGGCGGTCAAGTTACCTTGACCATCAAGCTGCCCGACGAAACGACCTTCGGCAGCGCGGGCAAGCCGGTCATCATGCGCTCGGGCCAAGTCCTTCGAGGGACGACGGTAGGGGGAAGCTCGCCTTGAGACAAGCTCTGGCCTTCCTCATTTTAACCGGCCTCGCCGCCCATCCTCTCGCCCTCGCCGCCCAGGACATACCCGACGCGCTGAAGGACAAGGCCCTCATCGTCCGCGTCACCGCGATCATACCCGCCGCGGTCCCGGAATCGAGCGCGGCGCCCTCGAGCCTCGGGGCATCGCCCGGGAACGGGATCGAGAAGGGCCAACCCTGGATAGCCCAAAGCTCCAAATATACGGTACCCGGGACGCCGGCCCCCTTCAAGCTGGTCGGATCCAACATCGCCGTCATCGTCCAGATCACGCCCTTCGACCGGGACGACGGCAAGGGCGTCATGCTCATCGCACAGGGGCAAGTCTGGGTCAAACCGCCCGAGGGCGGGCTTTCCTATCACACGACGATAGAATCCCTGTCGGTCGACTACGGCGAGACCGTCCTCTTCTTCCCCCTCGGCCTCGCGCCGGACGGCAAGGCCCCGATGAGGCTGGAGATATCGGTGGTGCGCGCGGCCGATGCCGGCCCGAGCCCGAGCCCGGGCCCCGAGGGTGCGGGAGCAAACGACAAAGCCGGCAAATGAGTCTCGGGCACCCGCCCGAACGAGCCTCCGCGATCGGAACGCGCCTTATTGAGCGGAATCCTTCTTTCAAGTATCATGCCCCATCTTCCACCCGGCAGCGCGCGACAGGAGGCCCCTATGTCCTTGATTCAGCAGAAAGATCCAGAGCTCTTCGAGGCGATGAGGCTTGAATCCGCCAGGCAGCGCGACAATCTCGAGCTAATCGCCAGCGAGAACTATGCCTCGCGAGCCGTGATGGAAGCCGCGGGATCGGTGCTCACCAATAAATACGCCGAAGGATATCCCGGCAGGCGCTACTATGGCGGATGCGAGTTCGTGGACATGGCCGAGAACCTGGCCCGCGACCGCGCCAAGTCGCTTTTCGGCTCCGACCACGCCAACGTGCAACCCCACTCGGGCAGCCAGGCCAACATGGGCGTATATTTCGCCGCGATCAAGCCGGGAGACACAATCCTCGGGATGAATCTCTCCCACGGAGGCCATCTCACCCACGGCTCTCCCGTATCCTTCTCGGGCAGGATGTACAAGGTCGTCAGCTACGGCGTAAGCAGGGACACGGAGACGATCGACTACGAAGAGCTGGCGCGCGTCGCCAGAGAGTCCAGGCCGAAGATCATCGTCGCCGGCGCCTCGGCCTATTCCCGCTTCATCGACTTCAAGCGCTTCAGGGAGGTGGCCGACGAAGTCGGAGCCTTCCTGATGGTCGACATGGCCCATATCGCGGGCCTCGTCGCGGTCGGCCTCCACCCCAGTCCAATAAAGCTCGCCCACTTTACGACGACGACTACGCACAAGACCCTTCGAGGCCCGCGCGGCGGGATGATATTCGTCGGCACGGACTCCGAGAATACGCTCGGCGCGATGACGCCGAAAGGCGACAGGCCCAAGCTCTGGTCGGAGCTCGTCGACGGCTCGATCATGCCCGGCATACAGGGCGGGCCCCTTATGCACGTCATCGCGGCGAAAGCGGTCGCCCTCAGGGAGGCCCAGGCCCCCGAATTCAAGATCTACATCCAGAACGTGGTGAAGAACGCCCAGGCCATGGCCGCGGCCCTTAAAGGGGGCGGCGCGCGCATCGTCTCCGGCGGCACCGACAACCACCTCATGCTCGTCGATCTTTGCGGTCTGGGAATTACGGGCAAGGATGCCGAGAAATGGCTGGACGAGGCGAATATCACGGTCAACAAGAACGGCATACCCTTCGACCAGAAAAGCCCCTTCGTGACTTCGGGCATCAGGGTCGGCACTCCCGCCCTGACGACGAGAGGAATGGGAATCGCGGAAATGGAAGAGATAGCAGGGTACATAATGGATGTCTTGAAGGCCAAAGGCGATCCGAGGGTCGTCGCGGGCGTAAAGGAGAGCGTCCTTCGGCTCACGACCAGGTTCCCCTTGCCTTAATTGCTTGCAGAACAAAGAGACCTCGGGCGAGATGAAAGGCGCAGGGGGAGCCTCGTTCGCATCCCGATTCGATCCGTCCTTTTTTTGCGAATTCCTCTCGCAGCGATATCTTACTTCTGAGCGATTTCGTAACTGAACCTTTAATTGACAGCGCATGGAGGCCGATTCTATACTTAGCCCAAGTCGGCCACCGAGGAACGGTCAGGGAACACGATGGATAGTCCGCTCCAGCTCTCATTCGTAAACTTCAAGAAGGACTCGTACATCATCGTGGAGGGGAAGCAGAACGCGGACCGCTTCTTCATCATACGATCGGGCAAGGTGCGCATAGCCAAGGAAGTGGAAGTGGTGGAGGAGGAGGGCGGCAACATCCTCGGCCCGGGAGATTCCTTCGGCGTCGTGTCCACGATGTCCAACCACAGCCATATCGAGACCGCGCAGGCGATGACCGATTGCACCCTCATCTCCGTCCATCGCGACCAGTACGGCCCCCTCATCGAGAAGAACACCCCCGTCGCCATGAAGATCATAATGGCCTTCTCCAAGCGCATGCGCTACCTGGACGAGGCCCTCACTAGGCTGACGCTCAAGAACACGGCCGAGGCGGACCCCTCGCACCTCTTCCGCGTGGCCGAGTATTACGCGAAGCAGAGCCTCTACAACCAGGCCTTCTACGCCTATTATCAGTACCTCAAGCATTGCCCGCACGGCGCCCACGTCGATGTCGCCAAGGAGAGGCTGGCGAAGATCAAGCCCTACTCCAAGGCGGTCTACCTCGACGGCTCGACCGAGGAATTCAACCGCTACTACCCCAAGGACACGATGATATTCTCCGAGGGTATGCCCGGCTCCGAGCTCTACATCATACAGAAGGGCTCGGTGAAGATAACGAAGATCGTCGACAACAACGAGGTCCTTCTCGCCGTGCTCAAGGTCGGCGATATATTCGGGGAGATGGCCCTCCTCGAGAACAAGCCGCGCTCCGCCAACGCGGTCGCGTTCGAGGATGCCTACCTCCTCGCGGTCAACAAGGCCAACTTCGAGCGCATGGTCTCCACCCAGCCGCAGATTGTGACCCGGCTCACCACCCTCCTCGCGGAGCGCATCTGGTTCATCTACAAGCAGCTCGCGAATACCCTCCTCACGGATCCGCTGGGCCGGCTCTACGACGCCCTCCTCATCCAGCTCGAGAAGAGCCGCGTACCCATCAAGGCGGGCGCCGCCTACAGCTTCGACTTCGGGCCCAAGGAGCTCATCGGCATGGTGGGCCTGCCCATGAACGAGGGCACCCTCGTTCTGCATAAGCTCCTCGAGAACAACAAAGTCCGCCTCGCGGAGAACAAGATCATGGCGATGGACGTGACCGAGATCGAGAAGCAGACTGAGTACTACCGCAAGATGCAGAAGATCGAGAAGGCGAGAAAAGACGCCCAGCTCGCGCGCTAGTGTCGTCCGCCGAGATCCTGCACGATTCCTTCCTCGAGGCCGGGATAGCGGCCGGCGGCGTAGTCGGCGGGGCCTCGCTCCGGGACGCCTGCTCCGGTATGCCGGCCTCGCTTCGCGACCGACTGGGCATCGACGACGCCTCCTGCGCCGTCGTCGCGGCCCTCGCCTATGGCGAGGGGCCGGACGCACCCCCTCCCTCCGCGTCGCTGCCCCCCTTCGCCGCCTTCCCGGGCCCGCTGGCTCGCCTCGCCCGCTTCGCCCGTGCCGATTGGTACGCGGAGCTGGGAGCCAGGCTCAGGGATGCCGCGGCCCGGATCCGCCGGCGCATCCTCGAGGAGGGCGGGGATCCGGGACCCGCCCGCGAATGGCGCTATTTCGTCAACTCGGCCCTGCCCGAAAAACGACTCGCCCTCGAGGCAGGCTTGGGCAGGCTCGGGCGAAACGGCCTCGTCCTGCTGCCGGAACAGGGAAGCGCCGTCGTGCTAGGCGCGCTTCTGCTGCCCGCGCGGGTTCGCCGAATGGAGATTCGTCCCTCGCCGCCCCGCGATCCGCCGAATGCGGAGGGTTTAGCCGCGCCTTTTTGCGTAGGCTGCGGAGCCTGTATCGCGGCCTGCCCGACGAGGGCGCTCGACGCGAAGAGGGGTTTCGATCGAGAACGCTGTCTTCAGCATTGGAGCTCGATTCCCGGAGCCCTGCCTCCCGAGGTCGAGGCCGCATGGGGCGATAGGCTATACGGCTGCGACGCCTGCCAGGAGGCATGTCCGCGGTATAAGCCCGACGCGTCCGCGAGGACGAATCGGGGGCTGCTGGGCCCCGGCTTGCCGGCAGCCTGGCTGGTCTCGGCCCCGGAAAGCGAGATACGGTACGCACTTAGAAGAACGGTCCTCGGGATGCGATGGATCGCCATAGGCGCGCTGAAGAGGAATGCCGGTCTGGCCCTTCGCCACGAATAGTCGCGCGCAGGGCATTTGACTGTCGCGGCCTCTAAACCTACAATATGGGCAACGGAGGATCAGATGGAAGCCTCGAACGCCAATCAGTATCTGACTTTTACCCTAGATGACGAGCAATATGCCATAGGCGTCGCCAAAGTGCGCGAAGTCCTCGAGCACACGAAGATCACCAAGCTCCCGCGCACGGCGAATTTCATGAAGGGAATAATCAATCTCCGCGGTACGGGCGTGCCGGTCATAGACCTCAGACTCAAATTCGGCCTGCCCGAGACTCCTATAACCAAAGACACGAGCATAATCGTGATGGAGGTCGAGGGCCAGGACGGCAATGTCATCGTCGGCGCATTGGCCGATTCCGTCCATGAAGTAGTCGACATCGACGATAAGGCGATAGAGCCCGCGCCCCGCTTCGGCACGCGCCTCGCCGCGGAGTTCATTAAAGGCGTCGGCAAGAAGGATGATCTCTTCATCATCATCCTCGACATCGACCTGATCTTCAACGCCGAGGAGATCAACTTCCTCGCCGCCGGTAAAGAGGAGTCCTCAGAGACCGTAAACGCCTGAAGCTCGGCGTCTAGCCCCGCCTTTCGAGGTCCACGAGAACCTTCACCGCGTCCCCGTCCTTCATGACGCGGAGAAACCCATCCTCCTCGGCCCTTTCCAGCGGGACCTTGGCCGTAACGAGCCGCTCGGCGGGGATCTCCCCTTTTCGCAGGTAGCGGATGACGTCCCGAAATTCGTCGTAATACCCGAGGATCGCCTTGATCTCGATGCCTCTGAGGATCCAGCCGAGGGGTCGTACGCCCACTTCCTTCTCGCAGAATCCGGCGAGGACGACTTGTCCGCCTTTCCTGGCGTAATCGGGGGCGTCCCGGAAAGCCGACGGCACGCCCGCGCATTCGAAGACTATCGGCGCGCCCATCCCCTCCGTTTCGTCGAGGACGGCCTCGATGGTCTCTTCTCGGTCGCCGGAAGGCTCGATCAGGATATCCGCGCCCATCTCCCCCGCCAACTCGGCTTTGCCCTTCGAGGGCTCCACGGCGATGATTCGACCCGCCCCTGCCAGCCTCAGGAAGCGTATTACCCCGAGCCCGATCATTCCCGCTCCGACAACGAGGGCCGTGTCGCCGGCTCGGAGCCTCGACTGCCTCACCGCGTGCAGTGATGTCGCCAAGGGCTCCGCCAGGGCGGCTCTTTCCATCGAGACCGAACTCGGGATCCTCAGGATCATCGAGTCCGGGAAACGGATCAGGAGGAAATCCGAGAGCCCGCCGGGGAATTCGGGATGGAAGCCGATCTCGCGGTCGGTCGCCGTCCCGCAAAGGGAGTATTCTCCCCTCCGGCACCAATAGCAGGTTCCGCATCGCGGCATGGGGTTCACGATGACGCGCTCGCCTCTCGCGAGCCCTCCCACCCGGCGGCCTACGGCTTCGATCGTACCTGCGTTCTCGTGGCCCATGACCGTGCCGCGAGGTATATTCAGGCCGTCGCGGTAGCCGCGGACGTCGGTGCCGCAGATGCCGCAGTACTTCATTCGGACTAGGACTTCGCTTTCCGAAATCTCCGGCGTTTCCCTTTCGATCAATTCCATCCTGCCCGGCTCGCGAAAGACCAACGCGCGCATCATGGCCCCCTCGATGAAAAGCGTCTGACTTCATGCTTCTTTTCTTATCTATCCGTCGGTTTTTTGCTATCCTTACGTTTGTGACCGATCTCGACAGTTACGTCAACAAGAAGGTCGACTTCAAGTTCAACGGAGCCGCGCTTCGCTTCGATCTCTCCCACGCCCTTTTCTCCTCCTTCGACATCGATGCCGGGACCCGGCTACTCCTTAAGACCGTGGCGCGCGATCCGGTCCTCGCTTCGTCGCGCAGGATCCTGGACGAGGGCTGCGGAGTGGGGGTCATCGGCCTTTGCGCCGCCAAGGCCTTCCCCGCGGCCGAAGTGCTGCTCCGGGACAGGGACAGCCTCGCCGTAGCGTTCGCGGAACGCAACCGCATCGCCAACAGGCTCCGCGGCGCCGCCGCCCGGACGGAGCCCCATGCCGGGGAGGCCCGCATTGAGCGGGCTCCGCCGCGCGTCGAATGGGGCCTCCTCGCGGATGGACGCGAGGCGGGGCCTTACGACTTCGTCCTCTCGAATCTCCCGGCCAAGGCCGGCGCCCCGGTCTTGGCTTATTTCTTCGACCGCCTCTCGGGAAAGCGCGGCTCTCCCCTCCTCGTCCCGGGCGGGAGGGCCGGAATCGTCATCGTCAAGCCTCTTGCCGAGGCCACGGCCGCCTGGATCGCCGGGGCCGGACTCGCCATGGTTGCCTCGGGGCGCGGAAGCATGCATCTGGCCGTCGTAGTAGAGCGACGCGCCGAGAGCCTCGCGGGCCGAGCCGTCGATGCCGTCGCCGAAGCCGCCGCGGCGGGCGAGGCGGCCGAGGGGCCCGAACTCTCGGCCTACATCCGCGGCGAGGCGCGCTTCAAGCTGGCCGACCTCAGCTATCGCGCCCGCGGCTTCTGGGGCCTCCCCGAGTTCGATACGGCGGGCTATGGCAGCTCCGTCGCCGCGGAGCTCGCCTCGCGGGTCTGCGAGGGCCTCGCCTTCGGCGACGCTTTGTTCATGGAACCGGGCGTCGGCCACATGGCCGTCTGGGCCTCGCGCGCGCTCGGCCTGAAGAGCGTGACGGCGGCCTCGCGCGACGAGCTTTCCCTCCGGGCAGCGGGGATCAATCTGTCCTCGCTGCCCGGCCGGTCGCGGCCGGAATACAGGACCCTCGATGCGTTGAACGCGGTCGATCTGACCGCGGGGTCCTTCGACCTCATGATCGAAAGCCCCGATGTGGTCCCCGAACGCGACTGGACGGGCCCCGCCTGGGACCTGGCGGGACGCCTCCTCCGCCCCGGAGGGCTCTATCTCGCCTATTGCTCGCCCACGGAAATGACTCGCCTCGAGAAACGCAGGCCTGTCGGCTCCGCGGCATGGAAGCTCCTCGGCCGGAAGCGGAAGAAAGGCTTCGTAGCCGCGGCCTGGCGCAAAGTCTGATCCACGCGATGGGCGCAACCGATCGCCGTATTCTCCCCGAGAATTTGCATTGACGGCCGCCCGATACTATTATTGGGGTATGACCAAGACGGAAGCCTCCATCCTCGGGTCCAAGACGCCCGAGGATTACATCGACCGCTCGCTCAAAGCCCGGCTCAGCCCCGCCGCCAAGGCGAAGCTCGCGAGGCGCTGGATGGAGGCGACGGGTTATACGAAAGAGGACATCCTCAGGGCTCGCAATCGCCACCCCTACTGGAAGCGCAAGAAAATGGAGGGCTCCGCCGAGCGCACGCGGAAGCGCCTCGCCGCGCACGACTATTCAGGCGGCGCCTCCGTGCGCTGGGACCAGGCACTCGTGACCGAGTTCCTCGGCCTCAACCGCAAGGACTCCGACGGACGCTACGAGCAGAAGGACTGGCAGCTTGCCGAGCGATTCGGCGCCACGATTCCGTCGATCCAATACATGAGACGCAAGCTCAGCAGAGTCGAATCTCTCCTTGGCGCCCGCGCTTCGCAGGGAAAGATGGTCGAGTACCTCCTGCGCGCCGAATCCGTGCTCTCGCGCGGCCGGGAGGCCGTCGAAGGGTTAAAGCGATCCCGAGCGGATCCCGCGTCGAAAGCCGCGCGGCCGTCCGCGGCGCGACCCGCGCCCGCGAAATCCAAGGCGGCGAAGCCGAGGCCGAAGCCCGCCAAGCCGACCGTCGCGCGGTCCAAGGCCGCTCCCGGGAGAGTCCCGGCCGGAAAGCCGGCTCCCCAAAAAGGCGCCAAGCCGGCAAGCAGGCGCTAGGGCCTCAGGCTAAGGCCCTCAGGAGTCGGGGGCTTCGCCGAAGGGATCGGCCCTGGCGAGGACCTCCCGCACGGGCGCGTTATGCGGATCCAGGAGTCCGGGGTCCGATTCAAGCATCGCAAAAGCCTCGGCGCGCGCCTCTTCCAGGACAAGCGCGTCTCGGATGGGGTCGGCTATGGTCAACCTCAGGTACCCGGACTGGGCCGTACCAGCTATCTCCCCCGGGCCGCGGATGCGAAGGTCTTCCTCGGCGAGCGCGAATCCGTCGCTCGTTCCGAGCATCGCCTTGAGCCTGGACTTGGCATCGTCGGTCGCGTCTTCCGAATAGACCAGGAAGCAATAGGATTGGTCGCCGCCTCGCCCGACGCGGCCGCGGAGCTGATGCAGGGCCGCGAGGCCGAATCGCTCGGCGTGCTCCACTACCATCGCCGCGGCGTTGGGCACGTCGACGCCGACTTCCACGACGCTCGTCGCCACCAGGACCGAGAGCTCCCCCTTCGAGAACGCGTCCATCGCGGCCCGCTTCTCGTCCTCCTTGAGCCGCGAGTGGATGAGGCCGACCCTGAACTCGGGATAGATCTCGGTCTTCAGCCTCTCCTCCATCGCTATCGCGTTCTTCAGCTCGAGCCTGTCCGACTCGCCTATGAGAGGATAGACGAAATAGGCCTGTCGCCCCGCCGCGAGGAGCCGCCGGACGAAGTCGTAGACTTTGGTCTCGTTGCCCGTCTTGGCCAGATGAGTGACGACGGGCTTCCGGCCGGGCGGCATGGTGCGGATCGCGGAGACCGATAGGTCGCCGAACACGGTCAGCGCCAAGGTCCGGGGTATCGGCGTGGCGGTCATCAAGAGGAGATCGGGTACGGGCCCCTTGCGCGACAGCGCGAGTCGCTGAAGGACGCCGAAGCGGTGCTGCTCGTCGACCACCGTCAATCTGAGACGCTTGTATTCGACGTCGTCGGAAAAGAGGGCCTGGGTCCCCAGGACGAGATCCACCTCGCCTGACTTGACGGCGGCGAGCAGGGGAGGCCGCGCCGCGTCCTCGACATTGC
Source organism: uncultured Treponemataceae bacterium (assembly GCA_964491385.1). Taxonomy (GTDB): domain Bacteria; phylum Spirochaetota; class Spirochaetia; order Treponematales; family Rectinemataceae; genus UBA1306. The sequence goes on along the minus strand of CAZBGA010000015.1, from coordinate 30,205 downwards.
CCGAAAGGAAGGCGAGACGGACGCCGAGGGGCTCGAGGAGGCGCGCGGCCGTGGCGGCGTGCTGCCTCGCGAGCAGTTCGGTGGGCGCCATGATGGCCGCCTGCCCCCCCGCCTCGATCGCGTCGAGGCAGGCGAGGAAGGCGACGAGGGTCTTGCCCGAGCCGACGTCGCCCTGGAGGAGTCGGGCCATGGGCCGGGGAGAGGCCATGTCGGCCGCGATCTCGGCGGCCGACTCGACCTGGCCGCTCGTGAGCTCGAAGGGCAGGCGCTCCACGAGGCGCCGCTTGAGGAGTCCCCGCGGCGCGCGCCGCTCGACCTGCGCCTCGCGGCGGCGCATCGCCCGCCGCGCGACCGCGACCTGGAAGTAGAAGAGCTCCTCGAAGACGAGGCTCGCGCGCGCCGCGGCGAGCTCGTCGTGCCCGACGGGGAAATGGACCGCGCGCAGCGATTCGCGCTTCGACATGAGGGACCTGCGCTCGCGGAGGGCCGAGGGCATCTCCTCCTCGACCTTCGATCCGTATTCGACCAGGGCGGCCTTCACGAACCGCCTGACCTGAGCCTGGCTTAGACCCTCGGTCAAGGGATAGATCGGCAGGATGCCGGAAGCGGGCGCCTTGTCCTCGCCGAGGGGCTCGACTTCGAAGGAGGAGGACTGGATGTCTCCGTAGCGGTAGGCGAACTTGCCCGTGACGACGATGCGGGCGCCTATCGGCAGCTGGGCCTCGAGGAAGGGTCGGTTGAAGCAGACGAGGACCGCGGTCGCCGTCTCGTCGCGAACTCTCACCTTCAAGGTCCTCATCCTCCCGTAGCCGAACCACTCGTGGTCGAGGACTTCGGCGAGGCTCCGGACCCGCGGCTCCTTCGCGAAGTCCGCGAAGGGGACGAAACTCGTGCGGTCGTCGTAGTCGCGGGGATAGTCGAGGAGCAGGTCGGCGACCGAGTAGACGCCCAGCCTGGCCAGGCGCGCCGTCGCCTGGGCGCCCGCCCCCTTCAGGACCCTTATCGATTGGCCGAGCTCGCGGAGGAACATCGGTGGCCTCCATATCCCGCGATAATAGTTGGCCTGCGGCCGACGGGACAAGCCTTGTCCCCCGCGATGCGCGATGCTAGGATTCCCGGAGATCAAGGAGAAGGAATGCGAAAGGAACTGACGCGACTCGTCGAGATCGACCGCGAGCTCGGCCTCCTCGGCCATATCGCCGCCCTCCTCGGCTGGGACCAGGAGACCTATATGCCGGCCAAGGCCGTCGCCGAGAGGTCGGAGCAGGTCGCCCTCATCGAGACTGTCGCGCACGAAAAGTCCGTATCGCCGGAGATAGGCGATCTCCTCGCCGCTCTCGGCTCCACGACCGCGTCCCCGACGGGCGCGCCGGATGGCGAGACCTCGGAAGGCGCTCCCCTCGACGCGAGGGAGAGGGCCTACCTCCGCGTCCTGCGCAGGGACTACGACATGAATACGAAGCTCCCCACCGATCTCGTAGCCGAGCTCGCGCGCGAGACCAGCCTTTCGCAGGCATCCTGGATCGAGGCCCGAGCCGAGAACGACTTTCCCGCGTTCGCTCCCCACATGGAGCGCATGGTAGAGCTCAAGAAAAGGCAGGCGGCATGCCTCGCCCCGGGAGGCATGCCGTATGACGCCCTCCTGGACCTCTTCGAACCGGGCAGCACGGAGTCCTCGATAGCCGAGATCTTCGCCGGCCTGCGCGGAGAGCTGGTCTCGCTTCTCGCGAAGATCGCGGCCGAGCCCCAAGTGGACGATTCCTTCCTCCGCCGACCCTGTCCCGCCGACCGCCAGGCGGCCATCAGCGAATGGCTCACGGGGATCATGAGCTACGATCGCGGGCGCGGGAGGTTGGACGTCGTGGCCCATCCTTTCACCACGACCTTGGGCGAGGACGACGTGCGGATAACGACGAGGTATATCGAGGACTTCTTCGTATCGAGCCTCTTCTCCACCATCCACGAGGCGGGGCACGCGCTCTATGAACTCGGGATCGCGCCGGGCCGGGAGTTCGCGCGCACCAGGCTCCACGCCGCCGTCTCCATGGCCGTCCACGAGTCCCAATCCCGGATGTGGGAGAACCTGATAGGGCGTTCCGAAAGGTTCTGGAAGCACAACTACGCCCGCCTCTCCGAACTCGCGGGCGGCGGCGGCGCCTCGAGCCCCCTTGACGGGGTCGGCCTCGAGGCCTTCGTGCGGGCGATCAACAAGGTCGCGCCTTCCCTGATACGGACCGAGGCCGACGAAGTGACTTACGGCCTCCACATCATCCTTCGCTTCGAGCTCGAGTCGGAGCTCATCTCCGGTCGCCTCGCGGTGAAGGACCTCCCCGAAGCCTGGAACGCGAAGACGGAGGAGCTTCTCGGCCTGGTTCCGCCCGACGACGCGCGCGGCTGCCTGCAGGACGTCCACTGGTCGGCGGGCCTCTTCGGCTACTTCCCCAGCTACGCCCTCGGCAACCTCTACGCCGCCCAATTCTGGTCGGCCATGAAGCGGGACATGCCCGATAGGGACGACCGCATCGAGTCGGGCGACCTGGCATCGATCCTGGGCTGGCTCCGCTCCAAAATCCATGAGGAGGGGAGCATCTACCTTCCGGGGGAGCTGGTTCGGCAAGTCACCGGTACCAGCCTCGATCCCAGGCATTTCGCGGCCTATCTCGACGAAAAATATTCGCGGATCTATGGTTTCTGAGACGGATCCCTACGCATGGGCGACTGCGGCGGCCCTATTCTCCGGCCTAGCCGCGGGGCAGGCCATCCGTTGCCTCTTCCCGTCGCGGGCGAGCCTTGCAAGGACGCGACGGGCGGGCTCTCGCCGTGTCGCCCGCGTCCTGATCCTCCTGAGCCTCGGGATTCTCGCCTTGGCGGGCCTCCTTGTGCTTTCCGACAAGGCCGCTCTGGCCCAGTCCATGGGGAACGCGGCGCTCGGCGCGGGAGACGGAGGAGGCGTCGTCGCAGGGAGGGGGGCACTCCTCCCCTGGGCGGCATTCGTCGCCGTGGCCGCCCTCGCTTCAGGTCTACTGCCCCTTGCCGCCGGCCTGCCCGCGGCCGCGGTCTGCCTGGCCGTCCTCTGCTTCCTCCGCCTCGCCCTCGCGGGCTGGCTTCCCCTCAGCCCCGCGCCGACGGATCGTGATCACAAAATCGCGTATTTCCTGCCCTACGAGGTCGGACCCTCGCTTTCCAGGGGCCATTTCGAGATGCCCGGGCGCGATTCCATCCCCGTCGTCCGGGAACTGAGCCTTCGCTCGGACGCCATGGCCCTTTCGGCCGAGAGCCTCGACCTCGCGGGGCCCTTGGCTTTCCTGGCGAGCCTCGCCGCCTCGCCCGAGGCCGAAGGACCGGGCACCCTGCGGCTCTATCGCGTCGTCGGCGTCTCCGCGCCGGGCGGCTTTTCCGAAGCCTTCCCCGCGCCCGACTACGCGATCCTCCTCGACGAATTCCTGTCTCTGCCTTCCGGGGCGGGGCTCGCGCCCGGAGCGGCCCCCGTCTCGCGCTCGACCGCATTCGGCCTGGCTCGGAGATCGCGCGCCACGAGCGCGGCGGCCGGCCTCATCGCCTTAGAGCCCGTCATCTTCGGCCTCCTCTCGGAACCTTTCGGTATTTCCATCGAATAGCGGGGCGAGGCGCGAACGATGAACGATCCGTCGCGGAAGATCGTATCGTACTTCTCTCTCGGATGCGTCTCATCCGCAATCTTGTAGCCTATCTGCCCTCCTAGCAGTAATTTAAGGAAAAGACCAGGAGGAACAGAGTTTATGAAAAATCGAGTCCTCGGCAAGAGCGGCATCAGAGTCTCCGCGATCGGGCTCGGCTGCATGGGCATGTCCGAATTCTACGGGCCCTCTGATGACGCCGCGTCGGTGGAACTGCTGAGGAAGGCCGTAGACCTCGGCATCACCTTCTTCGACACGGCGGACATGTACGGGGCCGGCCACAACGAGATGCTGCTGTCGCAGGCCTTCCGCGGCCGCCTGAGGGACAAGGTCACGATCGCCACCAAGTTCGCGAACATGCGCGGACTCGACGGCTCGCACCTGGGGATAAACGGCCGGCCCGAGTACGTCAAGGCCGCCTGCGACATGAGCCTGAAGCGGCTCGGCTTCGACCATATCGACTTGTACTACCAGCATCGCGTTGATCCGCAGGTGCCTATAGAGGAGACGGTGGGAGCCATGTCGGAGCTCGTCAAGGCGGGGAAGGTACGCTTTCTGGGGCTCTCCGAGGCGGGTCCGGCGACCATCAGGCGGGCATGCAAGGTCCATCCGATTACGGCTCTCCAGACGGAGTACTCGCTCTGGACCCGGGACGTCGAGGCGGAAATACTGCCGACCTGCCGGGAACTCGGCATAGCCTTCGTCGCCTACAGCCCGCTCGGACGCGGCTTCCTGACCGGGACCTTCAAGGACCGCGGCGATTTCACCGCCAGGGACTTCCGCTCGGTGAACCCGCGCATGAGCGGGGCGAACTTCGCCAGGAACAGGGCGCTCGTGGATAAAGTAGAGGCCTTCGCGACCCGAAGGAAGGCGACGGCCGCCCAGCTCGCCCTCGCCTGGGTCCTCGCCCAGGGCGAGGACATCGTGCCGATTCCGGGGACCCGCCGCTTGTCCTATCTCCGCGACAATATCAAGGCCACCGAGATCGCGCTGGGCGAGGACGGAGTCGCCGAGCTCGCCTCGCTGGTGCCGCCCGCGATGGTCGCGGGTACGCGCTACGACGAGACGGGCATGAAGCGCATCGGATTGTAGAGAATCGGGGAATCGTTCCCGTCAGCCATTCCGGCGCCCCGTGAAATCGTCCATGCTGGAGCTTACGCCGAAGAAATCGGCCATCGCGTCGAGGAAACCCACCGGGAAGAGCCTGAGGATCCAGACCGAATAGACGAAGAAGGGGAGGACTAGCCGCTTTTTGCCCTTGATTATCGCGCCGAGGATGCGCTTGGCGACGTAATCTTGCTTGAGTATGGGCAGGAGGAAGGGGACGCGGGTCTTGACGCCCTCGAAGAGGCCGGTATCGATGAAGAAGGGGCAGACGACCGTCGTGCGCACGGGGGCGCGCGACTTTCTGAGTTCCATCCTTATCGCCTCCGCGAAGCCGAAGGCTGCGAACTTGCTCGCGCTGTAATCGGCGAGACCGGTCGTCCCGATGATGCCGGCCGCCGACGCGATCGTGACTATATGCCCCTCGCCGCGCCCGATCATGCCGGGGAGGAAGGCCTTGGTCGTCCAGAAAGCCGCCATGACGTTGACCGCTATCAGTTTCTCTATCCGCTCGTCCGGCGTTTCGAGGAACTTCTTGCCCGAAACGATGCCCGCGTTGTTCACCAGCAGCCAGACATGCCCGAAGCGCTCGGCGGTCTCCTCGGCGCGCGAATAGACCTCCGCTCGATTCGAGACGTCGCAGCGCAGGCCATGGATATCGAGCTTCCGCTCGCGCGCCTCCGCCTCGAGCCGTTCCAGCGCGGCCTCGTCGAGGTCCCATGCCACTACCTTCGCGCCGCGCTCGGCGAGGCCGAACGCGAGGAGCCGACCTATGCCGCCCGCTCCGCCAGTGACGACCGCGGTCTTGCCTTCGATGGATCTCATTGCGGCAGTGTAGCCGCCATTTTTCGAGCTGTAAAGCGGACTATTTTCCGATCGCCACGGCTTCGATCTCCACGAGGCCGCCCTTGGGGAGGGCCGCCACCTGGACGGTGGATCGCGCTGGGTAGGGTGCCGCGAAGCGCGAGGCGTAGACCTCGTTGACGACGGCGAAATCGGCCATGTCCGCGAGGAAGATGCTGGTCTTCACGACGTCGCCGAGGCCGAGCCCCGCCGCGGCGAGGAGGGCTTCAAGATTCAGGATCGCGCGCTCCGCCTGGGCCTTCACGCCCGCCGCGAGCTCGCCCGAGACCGGATCCAAGCCGAGCTGGCCGGAGCAGTACAAGATCCCGTCGGCCATTACCGCCGGGGAATAGGGACCGATCGCCTTCGGCGCGTCCCCTGAGGATACGCTGTTCTTCTTCATTTCATGCTCCTTGGCCGAAGTCCCGACGATTCGCCGGGCCTTCGGCTATCGCGGCGCTACATGTTCTTCCAGAATTTATAATAGCGCCTCTCGACTTCGTCCAGCGAGAGGAGGGGATAGAACTTGACCAGCTCGGGGGAGGCGAAGACGAAACCGCTCCGCAGAAGCTTGTACGAGATGCGATCGAGGGGACAATAGAGGGAGATGCCCTTGACGTCCTTGCTCGGCGACCTGCGCAGCTCTCGGATAGCGGCGCGCAGGCGCTCGGGATGGATCCCGGGGAAGAAGCTGGTCACGTAGGGGCTCTCCTCGGTCTCGCGGATGAAGTCGTCCACGGAGACGTCGAGTTCGGTGTAGAGCATCTTCGGCGCGCCCTTCGAATTGGCGCCTTCGGTCGCGAAGCGCGCGTATTCGGAGAGGCCGAGCCGGGTGAGCACGATGAACTTGACCGGATCGACCTCGAGGATCACGCGGAGCTCCTCGCCGTCGTCGGCGCTCCCCGCGGCGGGACCGGAAGGGGAAGGCTCCAGGGCGACGTAGCCCCCCGAGGCGTCGCTGAGATAGAGAGTGCCCATCGCGTCGAAGTCCACGTGCTCGAGGACGCGGTAGCTCGATACGAATTTCGTCGCCTTGGGGCTTCCGTCCTCGTGGGGCTTCAGCTGCGCGTAGGCGCCCGCGACGTCGAAATAGGGATGGCGGAAATCGGGATCCAGCTCGACGAAGACGAGCTTGCCCTCGAAATAGCGCGCCGACTCCCTGACGTAGTGCTTGATGAAGCGCTCGGCGTCGAGCTGCGACGCGACGAGCGAATGATTCGGGTGGACTACTAGATAGAGGTGCCTTTCCTCTGCCATCGATGAACCTCCGGCCGCTATGATACGTACCCGGCCGAATTATTCAAGCGGCTTCGCCGGACGGTTCGGACCCGCCGATCGGAGCTCCGCGGCCCGCGCGTGGCCCTCGAGCCCCTCGATGCGGGCGAATGCCGATGCCTCCGCGGCTAAAGACCCCGCATCGCCGGCGAGAGTCCCGCTCCCGCCGGCCGACGGGACGTCCATCTCGAGCCAAGTCCTGGCGCGGAGGAAGGAGAGGACCGAGAGGCCGGCCGAGAAGCGGGAGGCTCCTCCCGTGGGCAGGCAATGGTTCGGGCCCGCTCCGTAGTCCCCGAGGACTTCGGCCGAGCCCGGGCCGAGGAAGACGGCCCCCGCGTTGGCGATCGAGGCTGCCCACCTTCGCGGTTCCGGCACGAGGAGTTCCAGGTGCTCCGGGGCGAAGCGCTCCGCGGCGGCCATGGCCTCGGCTTCGTCTCGGGCCAGGAGCATCCAGCCGTTTCCCAGAGCGGCAGCCGCGACGGACCTGTTGGGCTCGGGAAGGTCGGAGAGCCGCCTGGCCAGGGCCTCGTCCAGCCCCTCGGCGAAGCCCTCGTCCAGGACCACCGCGGCAGGCACGGCCGCCACGTCGTGCTCGGCCTGCGCGATGAGGTCGGCGGCGGCGATCTCGGGGTCGGCCCCCTCTCCGGCGATCACGAGAAGCTCGGAGGGGCCAGCCGGCGCCTCGGTGCCCACCACGCCGGCCAGGAGGCGCTTGGCGGCGGCGGCATACCTGCCGCCCGGCCCGACGACTACGTCGCAGGGAGGGACGCCGGCGCCGAGCGCGAGCGCGGCTATGCCCTGCGCGCCGCCCGCCGCCAGGAAGCCCTCAGCCCCGCACAGAGCCGCGGCGGCAAGGGTCGCGCGCGCAGGCTTGGGGCCCGCGCACCAGATCGAGCCCACGCCGGCGGCCCTGGCGGCGCACGCAGTCATGATGGCGCTCGATGGGAGGGGAAAGCGGCCTCCCGGAGCGTAGCATCCCGCCCGCGCGACGGGCAGGAAGCGGTGCCCCGCCCTTCCGCCCGGCACCGGAACGTCGATGTCGCGTAACGCGGCACGCTGGGCCCCGGCGAACGCGAGCACTCGATCGCGGGTCCGCTCGAGTATCCCCCTCTCCCCGGAGGGAAGCGAGGCGAGGGCGGCCTCCAGACCCTCCTTGCCGATTACCAGGGGATCGCCGGGCCCCAGCTCGCCCAGTCTCTCCGCCCATGCGCGCACGCCCGCCTCTCCGTGCGCCGCGACGTCGGCCAGGATGCGCGAGGCCGCTTCCTCCGCCTCGGGATCGCGGGCCCTCGAGCGAGCCTCCGGCAGCTCCTCGAGCCGTATGCGCCTCAGGCGTACGCGCATCAGCGCTCGCCCGTCCCTGCGACGCCATCGGAAAACCGGGCGTAGGCCGGCTTGGGCGCGCCGGCCCTGCGGCTCACGCGAAGCGACCTGCGGTCCAGCTCGGCCTCGATGGCGGCCAGGTTGGAGCCCTCGGCGATGGCCTTCGTGAGGGCGAAGTAGATCACGTCGGCCGCCTCCGCGGTGGCCTCTTCGAAACCCTTGGCCTTGTTGAGCTCATCGGCCTCCTCGCGCAGCTTGGACCCGAGGAGACTCGGATCGTCGAGGAGCTTGCGCGTATAGGATCCGGCGGGAGCGTCGGCCGCGCGCGATTTCAGCGTCCGCTCGAGGCGCTCTATCCCGGAGCCGTCGTCGAAGCAGCTGCGGCGGGCGAGGTGGCAGAATCCGCGGCCCTTCTGGCGCACGGTGAAGCGGATGGCGTCCCTGTCGCAGTCGGCCTCTACGCGGATGAGGTCCTGCCGGTCGCCTGAAGTCTCGCCCTTGACCCAGAGACCCCGGCTGCGCGATCGGTAGACGCCCCGGCCCGTCTCGATTGCCGAGTCGAGGCTCTCCGGGTCCGACCACGCGAGGCCGAGGACCCTGCCGCCTTCGTCGCAGACTACGGTGGGCCACAGGCCGTCCGGCCGATCGGAGGTCAGGCTCGCCGCGAACGCCTCGGCCAGCTTGAGCCTGCCGAGGGCGATCGCCGTGCCGGCCTGGACGTCGGCGCCGAGGCGGTCGAGGGCGCCTATCTCCTCCGCCCCGGCCGCGCCGCCGGCGAAGGTGATACGCGGCGCGCCATGCGCGCCCGTTGATCCATTTGCCTGCGTACTAGCCTGCGGTATTCTGGCTCCCTTCGCGTACAGGATGAGCGACCGGGCCCGGTCGAGGCCGATCCCCCCGAGGCTTCCCTCGGCGTCGACGAAGGTGACCAGGAAGCCCGAGACGTAGGGCGCGAGGACGGCCATCCTCTCTTCGATCCGGCTGCCCGTACCCTTGGTCCATCCCTCGACGACTACTTCGCCGCCCTTCTCGTCCAGCGCGGCGATGAGCCGGTCGCGAGGCAGCTCCGACAGGAACTCGGGAGTCGCCTTCGTGCCGAGCATGACGGACCTGGCGCCGGCGTCGAGGTATCGGAGGACAGCCTCCTTCGTGCGAAGGCCGCCGCCCACCCGGCAGGGGTAGCGGCGCACGATGCGCAGGGCTATCTCGCCGTTATCGCCCGTTCCGAGGGCGGCATCGAGGTCCACTATCGCGATCTCGCCTACGCGGGAATAGCGGGCGGCCACTTCCTCGGGGTCCCCGACGTCGAGGATGGGATGCCTGCCTCCTCGAAGCTGGACGGCCCTCCCGCCCCTGATGTCTATGCTCGGGACTATCACGATCGTACCTCCATGCCCGACTTCGCGAGGCTTTCCTTGACGCTTCGTATCGTCAGTTCGCCGCGGTGGAAGACGCCCGCCGCGAGGAGGGCGCGGGCGCCCGCGCGCGCGCCGTCGACGAAATGCCCCGGAAGCGAGGCGCCGCCCGAGGCGACGACCGGCACGCTCGCGGCCGCGGTCACGGCTCGCAGTAGCCTCAAGTCGTAGCCCGAGCCCGTGCCGTCCCGGTCTATCGAGGTGAGGAGAATCTCTCCCGCGCCCCGGCGCGCTCCTTCGCGCGCCCAAGCCACCGGCTCGAGGGCCGTGGCGCTCCGCCCGGCTTCTACGACGACTTCCCAGGAGGGACCGTCGACGGCGAGCGAGCTTCCGGCTTTCGTCTCCTTCCGCCTCGCGTCCACCGCGAGGACGACGCACTGGACGCCGAAGAGCGAGGCGAGCTCGTCGATGAGCTTCGGCTCTCTTGCGGCGGCGGTGTTCACGGCGACGCGGTCGGCGCCGGCCTCGAGGAGGGTTGCGGCATCCTCGACGCGGCTCACGCCGCCGCCGACGAGGAGGGGGATCCCGATAGCTTCCCTCACGCGCCGAATGGATTCGAGCGCGGTCTTCCTCCCCTCGATCGTGGCGGAGATGTCGAGGAAGGCGATCTCGTCCGCGCCCTCGGACTCGTAGCGGGCGGCCAGCTCCGCCGGATCGCCCGAGTCGACGAGGTTGAGGAATCGGACGCCCTTGACCACCCTGCCGCCGTCCACGTCCAGACAGGGTATCACTCTGAGCGCTCCTACCGATGTCACGATGCGCTCCTTTCCGGCTCGGCCGAAGCTCCGAGCCAGCCGCGGATCAGACCGAGGCCCCAGGGCCCCGAAAGCTCGGGATGGAATTGGCAGAGAAGGAGGCGCGGTCGGCCGGCGTAGTGCCGCGGGTTCTCCTCTCCCTCGAGCGGCCTTTCCAGCGCGGCGACGAAAGGCTCCCCGTACTCGGCCCAGCTCGCCGCGAAGCCGCTCGGAGCCTCCGACAGCCTGTATGAATTGGCGAAATAGGCCCAGCCTCCGCTGACTGCGCCGCTTCCCGTCGGACGCACCCGGTTCCAGCCGAGCTGGGGCACCGGCAGGTCGGCTGGAAAGCGCCGCAGCAGGCCCGGCGCAATTCCAATGCCCGCTACGCTCGGAGATTCCTCGCTGCCTTCGAAGAAGACTTGCATGCCTACGCAAACGCCCATGGTCGTCTTTCCGTGGGCTATTCGATCCCGGATCGCCTCGTCCATCCCCGAGGCCCGCAGCGCCGCCATGGCGCTGCCGAAGGAACCTACGCCCGGCACGACGGCGAAGTCAGCGTCGGCGAACTCGCCCGGGGAGGACGCGAGTCTGGGCTCGGCGCCGGCCCGCCTGAAGGCGGCCATGATGGAGGCGAGATTGGCCACTCCGGTCGCCGCGAATGCGACCTTCGCCGCGACCGCGATTCCAGCCGTCGACGACTCAGTCATCGAGCCCTCCCTTCAGTTCCGCCCAATCCGCCTCGTCGATGTCCTCGATGAGGACGGCGCCCTTCGTCGACTCGGGGCCGACTCCTGCGGAGCCCGGTTCGGTCCCGGCTCCCGCCGGTCGCGGGGGCGAGGCGAGGGCGCATGCCTCTCGCAGGGCGAGGGCGAGGGCCTTGAACGCGGCCTCGGCCTTATGGTGGGAGTTCTCTCCCGCGAGAACGTCGACGTGGAGGGTCATCTTGGCCGCCGACGCGAGGCTCCAGAGGAAATGCGTCGCATTCTCGCCCGCGAGCTGGCCCAGCCTCGCACCGCCGAGCGCCAGGTCGGCGCGGCAGTAGGCCCTTCCCGAGAGGTCGACGACCGCGCGCGCCAGGGCCTCGTCGAGGGGGGCGCACGCGGAGCCGAAGCGCCGTGGCGCCGCGCCCTTGGACAGAGCCCGGCCGAGAGCCTCGCCGAGGGCGAGGGCGCAGTCCTCGGCGCTGTGGTGGTCGTCCACCGCGAGGTCGCCTCGGCAGGCGAGGGACAGCCTCCACCCGGCGTGCGTTGCGAGGGAGGTCAGCATATGGTCGAGGAATCCGATCCCGCTGTCTATCTCGGCCCCGGGGCTCCCTGGATCGAGGTCGAGGGCAACGAGCACCTCGGTCTCGCGACTCTTGCGCCTGAGGGCGGCCCTGCGGGCCGGGGCGCCGGTATTCGCGCTTCGCGTCGTCATCACAGCCTCCCTATCTTCTTCAGGGCCGCTAGGAGGATCCGGAACTCGGACTCGTCCCCGGGACAGGTTATGCGAATGAGGCCTTCCCTCCCCGGCTTCCCTGGCCAGGACCTGATCTTTATTCCCGCTGCGGCTAGAGCCTCCGAGAAGGCCGGCGCGTCGGGGACGATCGCGGCGGCGAAATTCGCCTTGCTCGGCCAGGTCATGGCGCCGATTCCGGCGAGGGCGGCTATCAGGAGGGGCCGCTCGCGCCGAACCTCCGCGACGAAGGCATCGACCGCCCGAGTCCCCGACCCGAGGGCCGCGATCGCGGCCGCGACCGAGAAGCTGCCCAGGGCGAAGGGCGGGCCGGCCCTTCGCAGCCTCTCGATGTCCTCGGGATCGCCGGCGGCCCAGCCGGCGCGCAAGCCGGCCAGCCCGCAGGCCTTCGAGAAGGTGCTCGTCGCGATCACGCCGGGAAGCCTCGACGCCAGGTCGTAGACCTCCCGATCCTCGTCGAAGTCCGAATAGGCCATGTCGAAGAGGACCGCCGCGCCGCCGGCCGAGGCCTCGATGCCCAGGGCGCGGAGCTCTCCGGCGGAGATCGTCCCGCCGCCCGGGTTGTCGGGCGAGGCGACGACTACGAGGGCGGGTCTCTCGGCGCGGACGGCTGCGACGAGTCCGTCGAAGGGAAAGGGGCCGTCGGGCGCCCGCGGGACGGCGATATAGCGCGCGCCCGATCGCGCGGCAGCCGCGGCGTATTCCTCGAAGGCGGGCGCCGTCGAAAGCACGGTCGCGCCCGAGCGCCCGAAGGAGCGGATCGCGCGGTCTATCGCGTCGTCGGCGCCGGCGGTCGCGATGACTTGCTCGGGGGCAAGGCCCATGCGCGCGGCCAGGGCGGCCTCCAAGGGGCCAGAGTCGGGGTATCTCCGCAGGACTTCGGAGTCTATGAGAGCGGCGATCGCGGAGATCGGCAGGCAGGGCCTGCCTTCGTTGGCGTCGAGCCTGAGCAATGCGGCTTCCATTCCTCGCCTCTCCTCAGGGCACGAGATGCGAGAGCTCGGATACCACGATATCGCTGCCACCCCGGCGCTTGATCTCGGGGATGAGGCCCGCGAGCGAGGCTCTCGGCGCCGCGACCCGAACGGCGAAGGCCTCTCCGCCTTTGAGGGGGGAGATGGTCGGCGATTTCATATATGGAAGGACCGAGGTAAGCTCGGCGAGGCGGTCGGCCGGCACGTTCACCTCGATCATCACGCGCCTACGCGCCTCGAGGACCGAGCCGATGAGGAGGGCGAGGCTCTCGGCCGCCTCGCGCTTCGATGGATCGGCCATCGCCCTGCGGGAGGCGTAAAGCCTCGTGGAGCTCTTCATCACCTCGTCGATGACGGCGAGGCCGTTGGCCTTCAAGGTCGAGCCGGTCGCGCAATTGTCCACGATGACATCGGCGTCTTCGGGCGGGAATACTTCGGTCGCTCCGTAGGAGCGCACGAACTTCGCTCCGGGAGCGTTGCGCGACATCCATTCCCGTGAGATCGTCTCGTATTCCGAGGCCACCACCAGGCCCTCCTTGGGAGGGAGCCTGCCGCCCACGAGGAGCCCGAAAGGAGCCGCCACGACCACACGAACGGGATCGAGCCCCGTATCGAGGAGCTCCGTCGCGCCCGAACCCAGCTCGCGAGTCCAGTCGGCGCCGGCGAAGCCGACGTCGCGGCTCCCGAGGTCGATCATCTCCACGATATTCTGCGGCTTGAGGAATTTGGCCTCGAAGCGAGGCGCCCGGGCGAGGCCGTCCGCCTCGGCCGATAGGCTGTCGCCTGCGCCCACGATCGGCCTATAGCCCCGATCGTCGGCCTTGACGGGCAGGCCCGCGTCGGCCATGAGCTTGAGGACCTCGGCCTGCATCCTGCCTTTGGGCAGTCCGAGCTCTAAAACTACTTCGCTCATTCAAGTCTCCTTTCTTTCGGGAAACGGGACTCCGGGCTACCGGCGCCTGACCCTCCGAAAGGATCCGTTTAAAACCGGAGCGCCGGCCCCTCGAGGCCGGCGCTCCCGCAGACTGCGCTACTTATCGGCGCTTAGGCTACGGCTTCGCTCGGCCCGTTCTTATGGCCGTGATGCCGATGCTTGAGGCTATAAAGCTCTACGCGCGTCTTCGGGTCCACGATAAGGCGGATGTTCGCACGGCGCCGACGATTTTGTCAATAGTACCCGTCGTCCAGGCGCAGCCGAGACGCTCGTATTGCCCCGCCCGTCGGGCATCGGTACTATCTCCGCATGAAGGGGCCTGATGATCATCGAAGCGACCGCGAGGCGGGCCGCCTCGTATATCCCGTAGTATCGCGGCGCTCGGGCGGCCTCTCGCTCGGCGTCAACCTGTTCCCCGACGCCAAGGTATGCTCCTTCGATTGCCCTTATTGCGAGGTCTTCCTCCGGGCGGAGCCCAGCCCCGATCCGAGCGCGGGCTTCTCGATCGCCGCCCTCGAGGAAGAGCTCGAGGACTTCCTGGATCGAGGGTACTTCGAGGCTTGGGCCCCCGATCCGATCCGCGACATCTGCATTTCAGGCAACGGGGAACCGACCATGTCTCCCAGCCTCGAGGACGCCCTCCGGCTATGCGCCAGGGTCCGGCGATCGCGAGCGGAGCTCCTGGGCTCGTCCTCGCTCGTCCTCATCACAAACTCGACGGGCTTCCTCGACCCTTCGACATGCGCCGTCCTCGAGGGCGCATGTCGAAGAGAAGGCCTCGTAATCTGGGCCAAACTAGACGCCGGAAGCGAGGCGCCCTTCCGCGTCATGTCCGGGACGGATATCGGCCTCCGACGAATCGCGTCCGGACTATTGTCCTTCGCGCGCCGCTCTCCCGTGGTCATCCAGACTATGCTCTGCGAAGTCGACTCCGCACGGCCGTCCATAGGCGAGGTAGCGGACTACTCCAGCCTTCTTTCCCGTCTCGTCGACGCGGGCGCCCGCATCGACGAAGTGCACCTGTACACCTTTGCGCGACCCGGCCCGGCCGGACGATGCGGCGCCGTCTCCGACGATGACCTCGCTCTCGCCGCCGCAGCCGTCGGGGGGGCTACGGGCCTGCGCGTGCGCGCTTTCGGCCGCGGCGCGGAAATCCGAAAATACGGTTCGGCGCGTCATGATTGACCTCCACAGCCACTCGACCGCAAGCGACGGGAGCTACTCGCCGTCGGCCCTCGTAGGCCTCGCCCTCGAGCGGGGACTTTCGGCCCTAGCCCTAACCGACCACGACTCCGTCTCCGGCCTGCCCGAGGCCGAGGAAGCGGCATCGGGCAGCGGCTTGCGCCTCA
This sequence comes from uncultured Treponemataceae bacterium, assembly GCA_964491385.1. GTDB lineage: Bacteria > Spirochaetota > Spirochaetia > Treponematales > Rectinemataceae > UBA1306. Next base: position 15,140 of record CAZBGA010000015.1, on the reverse strand, counting down.
TCCGAGGCGTCGAGATCGAGATCGCCTTCGAACCGGGCGAATTCCATCTCCTCGGACTGCGCCTCGAGCGCCTGGGCGGCGAACTCGATGACGTCCTGGGCCGGCTGCATCTAGCGCGCGACGAGCGGAACCGGCGCATCCTCGGCAACATGCGCGCGGCGGGCTTCACGGCCACGATGGATGATCTCAGGGCGCTGGCGGGCGAGGGCCGCGCCGGGCGGCCGCACATCGCGGCCCTTCTCGTCGAGCGGAAGGCCGTACGGACGAGGCAGGAGGCCTTCGACAAGTACCTCGCCAAGGGTAGGCCCTTTTACGAGGCGAAGGACTGCCTCGATCTCGCGGAGGCGATGCGCGTGGTCAAGGAGGCGGGAGGCCTTGCGGTCGTTGCCCACCCCCTCTCGCTTTTCGTATCGTGGGGCAGGCTCGCCGCGCTGATGGACGAGTGGAAGGATATCGGCATCGACGGCATAGAGGCCTATCATCCGACGGCCAAGCTGAGTCAGTGCAGGCGGGTGGAGAAGATGGCGCGCGAGCGCGGCTTCCGGGTCACGGCGGGCTCCGACTTCCATGGGGCCATACGCCCGGACCGCAAGCTCGGCAGGACGGCGGGAAACCTCGTCATCGGCGACGAGTACCTGGCCGAGATCGGATTGTAGGAACCTCTAGTCGCCCTTGGATCGGGGACCCGCTGCGGCGTCGTCCTCGCAATCGTCCTTCCTCCTCCGCTGCCCCTCCGGCGGGGTCGCGTATGCCTGCTCGTAGAGCTCGAGCGCGGTGAAGAACATGATGAGGATGATGGGGCCGAGGACTAGGCCGTTGAACTTGAAGACCTGAAGGCCTCCGAGAATGGAGAAGAAGATCAGGAGGGGGTGAATCTTGAGCCGGTCGTGAAGGAGGACCGGCCTTATGAAATTATCCAGGGTCCATATGAGGATCGCCGAGCAGGCGAAGAAAAGGATTCCCCCCGTGAGGTCTCCCGCGATTATCTTGCTCGCCGACACGGGAAGCCAGACGAGGGCGGTTCCCACCATCGGGATGAAGGAGGCCATCGCCGTGAGCGCGGCGATCACGAGGACGCCCTTGACCTTGAAGATCGCGCACAGAACCACCATGACCAGGGCCTGCATCCCGGCGATCGAGAGGTAGCCCGTCACGAGATGCTTGCCCATGTCGCGGAATTTGCGGAGGAAGATCGCAGTGTAGTTGTTCTCGATCGGGATCGCGCTGATGAGGACCTTGATCAGGTGCCTCCCGTCGAGGAGGAGGAAGAAGAGCGTGAATACCATGAATACGAGGGACAAAAGAATGCGTACGCTGACCTTGAGGAATTGGCCGGACAGTACGACGATCCTTTCCGTCCGCAGCGTGAGCATCGACCTTATCTCGTCCGGTATCATGAGCTTCGAGAGGTCTATCGATCCGTCGCTGATGGTATAGAGGAAGGTTGAGACGGCGCCGTCGGGCGAAATGCCGATTATGGAGGGGTCCCGTTCGATCGCGACGAGAGCGTTGTGGATCATGCCGCCCAGCTGCCTTGCCATGCTGAGGCCGAGGAGGACCGCTGGCACGGCGATGAGGAGGACCCCGCCCAGGGCGAGGGCCGCCGCGATGCCTGTACGGGCGATCCCGGTCCTCTCGATCCTGTCCCTGCGCACCGCCAGCCTTCGGTAGAGGGGGTAGAGGAAGGCGTAAAAGAGTGCCGACCAGACTATGACGGTCAGGAAGGGATAAAAGATCATAGAGACGAGGACGAAGAGGCCCAGGAATACCGCCAGTAAACCGAACTTCTTGACTTGAGGGCCTTCCATCGATCTTCTCCCCTTGCGCTCAACCGCGACAGCCCGTGCAACCGAGCACGTGCACGTGCCGCCTGCCGGGATGCTCGAAATAGCGAGCGATGACCCATCCCTCCGCGTCCAGGGTCCGACCGCACACGGGGCATATCCTCGGCGCCGATGGCGTAGCCGGCCAGCAATGAGGGCAGCCGAAGATATGCATGATCCTGTCGGCTCCGCCCGGGAATAGGCTCGACTTTACGTATTGCCCGGCGCCGAGGACGGAGCGGCAGAGCGGGCAGGACCTTTTGCCCTTGGCCTCCGTCGCGCCGTCGGCGGACCGGCGGGCGCCGGAACGACGAAGGTTCGAGTTCGATAGGAGGCTCCGTATTCCCAAAAGAGCCGCCGCGAGGAGGCATGCGGCGACGAGAGCCGCAACCGAAACCGCCATCGATTCACTATACATGGAAGGGCGCGACGCTTTCTAGCCTCGTCGCTCCCGTCCTTGACCCCCCGGTCCGGTCGACACATACTCGCATCCATGGGCACTCTCTGTCTCGTTGCCACGCCGATAGGCAATCTCGGCGATATCACGCTGCGCGCCCTCGATGCGTTGAAAGGAGCCGACGCGATAGCCTGCGAGGATACGCGCCATACGCTCAAGCTCCTCAACCATTTCGAGATCCGAAAGCCCCTCCTGTCCTGCCATGCCAACGACGAGGCCAGGGGCGCGGAACGGATTCTCGGCCTCCTGGCCCAGGGGAGGACGGTGGCCTATTGCAGCGACGCGGGTACCCCCGGGCTTTCGGACCCGGGAGCGATCTTGGCGCGCCGAGCCCGCGAGGCAGGCCACAGAATCATCCCCCTCCCGGGGCCATCGGCTTTCGCCGCCCTTGTCAGCGCGGCGGGCATGGGGGGCAGGTCCTTCCTCTTCGACGGATTCCCTTCCCCGAAGGCGGGGAGGCGCAGGTCGAGGGTGGACGAGCTCATGCGGCGAGAAGAGTCCTTCGTGCTCTACGAATCGCCGCACCGAATCGTAGCATTAATGGAAGAGATCGCTCTGGCGGATCCCGGACGACGCGTTTGCCTGGGCCGGGAAATGACCAAGATACACGAGGAGTTCCTGGCGGGAAGCGCTTCCGAAATCCTGGAAATCCTCAAGGAAAGAGGCGAGGCGCGCGGAGAATTCTCGGTGCTTGTCGCAGGCTCGGAATTGGCGTAAACTATTCACATCCGGAAGCCGATACTTCTGATGAAAGGCAGGGGAGCGAGATGACCATTGACCGGCTGAACTCCATGGATCCGATCCGGGACCCCCAGAAGCCCTCTCCCGGCGGGAAGGCCGATAAGGTTCGCGGTTCCGATTCCATCTCCATCTCCTCGGACGCGGCGCGGAAAGCCGATCTATTCAAGGCTCTCGAATTGGCCAAAGCCGCGCCTGAGATGAAGTCGGATCGCATCGAGGAGCTCAAGGCCAAGATCAATGAGCCTTCATATATAGACGATGCCGTCCTGTCCATGACCGCCGATCGCATCATCGACCAGCTTTTCGGCTCTTGACGCTTCCGCTGGCACAGCCGCGAAGGTTGAATCGCCGCTTCCCAGCTCGAAATCGTGCCTTTAAATCGGTAATTCAAGGCGGGAGCGAGACTTCCGCTTTTTTTATTAGAGCAAAGCGACTTTCAAAATAGCCGACTATCAGAGGTCGCTGGGAGACGAGGATGCCCGATTTCAGCTTTCACGTACGTCCTCGCATCTGGATCGGGCCCGATGCCCTGCTAAGACTGCCCCTCCTGGCGGACGAGCTCTCGGGCGCCGGCCGCCCCCGCTGCATGCTCGTCGTCGACCCGATCCTCTACGAATCCAAGACTGTCGACCGCGTGCATTCCCTCTTGGAAGAGAGGGGCATCCAAGTACTCGTCTTCGACGAGGTGGTCGATCGAGCGACCAGCCGGGTCGCGGATGACGCCCTTCGCCTCGCCCGAGGCTCACGCTCTCCCCTCATCATCGCGCTCGGAGGGCTGAAGACCCTCATGGTCGGAAGGGCCGCCGCGGCCCTCGCCTTGGGCGATCTGGACGTCGACGCCGCCTTAGACGGCGCGGAGGCCAAAGGAGGGCGCGTCCCCCTCATCGAGATCCCGACCTCGTTGCGCCATCCCTACTTGACCCAGGACTGCATCCTCCTTCCGGACGGCCGCGACAGGCGCATAAGGTTGGCGCGAATCGTCGACTCGGCGCCGGCCGCCGCCCTGATAGATCCGGGGCTTTCCGCCTCCCTCTCGCCCAAGCTCTCCGCCACCTGCGTCATCGACTCGCTCCTGGGGACCGTCGAGGCCTATGTCTCCTCTAAGTCCTCGTTCATGAGCGATATTCTCCTCGAGAAGGCCGCCGTCTCGCTCTCTTCCGCCCTCAACGGTCTCATCGCTCGGCCCGACGATCCGGCCGCCCGGGCCGAAGGCTGGAAGGGCTCGTTCCTATCCGCTCTCGGCCAAGGCCTGAGCGCTCCGGGCCTCGGCAGCGCCCTGGCCCTGGCGATAAACGCCCGCTGGCCCGTACCGAAGGCGGCCCTCGCGGCCATCCTCCTGCCTTATTCCATGGAAGTGGCCGCGAAGAGCCGCCTCGAGAAAGTGGCGGCCCTGGCCTCCCTTTTCGGCGAGGACCTTGCGGAATCCAGTCCGCAGGAGGCTGCGTCCAAAGCCGTCGAATGGCTGCGCACGCGGCTCGGCCTGCTCAAGGTGCCTTCGCGGCTCAAGGATTTCGACCTCGTCCTCGACCGCATGGTGGAATCGGCCCGCGACGCACGCGAGCTCGACTTCATGAATTACCTCCCCCGGGCAGCGTCCGTCGACGATGTCTTCGATTTCGCCAAGACCGCGTTCTAATGCCCCTTCGATGATTCCCGTCGGCAAGCTCGCGAAGCTCTCTCCGCGCCATCGTATGCGGAAAATGGCGCTGGTGCTGGGCGAGGTCGAACGGGACCTGCTCGGCCGCCGCGAGGCGGAGCCCGATACATCCTTCGCGCGCTATGGGATTGATCTGACGAGGCTCCTTCTTTCGGACAAAGACGCTTCTGCGGCCGTACGCTCGGCGGCGACCTCGCTTTCCGGCGCGTGCGAAAGATTGGCCGGGAGTGGGGAGCCTTCGCGAGCTCCGCTCGCGCGGGAGGAACTCGTACGAGCCGTCGACTCGCTCAGGCATGCGCTCATCGCCGCGACCGGCCAGGCTCCCGCCGATTGGGATTTCATAGACCCGAGCACGGGCTTGCCCGATCCGGGCTCGAGGAAGGTATTTCCGGGGAGGAAAGTCTATCTCGAGGACCTGCGTTCGCCTTTTAACGTCGGTTCGGTTTTCCGTACGGCGGACGCTTTCGGCGTGGAAGAAATCATCCTCTCCCCCTCATGCGCCGATCCTCGTCACCCACGGGCCAAGCGGAGCGCGATGGGGGCGATCGAGCTCGTTCCCTGGAGGAGGGCCGAGCTCGAGAGCCTCGTCGCGGATATCCCCGTCTTCGCTCTCGAGCTAGGCGGAGAGCGAATGGATGGGTTCTCTTTCCCCGGGAGAGGGATAGCCGTCCTTGGCTCGGAAGAGCTCGGAATATCGCGGAGGGCTAAAGATCTTTGCGCATTCGGGACGGTCAGCATTCCCATGGGGGGAGCCAAAGGCTCGCTCAATGTAGGAGTCGCCTTCGGAATCCTCATGTACGCCTGGACTTACAATTGGTTTGACTGATCCTCCTGCCCCGTATATACTTGTGGCCACTAACATAACCCCAATAGGGAGGATTCCATGGCAAAGGTAGAACTCAAGAAGATCGGGAAGGTCTATGAAGGCAATGTCCGCGCCGTCGACGACGCGAACATTACCATCAACGACAAGGAATTCGTGATTTTCGTCGGCCCTTCGGGGTGCGGGAAGTCCACGACGCTCCGGATGATCGCCGGCCTCGAGGACATCACGGAGGGCGAGCTGTATATCGACTCCAAGCTCGTCAACGATGTCCCGCCCAAGGATCGCGACATCGCGATGGTTTTCCAGAATTACGCCTTGTACCCGCACATGACGGTCTACGAAAACATGGCTTTCGGGCTGAGGATCCGAAAGCTGCCCAAGGACGAGATCGATAAGCGCGTCAAGGAGGCGGCGCGGACCCTCGACATCGAGAAGCTCCTGGAGCGCAGGCCAAAGCAGCTCTCGGGCGGGCAGCGGCAACGTGTCGCGGTCGGCCGCGCGATCGTCCGGAACCCCAAGGTGTTCCTCTTCGACGAGCCCCTTTCCAACCTCGACGCCAAGCTACGCGTCCAGATGCGCGCCGAGCTCATCGACCTCCACTATCGCCTCGACGCGACGATGATCTACGTAACGCACGACCAGGTAGAGGCTATGACGATGGGAGACAAGATCGTCGTCATGCGAGACGGCAAGATCCAGCAGATCGGCTCGCCGCTGTACCTTTACAATCAGCCGATCAACAAGTTCGTCGCGGGCTTCCTCGGTACTCCTCCGATGAACTTCCTCAACGTCAAAGTGCTGGACGAAGGCGGTCGGATCGTGATCGACGAAGGCGCCTTCAAGCTCGACGTCGCTCCCGAGCACCAGCCCCTCCTCAAGGCCTATATCGGCAAGGAAATCACTTTCGGCATCCGGCCCGAGGATCTCGAGGCAAAAGAAGCCCATGTGCCGGGGGCGACCCTCAAGGCGAAGGTAACCGTCGTCGAGCCCCTCGGCGCCGATATCAACCTCTACGCTACCACGGCCAAGAGCTCGATGACCGCTCGCGTTCCGCCCCACCATGTCTTCAAGATGGGAGACGAGGTAACCTTGGCGCCCGTCATGGCGAAGGGCCGCTATTTCGATAAGGACACCGAGCTCTCCATCCTTCCGGTCAGGTGGGACGAGCAGGTCAAATAAGGATAACTTTTTCGCCTCGCGTCGGCGCCGAGGGGGCCCGTCCTTGCGGCGGGCACCCTATTTGTTTATAGTTGGGTGCGATGTCTATCGATATAACGACTCTCGTCTCCGGGCTCATCGACGAGGCCGGCCGCATCGAGCGTGATAGCGAAGCCGTCTACCTCGAGCTGGGGAGCCTGTTCCCCCGCCTCTCGGCGGAGATGGAGAGGGGCGCCGACAAGGGCGAGCAGTCTTTTGCCGTCCTCGCCTCGCTCCGGGGGGCCGGCCGAGGCGCTCCGAGGGAGAGTCACGGCTCTTCCTTCATCGATGAAGCCTCGCTCTTCTTCGCTTCCCTCCGCGAGCGGGACTCGTCCTTTCTGGCGAGGATCAATGAAGGCATCTCGCGGCTCGGCGCTCTCGAGGAAATCATCTCGCGAGTGCGCGCGGACTCGGAGGAGATGGAGATAATCTCTCTTAACGCGATGACCGTCGCCCTCAAGTCGGGCGCCCAGGGCAAGGCATTCTCGGTCATCACCGACGAGCTCAAGCGCCTATCCGGGCGCACGATCGCCTTGAGCGAGGGCGTGACCGCCAGCGGGCGATTCCTCCTCGAGTTCTTCGCGAAGCTGCGGGGCGCGCTGTCCGAATTGGACGACTTCCAGCGCGATTTCTTCGCGTCGATAGACAGGACCCTCGGCGAGGGCTTCGACGAGATCGAGCGCGACCTCGACGAAGCCACGGCGTTCTTCTCGGCCCTCCTCGGAGAGGCCAGGACCGTGCGCGATCCCGTGCTCCGCGTGATGGGGGAGATACAGCTCCAGGATATCGTCCGGCAATCGCTCCAGCATGTCGGGATTTCCCTCGAGGAAGCCCGCGAGACCGGGGCGGGCGATCCCGCCTTCGTGGTCGCCGTCGCCGAGCTCTGCGGCAGCCTCATCGAGGAGGTCGTCGGCAAGCTAGACGCCAGCGCCCTCTCCTTCGGGGCCGACATCGGTACGGTGAGTGCGATAGTGAGCGAGAGCGAGCGCAAGCGAACCGATTACCTGAAGGCCCACGCCTCGATCGAATCCTGCGCCGACGCGGGGGCCTTCGAGAAGGGATCCGAGCGCTACCTCGAGCTCAAGAGAGGCGTCGTCGTAATGGCGTCGCGCCTGACCGATCACGTCGCGGGGCTGGAAGGCAGCTTCAAGGGCCTCGCCGCGCTCCTTTCGCGCTTCCAGAACATTGTCGTGGCCTCGCGCATCGAGGTAGCCAAGACGAAAGCCCTCGCCGGCGTCGCCACGACCGTCGGCGGCATGATCTCCCTCACCGAGCGGATAGAGGACGACGTGGGCGCGGCCATGGACACGACGAAGGATTTCACCAGGCTCGCGGTCGACGCCATCTCGGGATATTCGGTCGATGGCTCCGCTGACGGAGATGCAGGCGCAGAAGGCGCAAGGCTCGTGTCGACGCTCCGGACGGTCGAGGAGGATATAGCCCGCCTTTCTAGCGCGCAAGACTCGCTACGCTGCGCCATCGACGAGTTCTCGCTCTATACGGGGGATTTCATCGCCCTTATCGCGCGAGCCGGGGAGCAGCTCTCGCAGCTCCGCGGCCTCACGGAGCGGCTCCAGGCCGTGGGCCGGAGCCTCGGGGAGATCAGGTCCTCGCTGCAGGCCTCGCTGGGGCCCGAGCAGCGGAGGGACGATTCCGAGAGGCTGCGCCGGATGGTCGAGCGCTTCACCATCTTCACGCACAAGAAGGCAGCGGGGACCATCGGCCGCTTCGCCGTCGAGGAAGGCGGGAATGCGGGCGAGGTCACGCTCTTTTAGGGCGTAGATCGGTGTTCAGGCACAGCGTCTCCCGATTCGAGCAGGAACTCGTCACTATCCATCCCGGCGAGTACTTCGCCACAGTCGAGGACACGATAATCTCGACCGTCCTCGGCTCCTGCATTGCCGTCGGCCTCTACGATCCGGAACTCAAGGTCGGGGGCCTGAACCACTTCATGCTCGCCCACGACTACGGCAAAAGCGATATGGTCAGGAGCCCCGACGCGAGATACGGCATGTTCGCGATGGAGCTCCTCATCAACGACCTGATGAAGCTGGGAGCCAGGAGGGGGGCGCTGAAGGCGAAAGTCTTCGGCGGAGGGGCCGTCCTTCGGTTCGCGGGCGGGGGCGGCACGAAGATACCCGGCGGCAATATCGATTTCGCCTTCGAGTATCTCGACAAGGAGGGGATACCTCTACTCGCTTCGGACGTCGGCGGCCAGGAGCCCCGGAAGATATTTTTTTACGCGCGAACGGGGAAAGTGCTGCTGAAGAGGATCGCCGGACCGCTCGTCGGGCTGGTCGAGAAGGAAGAGGAGCGCTATCTCGCCAGTCTGAGGAAGACCGCGGCGGAGGGGTCGGTCGTCCTCTTTTAGGATCCGATCGGCGGGCAGGCGCGGATCGCGGCCTCCCGCGCCTGTCCGGGGGACCGCCGAAACGCTTATGCTTCGGAGGTCTTCGTGTCTTTCTTCGCCTTTTTTTCGGCGCGCTTCTCCTTCAACGTCTTCTGAGGTTTCTTCTTCTCCTCGTTCTTCTGCTTATCCTGGGATTTCACGAAATACCTCCTTATAAGGATTATTCGCCCGCTATTTTACAGCCTTCGAGGCATTTTGCAAATAGGGACGAAGATTCGCCCTCTTTTCCACGCATTCGGCCCCCGGGGAAGCCGATCTCGATCGCAGGAGACTTTTGTCATGGAACTGGATTTAAATACGCTGGATAGCCTCCCCCTCGCCGGGCTCTCCTCGTCTCGCGAAGCCCATTACCGCGAAGGCAGCGAGCATGGAGGTCGCTGCGATGAGAAAAATCGAGCGTATTCCGAATAGGTCGGAGGAGAGCCCGGTCAGCGGCGGGGCGATGATCGATGAGGACTCCTTCGCGACGTAGTAAGCGGCCGTGTAGATCCCCATGTCGGCGTAGGTAGCCATCTGCCACAGCATCGGGAAGGAGTTGGCGATTATCGCTATCCAGAAGGCCCCCAGGCAGAACATGAGGAAGAGGAAGCTGAAAAGCCTCGCGGAAGCGGATAGACCGAGCCCCTTCGTCACCGGATCGTGGAGGAAAACCGCCACGAACACGATGGAGAGGGCGAGGAGGGAAGCGCGTACGACCCGTTTGCGGCCGAGACGCGACGCGAGGACGCCCGCCGGGACGGCGAACGCGATCATCGCCACCGCCGCCGCTCCCATCGCCAGTGAGGTGCTTCCCACCGGGACCCCTACAACGTCGAGCATGTAGGTGCTGAGGCAGGGCAGTACGCCCTGGTACCCGAAGAACCAGAGGAAAATGGAGACGAGTATGAGGAGGGCGCTTTTCTCCTCGGCTCCGGCTATGGCGCGCAGTGAGACCAGTACAGGGACACGCTTCTCGACGCCCCGTTCGCCGCGGTTCCTTTCCTTTACGAAAGCGAAGAGCAGGATGAGGCTCGCGGCGACGAGGACGGCGGCCAGTATGAACGGCGCCTTTCCCGTGGTGGTGCCGAGGAAGGGCAGGAAGATCGAGGGGCCCATGAGCGGGCCGAGGACCAGGGTGGCGATGATGCCCGCCGCCGCCCCGGCCATGTTGATGACGCCGTTCGCCTCTGAGCGGTATTTCCCGGGGACGATATCCGGCATCAGCGCGACGACCGGCCCGCGCG
>CAZBGA010000015.1:0-4706 GCA_964491385.1 uncultured Treponemataceae bacterium | reverse complement strand
GAGCGGTATTTCCCGGGGACGATATCCGGCATCAGCGCGACGACCGGCCCGCGCGCTCCCTGCTTGAATACATTGAGGGCTATTATGAGGACCACGAGGGTCGCGAGGGAGCTCGCGGCGGCGAAGGGCAGGGCCGCGAACAGGAGGGCGCTCAAAGGGATGGTCGCGAGGATGAAAGGCATCCTCCGCCCGATCCTGGTCCTGGTCTTGTCGGACCAGACGGAGACCAGGGGGATGAGCAGGAGGGCGAAGACATTGTCGATGGCCATTATCGCGTTGCGGGCGGCCATCGAATCCAAGTACTTCTTCAGGAAGATGGGCACGAAATTATCGTAGAGCGGATCCATGAGCCCCATCGTGAAGAAGCCCAGGCTTATGAGGACGGTACTGCCGACGTATTCCCGGAACCCTCCGCTCGCGGAGTCTTCGGGCTTTCCGGGATCCGTTCCGGTCAGACGCGGACCCTGAGCGCGCCCTGGTCGCGCACCGAGATCGGTATGACCGAGCCCGGGCCGAAAAATCGCGACATGAGCTCAGCATATCCGCCGGAAAGCTTCCTGGGCACGTAGGCCTGGATGGTGCCGGCGAAACCGCCCCCGTGAACGCGCCAAGCGCCCTTTCGCCCGATGTAATCGGCGCTGAGAGCGAGGGCGACGGAGAGTCCCTGCTCCGCGGGGGCCGAGGGAGCATAGACATTCTGCGCGAGCTCCCAGGAGGACCTCCCCGATTTCTTCACCAGCTTGAGGTATGCGCCGAGATCGTCGGCCGTCAGGGCCTGCGTCATGGCGACGACCCGCTCGTTCTCCGCGGCGAAATGGAGAGATCGGAGGAAGGCGCGATCGCCGCAGGCCTCCCTTATCTCGGGGCCGCGGTCGATGAGCGCGGCGGGCTTTACCTCCCTCAGACAGCGCGCGCCGCAGGCCGCCGCCACCGCCTTCATCTCGGTGGGGACTGCCGCGTAATCGGCCGTCAGGTCGGCGTGGTTCCCCCCCGTGTTCACGACGACCAGATCGTAGCCTTCCTCGGCGAAATCGTATTTGATGCGCTTGACCTTGGGGGCCGCGGCATCGGCGAAATCTATAGCGATGATCCCGCCGACGGCGCTGGCCGTCTGGTCCATGAGGCCGCAGGGCTTGCCGAAATACTCGTTCTCGGCGTATTGGCCCATCTTGGCGATTTCCACGGGCGGGACCTCGATCCCGGCGAGGTCGGCCATGATCGTGCCGAGGAGGACCTCTATCGCGGCGGAACTCGAGAGCCCCGATCCGGGAAGGACCCTAGAGGCGATCCTTCCCGTGAATCCGCGGAGCTCTGCCCCGCGCTCCGCCAGCGCCTTCGCGACCCCGCGGACGATAGCGGCCGTCGTGCCGCGCTCGGAGGGGACCCGCTCGAGAGAGGCGAGATCGACGACGATCGGCGCCGGATAGCCTTCGGAGACGAGCCTGATTAGACCCTTGTCCGAAGCGGCCACGCAGGCGACCGCGTCCAGACTCACGGCCGCGCAGAGCACGCGTCCGCAATTGTGGTCAATCTGGTTGCCGCCGAGCTCGGTCCTTCCCGAGGCGGAATAGAAGCGGAGCTCCGAGTCCGAAGCTCTGCCCGCGGCGAGATCGCGCGCGGTCAGCTCGGCTAGGCCGGCGTATCGCCCAACCTGGCGTCCGGCGTCGTCTCCATAGAGCTCGGTCAGCGCCTTCCTGGCCGGCTTGTCCTCGAACCGTCGCTTCCAATCCGTCTGCTCGGGCATAATCGATCTCCCTATGGCCGGAATGCGTCGAGCATCCCTTCGATCTGGTCGGGGATTGTAGCGGAAAGGGAGCCGACGGGGAAGTGTATCATCCCACGGGATTTGACACGATCCTTTCCTTGCTTTAGTCTGAACTCCAGGATGAGACCGAAACACCGCCCGGGCCCGGCCCTCGTCGCTGCCCTTCTCGGGGCGGCAGCCTTGGCGGGGGCTTTCTATTTCAAGCCCCTGCCGGCCCTCGAGGACAAGGATCTCCTTCGATCGGACTCTTCGGTCAGCGTCGAGGCGAGGCCTGCCGGCATCCTATTTATGCCGGTCGTCGCCGCCAAGTCCTCCGGCCTCATATTCTACTGCGGCGCCCGCGTCCCGCCTGAAGCTTACGCCTATCTCGGGCGAGCATGCGCCGAGGCAGGCTATGCCGCGGTCCTCTCGTCTATGCCGTTTAATTTCGCGGCCCTCGATCCGACGAGGGCCGCCCTTGCCGCCGCTGAGAATCCGGGCGTCGCTCGCTGGGTCATCGCGGGCCATTCGCTGGGGGGAGCGGCCGCCGCGGACTTCGTCGAGCGCAACGCCGGCTCGAGGAAGGGCGCCGTGGCCATCGCGGGACTCCTACTCATAGCTTCCTATCCGAGCCGGCGTGCCGACCTCTCGACCAAGTCTTTTCCCGTCGTTACTGTAAGTGCCTCGCGCGATGCCCTGGCCACTCCCGCAAAGATCGCGGAGGCGAGGACCCGCCTGCCCTCCGGAAGCCGCTGCGTCGAGATCGCGGGCGGCAATCATGCGCAGTTCGGCGAGTATGGACCCCAGCCGGGGGACGGATTCGCCGAGATACCGGGGCCGACCCAGCGAAAGGCTACGATCGAGGAGGCGCTGGGCCTCCTCGATCGGGTCGAGGCCGGGGCCGGGAAGTAGGAGCCGATATGCAGCTCAAGACTCTGGACGACATTCTCGTGGGGGCCGCTCCCGACGTCGGCAGACGCTGGCTCGCCAAGCTCCGCAAGGCCGAGAACATCTCGGCGCTGAACTCCGTGGAGGACGCGGAGCTGCTCTCCATCCACGGGGAAATCATTCGCAAACTCGGACGCTGGTTCGACAAGAGCGCCGATAAGAACGAGATAGGCGCCTTCTTCGTGATGGTCGGCAAGGAGTACTGCGCTCAGTCGATCCCCCTCTCGGAGCTGACTTTCTCCCTCAACCTCGACCGGAAGGCCGTCACGGAGCATATCGTCGAGGGCGAAGAGCTGGAGGGCGCCCATCGCATCTACGGTCTCATGGAAGTCCTCGACCAGGTGGGGGATTTCTTCTTCCTCGGCTCCTATTACCTCACGAAGGGCTATCTCGAGGACACTTTTAAGCGCATGCAATGCGAGCAACGTCTTGACGACGAGACGTTAAACAGGTATTTTCCGGACGACTTCTTTTTCAAGGATCGATAGAGAACCGAGTATGGATGCCCTATCCGCGCGCAGCCTTCTGATCGTCGCCGTACTCCAGGCATCGGTTTCCGCCACCGCCCTCGTCTCGTCGCGGACGGCGGCGCTCGCCGCGGGGGCGATAGGCGCCCTCGCCCTCGGCCGCTACGCAGCCGTGGCGTTCTTCGCGTCGACGATCGGGTCCTCCGCCAGAGCGGGACTGCGGGCCTTCGCGGCCTCGGCTTGGGTCCTAGGGCTGGCTGCCCTCGTCGCCGCGGTCGCCGCGGTCGCCCTGCGGGCGCGCCCCGCGCTGCCGTGGGCCGTAGCTGCCGCCTTCGCGGGTCCCTTCGGGATGTCCGCGCTGGCTTTGGGCTCTGGACTGTGCTCCCTGTCGGCGGGCCGTACCGCCTCGGGCGGGGCGGGACGTTCGGGAGGTAGGCGATGAGCGCGCCAGTGCACGCCATGTCGATCAGCGAGAGGATCACCGAGGGCATCGGCATCAAGACCATCTTCACCATTCACGCCTTCGGCATCGCCGTGCCGATCTCCGATACCGTCGTCTCCACCTGGGTTGTGATGGCCATCCTCATCGCGGCCTCGATCCTGCTCACCAGGCGCTTCAGGGAGATCCCCAAGAAGCCTCAGCTCCTCCTCGAGGCGCTGATCGGCTTCATCAACGACTTCGTCACGGAGAACGCGGGTCACCACGGCAAGGACTTCGCGGCCTTTTTAGGCACCATCTTCATCTTCATGATCACCGCGAACCTCGCGCCCATGCTCACCCCCGTCGGCGGCTTCGGCTTCGAACCGGTCTTCGTGATAAAGCCGCTGACCAGGGACATCAACGTCACGGCCGCGTTCGCGATCACGGTCATCGTGACGGTCTTCCTCTCGGGCATCCGCTACAAGGGACTGAAAGGGTGGCTCAAGAGCCTGGTAAGCCCCATGCCTTTCATGCTGCCCTTCAACCTGATGGAATACGCGATCAAACCGATGTCCCTCTGCCTCCGCCTCTTCGGCAACATCCTCGGAGCATATATAATCATGCAGCTCATCGAGGCCGTCGCGCCCGTCATCTTCCCGCCGATCGCGGGACTCTACTTCGATCTTTTTGACGGCCTTATACAAGCGGTCGTATTCTCGTTCCTCTCGACGATCTATATCGCCGAGGCAATCGAATAGGAGGAATCATGGACGTTCAATCTGCGGCGTTGATCGGGGCCGGTATCGCGGTCCTCACCGGACTCGGGGCCGGCTTCGGCATCCCCCTCGCCACCGGCAAGACCTCCGAGGCAATCGCCAGGCAGCCCGAGGCATCCGGCAAGATACAAGGAGCATTCCTCCTCGGCATCGCCCTCGCCGAGGCCACGGCCATCTACGGTCTCGTCGTCGCCCTTCTGCTCATCTTCAAGTAAGAGAGGCAAAGGGAGACAGGTCGTGCTCAACTTTACGGTCACGTTCTTCATCACCATCGTCAATTTCCTCGTCCTCTACATCGTGCTCAGGAAGCTTCTCTTCAAGCCCGTCACGAATTTCATGGACGCGCGGGC
>CAZBGA010000014.1:0-58125 GCA_964491385.1 uncultured Treponemataceae bacterium | reverse complement strand
GGAGGGCGGAGGCGGGATCGAGCGAAGGTCTGCCCATGCCTCCTATCTTCTCGCCATTGGCATAGAGTTCGTACGCCGTCCAGATCAGGGGCACCCTGAGTGCGAGCTGGGGCGCGCTCTGGGGCAGCAAGATCTCGAGGCTGAGCGTGCCGGCTCCGTAGGGTGTCGTCTTGCCAGTCGTCCCTGCGACTGGAAAACGGGCGCTCAGAGGGATTTCCATCGGCAATTCGCCCTTTCTGTCCGGCGGGAGGAATACCCCCCTACTCCAGAGCCAGGTTCCATCGAGGGGCAGCCCGCCGTCCGCGAAATCCCATCCCCTGAGATCCAGGGTCCCAGCCGTTGCCCGAGGCGCACGGCACTTCGAGCTCGCGGGTTCTCCCGCGCACGGAAGCCCTGCTACCGAGAGCATGAAGGGTAAAAGTACGATCAAGCGCATGGATAGATGCATTGTAGAGTCAAGTCTATGCCCCTGCAGGTTGGAGTCAACTGCGAGGGACTCTTCGGGCGCGTCGCAAGGGCGGAAGCGGAGTCAAGGGGAATTCATCGAAATTTATTCTGCGACTTGCAAACCCCCGTGAAACCTGCAGCCAAAATATTCTAAGAGGAGGGAGGGACATGCAATAGAAGGTCGGCGAAGATCGCGGGAGCGCGCCGCGATGATGCTCATCATCTCGGGTACGCGGACACACGATCCGGACAACCCGCGCGCAGCGTATTCAGTCCTTGTCGATGGCGAGAGGATCGAGTGCAACCCATCGACGAATCCAGTGGAGAGAACCTTCGCGTCGAGCGGCTTGTCAGCGAGCACGCCGTAGAAAATGAAACGCTCGTCTCCAGTCCCATGCGGGTTCTTTTCGCCTAGTGTGCGGAGCGCATCGCGGACGGCAGGGAGGAGCCATACTTCTCTTTCTTCTCGATTCCTCGTCGACTTGAGCCCGTCGGCTGAGCCCCAGCTATGCCGGATGAAGAGGCGATCATCTCCGACATCGCGGAGCTGCAAGGCGTTGACTTCGCCGAGCCGTGCGCCGGTAGTTAAGGCGACGAGGCCCGCTCGTCCGGCCAGCCTAAGGTACCGAGGGCGTGAATCTCTTCCCCCGTGAGAATGTCGCGCTTTCTGCTCTGTCCTGAGAAGTGAGGGATGCCCTCTGCCGGATTCGTCGAAATTATCTCATGACGAGCGGAGCACCGACGGCTGCTAAACCCTTGTTGAGAGTTGCAGGGGCGAGCCCTTCTGATCGAAGCCTGAGTAGATGGACCTTGAGTTCAGCCTGCGATACGTCGACCAGTTGGATACTTGCCCATTCTTTTCGGTCCCAGTAGCGGCGAACTACGCCCGCCTGTTCGAGCGCGTGTCGCCGGGTGACCGAATGTCCATAGCGTAGTTTTTCCGAAAGAAACGGCGAGTGGTCGATAACCCATATCCGATCTAGGAAGTCCAAGAAAAGCTCTGATGAAGGACCCGTCTTGGCGAAGTTCCCGACGATGAGGTCGCGATCCGTCGCTCCCGTCGAGCGCGCTGTAAGCTTCCGACCAGTTTTTGGGTCGATAAGCTCCGCGTAGAAAATGCCATCTCGCGCATGAAAATAAAACCGACGCATCGCTCCCCCCTTTCGAACCCGTTTCTCAGACGGATTCTCATAGGTCTCCTGGAGCAAGGCACCGGTTTTCCGGTGGCTTTGCTAAGTATCCACCTCGTAAAGCTTTACTAGAGCCGAGACTGGAAATCGAATCCAGCACCTGCGCATTACGAGAGGGCTTAATTTGTTATCTCACAATATCTTATTGTATCACGAGTCTATAATTAGTCAAGCATCTTTCGCATCCGTTGAGATCTAGTAATCACGAAATATCGGGTTATTTCCGACAGGCTTTCCGTATAATAAGGAAACGATATAGAGTTAGCCTAGGGCTGTTTTGATGTTCACGCGAGAGCTCTGGACGGCTCACTGTAAGCGTATTAAAATTACTCTTATTAACAGGAGCTTACCCGTATGGGTGAGAGCATAAAAATATCAGGAGTGAAAAATGAGTGATACTATTCAAAAGGCAGATGATGAGGCGTTTTGCAAGTCCTGTGGTGCGATTATTAAAAAGGAAGCTGAAATATGCCCCAAATGCGGCGTACGTCAATTCCAGCCTGGATTCGATAGTAATGCTTCTCCTAAAAGTCGGCTGATTGCTTTTCTCCTTTGTACCTTTCTTGGTGTTATTGGAGTTCATAGGTTCTATACTGGG
Organism: uncultured Treponemataceae bacterium; assembly: GCA_964491385.1. GTDB lineage: Bacteria > Spirochaetota > Spirochaetia > Treponematales > Rectinemataceae > UBA1306. The sequence goes on along the minus strand of CAZBGA010000014.1, from coordinate 55,890 downwards.
AAGATCACTTCCGGAATTTTCATGATCCTTACATTAGGCGGAATTGGTGTATGGGCGTTAGTTGATTGGATTATGATCCTAGCGGGCAGCTTTAGTGATAAAGAAGGCATGCTTGTAAAAAACTGGCATGCGGACTAAGAAAATGACAGACCGGTTTTCTTCCCGGTCTGTCATTTTCTTCCCTTCCCCAGGGCATCCTATGTTAAAAAAAAACACTCTTGTCCTTCTCGGTCTTCTTCTGGTTTTGTCTACCTTTGCTGAGTCTCTCGCGGCCGCTTCAATAGTGGTCGGCTTTTCTCCCGGTGGGACTGCCGTCAAGCTCGTCCTCGATGTCATCGGCGAGGCGAAGAGCTCTATCTTTATAGCCTGCTACGAATTTACGGACCGCGATATCGCCGAGGCTCTCGAAACTGCCGCTCATCGAGGTGTCAAGGTTCAGATAGTCGCCGACGAGAAAGCATCTAATGCGAAATATTCGCAAGTGCGGATACTTGCCGCGGCGGGAATCCCGGTACGCCTCGCGACGCGCTACGCGATCATGCACAATAAGTTCATGGTCATCGACGGCACAACGGTCGAGACGGGAAGCTTCAACTATACGACGGCCGCCACGAAATCGAACGCGGAGAATGCGCTCGTTTTGCGGGAAGTCCCCGAGCTGGCGAAGACATACGCGGATGAGTGGCAAAGGCTATGGGAAGAGGCAGGGCAAAATCAGGGTGTGAAATGAATTCTGAGGATTTATCTGGAGAATTGATTCGCTCCTTGAATCGATCAATGGATATAGCCAATGCTTTATCCAAAGAAAACGAGATTAAAAAATCAGTAGAGCTAGATATTACGGCAAAAAAAGAGGAGTTAGTTAAAAGCGAAGGATTGATTTCGGAATTATCAGCTAAAAATATAGAACTGCAAAAGAGTATAGATGTGATTTCTAGCAAAAATGTTGACCAACAAAAGCAAATAGAACAACTTGAAGACATTAACGATAAATTAAAAAACGGTAATGACTCACTTTTGTCTCAGCCAATTTTGAGTGACAAAATTATTTATGGTATTCCGAATTTGGAGAAACGGAAAGAAGAGGCGATTTTCGACGCAATAAATCATTTCAATAAGGCTTGTCCCTATTGTGGGAATAATCTTTATGAGGGCCATATTCGGAATTCTATCGAATATGATCATTTCTTTCCAATTTCGAAAGGTGGCCAAGATTTCCCTTGGAATATATTACCGATTTGTATTTCCTGTAATAGAAAAAAACGCGATAGGATGCCTTATGAATTCCTTGACGAAGAACACTATCAATTGTGTTATAACTATCTTTTTACCATTAAGAAAAAATATTCTAGCAATATCGAAGACGGCTTAGTGAGTATTGAAGTGTTGCGAGGAATAATTGAAAAATGGAAAGAAGATATAATAAAACATAGACACATCGAACCATTAATGGAATTAGTAAATACTTTATATCCTGGTTTTATTGCTGTATCTGCTAATAGGCAGGACAATTTAGGCGTGAATTGCGGAAACATGTCTGAGCATATCCAGGAAGAAGACGAGATCATGCTTGGCCGCATCCTCGACGAGGTCGTCCAGGTCGATGGCGACTACAAGAGCCGGGAAAGCCTACGCAATATCCTCGTCGCGATCAAGACGCGGACCCGTAACGGCGAGGACATAATCGACCAAGCCATCCTAAATCGCTATAAGAAGACCGCGAACCTCGCGGGGCTCCACATAAACAAGGAGGGCGAAGTCGTTATCAAGTGCGGCTACAAGTCTATTATGAAAATTCTAGGTTCGGGAAAGGACTATCACAAGATGCTCGCTCGACACCCGAGCTACGACCGCACAATTGCAAACCAACGCGATTTCTCCGGCGGCCAAATGGGGCAGTGCATGGTTTTCCGCCCTGAGATCATAGATACAGACAATTTACACTCGTAGGTAATGATGGGGGAAACCGCCCCTAGTGCTGGGGCGGTCGGTTCCCATGTTCAAGCTGTCAAGCTCGTGTTGTATTTTGAATTGATGGCAGAGAGCGCGGCCTTGTACTGCGCCTGAGCGTCTGCGAGGGCGGCCGGGAAGCTCCCGGAATAATTGATAGCGAAGTCCTCATAAGCCTGCATTCTCTTTCTCCTCTGGAGTCTCACGACGTTCAATAAAGCTCGAAGTCTCACGGCGTTGAGCAAACTACATATCGGGGTCTAGGCCTCGATTGAATCACAATTTCATGCGGGTATAGCCTTGGCTCGTTCGGCCATTCCCTCGCGGATTCGGACGATCACGTCTTCGTAATAGGCGCCGAGGGCTTCGCGGCGGCCCTGCAATGCAGTCATGGCGGGTTCGAGCGGGAAGGCGCTGCCGTCCTCGTCATAAAAATTGCCGTCGTCGGCGAGCTCGCTAAGTGTGGCCTCGCTCCATGTAGCGAGCCACGAATCTAGGTTATCGCCTTCGATGCCTAGGCTTTTCATCCAATCGATTTTAGTAGCAACGAAGAGGAGCGCTCCGCGGTGAAGGTCCGTCGGGCGGCCAACCATCGCGCGCGAACGACCAATCGTAGCCGGTTCCCAGGCCGGGCCCTCGAAGGCGGGGCAATGCTGGAGGGTAAAGGAAAGCCGTTCGGACGGTATCTTTACCGTCAGGTTCGAGCGCTGGAGGTCCGGCGCTAGAACTTCATCCGGGGCGGTTGTCTCACCATTAAAAATCGTGCGCTCGCGGGTTGTGGCTAGCGCGGCCTCGAGTGGGCGCCCCCGGAAGGTTCCGGTCCATTGGGTTGTCGAGGTTTGGCGCAGGATGGCAAAGCTGATCGAGTTCATGTTAGTTTCCTTTCCCGTTTGAACCGGGTAATAATTTCGCGAGTGGCGATATCGGCTTCGTAAAGGGCGGCGTCAAGGTCCGTGTCCAAGAAGGCATAGGTCCAGTCTTTGAAGAGCTGCGACAGTGTGCCGGCAAGAGCATAGGGGTCGGCTACGATGTCATCCTTGTTCGTCAAAGCTCCCATGAGAAGGGAATAGGCACCTTGGACGAGGTTGACGACGGCATCGCGAGGCACGAGGCCGACGCGATAGCCGCCTTGTAAACCATCGAGGCAATCAAGAATCGCCGGAGCGCGAACATCGATTTCTTGGTCTGTCAGGGCCGGAAAGGGGGCCGAGGACGACGGTGCAACGACTGAGGAGGTCTGTTTTGCCTGCTCTGGGGCTTCCTCAGCGCCCGCGCTCAGACGACGGGTCTCGATCTGGGCATCTAAGGCGACGCGGCCTATCTCGTGTTCATGGCGTAGGCGTATTTGCTCGATGAAAAGGCGGGTGTCTCCGTCGTCGAGCGCGACTTTTCCATCATCGCCACGATGAAGTCGCCCGGTCCGCGTGGCCTTCAAGACTGCCGCTTTTGTGCATCCGGCCAACTGAGCGAGAGCATGGAGGGAAAGGCGCTCGGGGTTACTCATAGGGGTAACCTCGTGGCCTGACTGCCGAGGGGGTTACCTCGGAAAAATTGGGCGAGCTGCGAAAGCGGGCCGGGCGCGACTCGTCCCGCGCAAGGGCGGGCGGCCGAGACCAGGACCCGCCGATTTTTATCTATTTTTTCCCCCTCGCCCATGCCTTCCCTTTGGGCTCTAACCTCGGCCATGCGCTCGTGTACCGCGTCATGCAGCTTGGGGTTGTCTTTGAAGAGCCCTAGGAAGTCGGGGTCGTCGCTGGCCTCGGTTAGCGTAGCGGCGCCATTACGGAGCACTAGAGCCACGGCCTGGCCGGCATCATCGATTGCCCAGGCCTCGACGGGGATGATGAAGAAGCCCTCGGACTGGCCGGCGGAGTACGTGGCTACGATGCCGGGTAGCGCCGTGGCGATCGCGGTTAGGTGTTTCATCAATTTGACGGCCTCCTCAGTGTCGCAAGGAAGGGCGCCACGTCGCGTATACCGGGCTCGGTACCATCTGCATAGTGGGTCAAGACTTCGCGCGTATCGGCGGGAAGCTCGTCAAGCCGGCCGGACTCAAGCATGGCTCGGAGCTCGCCTCGAAGGGCGTTTTCCTCGGGGTCTTCTGATTCGGGAGTCGAGGACGGAGAAGAATCCGACGAGGTGGAAGAAGGTGACTGTGGGTCTGGTTTTTCGGGCTCGGTTTGGAATAAATCGCCTTCGGGGAACCTGGGAACCTCGGGGAACCTTTCCGCACCCTCTGCTATAATAGTATTTATAGAATCCTCTTTTTCAGATTGGGAAACTAGGCCAGAGGTTCGTCTAGGTTCGTTAGGTTCCCCGGTTTTTTGGAGTCGATAACAGGCGGCCCGATGCCTTACACCAAGTGATTCGATTCGATAGCCGGAGAAGATTCGGTCACGCTTGGAAGCCAGAGCCGCCCCGAAGGCTGTTTTCTGTCCTCGGTCCGTCGTTGAACGTCCTAATGGGAAACCGTCGATACCCTGCGCAATTTCGAAAAGGTTTGCGGCAGCGACTTCTTGCTCGCCATAGCGGAGTGTCCATTCTTGAACAAAGGCGCCCCATACCTCTGATTCCGAGGATGCAATCTCGTACACCTCTCGGGAGTTATCGAGGAAGCCCTGGACGTTTGCGGCCTCGAGGATTCCGCCCATGACACGGGACCAAGACTCGAAGCTGCCGAGGGGACGACCACTCCATGCGGGGCGACCCCTAGAAATCCAATTTTGTACAAGGACAAGACCAGCATGTACAAGGTCAGTACGATGCTCGGCAGCCCAGCCCCGGAGGTCCGGGTGTTTGAAGCCTTCGCGCTCCCATGGGCGCTCTATCGTCGGGTTTAGTCGTATTCGGGCCGTTCTGCGGGCGATCTCGGCCGATAGACTCGAATTATTACCAGTCGCGGCCCATATCACGGTGACAAGTAGGGAAAGGTTTTCGCTTTTCCCAAGGACACGATCGGTCCATGTTGTAGCCGTTAAAGCTGAGGCAAGCGCGCCCGAGTCAAGGCTCGATACAATATTGTCTATGATGATCGCGCCCCTGCCGTCGCGAAGGGCGGACGTGATGCGCTTGCGCCATTCGTCCTCGTCGCGCCCTTCGGTTATTGACGCTATGTCATCGCCGAAAGCAGGGAAGAGCAACACGAGGAGGAGGAGGCCTTTCCCTGAGCCGGGTGTCGGTGCATCTGCAAGGTGGAGCGGTGTCGGGCCTTCGATAAGGTCTCGGGCGTACGGAAGGATGAAGAGCGCAATAGCATTCGCCTGATCGGCTTTGCTCTGGAATTGAAAATCGCCGAGAAGGTCGTCCCGTATTAGGGACACGGCCGCGGCGACTTCTTCGACTGATGGATCAGACGGGACTAGCTTGGGATGAAGGCTTGAGGTCAGATAATTAGTTGAGGCAGGATCATACCCTGGGTCGGTTCGAAGCGTTCCATTACGGGCAAAGGCGGGGGCGCCTAGAATGCGGCCGAGAGCGGGGAGAGGAAAAGCCGGGGCGGCGAGCATATCCTGGACAACTGCCATAGGAGGCTTGGTCTCGATTTTCTCGAACCCATCACTTCCTTTTTTCTTTTGATACACAAAGAAGAAGGCCGCGCGTGCGAGCTCATGCCGTACTCTGTCTGGGCCGAGTTCTTGAAGATGGGCGGCAGTGTCAATTTTGATAAGGCGAACTGCGGCGCCTCCTCGCGTGAATAGTCGCGGCGGTCTGTTGTACGACTGAAGAGCGGCCCAGCATTCGCGCGAGATGATTTCGAGTGCTTGCTCGGCTGCATTGATCTCTGGGCGGTTATGCGCTTGTATGGGCTTCACGTCTTCGCCCAGGGACCGAGGGCGGGGGCTGTCCTGTGCCGCCGCGGGCTTCGGAGTATCTGGGGCGAGTAAAGGAGTGGCAGGGCGCGAGCTTGAAGCCTGTTCCGACGCCTCCGGGGCTTTGGCGGCCTTGGCGCCCGCGTCGTGGGCCGAGCGCGGGCAACGCGGATTCGAACATATCGTACCCTCTGCGGTACGCTCTGCGGGAAGCCCGCATAGGCGGCATGTAGTCTCGCTCATGCTCGGCTCCCTCGATCTGTGCGAGGCGCGATAGTGCGCGATACTGAGGCGCCAACTTCAACGCGACCGATGTCGGAATCTCTCAGGAAGGCTTCGATTCGAACGCTTCCGAATTCTGGGGCGTCTCGAAGCAGGCGGCGCAAGTGAGGCTCAAGAATAGCCAAAAGGCGCGAGGCCTTGGCGTCCGGTGATTCGGTAGGCGTCATGGCTTACTCTGCCTTTCGGATAGGGTTTTCTATCCTAACGCATCGGCCAAAACGATGGGCCTTGAGCTCGCCACGGGCCAGCATACGGCGCACTGTGGGCGCACTGACGCGAAGAACGCCCGCCACTTCAAGCACGTCCAAGAACTGAGCAGAAGCGACTACCTCGCTTGCCTGAGCGGCTAAGGCGAGTTCGTTCTTTGATGGGATTCGACCATGGGAAGAAGACATGATACGGCCTCCGAACATCTTGGATGTGTCGGCGGCCGTAAACGGCGTCCGCGGGAGCATCTGCTCCCGGTCATCGCCCGCCGCGTATTAGCGCAGACGCGAAACGATGGCCTATAGAAAACTATGGCGCAGTGCGCCTAACTCGCTACAGAAAAAGAATACCTGAAGCGCGCCCTCTCCCTAAATGCGGCGACTCGTTCGGCCGGGAAGGAGACGATCCTCTCGGGAGTCTTCGTCATCGCCCGGAAACTTCGAGGAGAGATGCCGAGAAGGCCCGCGCCTTCTTCATCGGATATCGGGCGTCCGTCGAGACATGCCAGACCTTGCAGGTGGGTGATATATTCCATACGGATGTGTTCTTCTCCTCCATGCGCAGGGCCCAGGCGCGGGAAGGCTCGCCGGGCCTGCTCATCCCTAATGAGCTGCTCGAGGTCGGCGGCCAGCGCGAGGGCCACGTCGGCGCCGACCGAGTCGGCCCAGGCCTGGACCTGATCGACGCGCTTCTGACCGAGCCTGACAAGCGCCTTTGTCATGATATTGGGGTTTACTTGGCTGGCGGATATAGCATCCATGGTCATCTCCTGGACGTCTCACGACGTTCTAAATTGTCCGATATCTCACGACGCCGCAAAAGTTCTTATTCCACTCCAATGTATCACCCTTAATCGCAGGAGTCAACAGAAAACCATGGTATTCCCTTACCACATATCACTTTGATAAGCTATGATGATCCGTGATAGTCGGTGATATTCTCCTGCCGAGAGTGCGAAGCGGCGAGTCCCTAGTGCTTTCACCCATGGCGAGTTCCTCGAGTATTTCGAGGGCTTGCTTTAGCCCATCTACTCGTCCCGAGTCGAAGGCCCCGGAGGGCGTGCACTTGTCGGCCTGATAGACCCGGAGCGCGTCTGCCCTTGCGGCCTCGAGGCGAGTGCGGAGGGTGTCGAAGTTGATTAGTTGCCCTTTCATGATGCAATGAGCCTTCCGAAGGCCTCCCCGGCCGCGACGCCGAGGCGGGCGAGGTCGCCCTCGAGCTCGTGATCAGCGTAGTGCTCGAGCATGGCTTCCGTTTTGTGCCCGGTCGCTTTCTGCACGGTCCGCGCGTCGAGGCGGTCGGCCATGTTCGTGGCGTACCAATGTCGCCATGAATGAAAGTCGATACCACGGGCGCTGTACTCGGCCAGTACCTTCTTGCGTGCCTCTTCGTCGTCCCATTCCTTCCCGTTCATCGAGACGAGGGCCTTCCTCATGCCGAGGAGAATTCTATTCGCATCGAGTGGACTGTCCGGAGCATTGCCAGCGAATACGAAGCGCTCAGAGCTGGCAGGATGCTTGCTTGTCGCCTCGAGAGCAAGGAGGGCAGAGCGGACGGGTGGGAGTAGGGGAACTTCTCGAGCCTCGCCGGTCTTCGTGGTCTTCAGTCCGTCGCGGATGCTATAGCTGTGGCGGATGAAGAGCCGATCCTCGCCTATATCCTCGCGGCGGAGGGCGAGAACCTCGCCCAGGCGGGCGCCGGTCGTCATGGCGACGAGGCAGGCCACGCGAGAGCGTTCGTCGGTCCATGTCGCCGAGAAGAGCGCCTTCACCTCTGCGGGCTCGAGGATACCGCGGACGCGCCGAACGCCCGAGAAGCCTCGGAGGCCGCGAGTAGGGTCATTGGGAATAATCTCGTTAGCAGCGGCCCATCGTAGGGCCGTGGTAGCGGCAGAGAGGTCTTTATTTATCGTAGCCGGGGCGAGGCCCTTCGCCTTCAAGGTAAGGCCGAGGTCGACTAGGTGAGAGCGCTTCACCTCGCCGAGGGCGAGCCCTGCCGGGAGTAAGGCCTCGATCTCGTGGGCGCGTCCTTCCATGTCTTGGCAATGTCGCTTCGTGGCGCGCTGGCCGTGGGCGAGGCGTTCGCGGATATAGGTGCCGTCGTACTTCCAGAACGCGCAAAGCCATGCGCCGAAGGGCTCGGAGGCCGGCCCACTCTGCGCTCGGGCATCGAAGGCGATAAGGCCACGAGCGCGGAGCTCTGATACGATTCGCAAGGCATCCTGCGTAGAGAGCTGCGCGCTGTGCATCGAGCGGAGAATGGAACCCGCGTCGGCTACTTCCTCAATAGGTCGAGGTGCGCTTTCCTTTTCAGGGAGTCCCTTCTCCGTCCATTGATTCGCGATTAAGACGGCGGCGGTTCTATCCCGCTTCCCCGTAGAGCGAAACGCGATACGTGTTCCTGTGCGCGGGTCGAGGATTTCAGCGTAATAGAAGCCACTCGAGGACCGCTTGTAGACATAAAACCGGCGCATGGCCATTCCTTCCGACACGTCTTCCGACATGTCGTTGTGAAATAACCGGCGCCGGTTTTCCGGTAGCCGTAATTCCTTATCCTGTAAAGCCGAGACCCGGAATCGAACCGGGTACCTGCGCATTACGAGTGCGCCGCTCTGCCAAATGAGCTATCTCGGCGTGCGGGAACAAATATATCCGAGCCCGCGATGCCGAATCAAGGGGAAGGCGCCCATCGCGCGGATCAGTATTTAAACTCACTATCTCCTATAAATTCACGGAGGAGGCTGTCGCCGGGGACGCTGGTCGAGGGTATGGGCGCGAAGTTGTCCAGGAAGGACTGAAGCCTGCGCGCCTCGGAATATTCGACGCAGGTGGGCTTGACCGTTCGAAGGAGGGGCTCGGCGTAGACCTTAAGTACGCCCAGCTCGTAGTCGAGGGCCGAGTTGAAGGCAGTATCGGCGCTGTTTTGATAGGGGAAGATATGCTTGTCCGTGCCGGCCTGGACCGAGGGCCACATCTTGAGCGTGGCCTGGGCCGAGTGGCCGCGGAAGTTGTAGTCCCGCACCATGCGCCTGAGGAGGCGATTGTCCGTGGTGCTCACGCGGTTGTGGTCGTCCAGGTTGATCTGGGTGAGGGCGCTCACGTATATCTTGAATTTCTGGTCCCGAGGGACTCGCGGGGTCAGCTTGTCGTTGAGGCCGTGGATGCCTTCCATCACGAGCATGCCGCGCTCGCCGAGCCTGAGCTTCTTGCCGGAGCTCCTTCTCGCGCCGGTCTTGAAATCGAAGGACGGCAGCTCTATCTCCTCGCCGCCGAAGAGGGCGACGAGCTGTTCGTTGAGGTAGTCTATATCGAGGGCCTCGAGGCACTCGAAATCGTAGTCTCCGTTCTCGTCGCGCGGCGTACGCTCGCGGTCGACGAAATAGTCGTCGAGGGAGATGATCGCGGGCTCGAAGCCGATGACCTTGAGCTGGATGGCCAGCTTCTTGGACGTGGTCGTCTTGCCCGAGCTCGAGGGACCGGCGATGAGTACCATCTTCACGGTTCCGGCCCTGGCGGCGACCTCGTCTGCGATCGCCGCGATCTTCTTGTTCTGGAGGGCCTCCGCGACCTGGATGTAATCCTTGATTCCCTTCGATGCGTTCACTCTGTTGAGGGCGCCCACCGAGGCGACGCCGAGGACGCGGGAGCGCTCCCTCGTCTCTTTGGCTATGGCGTAGAGCACGGGGTCGTCCACAAAGGTCGTGAGAGTATCGGGCGCCTCTTTGTGCGGGTAACGAAGGAGGAAGCCCTCGTGGTAGGGCCGCAGGGAAAAGCATCGCAATACGCCGGTGGAAGGGACGAGGGGCGCCACGTGGAGGTCGCGGAAGCCGGAGCACTCGTTGAGCGGGATGATCCCGTCGTTGAGATGCTCGAGGAGGAGGAGAGTGCCGGGCTGGTTCGAGGACTTGAAGTACTCGACGGCGGCCTCCCAGGCGCGCCACTCGATACAGATGCCGATGTCGCGCTCGACCAGGGAACGCATGCCGGCCTCGAGGACGGCGATCTCCTCCGGGCTCACCACGTGGTCGTCGTCGAAGTAGTGGAAGAAGCCCGTGCCGATCGCCATGCCGGCCATGAGGCGTCGCTCGGGGAAGAGCTGCTTGGCCGCGATGGCCAGGAGGAAGCAGAGCGAGCGCCGGTAGGTCGTCGCGCCTTGCGGCGTATCGATCATGATGGGTTGGACGGTGCAATCCGTCAGGAGCTGAGAGTCGAGACTCCGGAGCTCATTGTTGACGAGCACGGCCGCGAGGGGCCAGGCGAGGCTCCCCATCTTGCCTATGACGTCCTGGGCCTTCACTCCGGCGGGATAGGCCACCTTTTCGCCGGAGGCATAGGTTACGGTGACCTGCTTCATGTTCAGTACGCTCCTTGGCTAGGGGATAATCTTAATCCATTGCCTCGACGCCCGCAATCTCGCCGGACGCGAGCCAGGCGACGCCGGGCGACACGACGTCGGCGCAGGCCCTAAGCAGCCGGACGATGTCGTGGGTTTCGGGGAGGTTCCGGCAAGGAGTGCCTGGCCGCTTCCATAGATAGAGGACCGCGTCGAGGCGAATGAGGTCTATACCCATATTGGCTATCGCGAGGAAAGTCTCGGGATTGGACCAGTTGAGGTCCCACTGAAAGCGGTGGAAGACCTTCATGACCCAGGCTTCCATCTCGGGGACCCAGGTGAAGTTGCCGGGGGCGGTCTCCGGGAAGACCTGGGGCATGGCAGCCTCAAGACGTAATAGTAGTCGCGATGGCGCCGGTCGCCGCGCTTGGCCGCCAGGGCCCATTCGTGGTCGTCGGCGGAATGGTTGAGGACGAGGTCGGCCGCCAGGAACATGCCGTTCTCATGGAGGCGCTCCGCCACTCGGATCGACGTCGAGGTAATCGCTGACCGCGTAGCCGCCGTCGCTGTCGCCCGGCGGGGACCGGAAGAATGGCATAAAATGAATGAGGCGAGCGCCGAGTTCCTGGAGGTAGGGGATCTTTTCCTCGAAGCCGCGGAAGTTTCCTGCGAAGCGGTCCTGGTAGACCATATAGACCGCGAGTCCAGGATCGAGGTACCAGGGACATACACGCTCCCGCTCGAGGTCGATCGCTTTGAGCTTGTGGGGCGCCGGCCGAATTTCTCGAGGAGGAGGGCCTCGAGTCGATCGAAATAGGAACTGAACCGGCAGGTTTCGCCGTAAAGGCTCGAAAAGAGTCGCAGAATAGCTTCATAGCGGTAACCGAGGCGAGAAAAAAGGGGGCTTCGCCGCCTGCTTGCTCGCCCAGCGTCACGGCCGCCCGTGATAAGAAAGCGCGCTCTCGGTACCTTTCCGGCAATTGAATCCTCGGCTGTTCAGCCATAAATGAACACTAAACCGGTAAACTTCCTGGGTCAGGAGATTGACATCTTGTACGCGAATCCGTCTTGCGTTCCCAGTAAAACCGGTTTATATTCTCAAAAGAATCTTACATCATCGCTGGTAAACCGGTTCTCGTGTGCGAATCAACGATTGTTTCATTCCATGCCAAAGGCATTCACAGGAGGAAAAGGTATGAAGAGGTTGCTCGCAGTTTTCGTAGTTATCCTGATCGCGGCCGCGCTCAGCGCCCAGGGTATCACCCTCGAGCAGAACAAGCCCGAGATCGACTCGTTCCTCAAGGCATATGCAGCCGCTTGGTCCACGACCAATAACGTTCCGGTCACCATTAAATCCGTAGGCGGTAGTTCGGGCACCGACCTCGGCACTCAGCTCAAGGCCGACTTCGCGGCGGGTTTCATGCCCGATATCTTCGTAATCGCCGGCATCGAGGACTACAACGAGTGGGCCAATCTCACTCTCGATCTCTCTGGCGAGAAGTGGGTCAAGGACACCAACGTGGCTTTTAAGGTCGGTGGGGTTGTCTATGGATTCCCGGTTGCCGTCGAGGGCTGGGGACTGGCTTACAATGCCGACATCCTCAAGAAGGCCGGGGTCGATCCCAAGACTCTCGTCGACTATGCGGGCTATAAGGCCGCCTTCGAGAAGATCGACGCGCAGAAGGATAAGCTCGGCATCAAGTCCGTCGTCTCCATGGCGGCTTCCCTCGACATGGGCTGGGTTACGGGCGACCACGACTTCAACGCCCTCCTATCCAATGGCCTGCCCTACGGCGACAAGTCGGTCACCAAGGCCCTCCTCGCCGGAAAGGTGGACGCCAAGCGGCTTTCCCAGTACGCGGACTGGGTCGAGCTGATGTTCAAGTACGCCGATAAGGCGGTCCTGACGACCGGCAACTACGACGCGCAGGTCGGCGCCTTCGCCGCCGGTCAAGCCGCTTTCCTTCACCAGGGCAACTGGGTCGATCCCAACATGGCCCAGGCCAAGACGACCTTCAAGATGGCCTTCGCCCCCTATGGCTCCCTGGCCGCGAAGACGGACGGCATCTTCGTGGCCGCCCCCTCCTACTATGTCATCAACAAGAACTCCAAGAACATCGCGGCGGCGAAGAAGTTCCTGAACGACCTCGTCTACACGGCGGCGGGCAATAAGTACATGGTAGGGGACGCAGGGATGATCCCCGCCTACAAGAACGTCAAGCTCAGCCCGAGCGGCCAGCTCTCCGCGTCCGTTCAGGCCTATGCCGCCTCCGGCAGGATCTATAGCTGGAATCAGTACGATTTCACCACGGATTTCCGCAGCAAGACCCTGGCGCCCATCTACAATCAATTCGCGACGGGCTCCATCACGAAGGCGCAGTTCATCGACCTCATGACCAAGGCCTTCCAGGGCCTTAAGCAGTAGGCACCGCACTCGCGCGGCCGATCCCGCGCGGGGGGCGCATCTCGATGCCCGCCCTCTTGGCCTCCGGCCGGGGCGGGCTTATCATGTTCCAAGGAGGGTGATCCGATGCGGAAAGCCAAGCATCCCCCCATCTTCTGGCTCTTCCTGGCGCCAGTGCTGTTCGCCTTCCTCATGGTCATCGTCGTACCTTTCGTCCTGGGCGTGTACTACTCCTTCACGAACTGGTCGGCGACGGCCAGGATCGGCGATGCGCTGAAGTTCATCGGCATCGAGAATTTCGCCAAGATCCTGAAGGATTCCACCTTCACCTACTCCTTCATGTTGACGGTGGTATACACGCTGCTCAACATGATCGCGATCAACGTGGTGTCATTCGGCCTCGCGATACTCGTAACCCGCGCCATCAAGGGCCGCAATGTCTACCGCGCGGGATTCTTCGTTCCGAACCTGATCGGCGGCCTCATCCTGGGCTATGTCTGGCAGTTCATTTTCGACCACGCAGTCCCGTCCCTCGGCACGATGCTCGGCATCGCGGCCTGGGCGAACCCGAACGATCTCATCCTGGGCAGGAGCGGCTCCGCCCTCATCGCCTTAGTCATCGTGGGCACTTGGCAGTACGCCGGCTACATCATGGTAATATACGTGGCGGCGATCGAGAACGTGCCTCAGGATCTGATCGAGGCGGCGCAGATCGACGGCGCATCCTCGTTGCGAAGGCTCTTTTCGGTCATCGTGCCGATGATGCGCCAGGCTTTCACCATCACCCTCTTCCTAACGCTGGTGAACTCCTTCAAGCAGTTCGACGTCAACTATTCTCTGACCGCGGGGGGGCCTTCGGTCATGTTCATGGGGAAGCCGATCTACGGTACGGAGTTGCTCGCCATGAATATCTACAACCAGGGCTTCCAGTCCAACGACATGGCGGGCGGCCAGGCTCGGGCCGTCGTCTTCTTCCTCGTGCTCGCGATCGTATCGATCGTCCAGGTCTCCGGCAACAAGAAAAAGGAGATCGAGCTATGAGAACGCGCCGCGTCGGCGTCGCCGCCCTGGAAGTCCTGGCCGTCGCGCTCTTCCTGGCCTTCCTCTTCCCCTTCTTCATCGTCATCGTCAACTCGGCCAAGGCTCCCTTCGATATAACGCAAAGCCCGCTCTCGCTTCCGAAGCATTGGGGGAAGATCTTCGAGAACGTAGTCTCGATCTGGACCAGTCCGAACATCCGGTACTCCACTTCCTTCGCCAGCTCGGTCGTCATCACCGCCGCGTCCCTCGTCCTCCTCAACATCTTCGCTTCGCAGGCGGCCTGGGTCCTCGTCCGCACCAAGACGAGGCTGTCGGCTGGCATATTCGTCGCCTTCGTCGCGGCCATGGTCGTCCCCTTCCAGATCGTGATGTTCCCCCTTCTCTCCTGGTTCAGGGACTTCGGCCAGATGGCGGGCATCAGCCTTCTCCGATCCTTTACGGGCATCATCCTGGCCTATATCGGCTTCGGCATGTCGCAGTCTATCTTCCTCTTCCACGGCTTCATCAAGAGCATTCCCCTCGAGCTCGAGGAGGCGGCGACGATCGACGGCTGCAGGAAATGGCAGACCTTCTATAAGATCATCTTCCCCATCCTCAGGCCGATACACGCGACGGTGCTCGTCCTCAACGGCATCTGGATCTGGAACGACTTCCTCCTCCCCCTCCTCATACTCGGGAAGGGCAATCGGATCATGACCATACCCCTGGCGGTCTCGAATTTCGCCGGGGCGTACGTCAAGCAGTGGGACCTGATCCTCACCGCCATCCTCATGGCGATGGTTCCCGTCATTATATTCTTCCTCATCGCGCAGAAGTCGATCATCAAGGGCATGGTCGCTGGCTCGATAAAGTAAGCCGAAAGCAGATTGATGCGTCCCACCATCACCGACATCGCCAATCGCGCGGGGGTATCCAAGACCACCGTTTCCTTCGCGCTGAACGACCCCAGCCGCATCTCCGCGGAGACCTATGCCCGGATAATGGCCATAGTCACCGAGCTCGACTACGTGCCCGACCCTGTCGCCAGGACCCTGACCACGAAGCGGCTGGGCGCTCTCGGCCTCCTCCTCCCACAGCCCATCTCCGAGGCCCTTCGCAACCCCTATCTCTGCGAGGTCATCCGCGGCATAGGAGAAGTGTGCGAGAAGCACGAGCTCTCGCTGACGATGCTCCCGCCGATCAAGGGAAAGATCATCGAGGCCGCCCGGCGCGCCTTCGTCGACGGCCTTCTCACCATCGGGGTCGGCCCTGACCACGAAGTCGTCGGCATCCTCCATCGTCGCCATATACCCTTCGTGACGATCGACGGCGCGGCCGTCGACGCGACCATGAACGTCGGCATCGACGACGCCGAGGCCGCCTACGGGCTCATGAAGCACGTGCTCGGGCTCGGGCACAGGAGGCTGGCCATACTCGCCCTCAGGCCCGAGACTTTAGGCCTGTCGGAGAAGCGCTACTCCCTCGTGAGCGACCGACGGCTCGCCGGGTTCTCCCGCGCGCTCGGCGACTCGGGACTCCGGCTCGACTCGCCTCAGGTCGAGGTCGTTCCGGTCGAGTGCTCCCTCGAGGGAGGCGAAACGGCGGCTCTCGAAATACTTTCGCGCGGCGCGGATGCGCCGACGGCGATCCTCGCGATGGCGGACGCCGTCGCCCTCGGCACCTACGAGGCTTGCAAGAACCTCGGCCTGTCGATCCCGGGCGACCTCAGCGTCGTGGGCTTCGACGACATTCCCGAGGCCGAGCGCGCCCGGCCGGCCCTCACCACGGTGCATCAGCCCGGCAGGGACAAAGGCTCGTCCGCAGGGGCCCTGGTCGTGGCACTCCTCGCCGGGGGGATGGCGGCGCATCTGACGCTCCCTACGTACTTCGTCGCGCGCGCGTCCTGCTCGGGACCGCGCCTCCACGGGCTGCGCGTCGGGACGCGGGATTAGGTTCGAAGGCTTGCGGTTCGCGGAGGACGCCGAGCGATTCATGAAGCCCGGCGGAGATCGGCTGGTGGCTCTCGCGGGGCTTCTCGCGGCCCGCGCCCTCGGCTATTCCGTCGTCAAGACGGGCGACGCGAGGCATGTCCTGGTGCGCATCGGCAAGTCGAAGCCCCGACTGGCCTTCGTGGCGCACTACGACAGGATCGCAGGCAGTCCCGGGACCCTCGACAATTCCTGCGCATGCCTCCAGCTCGTCGAATTCGCCGCCCGCAGGTCCATCGCCCTAGAGTACGCCGATCCGTCGGTCCCGCCGCCGTCCTTCCTCGTCGCCTTCACCGACGCCGAGGAGGCGCCGGGCTCGGGCGAGGCCACGAGGCAGGGAGCCTACGCCTTGGCTCGCAAGCTGAGGACCGCCGCCGGCGCGGGTAGGACGATGGCGGCCATAGTCCTCGACGTGACGGGGAGGGGAGGGCGGCTGCTCCTCTCGACCGCGCCCGCCGGCCTCCTGGCCCGGACCGGACTCTCGCTTTCGAGCGCCGGAAAGGGCCATCATTTCCTCGTTGGCCTCGCGCGGCGCGCGGCCTCTCGCGCGGGCTTGGCCGCGCCGATTGAAACCTCCCTGCCCTGGTCGGACGACCTCGGCCTCACCTTGGGCGGCTTACCCGCCCTCGCGCTCAGCCTCCTTCCCGAAGCTGAGACCGCCGCGCTGGCGGCGGGGAAGCGGCCGCCTCTTTGGGATATCCTCCATACGGCGGCGGACTCTCCCGATCTGGCCGAAGAAGCCTCCTTCGCCCTGATGTCCGCCCTCCTCGACGCGTTCGCGGCCGAGCTTGCGCAGACGCCCGAGGCTTCCCTATACTGACTGCCGCCGCATCGGAGACAAGGAGGGCAACCATGCCGGACGCAGCCGCCGTCCCCACAAGGTCGGAGATCCCGGGGTCGGATAGATGGGACCTTTCGAGCCTCTACAAGGACGAGGCGTCCTGGGAGGCCGGCCTCGACGACCTCGACTCGATGACGCCGAAGATCGACTCTCTCAAGGGCAGCCTGGCTTCCTCGCCCGAATCATTCGTTAGCGTCCTCGCATTCTATCGGGATTTCGGCATCCTCGACGAAAGGCTCGCCTACTACGCCAGCCTCAGGCAGAGCGAGGACGAAGGCGACGATTCCGCGCGCGGGCGCTTCGCCCGCTACATGGCGGCGGCGACGCGCGCCCAGGCCGCCTGGGCATGGCTCGTGCCCGAGATCCAGGCCCTGCCCGACTCCTTCGTGGAGGCCTGCCTATCCTCGGCGCCCTTCGCCGAGTTCGTCGTCTTCCTCCGCAGGCTTATCCGCTTCAAACCCCACGTCCTCTCCGAAAGGGAGGAACGTCTCCTCGCCCTCCAGGCCGAGTCCGCGGGCGTGGCCCAAGACGCCTTCTCCGTCCTGACCAACGTCGATGTCGACTTCGGGACGATAAGCACTCCCGAGGGCGAGAAGCCCCTGACTCAATCGAGCTTTCAGGCTTTCATGCGAAATCCGGACCGGGAGCTTCGCAGGAGAGCCTATTTCCGGTTCTACGCGGCCTACGACTCGCACAAGAATACGCTCGCCGCCCTGTATTCGGGCTCGGTGAAACAGGACAAGTACCGCGCCGCGGTTCGGAACTTCCCCTCCGCTCGAGCGGCCGCCCTCTTCCCCGACGACGTGGGAGAGGGCGTCTACGACAGGCTGGTCGGCACGATCGCGGACAATCTCCCCGTCCTCCACGAATACTACACGCTACGGAAGGCGGCGCTCGGGCTGGACGAGCTGCGCCACTACGACGTCTACGTGCCTCTCGCGCCCGAGGCCAAGGCTCGGCACAGCTACGCCGAGGCCGCGGACCTGGTCTGTGCCGCCCTGTCTCCCCTGGGCGAGGAGTACGTCGCTACCCTGCGCGCCGGGATCGAGGGCAGGTGGGTGGACCGCTACGAGAGCAAAGGCAAACGCTCCGGCGCTTTCTCCGCCGGCTCATATTCGGGCGAGCCCTATATCCTCCTCAATTTCAAGGAAGAAATTCTTCACGACGTCTTTACCCTCGCGCACGAGGGCGGACACTCGATGCACTCGTACTACTCCGCCAGGTCGAATCCCTTTCTCTCCTACGGCTACACGATTTTCGAGGCCGAGGTGGCGAGCACCTTCAACGAGCAGCTATTGTTCCGCCACCTCTACGAGAAGGCGGAGGGCGACGAAGCAAAGGCCTCCCTCGTGAGCGCGAAACTCGACGACCTCGTCGGGACCCTCTTCAGGCAGACAATGTTCGCCGAATTCGAGAAACTCAGCCATGAGATGATCGAGGCCGACGAGCCGTTGACGGTAGACTCGCTCCGCTCCGGGTACCGCAAGCTCCTCGTGAAGTACTTCGGGCCGGCCGTGACTCTCGAGAACCTGAGCGATCTCGAATGCCTGCGCATACCGCATTTCTACAACGCTTTCTACGTCTATAAGTACGCGACTGGCATATCCGCGAGCATCGCGCTGTCGGAGCGTGTGCTCGGCGGCGGAAAGCGCGAGCGCGAGGACTACTTCGCCTTCCTGCGCTCGGGCGGCTCGCGCTTCCCCATCGAGTCCCTCAAGGTGGCCGGCGTCGATATGTCTACGGCGGAGCCCGTGAGCGAGGCCTGCCGCAGCTTCGCGGGATGGACTGCCGAGCTCAAGCGGCTTCTGAAGCTTTGAATAGCCGGGAAATACAGGCGCGATCGGTTCATATTCCCCTTGACAGCCTTGTTTTATATGATAAGTTACTGCGCATAGTAACTAATTCAGGAGGCATCGATGAACGACGAGACGAAGGTATTCCTATCGGAAAAGGAAATCCCCCAGAAGTGGTGTAACATACTCCCCTTCCTCCCGGAGCCGATCAAGCCGTATTTGAGCCCGCAGACGATGAAGCCGGCGACGCCGGACGAGCTGCGCGTGCTCTTCCCGATGGAGTTGATCAAGCAGGAGTTCTCGAGCGAGGAGTACATCGAGATCCCCGACGCCGTGCGCGAGCTCTACCGCATCTACCGGCCCACCCCCCTCGTGAGGGCGCGGCGCCTCGAGCGCGCCCTCGGGACGCCGGCGCGGATCTATTTCAAGAACGAGAGCGTCTCGCCCGCGGGTAGCCATAAGGCGAATACCTCCATTCCGCAAGCCTATTACAACAAGGAGGAGGGCGTACATAGGCTGGTGACGGAGACCGGCGCCGGTCAATGGGGCTCCGCCCTCGCCCTCGCGGGCGCCCTCCTCGGCGACATGGAGGTAAAGGTCTTCATGGTGCGGGTTTCCTACAACCAAAAGCCCTACCGCGCCATCCTCATGAGGACCTGGGGCGCGACGGTCGTTCCTTCGCCGAGCGATCAGACCGGCTCGGGCCGAGTCCTCCTCAAGGACGATCCGAACCATCCCGGCAGCCTAGGCATAGCGATCAGCGAGGCGGTCGAGGAAGTGGCCACCCGCAAGGATCGCGACAGCCATTATGCCCTCGGCTCGGTCCTCAACCACGTCCTCCTCCATCAGACGATTACCGGGGAGGAGGCGCTCAAGCAATTCAAGCTCATAGGCGAGAAGCCCGACGTTCTCATCGGCTGCGTCGGAGGCGGCAGCAACTTCGGAGGCTTCATAATCCCCTTCGCCAAGGAAAAGATCAGAGGCGAGCGCGAGTGCAGGATCTTGGCGGTCGAGCCGGCGGCCTGTCCCACCCTCACCAAGGGCATTTTCGCCTTCGACTACGGCGACGAGGCGAAGTTCGGCCCGATCGCCGAGATGTACACACTCGGCCATGATTTCATTCCCTCGGGCATACACGCGGGCGGCCTCCGCTACCATGGCGACTCTCCCATCGTGAGCATGCTCAAGAAGAAGAACGTCATCGAGGCGGTCGCCCATAACCAGCTCGAAGTCTTCGAGGCCGCTCGGCTGTTCGCGACGACCGAAGGCATCGTGGTCGCACCCGAAACGGCGCACGCGGTGAAGAGCGCGATCGACGAGGCCCTTAAGGCGAAGGCGAATCACGAGGGAAAGGTGATAACCTTCCTCCTCAGCGGGCACGGCAATTTCGACATGGCCGCCTACGACGACTTCCTGGCGGGCAAGCTCGAGAACCATGTCCATCCCGAGGAGAAGATCAAGGAGGCGTTGAAGAAGCTACCGGTGGTCTAACGGCAAGAAGGTTCCGGCGGGCCTGCCCGCCGGAACCGTCAATATCGTCCGGCAAGGCGCGTCAGATTCCCAAATACGCTTTCTTCACGTTCTCGTCTCGCGCCACGTCCTGGGCCTTGCCCGAGAGCACGATCCTGCCCGTCTGCAGGACGTATGCGCGATGCGCGATGCCCAGGGCCATGAGGGCGTTCTGCTCCACGAGGAGGATGGTCGTACCTCTCGAATTCAATTCCTTAATCACGTCGAATATCTGGTCCACGAGGACCGGGGCGAGACCCATCGAGGGCTCGTCCATGAGGAGGATCTTGGGATTGGACATGAGGCCGCGGGCCGTCGCGAGCATCTGCTGCTCTCCGCCCGACAGGGTGCCGCCTTTCTGGCTCGAACGCTCCCTGAGGCGAGGGAACAAGGTGAACGCATACTCGACCCCCCGATCTATCTCGTCCCTGTCCTTGACGATATAGGCGCCCATCTCCAGGTTCTCCAGCACGGTAAGGCGCGGGAATATGCCCCGTCCCTCCGGCACGAGGCCAAGGCCTTCCTTGTGCACGAGATTGGGGGCCATCCTGGTGATGTCTTTGCCCATGAGCCTCACCGAGCCTTCTTTGGGGTGGAGGAGGCCGGATATCGAGCGGAGGGTCGTGGTCTTGCCGGCGCCGTTGCCGCCGATGAGGGTGACAATCTCTCCCTCGTCGACGGTGAGGGATACCCCCTTGAGGGCGTGGATCTTGCCGTAATACGAGT
The DNA here is from genome assembly GCA_964491385.1 of uncultured Treponemataceae bacterium. Lineage (GTDB taxonomy): Bacteria > Spirochaetota > Spirochaetia > Treponematales > Rectinemataceae > UBA1306. The sequence goes on along the minus strand of CAZBGA010000014.1, from coordinate 35,029 downwards.
TGATGTTATCGAGCTCGAGGAGGCTCATGGCGCGTCCCCCGAGGCGATATCGGCCGCGCCGCCGCCCGCGGCGGCCCCGCGGCCCAAGTACGCTTCGATGACCTTGGGATTGGACGCGATTTCTTTTGGCTCGCCTTCGGCGATCTTCTCGCCGTAGTCCATCACGCTGATGCGCTCGGAGATGTTCATCACCACCCTCATGTCGTGCTCGATGAGCAGAATCGTGATCCCGAGCTCGTCGCGAAGGCGCCTGAAGAGACTGGTCGCGTCCTCGGTCTCGGCCGGGTTCATGCCCGCGGTCGGCTCGTCCAGGAGGAGGAGCCGCGGCTCCGAGGCCAAGGCGCGAGCGATCTCGACCCGGCGCTGGCCCCCGTATGGCAGGCTTCCGGCGAGCTCGTTGCCTACTCCCCTGAGCCCGACATACCGCATGAGCTCCTCGGCGCGGGCTTCCGCGCGCGCTTCCTCGGCCTTGTAGGCCTTGGTCCTGAGGACGGTCTGCACCGCGCTCTGCCTGAGCCGGGTGTACGCGCCGACCATGATGTTCTCCACGACCGTCATCCCGCCGAAGAGTCTGATGTTCTGGAAGGTGCGCGCCATGTGGAGAGCGGTTACCTTCTCGGGGACCAGGCCGTCGATTCGCCGGCCCTCGAAGCTTATCGTTCCCTCCTCGGGCTTATAGAGGCCCGATAGCGCGTTGAAGAAGGTCGTCTTGCCGGCGCCGTTGGGCCCGATGATGGAGTAGATGCGCCCGGCTTCCATCGCGAAGGTCATCTTGTTGACGGCGGTGAGCCCGCCGAAGCGCTTGACGACGTCCCTCGTCTCGAGGATCAGGGCGGTATCAGCCACGATCTGCCCCCTTCGGCTCGGCCTGGTCGGATGCGTCGTTTTCAGGGCCCTCGGGGGAGGCCTTCAGCTCGCGCTTGCGCCGAGCCGCGGGGATTATCCCCGCAGGCCTGTAGATCATCATGAGAATGAGGATGATGCCGAACACGAGACGCTGGTACTTGGATGGGTCGAGCTGGTTGGACAGGTCCTTCCAGTGGAAATTGATTATGGGGATCACCGCCTCGCTCTGCCGAAGCTGCGCGAGGTAGAGGGAGAAGCTCTGCAGCACCTGGAGGTTGAGGACGGTGACTACGGCCGCTCCGATTATGACTCCGGAGATACTGCCTATGCCACCGAGAATGACCATCGTCAGGACGCCTACGGACTGGAGGAAGGTGAAGGATTCCGGGCTGACGAAGGTGCGGCTCGCGGCGAAGAGGACGCCCATCGCGCCGGCGAAGGAGGCGCCGACCGCGAAGGCGCCGAGCTTGAGCTTGTTGGCCGGGATGCCCATCGCCTGCGCGGCGAGCTCGTCCTCGCGTATGGCCGCCCAGGCCCTGCCGATCTTGGAGTCTTCCAGTCTGTACGTCACGACGATCACGACCACGACCACGATGACCGCGATGAGGTAGAACATAATGTCGTAGAACTGGCTGCCGGTCACTTTGTGGCCGACCAGTGGTTCGAAGAGTCTGTTGAAGAAGGCAAGGAGCTCATTGGGGAGAGTCGGCCTCTGGATGGGTGTGATTCCCTGGGGGCCGTTCGTGAGGTTTAAGGGCTTGTCGAGGTTGTTCGCGAGCTGGCGGATGATCTCGCCGCAGCCGAGGGTGATGATGGCGAGGTAGTCGCCGCGGACCCTGAGCACCGGCAGGCCCATCACGAGTCCGACGACGGCCGCGACTATCACGCCGAGGAAGATGAAGAGGTAGAACCAGTCCGCCGCCATGAAGAAGTGCGTCCCCGGAGGCGCGGTTCCGGGAATCTCGTGGAGGAGGAAAGGCTGCTGCGAGCCGAAGAAGCCCCACAGGTAGGCGCCTACCGCGTAGAAGGCCATATAGCCGAAGTTGAGCAGGCCCGAGAAGCCCACGACTATGTTGAGGCCCAGGGCTAGAGCCGCGAAGACGGATATCTGAAAGATGACCTCGAGGTAGAAGATGTTGCGTGCGCCGAGGATCGGCACGATGACTACCGCGATCAGGACGGCCAGGCCCAGCTTTACCCATTTCTTCATGTCCAGGAAGTAGGCGAGGCTCGCCGCTATCGCGAAGAGGAGGAAGGCGGGGATCGACCTGGGGCTGAAATAGACGAGGACGGTCCCGACTACGAGGAGGACCATCGACAGGATGTAGGGCGTCTTGCCTTTATTGAGGGCGGCGCCGAAGGATCGCAAATTTCGCGAGACCGGGCTTTTCGCCGCTCCGCGGGTCTTGGCTTTCATCGCGCTACCCCTACGCCTTCTGCGAAACCTGCTCGCCGAGCAGGCCCGAGGGACGGAAGATGATGAAGATGATCAGCACCAGGAAGGCGATGATGTCCTTGTATTCGGATCCGAAGGCGCCCATCGTGAAGGTGCCTAGATATGCCCCCGCGAAACTCTCCAGCATGCCGAGGATTATGCCCCCCAGCAGGGCTCCCGTAAGGTTCCCGATGCCGCCGAGCACCGCGGCGGTAAACGCCTTTATACCCGGCATGAAGCCGACGAAGGGATCTATGCGCGTGAACTTCAGCGCGTAGAGGAGGCCCGCGGCGCCGCCCAGGGCCCCGCCCAAAAGGAAGGTGAATGATATTATCGCGTTGACGCCGATGCCCATCAGCGCGGCGGTGTTGCGATCCTGCGCGACCGAACGGATAGCCTTGCCGATCCTGGTCGCGTTTACGATGAAGTTGAGGAGGACGAGCATGAGCACGGCCGCTCCGATTACGACGATCGACTTGACCTGAATGTCGACCAGCGTAGAATCCTGCCCCGTGGGGATGCTGAACAGGGGGAGGCGCGCGTCGAAATTGCCGAAGGTCGGGATGACGCGGTAGAATTGGCCGGTCGTGAGGCTTTCGACGAGGCGGATGACGTCCTGCAGCGCGAATGACACGCCGATGGCGGAGATGAGGGGCACGAGGCGCGGCGCGTCACGCAAAGGCCGGTAGGCCGTGCGCTCGATGAGCATGGCGATCCCGCCCGCGGCCGTCATGGAGACGACGAGGGCGAGCGTCAGGTACATATACGAGCCCATGGGGCCCGCGGCCTTGAGCAGCCCGAGCCTGTCCATGGCGATGAGAAACTCGACGCCGGCGAAGGCGCCGATCGCGAAGATTTCGGAATGCGCGAAATTGATGAACTCGAGGACTCCATAGACCATCGTATAGCCGAGAGCTATCGCGGCATAGACGAAACCGAGAGTGACCCCGTCGATGAGGACCTGGGGCAGATTCGCCAAGGTGTAGGTGACTATATTGATGCCTTGCGTGTCGAGGAGGAGCTTGTCCGCCCCCGAGCCCCTGCATAGGAGGGCGAGTATGAACATCAGCGCCGAGAACACGGCCCCGGCGCCGACGACGAACACGGCCATCCTGCCCAGGGGCAGCAAAATCTCCCGCAGGGTCTGCATACCCAGGGGTCTTCTCATGGAGCCTCCAATCAAAAGCCCCCGCCCCCGGATTGGGGGCGGGGCGTAGATCCTCGGTCGGTAGCGTTTATTATTATTGCGGAGGCGCGATGTCCAGGGTCTTGTCGATCTTGTTGGTCGACCACTTGTCCGGATCCGCCGACGTGACCTGGATGATGAAGTATTTGGCCACGGTCAAGTCGCCCTTTGAGTTGAAGTTTATCGTGCCGGTAATGCCCTTGAAGTTCCTGAGGGCTCGCACGGCGGCAGTGACGTCCGCCCTGGCGGGGATCTTGTTGCCGGCGGCTACCGCTGCGTTCTCGATGGCCTTGAGGGCGATGGCCGCGCAATCGTAGGCCTGCGCCGCGAAGGGCTGGGGCTCGGCGCCGAATTTCGCCTTGAAGTCAGCGACGAATTTCGCGGTGCCGGGGTATACGCTCGCGGGCCCGGAGACCGTCGAGTAGTAGGTTCCGTTGCCCTGGAGGAGGACATCGCCGCCGATCTTGGCCGCGTCCGAAGAGTCGAAGCCGTCGTCGGAGAGGAACATGCCCTTGAAGCCCTTCTGGCGCGCTTGCTTAAAGAGCACCGAGGACTGATCGAACATGCCGCCGAAGTAGATGACCTGGGGCTTCGCGGCGAGAATGGGAGTGAGGATGGAGTCGAAGTTCGCCTTCTCCTCGGTGCCTTCGAAGCCGAGCACTTTGATGCCGAGCTTCTTGGCCTCGCGCTGGTAGTACTCCGCGATCCCCTGGCCATAGGCGGTCTTGTCGTGGAGCACGTAGGCGCTCTTTATGCCCTTGGAGGCGGCGTACTGGGCGCCGACGGCGCCCTGGACGTCGTCGCGGCCGCAGATGCGGTTGACTTCCGTATAGCCTCTATCGGTTACCTTGGGATTGGTGTTGGCGGGAGAGATGTTGACGAGGCCGGCGGCGTGGTATTCCTCGGAAGAGGGGATCTGTACGCCCGAATTATAGTGACCGACGATCGCCAGGATCGCCGGGTCGGCGACTATGCTCTTCGCGTTCGCTACGCCGGTGTCGGGATTGCCCTGATCGTCGAAGGGGGCGAGCTCCACCTTGAACCCGAGCTTTGCGAGAGGGCCCGAGAGCTGCTCTACGGCCAGCTGGGCACCGTTCTTGATGTCGGTGCCGACGGCGGACATGCCGCCCGAAAGCGGGCTTTGGGTCGCGATCTTGATGACCTGGTCCTGGGCCGCTACAGTCATTGGAAGGACACAAAGCACCGCAAAGACAGCCACGACGATAAGAATGCACTTTCTCATCTTCACTACCTCCGATTCTTCCTATTGCGGAATTCCGCGACTAAATCTCGCTCGATGAGCGGGACAAGTGCGCTAGGTCGGATACATTGAGATGGAGGGTCTCGATCGTTCCGGCCGCCTCCTTCCCTTTCTCGGGAACCGCCCGCGGATAACGGATATATTTCCCGTTATTCGGTAGGCATTGGGGGAGTCTAGAAGGAGGAATGGGCAATCGTCAAGATGGATATCAGGATGATATGGAAATTTATGCAAAATTATCGACGGAAACGTAGGTATAGGGGTCGCGGCGTAGCTTCTGGCTTGTCGTTAAATAAGACCGAGGCCAGCCAATGCGAGGACGCAGGCGGCGATCGCGGCAGTCTCGGTTTTGAGAATGCGGCCACCGAGGCACTTCGCGACGAAGCCGGCTGCCGTCAGAGCGTCGATCTCGGCTTTGGACCAGCCACGCTCGCTTCCGACGGCTAGAGTGAGCCGGGGCGCGTATGCTGCCGACCGCGTCATGAGAGTCGCGGCGCCCATGAGTTCCGGATCGCCGTAGGGGTGCAGGAAAATCCTTCCCCCCCCATCCGGGCCGCCATCCGTTAAGGAATTCAAGCAGAGGCGAAGGCTCCAATAGACCGAGACGCGGGGCAGGCGAGGATTGCCCGCCTGCTCGGCCCCTTCTATTAAATGGCCGCGGAAATCGCGGTCCCTGAAAATCGAGCTTTGGGTGTAGGATTTCTCGCCGAGCTCGGTGCTCGTCAGGTGAATTTCGGCCAAGCCGAGGGTGGTGAGGTCCCTGAGTATCCTGGCCGCTTGTATCGGTCTCGGGAACCCGAGGATGAGGCGCAAGGGCGCGAGGGGGGGGGGATCTCTCGCGGCCTCGAAGCCGAGGACGAGGCCGGAGTCGTCGAGCTCGAGGACGACAGCCTCCCCGAGCGGGCCGTCGACGATACCCGCCGCGAGCCTGTCGCCCGGCCGTTTCTTCAGAACTTTCTTGATATGCTCCCAGCGGCGGTCGCCCCTGGGAATCGTGGCGCCGACTTCGGCTTCCTCGAGAACGACTATGTTCACGCCCGTACGGGGAATTCGCCGGTCGTCCGCAGGTCGGCGGCGTAGTCGACGCCCTCGACCTCGAATCCGTGGACGCGGAGGAAATCCCGCCTGAATCCATCTATATCGGCGAGCTCGCCGAGAGTCTCGGGATCGATTCTGGCCATGCGCGCGGACACTTCGGCCTGGACCGAGGCTCCCATCTCGAGCTCGTCTATCCTGATTCGTCCTTCGGGGTCGAGCGGCAGCCCCCCATTGGGACCCTTATAAAGCCGCTCGCGATAGAGCCGGTCGATCTGCGCTATGCACCCCTCGTGGATGCCTCGGTCCTTCATGACCTTGAAGAGAGTGGATACGTAGAGTGGAATAACCGGGATGACTGCGCTGGACCTCGTCACGAGAGCCTTATTGATCGAGACATAGGCCTTTAACCCGGCGGGGGCCGAGGCGGCGAGGCGTTTCGCCGCAGCCTCGAGGTGGGCCTTCGCCGCGCCGATGGTACCGTCGCGATAGATCGGCCAGGACAGCTCCGGCCCGACATAGGAATACGCGACCGTGGTAGCTCCGGGAGCAAGGACGCCCGAGTCGCTCAATGCTTTCATCCAGAGTTCCCAGTCCTCGCCGCCCATTACCTTGATCGTCTGCGCGACTTCGGCCTCCGTGGCGGGCTGAACCTCCACGAAGGAGAGCTCTCCCGTGAAGACGTCGACGTTCTTGCCGCGGTAGGCGCCGCCGATCGGCTTGATCACGGACCTGTAGAGCTCGCCCGTGTCCGGATCGGGGCGGACGGGGGAGGCGAGCGAGTAGACTACGAGGTCGAAGCTTACCCCCAGCTCGCGCGCCGCTCGGACGGCCGAGGCCTTGACGTCCTTGGAGAAGGCGTCGCCGTCGATGCTCCGGGAAGGAAGTCCCGCGGCGGCGGCGGCGGCGTCGAAGGCCCGGTTGTCGTACCAGCCGGGGGTTCCCGTGGAATTTCCGGAGGGGGACCGTTCGTAGGAAACGCCCACTGTCGCGGAGCCGAAGCCGAAGGCTGCGGCGATCCTCGACGCGAGGCCGTAGCCCGTGGAGCAACCGACGACCAGGACCGCGCGGGGACCGGCGAGGCGCCCGTACGCGGGAGCCTTCGCCTTGATGTACTCGATCTGCCTAGCGGTCTCGACGGCGCAGCCGACGGGATGCGCGTTCAGGCATATATTGTTCCGAACCATCGGCTTTATTATCAATCTGTCTCTCCCGCGATCGAGATCCATTCGGCCTCGACCGCAATCTCGTCCCCGACATAGCCGATGCCCCGCTGGTGCACGATGCGCGGCGAGGCCTTCAGGTTCTCTATCTCGGCGCGGTAGGTCTCGCCCGGCCTCACCTGGCGGCGAAAGCGAGCTTCCTTTATCTTGGCGAGGAAGAAGGTACCCGCGCCCACGATTCCCATCTTGCGGACCCCGACGCCCCCGCACTGGAACATGGATTCGAGAAGTATGACGCCCGGCACGACCGGATGGCCCGGGAAATGGCCCCCGAAAAAGGCTTCTTCGGGGCGGAACAGGCGATAACCCAGGATGCGCCCGCCTTCGATCTCGACCTTGTCAGCGAATAGGAAGGGCGGCCGGTGAGGCAGGAATCCGAGGACCTCGTTCAGCGCTTCGGAATCGGTCATCTCGGGCGCCTGAAGATCACGATGCCGTTGTGGCCGCCGAAACCCAGGGAGGCAGAGGCGGCCGCGCCGACCGCGAGCCTTCGGCCGATCTTTGGTACGTAGTCGAGGTCGCAGCCCGCCTCGATATCGGGGTTGTCCAGGTTGATGGTCGGAGGCACGAAGCCTTCCTCTATCGCTTTCACGCAGACGAGGGCCTCGATGGCGCCCGCCGCCCCGAGCATGTGGCCGGTCATGCTCTTCGTCGAGGAGATGGCGAGGCGCTCGGCGTGCCTGCCGAAGGCTTTCTTTATCATCAGCGTCTCGGTGGGATCGTTTATCTGGGTCGAGGTGCCGTGCGCGTTATAGTATACGATGTCCTCGGGAAGCATCCCTGCGTCCTCGAGGGCCAGCGCGATCGCTCGCGCGCCGCCCGAGCCTTCGGGATCGGGGGAAGTGAGGTGGTAGGCGTCGCAGGTGGCACCATAGCCGGCGAGCTCGGCGTAAATCCTCGCGCCCCGCGCGACCGCCTTCTCCCAGTCCTCGAGGATGAGGGCAGCGGCCCCCTCGCCCATGAGAAAGCCGTCGCGGTCCCTGTCGAAGGGCCGAGAGGCGAGCTCGGGCCTGTCGTTGAACGCGGTGCTCAGGGCCTGAAGACGGCAGAAGGCACCAATGGCGAACTCGGTTATCGCGGCTTCGGCGCCGCCCGCGACGACCGCGTCGCATCGGCCCGAGCGGATCAGATCGAGAGACTGGCCGATGGCGTCGGTGCCCGATGTGCAGGCCGTGACGGCGGTGTAGGCCGGGCCGAGCACGCCCAGGCGCATGGCTATATTGGCCGTGCCTTCGTTGGAGATCATGAGGGGGACGGTCATGGGGAGCATGCGCCCCGGGCCCGACTCGAGCATTTTCTTGTGCGACTCCATCATCACTTCGATGCCGCCGATCCCGATACCCATTACCGTCGCGACTCTCTCGGGTGAATAGGGAAGCGAGGGCGCGGCCTCATCGCGACCGGCGCCTCCTTCGGCGGCTATGAAGCCTTCGCCCAGGCCGGCGTCGCGCCAGGCCTGGACGGCCGCTGCGACGGCGAATTGGGTGAAGTCGGCCATTTTCCTGGCCTCCTTCTTATCCATATAAAGCGTGGGATCGAAGCCCTTGACCTCCGCGGCGACTTTCGCATCCGTATTGGAAGCGTCGAATCTGGTTATGGGGCCCGCGCCGGATCGCCCTTCCTTGATGGCCGTCCAGAAACTGGCCACGTCGTTGCCGACAGGACTGATTACGCCTAGGCCGGTCACGGCGACTCTTCGTTTCATATCGTCTTCCTCCATGTGGATGCGCATAGGTAATTTACCGCGGCTTGCTCCGCTTCGTCGCCCCCGGTACGGGAAAGCGGCCTACCATCTGATCACGGTGGCGCCGTATGTCAAGCCGGAGCCGAAACCGATGAGCATTATAAGCTCGCCCTTCTTGAGCAGGCCCTTCTCCTCCATCTCGTGGAGAGCGATCGGAATGCTGGCCGCCGAAGTGTTCGCGTACTCTTCCATGTTCATGAAGAATCTGTCCTCGGGGATGCCGAGGCGCTTCGCCGCGGCCTGGACGATGCGCGCGTTCGCCTGGTGGGGGACTATCCACCGTATCTCGTCCAGCGAGTACATGCTGGCATGGACGATCCGCTCGATCAGCACGGTGATGGATTTGACCGCGAAATTGTAGACGTTCTTGCCGTTCATATATAGGACGGGAGCGCTCGGGAGGGGAGGCTCGAAGGTCTTCGTGCGCTCCGGCTGGATTAGGACGAGATCCTTCGCGCCCCCCCCGTCGGCGCCGAGGATGCTCTTGAGTATGCCGCGGCCCCCTTCCTGTATCCTGGAAAGCACGGCTGCCCCGGCTCCGTCGCCGAAGAGGACGCAGGTGGCGCGATCCTTCCAGTCGGTTATCCTGGTGAGGGTCTCAGCGCCGATGACCAGCGCGTTCCGTCCCTGTCCCGACTCGAGAAGGCCGGTCGCCACCTGCAGAGCGTAGATAAAGCCCGTGCAGCCGGCGACCAAGTCGAAGGCCGCGCAGCCGTGGGCGCCGATCTTGTCCTGAACGATGCAGGCGGTGGAAGGGAAAGCGAAGTAATCGGGGGTCGCGGTCGCCACAACGATGTAGTCGAGTTCGTGGGGTCCGATTCCAGCCTTGGATAGGGCCGAGCGCGCGGCGTCCGCTGCCAAGTCGCTAGTCTGCGCGCCGTCGGCTGCAATATGCCGGCAGCCTATACCTGTATGCGAACGGATCCACTCATCCGTCGTGTCAACCATGGCGGCGAGTTCGTCGTTCGTCATTCGACGCTCGGGGATATGGACGCCGATCGATCGGATCACTACGGACATGCAATCCTCCTTGAACTTAAACCGGCTATTCTCATATTTTGGCATGAAATTGACAAATATGGGATGAATGTCAGGTAGGGTTAGAATACTGATTTAAGGACAAAAGTCAATACGACACAAGTTGGCAAAATGTCTCGAACTGTATTGACAGATTCTAAGAGAACATTGGATAAGTATGCAGCTGCGGAGGTCGCGATGCCGTATACGTCAGTGGTCCTGGTGAAGCAGGTGCCCGATACCAAGAACATCACCGGAGAGGCGATGACGCCCGAGGGCACCATCAACAGAGCCGCCCTGCCTACCGTCTTCAATCCCGAGGATCTCAACGCCCTCGAGATGGCCCTGCAAGTCCGGGACCGCCACGGCGGCGAAGTAGCCGTCCTGACGATGGGGCCGCCTTCCGCCGCCGATATACTGCGCGAGTCCCTGTTCAGGGGCGCCGATCGCGTCTTCCTCTTGAGCGACAGGAGATTCGCCGGCGCCGACACCCTCGCGACCTCCTACGCCCTCGCCTGCGCAATCCGTAAGCTCGGCGAAGTTGATCTAGTCTTCGCCGGACGCCAGGCCATCGACGGCGATACCGCCCAGGTCGGACCGCAGACGGCCGAAAAACTCGGCATGCCCCAGATCACCTATGCCGAGTCGATAGTCAAGCTGGACGGCCGATCCGTAATAGTGCAGCGCGCCCTCGAGCATGGAACGGAGATGGTGAGATGCACTCTGCCTTGCCTGCTGACCGTCGTCTCGAGCGCGAACGATCCGAGGCCCGCGTCGGTGCGGCGGCGGATCGAGTATAAGCTCGCGGCGACGAAAGCCGAGCAGAAGGCGCTCCTCGCCAGATGGCCCTCCTTCGGTACCGAACAGGCGCTCGAAGCCTACCTCGCGGACCATGGGCTGGGGATTCCGGTCTGGTCGGCAGCCGATATCGGCGCCGAGGAAGAAAAGCTCGGCATGGCCGGCTCACCGACGCAGGTCTACAAGATCAATTTCGTCGTCCTCGAGAGCGCGGATACGAAGGAAATTCAGCCGACGCCCGAGGGCATCGCGGGCCTGGTCCAGGAACTGGTCCGGGAATACATAGTAGGGTAGGCATAAGATGAGCGAGACCGGGAACGTTTGGGTCTTCGTCGAGCAGGACGAGGGAAGGATAGCCGACGTGAGCCTCGAGCTCATGGCCAAGGGGCGCGAGCTCGCGGACCGGCTCCTTAGCGACCTGTGGGCCCTGCTCTTCGGCGATGGAGTCGCGTCTCTCGCCCGCGGCCTGATCGAGGTAGGCGCCGACCGCGTCCTCCTGGCCGAGGCCGCCGAGCTCAAGCTCTACAGGACCCTTCCCTACGCGAGGATCCTCACGGGCCTAGCTAAGGATAGGAAGCCGTATATCCTGCTCTTCGGCGCGACGCCCGTAGGCCGCGACCTCGGCCCGCGAGTCGCGAGCGCCTTGCGATCGGGCCTGACCGCCGACTGTACCGATCTGCAGATCGGCGACTTCGAGTCGAAGAAGGACGGCATCACGTACAAGGACCTTCTTCTTCAGGTCCGACCCGCCTTCGGGGGCAACCTCATCGCTACCATAGTAAACCCCAGGCACAGGCCTCAGATGGCTACCGTCCGCGAGGGGGTAATGCGGATGGTCCCTGCAGATCCGGGCCGCATGGGGCAGGTCGAGTCCGTCGGATGCGCCTTCGAGCCCGGAGACTTCGCGCTCGAAATCCTCACCCGCGAGATGCGGCAATCGACCGTCCGGCTGAAGGACTCCACGGTCATCGTGTCGGGCGGAGCGGGCGTCGCGGGCGAGGAGGAGTTCCGACTCGTGCGCGAGCTCGCCAACGCGCTCGGCGGAGAGGTCGGCGCTTCCCGCGCCGCGGTAGACTCGGGCCTCATCGGCAAGGAGCACCAGGTCGGCCAGACCGGCACGACCGTCCGCCCGAGGCTCTATATTGCCGCGGGTATTTCGGGCGCCATCCAGCACCGCGCGGGCATGTCCGAGTCGAACAAGATCATCGCGATCAACACCGATCCCGACGCGCCCATTTTTCAGATAGCGCAATACAAGATCGTCGGCGATCTCGGCGAGGTCATTCCCCTGATGATCGCCGCCCTGCGCGAGAAGGCGAAGTAGAAGGAGAGGGACATGACGGAGAATTTTTACCTCGACAATCCGGACCTCCGCTTCCGCGTGGAGCGCGCCGACTTGAGCTTCGTCGTCGGCATCAAGGAGCGGGGTTATTCCTATGCCGCCTCCCGCCGGGCGGGCGAGCGCGCCAGGGCGCTCGCCCCTCGCGACTTCGCCGACGCCCAGGACGATTGGCGGCTCGTGCTCGAGATCCTCGGAGACATCTGCGCGAACGTCATCTCGCCTCGCGCCGCCGAGGCCGACGAAGAGGGCGCAAGCTATGAGAACGGCCGCGTCACCTACGCCAAGGCGACAGAGGCCGCCATCGAGTCTTTCCGGAAGTCGGAGATACTCGGATGCATGCTTCCCTGGGAGTACGGCGGCCTCAATTTTCCCGAGACCGTCTATCAAGCGATGATCGAGATGGTGTCCAGGGCCGAAGGCGGCCTGATGACCATCTTCGGACTCCAGGAGATAGCGTCCACGATCAACGAATTCGCAGACGAGTCGGTCAAGGCTCGCGTCCTTCCGCGCTTCGCCAGAGGCGAGGTCTTCGGCGCGATGGTGCTTACCGAACCCGATGCGGGCTCCGACCTGGGCTCCGTCCAATGCCGCGCGTCCCTGGACGAGGCGACGGGCGCCTGGCGGATAAACGGCGTGAAGCGCTTCATCACGAACGGCAACGCCGACATCCACCTCGTCCTGGCCCGCAGCGAGAGCGGATCCAAGGACGCGCGCGGCTTGTCCATGTTCCTCGTCGAGCGCGACGAGACCGTGCGAATCAGGCGCATCGAGAACAAACTAGGCATCCATTCTTCGCCCACCTGCGAGATCCAGTACACGGATACCCCCGCCCTCCTCGTCGGCAAGCGCCGCTTCGGCCTCATGCGCTGCGCGATGGCCCTTATGAACGGGGCCCGCCTCGCCGTGGCGGCCCAGGCGGTCGGCATCTCCGAGGCGGCATATCGCGAGGCCCTGCGCTACGCCGGGGAAAGGGCGCAATTCGGCAAGACGATCGCCTCGCTCCCCGCGGTCTCGCGAATGCTCGTATCCATGAAAGGCGAGATCGAGGCCGCCCGCGCCCTCATCTTCGAGACCGCCGTATGGGTCGATACTCTCAAGGCCTGCGAGCAGAGGCAGGCCGAGCTCGAGAAGGAAGGGGCGCCTTCCGACCCCGCCCTCATCGCGCGCAAGAAGCAGGCCTCGAACCTCGCCGACATACTCACCCCCCTCAGCAAGTATTACGCGACCGAGATGGGCAACCGCGTCTGCTATAAAGGAATGCAGGTCCACGGGGGAGTGGGCTACATGCGCGAATTCAATGCCGAGCGCCATTATCGCGACGTACGAATCACCAATATCTACGAGGGCACGAGCCAGCTCCAGGTCGTCGCGGCCCTGGGAAAGATGCTCGGGCGGGGGCTCGACGTCCTCTTCGACTCCTGGGCCGCCGCTCCCTTTCCCGAAGCCCTCGGAGCCCTGCGGGCGCGCCTCGTAGGAAGCACCGGGCTTTTCAATAAGTGCTGCGACGAGCTCCACTCGGCTGAGCGAGATGTAGTGGATTACTTCGGAACCGACCTCATGGACATGGCGGCGGCCATTGTCGACACTTGGCTCCTCGCGCGCGACGCAAGCTTCCCCGGCCCGGAAGGCGAGCGTAAAATTGAGCTTGCCCTCGCCTTCGCAGCCGAGCATCTGCCCCAGGCGGAGGGTTCTGCCGCGGCCATACTTGCCCGAGATATGACTGTTATCGCAGCCAAGGACCGTATCCTGGTATAATCGTTTCCTTTTCCCCTGGCATTCGCGACGAGTTCCGGTCGAAAGTTTTCTCTCCTCAGCGATCCCTCCCTTTCTGGGAGGGTTTTATTCCTGATAGTATCAATAGTAATTGCGCAATTCGTGTAGCATTGCAGTCGTTTTTCGTCAAATGCGGAAAACCGTAGATAGTACTTGACGTTCTCCAAGCAAATTACTATGTTTCCAGTATCGATAAATAATTAGAGATAAATAAAGGACGATTGATACAGCTTGCGATTAGGAGGGAACTATGAGTAGCATCGTTATGACGGAGAGGAAGGAATCCAAGAGTAAAAGGCCCGAAGATGACTTCCCGATTGTCGGGGCGCCTGCGGTATCAACCTCGAAATTCGATGACCTGGACTCTATAGTCGCTAGGGCGAAAGAAGCTCAAAGACTCTACGCGAGCTTCGATCAAGAGAAGGTCGACGCCATCTTCCGCGCCGCCGCCCTAGCCGCCAGCGCCGCGCGGATAGAGCTGGCCGTGGACGCCGTTTCCGAGACGGGGATGGGCATCGTCGAGGACAAGGTGATAAAGAACCAATTCGCGGCGGAGTACATATACAACAAGTACAAGTCAATGAAGACCGTGGGCGAGATCGAGCGCGACGAAGCCGAGGGCCTCATCAGGATGGCCGAGCCCATCGGCGTAATAGCAGGCATCGTACCTACGACCAATCCGACATCCACGGCGATATTCAAGGCGCTGATCGCGCTCAAGACTCGCAACGCCATAGTCTTCTCGCCCCATCCGAGGGCCAAGAAATGCACGGTGAAGACCGCGAAGATAATCTCGGACGCGGCCGTCGCGGCAGGCGCCCCGGCGGGCATCATCGGATGGCTCTCGAACCCGACGGTCGAGGACTCGAACCGTCTCATGAGGCATCCCGACGTCAGCTTGATCCTCGCGACGGGGGGACCCGGCATGGTCAAGGCCGCCTATTCCTCGGGCAAGCCCGCCATCGGCGTCGGAGCCGGGAATACTCCCGCCATCATCGACGAGAGCGCCGACATCGACATGGCGGTTAATTCGATCATTCTCTCCAAGACTTTCGACAACGGAGTAATATGCGCATCGGAGCAGAGCGTAATAGTCGTCGACACCGTCTACGACGCGGTCCGGGCCAGTTTCGCGGCCCAGGGTTGCCTCGTCCTGAACGAAGCCGATAAGGCCAGGCTCGCCTCGTCGCTCGCGAAGGACGGCCACATCAATGCGGATGTGGTCGGCCAGAGCGCGGGCAAGATCGCCGCGATGGCCGGGATAGACGCCCCAGCCGGCGTAAAGATCCTAATCGCCGAGATCGAGTCCGTCGGGCCGAAGGAACCCTTCAGCTGGGAGAAGCTCTCGCCCGTGCTCGCCCTCTACCACGCGAAGGATTTCGGGGCGGCCATCGATAAGGCCGTCGCCCTCATCGACTTCGCCGGGCTCGGGCACACCGCCGTCCTCTATACCGATCCGGCCAACAAGGACCGTATCGACGAGTACGCCGGCCGGGTTCGAGCCGGCCGGGTCCTCGTCAATATGCCGAGCTCCCATGGGGCGATAGGCGACGTCTTCAACTTCAGGCTCGAGCCCTCGCTCACCCTCGGCTGCGGGAGCTGGGGAGGCAACAGCGTGAGCGAGAACGTGGGTCCCAAGCATCTGCTCAATTACAAAACCGTGGCCGAGCGACGCGAGAACCCGCTCTGGATTCGGCTCCCGCCCAAGATCTACCACAAGTACGGCTGTCTCGGATTTGCGTTGCGCGACCTGATCGGCAAAAGACGGGCTTTCGTCGTGTCTGACAAGGGTCTCCTCGACCTGGGCGTCGTCTCCAAGGTGACGAGAAAGCTCGAAGAGCTCGGTATCGAGTGCGCGGTCTTTTCCGAGGTCCTGCCCGATCCGACGGTCTCGACTGTCCTCGCGGGGGTCGAGCGCATGGCCTCCTACCGCCCCGACGTCATCGTTGCGCTCGGCGGCGGCTCTCCTATGGACGCGGCCAAACTGATGTGGCTGATGTACGAGCACCCGGAGCTGAAGTTCGAGGACCTGGCCATGCGCTTCATGGATATCCGCAAACGCATTGTCGAGGTGCCCGAGCTCGGCGCGAAGGCCACTCTGGTAGCCATACCCACGACCTCCGGTACGGGCTCGGAAGTTACTCCCTTCGCGGTCATCACCGATGACGCGACGGGGAAGAAATACCCCCTCGCCGATTATGCGATCACGCCGGATATCGCGATCTGCGACGCCGAGCTCGTCATGTCCATGCCCCGGGGACTCACGGCCGCGGGGGGCATCGACGCTCTTACCCATGCGCTGGAGTCGCTTGTATCCTGCATGGCCAGCGACTTCACGGCGCCATTGGCGATGGAATCGGCCCGGCTCCTGTTCGAGTACCTGCCTCGCGCCTATGAGAAGGGAGCCGCCGACCCCGAGGCCAGGCAGGCGGTGCATAACGCGGCGACAATGGCCGGCATGGCTTTCGCCAACGCTTTCCTCGGCGTATGCCATTCGATGGCGCACAAGCTGGGAGCGCGGTACCGCCTGCCCCATGGCGTCTCCAATGCCCTGCTCATCGAGAAGGTGATGGCCTACAACGCGGCGGAGGCGCCTACGAAGATAGCGGCCTTCGCGCAGTACAAGTATCCCGCGGCCAAGGCGGCGTACGCCAGGCTCGCGCGGTACCTCGGCCTGCGGGGCGACGACGACGACCAGCTACTCGCGTCGCTGATCGCCGCCGTCGGCGAGCTCAAGGAGAAGATAGGCATCCCCGCGTCGATCAAGGCCGCCGGAGTGGAAGAGGGAGCCTTCTTGGCCGACCTCGATACGCTTGCGCTCGACGCCTTCGACGACCAGTGTACGGGAGCCAATCCCCGCTACCCTCTGATCGGGGAGATTAAGGAGCTGTACTTGAGTGCCTATTACGGCAAGTGATTCGGGAGCGGGGAGGGGCGGAGCTCCGCGGCGCGAGCGCCGCGGAGCCAGGCCAGCAGCTCGTCCGCGCCTTTCCCCGTCCTCCCGTTGAGCGGGAAGACAGGCGCATCGGGCGCCGCCGCCGCCAAACCCGAGCGGAAGAAAGCCTCGTCGAAGCCGACGGCGTCGACGAGGTCCGGCTTCGTGAGGACGCATGCCGCCGATCTCGCGAAGGCGAAGGGGTACTTGTAAGGCTTATCGCTACCCTCAGCGACGCTCGCGACGACGATCTTGATGTGCTCGCCGATCACGAACTCCGCGGGACAGATCAAATTGCCGATGTTCTCGATGAAGAGCCAGGAGCCGTCGGCCAGGCTCATCCGCCCGAGGATCGCCTTTATCATCGGCGCGTTAAGATGGCAGTCGCCTCCGGTCTCTATCTGGTAGGCGTCGATACCGAGGGCCCGCAGGGACTTCGTGTCGATGTCGCTCGCCACGTCGCCCTCTATCACGGCCAGCGCGGCCTCGCCCCGCAGGCGCGCCGCCAGCTGCGTTATGAGGCTGGTCTTGCCGGCGCCCGGACCGCCAAGGACATTGACCGCGAATATCCCGCGGGCCGCCAGGCCCTCGTGGATATTGCGGGCGATCACGTCGTTCTCCTCGTAGATGGCGCGCTTGAGCTCGACCCTCACGCCGGCGCCTCGATCTCCATCGAGTCGATATAGAACTCGCTGCCCGCCTTCGTCATGACGCCCTGGCACCCGCAGGCGGGGCATTCGAAGCTGAAGCGCCGCCTTTCGAATTCGAGTCCGCAGGAAGGGCATCGGACGAGGGGTTTCACGTAGCGAATTTCCAGGATGGCTCCCTCGGCGAGGCTCCCCCTCGCGGAGGCCGCGACGTAGAATTCGAGCGATTCGCGCATGTAGCCCGTGGCCTCGCCGACGACGAGGCGTATTCGCGATACGCGCGCGGCCTTGCGTGCCACCGCCTCCGCGGAGACCATCTTTACGAGAGCCTCCGCGGCGCTGGCCTCATGCACTCGTGTGCTCCTCGATCCTGCCGGCGAGGTCGGCGAAGAGGACGGTCTTTGGGCGCTCCGTCTCCATGCGAAGGCACTTTACGGGACAGACGCGGACGCAGAGACCGCAGGTTACGCAGGCGAAATTCTCGATGCGCCAGGACTTCGGCTCCTTCCCTACCGCTATCGCGTTGGCCGGGCAGCGCCGGGAGCAGGCGCCGCAGTGGATGCACTTGGGATAATCGATCGCGATCCGCCCCCTGCTGGACTCGAAGCTGGGCCTGGCGATCCGGGGATAGCGCCGGGTGGCGGGCCTCGAGACGAGGTTCTTGAGCACGATGCGCGCCATCTGCAATAGTGCCACTCTTTACCTCTCTGTGCAGGAAATGCAGGGATCGATCGTGAGGATGATCGTCGGGACGTCGGCGAGGCTGGAACCGCGCATCGCCTCGACCATGGCGGGTACGTTGGCGAAGGTCGGCGTTCGGACGCGGAAGCGCTCCAGGTTGCGACTGCCGTTCGATTTCACGTAATAGATGACTTCGCCCCGGGGCTGCTCGAGCCGCGCGAAGCATTCGCCGACCGGAGGCATGCCCTTTACCGGCACCGAGACTGGTCCGGCCGGCATGCCGGCCACGACCTTTTCCATGATAGCGAACGACTGCTCTATCTCGCGAATGCGCACCGCGGCCCGGGCCATGCAGTCGCCCGACTCCTCGACGACCGTCTCGAAGGGTATCTCGCCGTAGGCCGCGTAGCCGCGCCGCCGGACGTCGTAATCGTAGCCGCTCGCGCGAAGCATGGGGCCGACCGCGCCGAGCTCGTAAGCCCTCTCCCTCGAGAGGACGCCGACGCCCTCGAGGCGATGCTTGACGGTGGAGTCTTGAAGCATCACTCGGGACAGCTTCCTTATGTCGTCGCGGGCGGGCTTCAGGGCTTTCATGCAGCGCGCGAGCGTCTCGTCGCTCGGGTCCCTGCTGACTCCCCCGACGATGGCGGAGCCGAAAATCACGCGCCCGCCGGCGGTCTCCTCGGCGACGTCGATAACAAGCTCTCTCGCGCGCCAGGCGGCCATGAAGAGACTCTCGAAACCGAAGGCGTCGGCGGCGAGGCCCATCCACATGAGGTGGCTGTGCGCCCGCTCGAGCTCGCACCAGAAAGTGCGCAGCCAGCGCCCGCGGTCGGGAACGGAGAGGCCGAGCATCCCCTCGACGGCCTCGCAATAGCCCATGCCGTGCATGAAGGAACAAATGCCGCATATGCGCTCGGCGACGTGGACGTAATCGGTATAGTCGCGCTTCTCGACCAGCAGCTCGAGGCCTCTATGGATGTATCCGATCTGCGGTATCGCGCCGACGACCTTCTCGTCCCGGAGGAAGAGGTCGAAGTGCAGGGGCTCGGGGAGCACGGGGTGCTGGGGGCCGAAAGGTATGATCGAAGTGCCGTCGATATTGGATTCGCGCGCATGATCAGGACGCGTATCCTCGCGACGCGTATCCTCGCGACGCGTATCCTCGCGACGCGTATCCTCGCGAGTGCTCATACCCCGCCCCCCTCCGAGCGGGGCCCGATTACCGTCACCTTGCTGAAGGGCTTGTCGCCGGCGACGTCGTAGACCTTGCCCATCCAATCGGCCCCTATGCGCTCGATGCGTACCCCGAAGAGGTCGCGGATCTCGTTCTCGTAGAGGAAGGCGGCGGGGAATAAGGCGGTGATGCTGGGGACGGCCACGTCGGGGGCGACGCGAAAGCGCAGCGATTTCATCGCCAGAGCCAGGCCGAAGGAGTAGCTCAGCTCGCAGCCTTCGGCGGACGAGACGCAAAGAACCTGAATGATCCGCCAACCCGCGCTCCGGAGGGCGTCGACCTCGGGGAGGAGGCGGCCGACCTCTATCTCGTCGACGACCTGAACTTCTTTCTCCGTCATTGCGCGTCCTTTTTCCGGTCCGCCCTCGCGGCTCGCCTGGCCCCGCGGCGCGAGGACGAGCGGGCCGCCGCCTTCCGGTCGGCTCGGGAGGCCTTCTCTTTCTCCTTGAGGATCATCGCCGCTCGCACGACCCCGTCGAGTATCGATTCCGGCTTGGCGGCGCAGCCGGGGACGTAGACGTCCACGGGAATGGTCGAGGCGACGCCGCCCGACACGTTGTAGCACTCGGAAAAGACGCCGCCCGTATAGGCGCAGGCCCCGATCGCGACGACGGCCTTCGGCTCGGGCATCTGTTCGTAAATGTTCCTGAGGACGGGAGCGTTGAGGTGGTTGACGCTCCCGGTCACGAGGAAGATGTCCGCCTGTTTAGGGTCGCCCGTCACGATGCAGCCGAAGCGCTCGGCGTCGTAGACGGGCGTGAGGCAGGCGAGCACCTCGATGTCGCAGCCGTTGCAACTGGACGCGTCGTAGTGGATCAGCCAGGGAGAGCGTTCGATGGAGCTCACGGCGTCCCTCTCGATATAAGGTAGAATGGAATGAGGTTGCCCGCGCCCGCGACGAGGGCGACGATCCAGGCGAAGGAGAGGGCGAGCTCCCATTTCACGCGGGCAGTGGCGTTGTCCAGGAGGATTATGGCGAGGTACGTGAAAACCAGGCCCAGGATCGCGGCTATCCAGCTTGAGGAGAAGAAGAGCAGCACGAGGGCGAAGAGGTAGACCGATTCATACCAGTGCGCGAGCTCGACTAATGCCAGGGCGGGGCCGCCCATGTCGGCCGTCAGGCCCATCACGAGCTCCTGGTGGGCGTGATGCGAGGTCGAGATGTCGAAGGGCGACTTTCGCAGCTTCATTTCCAGGACGAAGACGATTCCGAGATAGATTCCGGGCAGGTAGAGGTAGGCCGGCATCTTCGAACCGAGAATCGCGTAAAAGTTGAAGCTCTTGGCCACGCCATAGAGGCCGACGAGGGCGATGATCACCATGGGCTCGTAGGCCGTCATCAGCAAGAGCTCGCGCTCGGCGCCGATCGTGCTATAGGGCGAGCCCGTCGAGTATGCCGCGAGAACGAGGAAGACGCTCGCCAGGGTGAGCACGAAGACTATGAGCAGTATATCGGAGCCGTAGAAGAAGAGGACGCCCGTCAGGGCGGCGAAGACGAGGTGGCTCGCGATGAGGGGCATTTGAAGCCGGTTGACGGGCGCTATGCGGCGGGTGAGGAGCTTTCGCAGATCGTAAAACGGCTGAAGAAGGGGCGGGCCGATGCGCCCCTGGAGCCTTGCGGTAATTACCCGGTCCAGGCCGTCCATGAGCCCTCCCAGAATCGGCCCGAGTATGATGTAGGCGATCGCGGCGTAGATTTCGATGCCTTTCATATGATGACCGTCCCGAGCATGATGAGAGTCAATAGAATGCCGATCGCTATCCCGGATCTCAGTATTCTCTTCTCGCCGAACACGCTTTCGAGATAGTAAGAGCGAGTGGCGACGCGAAGCTCGGCGCCCTTGGAGCCTTTGAAGGCCAGCCCGGGCGCCGTTACGCGGCCGGACATATAAGCCGCGGAAAGTCCGTCCTTGCCTCGCCTCGAGATGAGGAGGAGAAGGGCCGGCACGGCGACCGTCATGCCGACCATGAGGACCGTGACCAGCATGTTGCTGCGGTCCAGCCCGAAGGCCTTGCCGAAGGTATCGAGCAGATAGGGCTCGAAGGCGAACTTGGACACGAGGGGATAGAGGACGCAGGTCGCTATCGCCAGGACCGTGAGCGAAGCCTCGGAGAAGAGCTCGTAGCGCGTCACCTTGTCCTCGAGGAGGCCTCGAGGGGCGGTCGGGTCGGGTATGCGGATGAGGAGTCCCATCCACTTGGCCCAGAAAAGCACCGTCGTGGCCGAGCCGAAGGCGAGGAATGCGATCATGAACGGACTGACGAGGCTGTTGAGGTTCATGAAAGCCTCCATCGCCGCCCACTTGGAAACGAGCATGCCGAAGGGGGCGACGAACATGCAGGAGATGCCGACGACGAGGAACAGCGTAACGCGCGGCATGCCCGTGAGGAGGCCTCCCATGGACTCGATGTCGAGGCTGCCCGTGCCGACGCTCGCCGAGCCGACGGAGATGAATAGCAGGGCCTTCGCGACGGCGTGGAACAGGACGAGGAAGAGGGCGACCCAGACTAGCTCGTAGGTGCCGATGCCCGCGCAGGTCGCGATGAGGCCGAGGTTGGAGACGGTCGACAGGGCGAGCACCCGCTTCGCGTTGCGGCTCGACACGGCGGCGAAAGAGCCCGCGATGAATGTGATGATGCCTATGAACGAGACGAGATAGCCGACCGTCGTGCCCGTCATCGCGGGGGCGAGGCGTATGAGGAGGAAAACGCCCGCCTTAACCATGGTGCTCGAATGAAGCAGGGCCGAGACGGGCGTGGGGGCGACCATGGCGCCGAGGAGCCATGGCGTGAAGGGGAGCTGGGCTGCCTTGGCCAGGCCCGCCAAGGCGAAGAGGGCCACGGGCGCCGAGATCAACGCCGCTTCCGGGCCCTTGGCCATCGCCAGCAGGGCGTCGAGCTCGACTTTGCCCGTGCGGGCCGCGAGGAGGATAATGCCGAGCGAGAAGGCTATCCCTCCGAGGAGGTTGAGGTTGAGCGCGAGGAAAGCGCTCTTGTCGGCCTCCGCGTCGCCTCCGTATCCGATGAGGATGAAAGAGGCGAGGGTGGTCATCTCCCAGAAGAGGAGCATGAGCCTCAGGTCGTTCGACATGACGAGGCCGTACATCGCGCCGAGAAATGAGAGCATGGTAAAGCTGAAGAGCCGTCGGCGGTCGCGGATCGCGGTATGCTCCTCGTGGAAAGTCTTCATATAGCCAGCGGCGTAGACCATGATGAGGCCGCCTACGACGCCGACGATGAGCACCAGGAGGAGAGAGACCTGATCGATGACAAAATGCGCCTCGGCTTCGATACCGCCCGTCCAGCGTTCCCCTGCGAGGGCGAGGGTCGCCTGGACGATCGCCAGCAATAAAGGGAGGACCCTGCGCTTGACGACCGCGACGACGGCTATAAAGGCGGCCATCGCGAGTTCCGCGCCCAATATCCAGCTGTCCAGCCCGGGGAGCGTGGTAACCAGTCTCAAAGGCAGCGAACGAGCGGAAGTCACCGCCAGGGCGACCGCAAGCGCAGCCTGCGTAACGGCGCCAGTTATGACAATGAAACGTCTAAACTTGTCGTTTCGAATAGCGAAAGCTATCAGGCCGAACAGAGGGGGGACGACAGCAACGATGAATGGCAGTGTCATGTGAGTTGCCACATCTTAAGCGAGAACTCGAAAAATGACAATATCATTCACATTGTCTGCGTTTTTGTCATACCGGCATTTATCGGAGGTATCTCTTAATAGTAATGTCTATGTCTGGCCTCGAAATCCCCGCCTTAGCTCGCGCCAGCCTTCATCATCTGGGCGAATTCCGACTCGTCGAGAGTCTCCTTCTCGAGTAGCCTCTCGGCTATCGCGTCGAGGAGGCTCCGTTTACCCCGCAGCGTCTCGAGCACTCGGTCGTAGCGATCGGCGACGATGCGCGCTATCTCATCGTCCACGTATTTCTGGGTATCCTCGCTGTATTCGCGCGCCAAATAAGGCTCGGGCATGGGCCCGAGCATCGCCCCGCCGCGACGAGTGAGCGCGACGTGACGGAATCGCTCCGACATGCCGTAATCGGTTATCATGCGCCGCGCGATATCGGTCGCTCGCGTCAAGTCGTTCGCCGCTCCCGTCGAGATAAGCCCGAAGGCGATTTCCTCCGCGGCGCGCCCTCCGAGGAGGACGTCTATCTGGCCGATGAGCTCGTCGCGGGTGAGGATAAAGCGGTCTTCGATGGGGAGCTGGAGGGTATAGCCGAGGGCGCCCATGCCGCGCGGGACGATCGACACCTTCCGTACGGGATCAGAGCCTTGCGTCAATGCCGCGGTGATGGCATGCCCTGTCTCGTGGAACGCCACGGTCCGGCGCTCCTTCGGGTTCATGACGCGGCTTTTCTTCTCCAGGCCCGCGACTATCTTCTCTATGGCGGCGTCGAAATCCGCCGCCTGCACCTTCTTGCGCCCTCCCCGCACGGCGAGCAAGGCAGCCTCGTTCACGAGGTTCGCCAGGTCGGCGCCTACGAAGCCGGCCGAGCCGCGCGCGACCTTGGAGAGGTCGACGGACTCGTCGAGCTTCACCGCCTTCGCGTGAATCCGCAGAATCGCCTCCCTGCCTATGAGGTCGGGCCTGTCGACGAGGACTTGCCTGTCGAAACGGCCGGGTCTCAGCAGGGCCGGGTCCAGGACGTCGGGCCTGTTCGTCGCCGCCAGGATGATGAGGCCGCTCGTCGCGTCGAATCCGTCCATCTCGACCAGAAGCTGGTTAAGGGTCTGCTCGCGCTCGTCGTTGCCGCCCATCGCGCCGGTAACTCGGCTTTTCCCTATCGCATCCAGCTCGTCGATGAAGACGATGCAGGGAGCCTTCTCGCGCGCCTGCTTGAAGAGGTCGCGCACGCGCGCCGCCCCGACGCCCACGAACATCTCGACGAAATCGGCGCCGCTCATCCTGAAGAACGGCACTTCGGCCTCGCCGGCTACCGCGCGGGCGAGGAGGGTCTTGCCCGTGCCCGGCGGGCCGACCAGCAGCACGCCTTTGGGGATCTTTCCGCCGATCTCGGTGTATTTCTTGGGGCTTTTGAGGAAATCGACCACTTCAACGAGCTCGTCTTTGGCCTCGTCCACTCCGGCGACGTCGCCGAAGCGAGTCTTCACGTCGCCTTCCGCGACTATCATTGCCTTGTTCTGGCCGAAGGCGAGGACGTTGCCGCCCGGGTTCCCCAGGCGCCTGAACAGCACCCGCCATATGATGAACATAAACACCAACGGCAGGATCCAATTGAGGAAAAATGACAGGACGGCATTGCCCTCTCTCGCGACGGATGCGTAGACCACCCCCTTGTCGTCGAGAAGCGCGGTGAAGCTCGGGTCGAAGACGGGCACGGTCTTGTAGATCGACGGCGCGCGTACCGACAGTGCCTGTATGCCGACGCCGGGCTTCTTGTCGACCTGGAGGTATCCCGTGTAGTAGTTCTGGTCCATCTCGACGCGCTTGATCTCGCCGGAGCGGACCTTGTCCTTGAAGGCACTGTAGGGGATAATCGTGTCGTCGCTTTGGAAGATGAAGAAGTTCAGGAGGGCGACGGCGACCAGCATGACCAGGACGTAGCCGATGGAGAATCTGAATTGGAACCCATTGAGGTTGGGCGGAATAAGCGGGCCCTTGCCCCTCACGGGCCCCTTGGCCGCCGGACGCTTGCGGTCCCAGCCCTTGCTTTTCCTTGCCATGCATGCTCCCGTCGGACGGATTCGTCGAAAAGACGCTCCCCGTACGGGATAAATGTAACCAAATCCGCCTATCTCGGCTACGCAGTCGGCGAGACGGCTCTTCCACCTTGACCGTCCGGGTGCTTTTACGTATATTTTCCGAGACCCAATAAATAGCTCATTTTTTTCAGGAGGAATAAGTATGAAGGTTAAACCCCTCGGCGATCGGATTCTCATCAAAGTCCAGGAGAGCGAGAGCAAGACGGCCAGCGGAATCATCATTCCGCAGACGGCACAGGAGAAGACGCAGAACGGCGTCGTGGTCGCCATCGGCCCGGGAACGAAGAACGATAAGGGCGTAATCGAGCCCTTGCCGGTCGCGGAGGGACAGAAGGTCATGTATGATAAGTACGCGGGCGCCCAGATCAAGATCGACGGAGTCGACCACCTCATCGTCAAGATCGGCGACGTTCTCGCGGTAATAGAATAATTCGCGCGGCGCCTGGCTCGAAAGCGTAGCGAGGCGCCAGGCCGATAAAAGGCAGGGGCCGTTCGCCGACGAGACAAGCTCTCGCGCGAACGGCCCCTGCCTTTTGCAACCCGCCCGGCCGATCTCGACGTTGCGCTCCATAGCCGTCCGCAGGCCGCCGGGGACGACCCGTATGATCGATCCCTCGCGCTTTAGCGAAGCATTATTCCGTGAGGACTTTGAGGATATCCTCGGGGCTTTTCGCCGCAAGGATGGCCGCGCGCTTTTCTTCGCTCCGGAAGAGCAGGCTCACCTCGGCCAGGAACTGCAGGTGGGGCCCGGTCTTATCGGCCGGGGAGAGGGTCATTATGAAGATGCGGCAAGGTTCCCGGTCGAGGGCGTCGAAATCAACGGCCAGATCCGATACGCCGATACAGGCGACGAGATCCTTGACTACGTCCGTCTTTCCATGCGGTATCGCGATTCCGTGCTTCATCCCGGTGCTCATTCGCCGCTCGCGCTCCAATACCGCTTTGCGCGCTGCGGCAATGTCGCCGATTTTGCCCGAGCGCGCCGCTACCTGGAGAAGTTCGTCGATAAGCTCTTCCTTCGTGCGCCCTTTGAGGCCTAGGGCGACGGTTTCGCGGCTTAGAATGCTCTTGAGGTCCATGCTCCCATTCTACGATTGCGTAGGGTCGACGTCAAGCGTTCGCTACTCGCGTCAAATGAAGAATCGAGATTCCTTCTCCTGGGCGAGTCCCGATCGGCGAGAGAGGAGCAGAGAGGCGCAGCCTGCCCAGAGGGCATCGAGGAACGATCCGACCGCGATGAGGGGCAGGGCCACCGGCGCGGCTATCAGAAAGCCGTTCTCGAAGCCTCTACCGTACAGGGCGCAGAGCGACATGAGCGCGGCCATCGCTCCCCTGTCGGGGGACGAGCCGACGAGAAGCGTCGCGATCGGGGCGAAGACGACTATCCAAAGCAGGCTCGCGGGCGAAACGCCGAGGTTCGAGAATGACGAGAGCACGACAATGAAGGCCGTGGACGTGACTAGGGCCGTGCCCGCCCGCCCGAATATCGCGGCTAGGGGAATGTCGAGGGCATTGGCCCTCCGCCTGATGCCCAGGCTCTCTTTCGCGTGCTTCATGAGAGAGCCGAGGGGGAAATACAGGTCGCCCGAGACCAAGGCGGCGAGGGACGGCGCGAGGAGGGCGTAGAGGATTCGATATGGATTCTTCTTGCCCCCGAAGAACCACAGCACGGCAGGCAGGACCACGAGGATCACGACGAGGGACTCGATGCCGACGGTGGCCAGGAGGGGCCGGTATACGTCGGCCCTCGGGGCGGCTCGAAGCTCGAGGACATTGTGCGCGGTCGTCGCAATGATGAGTATGCCGAGGAATTCCGCGAAGAAAGAATTGATCTGGTAGAACACACGGGACAGCGAGTCAAAAAGCTGGACGACGGGCTTGGTGGCCGAACGGTCATGGCTGAAGGCCAAACCGAGGAGAAGAGCGAGGAAATAGGTCGGCAAAAGGAACTGCCCCGAGGCGAGCGCCGCGAACGGACTCTCGGGGAAGACCGCGAAGAGGAGGTCCTTGACGCCCAAAGTCCGCCCTACCGAGCCCGTGTCCGCGACGAGGGGGATGCGCGCGGGCCGCACTGCCGCCGCGACGCCGACGCCGAAAAGGCTGAGGACCGCGACGGCGGCGAGGAGGACGAGTATCGTCCGTCCAAGGCCTCTCCAGAACTCCTTATCCTCGTTCTGCTCGAAAACCGCCACGGGCACCGAGAAGAGCACTAAAGGCACGAGCGCGTAACGTCCGATCCGGATCGAGATGTCGAAGAGGAATCCCATCGCGTTGCGAAGGCCGGTGTCCTCAAGGGGTATCGCGAGGGCCAGGGCGGCTCCCAGCAGCGCGCCCATGAGGTACTTCATCCAGATCTTCATGGGAGCGAGCATAGCTCCCGCCGGAGCCGGCCGTCAATCGCGCTTGAATCCTGCGTCCCGCGCGTCGAGACTTGTTGCTCCTTGTCCGGCCGTGTAGACTTTCCCCATTATGCGCTTCATCGACGAAAACGGCGCGCTCCTCGGTCTCATGGACGCGTCGGCGCGCGGATATCCCCCTGTGTCCGGCGCGTTCTCGCCCGCCGGGGACGCGGACTTGAGGCCGGCGATCTACGCCCCCGAGGCGTCGTACTCGGAGGCGGCGACCTCGGCCATCGCCGCCCTCTTTCCCGAAGAGGTCGATCCCGTCATGGCCGACCGCCTCGCGGCGCGGGCATTCGCCGAGGTTCCGACTCGGCGCGGACACGGCGAGGACATCCTCGTGACCGACCATGCCTCGGGCCCTTCGGGCTGCGCCTCCGACGTCGAGACCGGGTTCCTCGCGGGAGTCCTCGCTCTCGCCGCGCGCCGGAGCGGCCCGAGGCTCCTCCTGGCGGACGGCACGGGGAGCGAGGGCGCCTCCCTCGCGGAGGCGATCGCCGGCGTCCCGGGTCTCCGCCTCGCCCTGCTCTATCCGGAGGGCCATGCCGCGAGCGGCCTCCGGAGCCAGCGACTTGCCCGAGAGGGCGGCCAGGTCAGCCTATTCGCGGTCCGCGGGGACCGCCTCGCCGTCGATCGCCTGATCCGAGAGGCTGCCGGGGCTACGATAGCCGGCATGGGGCTCGTCGCAGCCGGCCCGGCCAATCCAGCGCGATTCGCGGCGCGCATCGTCGTGCTGGCGGCTACCTTTTCCATCCTCCGCAAAGGGGCTGCCGGAGATTTCATCATGGGTATTTGCGCAGGCGACGGCCTGGGCTTCGCCGCCTGCCTCTGGGCATGGAGATTGGGGCTTCCTCTCAAGGGGATACTCCTCTCTATCGGGACAATGGGGGTGCTCGGGCTCGATCCGGCCGGGAGGGCCCTTATCGATCGCTTCGATGCCGAGAGGCCGGGCGTGATCCGTTCGCTGACGCTCCTTCAGCCGGTCGATTGCGAATCGGCGCTTCGCTCCGGCGCGGCATTCGCGGAGGAGGGCGGGCCCGCGCTCGACGTAGCCTCATCGATGACTCTGGTAGCCGCCGAGAGGGCCCTCGACGCGGGCCTTCGCGGCCACGCCCGGATAGTCGTCCCTCGCTGCGCCGATCCTCGCTGGGACGTCGTCAGCGAGATCGACACCGCCGGCGGGACGGACGCCGCAATCGGGACTTGCAGTGCCGGCAGTTCCACCCGGGCTGCGGGACTTGGGCTCCGCGATGCCCGCGTCGACGCCGAGATCGAGCCGGGGCTCGCGGATCTTGAGCGCGCGTTGACAGCGTAGCTCGCTTTCGACTACATTGTTGCCTAGGCCGCGACGCGGTCGTGCCGCACCCCGATCTGCCGCAACAACATTGACAATGGCAGTTCGCCCGCGCGGCTTTGCGCGACCCAGTAGCTCAGATGGATAGAGCGGCTGCCTCCTAAGCAGCAGGTCGCCCGTTCGAATCGGGCCTGGGCCAACGAAATCAAAGACTAGAGCGAGTGCGGGGAGTCGCCCAGGCCCGGCAAGATATGGCTGGGAGCTAGGGAGATTCCCAAGACTGACAAGAACCGCCGTTCAGCTGGGAAATATCCGTTTAAGAGTAATGATTCGGAGGAGGGACTCATACCCCGCAGCTGAGTGCTCCGCTTCGAGGAACAGGGGTATGAGTCCCTCATACAATAAATTTCCTTGCCGAGCGAACGATACCTCGCAGCTGCGAGGTCGTTCATTTGTTATCCAAGCAAATTAAGCCGATGAAAGGATCCGGCGATTGAGGCTCGAAATGGACCATATTGAGACTGAGAATGAAATATCTCAGGCTGGAATCAAAATAAATTGAGTTGAAACCGGCGGTTCCTCAATTCTTATCATTCACGCTTCTCTGCCGCGCCATCGCCACTACCTTCTTGTACTCATGGACGAAGGGGCATATCTTCGCCATTTAGCTCGAAAGGCAGGTTTTTTCCGTCTTCGCGAACTTGACCTGAATACAGTACGTTATCGTGTCGCTATGTTAAATTTCAGTGCAAGAAGCTTCCATATAATTGAAGCAGTGGCCGTCAGGCCTTCGGGTCCGCTGGCGCCCCTTTCATCCCGGCTTCGGCGGTTCCGCGCTGCCTCTCGGCCTCTTCGAGCTCAGCGAAGGGATCGGCACGGCCCTCGGCGTAGCCTGCGCGCAAGTCTTCGAGATAATGGGAGAGTTCGTCGGTTCGGCGCTTCAGCGCCTCTATGCCGGCGGCGCCCTCGATGCCCGGCGAAGCCTGGACTCGCGCAATGTCGAGACGCATCTGCTTTAGCTGGTTGACCGAGGAGCCCAGGCGCAGGCGCACGACCTCGCTCTGATCCTTCAGCTCCTTGTAGGAGCTTTCCTGTTTGTCTATTTCCTCGATCGATTTCCGGTATTCCGCCTTGAGGGTCGAGCTCGCCGCCTCCTCCTTGGCTAGGAGCGAGGCTTTGTCTTTGGAGAGGTCGGCCATAGGTATGCTTTCGACTAGGCGGTCGATCTCGTTGGCGGATTGGGCGAGAAGGCGTACCTGGCCGAGGTATTGGTCGAGAGCGGGGGCGAGGTCGGCGTCGACGGGCCCGGCGGACCCGGCCTTGAGTTGGGCCGCGATGCCTTCTTTGGCGGCCTCCGCCTCGCGATAGAGATCGGCATAGGGCCCGAGCCCGATGGCCTCCTCGCGTCGGGCCTTGCCGCGGCGGAAGATGTTCCTCCAGCCGCCCTTGACCCCGAGGGAATCGAGGATCTTGCGCTCGAGGCGAGGCTTTGTCGCCGCGTAGGAAGCCAAGTGGGAAAGGTAGCCGACGAGCATGGCGGCCGTGGGTATGAGGAACCACAGGAAATGCGGGCCGGTGAGGAAGTTTACGAGGGCGAGGAGGAGGGGCACCATTATGGTCGTCGCCCCGTGCTGGGCGATGGAGTCCTTGGCTCGATTGAGCTTCTTGTAATCGGCCAACTGCCCGCGATCGAGCTCTGGCATCGCGTCTATCTCGCGGAGCTTTTCGCCCGATCGTCTGGCGGCCACGGCCGTCGATACCAGGCCGATTCCCCAGGCCGCGCTGACGAAGGCTGCCCAGAGGAAGGAAGCCGAAGCGCTCAAATTGATGAACCACAGGAAACCATTGACCGCGAGGTAGCTCGTGAGATTGCCTATGAAGCCGCCGCGCGCCTTCCTGTTGCGCGTCTCGAGCCTTCGCCGATATTCGCCGAAATCTCCGGCCAGCTCTTCCGGGCGCTCGGCTCCGCCGCGGAGTTCCTCTCTGACCTCGTGGCGCATGCGATGGCGTTCCTCGTGTTCGCGGTAGCGCTCGGCGTGACGCCTGTACTTGTCGGCATAATGATCCATCTTGTCGCTCGACATGTTGCGCTCGACGCTTTTCTCGATCTCATTCACTATGCCGTGCACCGCGGCCTCGATATTGTTCTTGAGCGCATTCGGGTCGAAATCGCCCGACGCATTGCGGCCGAGACCGGCGATGAAGGACGGGATGTGCGAAGGATCGGGCGGCTTGGTCGGGCGCTTCACCAGAAGGCCTTGATCGGCCATCGTCGCTATCACTTCCTCGGCCTCCACTCCGTAGAAGCCGTAGCGCTGGATGGCCTCATCGACGCTCATTCGCCTGCCCAAGCCCTTCGTATCCTGCAATATCGCGCGGCGAATCTCGGTGAGGAGGCCGCGCGAGCCCTCTTCTCCGATACCGCGGCCGGTCCCGGCATCGGCCTCTTTGGGAGTCGTCGGCCCGGCCACGGGCTTCTCGGGTGCCGGCAGTTCGTTCGGCGCCTGAGCCGCGATCGACCGCGACGAGAAGGGCCCGGCGGAGGAGCTCATCCCTCCGACGGGAATCGAGCTTTCGGAATCCGCGTCCAAGTAGGATCCCGGCGTGTAGCCGGGCCTCGGCTTCTCGCGTTCCGGATCGAACTCGGCATTGGGCGTCGTGATCTCGTAGGCGTGGATTTCCTTGGTGATGTTCTTGAGAGAGACCTTTCCGAGCTTCTCGGCCCTGAACTCTATCTTGTTGAGCACCAGGTTGTAGACGTCCTGGGAGAAGCAGATGGAGCCCGGCCGCGCCAGCGACTGGAGTCGGGCGGCGATGTTGATGCCCTCGCCGAGGGCGTCGTTCTCGAAGAAGTAAATGTCGCCGAGGTGGACGCCGATGCGCACGAGGAGGGGAAGGCCGGGATTGGCCTTGTTGTGCTCGTAGAGCCTGTCCTGGACTTCCATCGCGCTCTGGAGGGCCTCGACCGTATTCTTGAAGTCGATGAGAAGGGCGTCGCCTATTGTCTTGATTACGGTCCCGTGGTGGCGCTCGACTATGCCCGCGATCAGCTCATTATGATATTTGAGAAGCTCGAGAGTGCCGGCTTCGTCCCGCTCCATCATGCGGGAAAAGCCGGCGATGTCGGTATACATGATGGCGGCGAGCCTGTAATCCTTCTGTTCCATCGTAGGCACAGGATATGTATATACGGATCAGCGGTCAATGAGTCTCTTCGAACGAGGACTCGAGGCTCGAAACCTCGGCCCGGACGAGCCGTACCCGAATCCTCTCGTCGAGCGCCTTGTCGGGCCCCAGCCTGAGCCGCGTCTCGAGGCCGAGCGCGGGAATATAGGCCTGCCAGGCCCCGGGGCCCGCTCCGCCGACGATGATCGCTTCGCCGACCCAATCCGGGCGCCGCGAGAGATAGGCCAAGGTCCAATGCAAGCCGCTCGCCCTCTCGGCCTGCCGCGTCGCCGCGGAGGCGGCCTGGGCAAGGGCGCAGCGCCGGGAGACCTCATCCGCGACGAGGATGGATCTTCCCGCCAATAGGGCGCGAAGCTGCATATGACCGAGAAGGTCCTGGTAGCGGCGCAGGGGGCTTGTCATCTGCGAGTAGAAGGGGAGGCCGAGCCCGCGATGCGCGCTCGGGCTGGGGCCCCACATGCCCGCCCTCATGAGCCTTCGACGCGCGAATTGTACCGAGAGCGCGGATTCCCCCTCGGAGGAAAGCGCGCCGAGCGCGTCCGCCCCCATGTCGGATGGCGCCTCCTGGCCGTAATACGGGAAGGCAAGTCCGCGCGCGAAGGCCCAGCGCGCCGCCGCCTCCCCCGCGAGAAGCATCATCTCCCGCACGATTCGGCTCGAACGGTCTTTCTGGACAGGCTCGATGCGGATCTCGCTCGCGCCGTCATCGACTCTGATCCTGACTTCCGGAATGTCGATCTCGACTGCGCCGTTGGCTACGCGCCTGATCCTTCGACGGGCGGCGAGCTCGCCGAGCGCCGCCAGGCCGGGGGCTCTCCCGTCATCCATGAGAATATCGGCCTCGCCGTAGGAACAGCGCCTGACTCGGACGGTCGAAGCCATCGCCTCCACGCCCGATATCGAGCCGTCTTCGGCCACGTCGATGCGGAAGGAGAGGGCCGGCGACGTATCCGAAAGGCCCAGGCCGAAGCGCCGCAGGGCCTCGTCGGGCAGCATGGGCGCGGTGAGCTCCGGGAGGTAGAGGGTGGAGCCTCTGGCCATGGCCTCTTTATCGGCCGCCGAATCCGGGAGGATGGCGGAGGCGGGATCGGCGACGTGGACCCAGGCGGAACCGCCGTCCCAGGCTATAGCGTCGTCCGGGTCCTTCGACCATGCATTGTCTATTGCCCACGATTCCATCCCCGTCAGGTCGACTCGCGCCAGGTCGTCGAGATCGGGCCCGATCTCCGCCTTCGGCGCGCCGAGGGGGCAAAGCGCGCGGTACGGATGAGGGTTGACCGTCTCGTCCCAAACGCCTACGGCGATGAGGAAAGCCTGGGCCCCCTCGGGAGTCTCCTGAATGCCCAAATCCGCGCAGATCCTGCTCTTCTCGCTCTTCCCGTAGGCTAGGGACTCGATTTCGGCAAGGAGGCGGCCGTCGGATTCCTCGAAGGCCGCCGCATGGACCGGGTCGCCGTCTGCGACGCGAGCCTTTCCTCTCCGGTCTTTCCTTATCTTGCTCGCCCGTTCGATAAAAGCGGCACGCTCTCCCGCCTCGCCCTCCCGGCGCGCCCGCTTTTGCTCTTCCCTTGCGGCCGCATCGTCGTCCAATGGGAGGGGATAGCCTTCCTCAATCTTGAATAGGAGGCCTTTTGCGGCTTCATGCCAGCAGGCGAGGGTCTGAGCGGGGCCCGATTCCCCGAATACGAGCTCCGCCAGCTCGGTCCACGGCAGACTGGCGCCGGGAACAAGCATGCGCCTGGCTGTCTCGAAGTCGCCCCCTTCCGCAGTCCGCGGCAGGTCTTCGACGGGACCTTCGTGCAAAAGGACCAAGTCCTTGTCCCGAACCCTGAGAGAAGAGCCGTCCTCGAGGCGGATTTCGATCCGATCCTTCAGATCGACGACTAGGACGGGGCGATTCTTGTAAAGAGCGATGGATCGGGCGCGAAACATGGGGCCAAGTATAGCGAGGGGCGGGAGAAAGGGACAAGCTTCGAAGGCGGTCCGCATCGAAAGCGAGGCGAAAGCCCGTGTTGCTTTGGGCGGGGATGGATGCTATTATGCCGGACGGCGGCTCGCCTATTGCCGTCGCGACTCAAGGAGGATTCGAAATGGTAGCACTGATAGTCGGGGCCATCCTCATCGCTTTCGCGATCTTCGCAATCGTTCCCGGTCCCCTCGGATGGTGGGCCGACGTGATCAATTTCCTCAAAGGTTCTTTGCCCGTTCTCGCGGCTTTCATCGGCCTGGTCGCCGTCTTCATCGGAGTCGCGGATATCAAGGACCGTCTGGAGGCGAAGAGGGAGGAGGCCGAGGAGGCCAAGCAGGCCGCTATCGACAAAAAGGAGTAGTGCCGCGAGTCGATATGGAGAAGGCGGGGGAAGGCTCCCAAGCCGGTATTGACACTGATCTCGGGATATGGGAATATACCGCCCGCGCGTCCGCGACGTGGCTCGAATTCCCGAGAGTGTCGCGCGCATTCCAATAGAAGGCAAGGGTATAGATACATGAAGACCATCTTCGTCACGCCGGAGTCCCAGTTCGCAAAGCGCTCCTGGTACGTGATAAACGCCGAGGGCAAAAGCCTCGGCCGAGTGGCCGCGAAGGCCGCCTACATGCTCCGCGGCAAGAACAAGCCGACCTTCGAGCCGTCCCAAGAAACCGGCGATTTCATCGTCATCGTCAACGCCGACAAAGTCAATGTCACGGGCCGCAAGCGCCAGGACAAGATGTACTACCACCATACGGGCTTTCCCGGCGGGCTCAAGGACTATACGTTCAGCCAGCTCATCGGTCGCGATCCCATCGCGCCGCTGGAGCTCGCGATCCGAGGCATGCTCCCCAAGGGGCCCCTCGGCCGCAAGCTCTATAAGAACGCCAAGATCTACGCCGGGCCGAGCCATCCGCACGCCGCTCAGGCGCCCATCGCCATCGACATCGAATGAGGCCCCCCGCGGCGGGCCGCAAGAGGCTTCGACTGTAAGGAAGTTTGTTGTATGAGGGATCGAACACCCCGCCCTTGGGCGCAGGTCCGTTGCGAACCACGTGGTATTCGACCCTCCTGCGTATAAGGGGAACGAGAAGGATGATCAGGAACCTTGGAATCGGAACCGGCCGTCGCAAGTGCGCCGTGGCCCGCGTCTTCCTCCGCGAAGGCGAGGGTAAGGTGAGCGTGAACGGCGAGGAGCTGGACAAATATTTCAAGCTTAGCGAGCTTGTCACGATAGTTCGCCAGCCTCTCCTCGTTACCGCCGCCGAGAATAAGTACGATATACTTATAA
>CAZBGA010000013.1:0-58493 GCA_964491385.1 uncultured Treponemataceae bacterium | reverse complement strand
GATTCGCGCTCGCCTCGCGCCGGCTCGATGGCCCGCGGATCGTCGGTCTCTTGAGGGGACCTGGAGCGTTTTCTCACGGTGCGAGCACTATATCATCCTCGGGCCCCATCCTACAATATGCGGGGTTTCAGAGGCTCAGGATGACTTTGCCCGACCGCCCGACAGCATCGCTCGCCAAGCGCCAGAGCGCTTGGCGGCGATGAAGCGCATGGAATTCTCAGGCGCGCTTCGTCGGGGCCGCGCTGGGCTTCGACGCGAACGGTCGTCGCGATCATAAACTCATGATCACTTTCCCCGACTCGCCAGACAGCATCGCGTCGAAGCCCTTCTGGAAGTCGTCGAAGGCGAAGCGGTGGGTGATGACGGGGCCTATGTCGAGGTGGGAGCGGAGCATAGCCTCCATCTTGTACCAGGTCTCGAATATCTCGCGGCCGTAGATTCCCTTGACGAATAGCCCCTTGAAGATGACCATGTCCCAATCGATCGCCGTGCCGTTGGGGATGAGGCCGAGGAGGGCCACGCGCCCTCCGTGGTACATCGTGTCGAGCATCTGGGTGAAGGCCTGGGGGCTTCCCGACATCTCGAGGCCGACGTCGAAGCCGCCGACCATGCCGAGCTCGTCCATCGTAGCCTTCAGGTTCTCTCGCCCCACGTTTACGACCCGGTCCGCGCCCAGGCTTCGAGCGAGGGCGAGGCGATAGTCGTTGACGTCGGTCACGACCACGTTGCGGGCGCCGTTGTGGCGGCAGATGGCCGCGGCCATGCAGCCGATGGGGCCGGCCCCGGTTATCAGCACGTCCTCTCCCACCATGTCGAAGGAGAGGGCCGCGTGCGTGGCGTTGCCGTAGGGGTCGAATAACGCGGCGATGTCGTCGCCGACGCTGGAATGCACGCGCCAGACGTTGGTGGCGGGGACCGAGACGTATTCGGCGAAGCAGCCGTCCCTGTTGACGCCGATGCCGACGGTGTTCGGACAGAGGTGGCGCCTGCCCGCCTTGCAGGCGCGGCACTCGCCGCAGACGATGTGGCCCTCGGCGGAGACCCGCTCGCCGACCTTCCAATCCTTCACTTCGGCGCCGAGCTCGACGATCCTGCCGACGAATTCGTGGCCGATCGTCATCGGAGTCCTGATCGTGCGCCGCGACCAGGCGTCCCACTTGTAGATGTGGACGTCCGTCCCGCAGATCGCGACCTTCCCCACCTTGATGAGGACGTCCTCGGGGCCGACCGCCGGCATAGGGACCTCCTCCATTCGGATGCCGACTTCCGCGCTTTTCTTGACGAGGGCTTTCATCTTCCCGCTCCTTGAATGTCTGCTATAGTATAGAGGCAAGGAGAGGGTATGGGAAAGGATGCGAGGCCCGTCGTGGCCCTGACCATGGGCGACCCGGCGGGGGTGGGCCCGGAGATCTGCGCGCGCGCCCTGGCCGACGGGGCCGTGCGCGCCGCGGCGCGATGCGCGGTCTACTGCGACGCTCGGGTCATGCGCCGGGCGGCCTCGCTCGCGGGCGTCGAGCCCCGCGATTGGGGCGACGCGAGGCTGGTCGATCTCGCCAACGCCGATCCCTCTTCCTTCGAGCCGGGGAAGGTGTCGGCGGCCTGCGGTCGCGCCGCCTGGGAGTACGTCGAGGCGGCCGCCCGCGCGGCCATGGCCGGCGACGCGCTGGCCGTCGCCACGGCGCCTCTCAACAAGGAGTCGGTATCCGCGGCGGGGGTTCCCCATATCGGCCACACGGAAATGCTCGGCTCCGTCGCGGGAGTCGACGATCCTCTCACCATGTTCGAGACTCTGGACTTGCGCGTCTTCTTCCTCACGAGGCACGTCTCGCTTCGCAAGGCCTGCGATCTCGTCACGAAGGATCGCCTCGTCGACTACATCGAACGCTGCCATGCCGCCCTCCGGAGCCTCGGCCTCGACGGGGATCTCGTCGTCGCCGGCCTTAATCCTCACTGCGGCGAGCACGGCCTCTTCGGCGACGAGGAGGGTCGAGAGATAGAGCCCGCAATCGTCGAGGCCCGGGCGCGCGGGATGGCCGTCGCGGGGCCTGTAGGGGCGGATTCGGTCTTCCATCTCGCCCGGTCCGGACGCTATGCGGCGGTGCTTTCGCTCTACCACGACCAGGGGCACATCGCCTGCAAGACACTCGATTTCGAGAGGACGGTATCCCTCACTCTCGGCCTCCCCTTCCTCCGCTCGAGCGTGGACCACGGAACGGCCTTCGACATCGCCTGGAAGGGCGAGGCGAGCGCCGTCAGCATGGTCGAGGCGGTCCTGGCCGCCGCGCGATATGCGCCCGCCTATGGCGCGGGGCGCCGGGGCTAGCATCGGATGAAGGATCCGGGCGCGGTCAGGCTTCGCATCGAGAAGCTCGTCGCCGGGGGCGACGGACTGGCCTTCCTCGACGGGAAGGCGGTCTTCGTGCCCTTCGCCCTGCCGGGCGAGACCGTGCTCGCCTCGATCGCGTCGGGACGGCGCGACTACGCCCAAGCGAGGCTGGTGGAGGTCCTCGAGCCGAGCCGGCACCGGGTCGAGCCTCCATGCCCGATCTACCGCGAGTGCGGCGGCTGCAACCTCCAGCATCTTTCCTACTCGCGCCAGGTCGAGGAGAAGGCCCTCATCGTCGCGGAGGCCTTCGCGCGCACTGCGCGGGTCGAGACCGGCGAGATAGCGGCCGTGCCCTCGCTGCCCTTCGCATATCGCAACCGGCTGCAGCTCCATTTCACGAAGGAGCATCGCCTCGGCTTCATGAAGCGGGGCTCCTCGGACGTGGTCGAGGCGCCGACCTGCATGGTGGCTCTCCGCCCGATCCAGGATTGGATCGAGGAGAGGGCGGGCAGCGCGAGGGCCTACGCGGAGCTGGAGGCCGTCTTTCGAGGCAAAGATCGCTTCCTCGTCTTCGGCTACGGCGACGAGGTTTGGATCGAGGGCGAGAAGGGCCTCGTTGAGGTGTCCGTCGCCGGCCAAGCCATCAGATTCCACGTCAGGGGCTTCTTCCAGAGCAACCTCTACCTCCTGGACTACTTCGTCCCCGACGCCGTCGCGGGGCTGTCGGGCAGGCGCGCCGCGGACCTCTACTGCGGCGTCGGCCTTTTCGGGCGCTTCCTCGCCCCCTCCTTCGGCACCGTAGTCTGCGTCGAGCAGAATCCCTACGCCCTCGAGCTGGCCAAGGCCAACGTGCCGGGAAAAGGGAACGAATTTTCCTCGATGCCCGTCGAGGATTGGGTGCGGACCGATTCGGCGAAGCGGCCCTTCGACCTAGTCGTCCTGGATCCCCCGCGGACGGGCCTCGCTCCGCCGGTACGCGAATGGCTCGCCGCATCCAGGCCGCGTACGATAGTCTACCTGTCCTGCGACCCGGTCACTCTCGCGAGGGACTCGGGCGACCTGGTGAAGGCCGGCTATTCCCTCCAGAGCCTCAAAGCCTTCGACTTCTACCCCCAGACGAGCCACGTGGAGTGCAATGCGCGCTTCGTCCTGCGCTGAGCGGGCGTCGCTCATCGCGGCACTCTGCATGGGCGTCGTAGCGCGCGGCGGCGCGGCGCCCGTCGCGATGGATATCGCGGCGAAAGCCGGCGTCGCGCCTCTGGATCCCGCCTTTCGGCTTCCGGCCGGCGGTCTCGCCCTCGCGGGACCCATCCTCGACTCGAGCTCCTCTCCCGCCGCGGCCTGGCTCCTTTCCGAGGATCTTTCACTCTACGCGCTCACCGAGAAAGGGACTTTGGCCGCGCGGGTCATCCTTCCCGAAAAGCCGCTCTCGCTCATGGCCCTGGATCCCTTCGGGCGCGTCCTCGTGATCCTGGGGGGCGACAAGCTCTCGGCCTATACGCGGATGGGCGCCCTGGCCTGGCAGGCCCCGATCGAGCCCGTCTCGGGCGCCGCATCCGTCTTTCCGCCCGCCTTCGGCTCCGACGGGAGAGCCTTTGCGCTCTCGGGGAATAGCTTGATATGCCTGAACCCCGCCGGCCGCCGCCTGTGGAGCCTCCCCCTCTCCGCGGCGGCGTCCTGCCCTCCGGCCGTCGACGGCTCGGGCAGGCCCTGTCTCGGCCTCGAGGACGGAACCCTGCTCATCCTGTCGCCATACGGCGAAGTCCTGGCGAAGGCTCCCCTCGGCGCCGTGCCCGCCCTGCTGTACCCCCTGGCCCTTCCGCCCGGCGAGGGAAAGGAAGCGGCCTGTCTGGCGGCCGGACTT
This sequence comes from uncultured Treponemataceae bacterium, assembly GCA_964491385.1. Taxonomy (GTDB): domain Bacteria; phylum Spirochaetota; class Spirochaetia; order Treponematales; family Rectinemataceae; genus UBA1306. The sequence goes on along the minus strand of CAZBGA010000013.1, from coordinate 54,303 downwards.
TCCGACGGTCGTATCTTATTCCTCGGGGCCGATGGCGGGATCAAGGCCATGTACCGCGCCCGCGCCGTCCCGCTCTCCGCCGCCTGGGACGGGTCCGTTCTTTACGGGCTGGACGCATCGGGCATAGCCTTCGCGGTCTCGGGCGGGGGCGAGGCATTGTGGGCTGTCCAGACCGGCTGCGCGAAGGGGCGGCTTTTTCTCTTCGCCGACCGCCTCGTGGCGGTCGGCCGGGGGAGGGCGGTCTCTCTTTCCTTGTCGGGGGAGACTTTCCGCGAGCTGGGCATACCCGGCGCCTCGGGGACGCCGGCGGTCTCGCCCGCGGGCCTGGCTTTCTCGTCGGGCTCGGATTGGGTCCTCGCCGCCTACCGCTTCGAGAAGCCCTTGGGCCCGCCGCGCCTCCCCGCGCTGCCTCCCTATCCGGCTTTACCCGATGTCGCCTCGAGGCTCCTACTGTTCGATCCCTTCGCCGCCGATCCCGAAGACCAGCTAAGGCGCCTCGCGGATATTGAAAATTCCCTGCGATCGGGTACTATTGGAGAGGACGAGCCGGAAGCCGCGGCCTACTGCGCGGCGGTAGCCACGAGGGCGCTGGACCGCGATCTTTCCCAGGAGGAGCGGCGTTGGGGCGCCAATCCACTGCCGAGGTCGAGGGCCTGCTATCTTCTCGGGAGCCTGGGATCGCCCGCCTATCGCGAGCCGCTCTTCCGGGCAGTCGAGTCCGACGCCGACCCTTCGGTGCGGGCGTCGGCCTGCGAGGCCCTCGCCCTTCTCGGCGTGGATCCGGACGGGTCGTCGATGTCGTCTTTCCTTTCCGCGGCCGCGCGGCCGGTGGACGAGAGGACTGCCTTCGCCATAGTCGCCGCGATCGAAGGCATGTCGCTCCGCTCGGGGTCTGCTCCGAGCGGGGACGGCCTTCGCGCCCTCGTCAGGCTGGCGACTTTGCCTTACGGTCAGCCCGTTCGCAGCCGCGCCGCGGCCGCCCTCGGGCGGATCTCCGGCGCCTCGCAATAAGGAGAAAAAGCATGAAGCTTCGCGTCCTGGCCTTCGCAGCCGTCCTACTCTCCCTCTCTTCCGCCATGGCCATCGCCCAGGCTGTCGGCGCCCTCTCTCCGGACAGAGCCGAGATAGAGAGCGTAGGCGCGTCGAGCGTCGTCTTCATCGACTACGAGGGGCCCGAGCCGCGCATCGACAGCCTCGCGGAGATCGAAGGCCTGGGCACGGCCCTCGGCCGCGCCATTCCGGCGGGCGGAGCCGCTATGCGGGCGGGCGCCGCGGCGCGCTACCAGGTGATCCGCGCGGTCGATCCTTCCGTCAAGACCGGCCTCGACGCCGATATAATCGTCCTGGGGCCCGAGGCTCAGGTCGACCACGTCCGCAACCTCCGCTGGATCATCGCGGGCTATCTCGTCGCGGCCTGGGGCTACGCCGAGAAGGACGCTTTCACCCTCGCCACCTTCATCACGGTCTACGACGCGGTGCATCGCGGCGACATGAAATATTTCTCCTCCAAGTACAAGGATATCGTGCTGAAGGAGCTCGCGCCCGAGACGGCCGGCCTGGCCCTCTCCTATTCCGAATGGCCCGGCAAGAGCCGCATAGTCGTCCCCCTGAGCGCCGGCGCCGCGGCCGGCAAGCTGGGGGCCGTGGATACGGGAGCCGTCTCCGACAAGGCGGTCACCGAGAGCCTTAAGGCCCAGCCCGACAAGGGCGTCCCCGCCAGGCAGGCCCTCGTGGACGTCAAGGAGCGCGAGGCCGCGCAGAAGCAGGCGGAGCTCGACAAGCAGAAGGCGGACCTCGCCGCGGCCGAGAAGAAGCTCGCCGACGAGAAGGCCAAGGCTGAGGCCGATCGAGCCGCCCTGGAGGCCGCGAAGGCCGCGGCCATTACGCCCGCCCCCGCCTTGACGCCGGCCGCCGCGCCCGGTACTGCCGCCGCGCCCGTCGCTTCGGCGCCGGGCGTCCCGGCCGCCTCACCCGCTGCGGGAGCCGGAAGCCCGGCCGGAGGCGCCGCCCCGACGGCGGAGCTCAGTACGAAGGAGGCCGCGGTCAAGGCCGAGGAAGCCCAGGTCGCCGCCGGCACGGCTGAGGTCGCGGCCAAAAAGGCCGAGGTAGCGTCGGGCGAGGCGGCGGTAGCCTCCAAGCAGGCCGAAGCCGCGGCCGAGCGCAAGGACATCACCGCCGACCAGAAGCAGGTCATCGCCGCGGAGGTCGCGGCGAAGGGTGCGGCCGCGACCTCTGGGATCTACCTGATCCGGGTCGGGGACGACGCCGACCACCTCGCGCAGGTAGTATTCGTCGATGCCGACAAAGGCACGGCGATTCGCTCATCGAGGATCAACACGCTCCACCTCCGTTCCCTCGCCGAGCTGCCCGACGCCTTCGTCGCCGTCTCCGGTCTCGAGGGCAAGCCCGGCGGAGTCAAGCTGGTCAAGCTCGACAAGACGAGCCTCGAGTCGGTCGCCGAGAGCAAGTCGGACATGTTCCCCGAGAGCGCCGTCCTCGTCTCGGGCGAGTCGATCTACGCCCTCGCGGCGGCGCCGGACGGAAAGTATTATGTCGCGAGGTTCGCGGCCGCCGACCTGGCCGAGCTGGCCCGCGCCAAGGACGCTTCCGCTCCCTACGCCTTGCTCCGCGAGGCCTCGGGGGGCATCGTCGCGCAGTCGCCGGACGGCTCCTTCGCCCTCCTCAAGCCGGACATCCTCGAGAAGATCAAGGACCTCAAGCCTTGAGATGAAAGACCATCTTCGAATGGACAGCCGCGGAGGGACGGGGATCGAAACCTCCGCGCCGGGTCCTCGAGCATATGCACAGCCGTCGGTACGCATAAAGCGAGGCAGCAGATGAGTTCCAGGAACGGGCCCTTCAAGGGTCGTACGGTCGCCGTGGTGAACGACCTATCCCTCGACGAGCAGCGCTATCTCTATCGCAAAGCGGGAGAGCTAAAGCGCGCGGTCCGGGAAGGGGGCGACGCGCTCGAGTTCAGGCTGAACGACGAGGACTACTCGGTATACCTGATCTTCATGGAGGATTCCACGCGCACCCGCGAGTCCTTCCGCAACGCGGCCAAGTTCCTCGGCGCGCGAACGAACCTGTTCGACACCGCCACCTCGTCCTTCAACAAGAACGAGTCGATGTCCGACGCGGTCAAGATGCTCGTCGGCTACGCCGACGAGTCCTGCTTCGTGATCCGTTCCAAGCTCGAAGGGGTGTGCCGCTGGCTCGAGGGGGCCCTCGGGCGCTTCGCCGACGCGAGCGGCAGGCCGAGGCCCTCCTTCATCAACGCCGGCGACGGCAAGCACGAACATCCCACGCAGGAATTCCTCGACGAATACTCCTTCCTGGAGCAGCTCGGCGGCCGCGACGAGCGCATCCGCATCGCGCTCACGGGCGACCTTTATCACGGCCGCACCGTCCACTCCAAGGCCGATGGACTCAGGCTCTTCCGCGAGGTCGAGGTCGACCTCGTGGCGCCCGAGATCCTCGGAATGCCGCCCGCCTACACGCAGAGGATGCGCGACAACGGCTTCCTCGTCCGGGAATACGAGTCCATCGACGAGTACCTCGCCTCCGGCGCCGTCGCGCCGATCTGGTACTTCACCCGACTCCAGCTCGAGCGCATGGGAGAGTCGGTGCTCGAGAAGGCTCCCGCCCTGAGAAAGTCGGTGACCTTCCGCAAAGACATGCTGGGCCTCCTCCCCGAGGGCTGCCGCTTCTACCATCCGCTGCCGCGCGACCGCACCGCGCCGACCAACCCCACCTTCCTCGACGAGACGCCCCTGAACGGATGGGACGCCCAATCGGCCAACGGCTATTGGACGCGCATCGCCCTCATCGCGATGGTGTCGGGCCTCCTGGGCGCCGACTTCGCGGGCGAGCCCAGGGCGCCGGAGGCCTTCGAGGACGACTTCGTCCACGAGACGGCGGTCGCCCAGCGCGCCAAGCCCGAGTACAAGGTGGGCATAAAGCCCGTCGAGGACGGCCTCGTGATAGACCACATCTCTTCCGGCGCGCCGATCGAGGAGATCTGGAGCCACCTCGACGCGATCCGGCGCATGCTCAAGCTGGACGTACGCGGCGGCCACGGCGTCTTCCACAACAATCAGGGCACGTACAAGGGGATAATCTCCCTGCCCGACGTGATGAGCTTCGGCGGCCGCGAGCTCAAGAAGCTCGCGGCGATCGCCCCGGGATGCACCCTCAACCTCGTCCACGAGCATAAGGTAGTCAAGAAATACCGCCTCTCGATGCCGCCGCGCATCTACGGCTTCGACGAGATATCCTGCAAGAACGAGCTCTGCATATCTGCGCCGGAGAGCCTCGAGGGCGCCACGACCGAGTTCCTGCGCAAGAGCGAGGTCGGCGAGCCCGGCGGGGCCAAATTCGTCTGCCGCTATTGCGAGCGGGAACACGCCTTCAGGGACATTTGGGACCTCTAGAGATATGGCCCGGTACTTAGCGCTTCTGCGCGGCGTCAATGTCGGCGGGGTCGTCCTCAAGATGGAGGACTTCAAGCGGATCCTCGAGTACATCGGCTTCACCGGCGTCGCGACCTATATCCAGAGCGGCAACGCGCTGTTCGACAGCAAGGAAGTCAACAAGAGAAAGATGGAGGCGGAGATCGGCCAGGAGATCAAGAACAAGATCGACCGCGAGGTCGCCGTGATCGTCAAGAGCGTCGAGGAATTGAGACGCATCGCCGAGACGCACCCGCTGGAGAGCATGGGCGATCCCAAGAACCTGTACGTAACCCTCCTGTCCCACGATCCCGCCAAGCCCGACGTGGAAACGCTGATGGAGACGATGAACGAGGTCGACAGGCACGAGGTCGTCGGCAGGGTCGTCTATTCCTATTACGGCGAAGGCTACGGGAATTCGAAGCGCTCGAACAATTTCATCGAGAAGATCCTGAAGGTTTCGGCGACGACCAGGAACTGGGCGACCATGCGCAGGCTGGCGGAGATCGCGGCGGAGGGGGAATCGGAGCCGCCGCGCCGGATAGGTCGAGAGTAGCTCGCGGCGATAGCTAGACGGAGAGCTCCTCCTCGACCTCGCGCAGGAAATCGTCGATCGTCGTGCGGTCCGCCGGGCTGCCGTAGAGATTCGAGCTGAGGGTGACCGTTCCGTCGAAGCCGCTGAGGGCCAGCTGGAAATGCGGCTTGTGCTTGATGGACCCGCACACGTAGGCCGATTCGACCTGCGTACCCTCGAAGGCCAGCCTCCTCGAATCGAGCTCGCCTATGTTGGTCATGCAGATGAGAGGGTTCCTGAGGCCGCGCCCAAGGAGTCGGGAAGCCTCTGCGTCTCCGAGTACCGAGAACAGCAGCGAGAGCTTGAGGAATCCGCCGAGGCCGATGCTCCGCCTCTTGAGACCGTCCATATTCGCCTTCGCCTTGAGCAGGGTCCCGTCGAAGGTCTCGCCGGCGCTCTGCCCGACGCGTGTAATGGCGGTCGAGGACAGGTTGCGCAGGGAGGGGAACTCCCTGCTCCGCAGGTAGCGCCTCATGTCGACCATTATGGGTATCCGGAGGCCGTCCAGGGCGGAAGGGCCGAGGCGTCGCGCCAGTATGCGATAAAACGCGGCGAGCGCCGCGTCGTTGAGCGTGGCTCCGCGCTCGCGGCAGTACTCCTTCAGGCGGGCGACCTTTGCGCCGGCCATCGCCCGCGTCGCGATGAAGGGCTTCAGCTCTCCTCCGGCCTCCAGGGGGAAGATGAAGCCTCCCACCTTATTGCTGGCGCCGCCGGCCCCCAGCAACGCAGCGGCCTTCGCGATCGGACCGAAGGCGTGCAGGACGTCGCCGAAGCCCCTATATCCGCCTTTTGCCGCGGGCGGCCGGTCGGCGTGCTCCCCGCGCACGATGCCGGAGTAGGTCTCGCAGACCGAGTAGAGGTAGTCCTTGAAGCCGGAGCCGTCGGCGATCATGTGGTTCATCGTGACGGCGAGGGAGTTCCTCTTCCCGCGGAGGAGGCAGAACCTGACTTGCGGGCCTACCTCCTCGCGAATCCTGAAGGTCCTCTCCGACTCGAAGACGGCCTCGTCCCCTGTCGCGACGAAGGCCCGTTCGAGATCCGGGCTCTCGAGGCTCGTCCATCCGGCCCGCCCTTCGAGTGAAGCGTATTTCGTGGCCAGGATGGGCATGGCGCCGAGCGAGATCCTCACGGCTTTCCTCAGCGCCGCCTCGTCCAGAGGGGAACCGAGCGCCATCCCGCAGTGGACCTGGTGGTCGTTGTAGCCTGTCGCCTCGAAGTGCCACTGCATCAAATCGAAGATTTCCGCGCGGTATTCCATGGGACGAATCTATTGACGAGTCTCGCGAATGTCAATACTATTGGTATCGAATACCGAAGGTTTTCAAAAGGAGAGGGCATGGGCGAGCCGAAAAGTGCGGTTCCCGCGCGTCGCAGGCGCGAGAAGAAGAAGGACGTCCGAGCCAAACTCCTCCTGTCGGCCTTCGGCGTATTCGCCGAGCGCGGCTACGATGGCGCCAGCCTCGAGCGCGTGGCGGAGGCGGCGGGCTTCAGCAAGGGCGCGGTATACTCGAATTTCGCGAGCAAGGACGAATTGGTCTTCGAGCTCGTCGCCGCGAAGATCGACGAGCGCATCGAGGAGGCGCGCGGAGCGGCGGAGAAGCGGGCCGCCAAAGCCCGCGCGGCGAAGGGATCGGCGGCCACCGCCGGGGATGCGGCCGCTGCCGCGGGCCGCGAGCTGCGGGCCGTCGGCGCTGCAGATCCGGCATGGCAGCTCCTCTTCCTGGAATTCTGGATCCGCTGCGCGAGGAACGAGGAGCTGCGCGCCAAGCTCGCCCAGCGCCGGCTCGCGATGCGCGGAAGGATCGCCGACCTCGTTGAGGCTCAAGCCGCGACGGCCGGCGCGCGGCTGGGCCGCGCGGGGGCGATGGACCTCGCGACGACCGTCCTCGCCCTGTCGAACGGCCTGGGCATAGAAGGCATCATCGATCCGAAGGCGGCGCCCCCGCGCCTGCTGGGCGACATCTTGTCGCGGATAGTCGCGGGCTCCTTCCAGGCCGCGGCCGGATCCACGGCGGCTGCCTCCGAGGCTCGGCGGCCCGCGCGGAAAGAGTAGTTGTACTTTTCCTTACGAGAAAAGCAAGATATGTAGCCCTGGCGATTTAATGTTTCATCGTGGTGGATCTGTATCTTCGAAATCGGCAAAAAAACCTTGACAGATTGTTCTTCCCGAAGGAATATCTTCATGTAAACCTTTACGTATAGCTTTACATGGATATTTTGGAGGCTGTTGGGTATGGTTTCGATCATCGAGGTGGCAAAACGGGCGGGAGTGTCGATCGCGACCGTTTCTCGGGTCGTGACAAATTCAGCCTATGTCGAGGCGCCTACGAGAGAGAAGGTCGAAAAGGCCATCAAAGAACTGAACTATGTCCCGAACCTTCTCGCGAAAGGACTTAAGGAGAAAAGCGGCGGTTTCATCGGTCTCGTGATCTCCGAAATATCCCATGAGTTCTTTTCGAGCGTCATCAACTATATTGAGGCGTTCGTTTCGAGCAGGGGCTATACCCTGATACTCGTGAACACCGAAGTGGGAAACGGCCAGACCGAAGATGGAATCGTAGGAAGGCTCCTGGGCAGAAAAGTCGATGGGGTCATTCTCATGGCTCAACTCAGGAATACCCAACTTTTCAACAAACTGCAGGCCATGGGGATACCCCTCGTGCTCTTATACGGCAACAAGCCTATCGGCAGCATCAAGCGGGTCCGCCTCGACGAGTACCAAACCGGGCGAATCGCCGGCGAGCACCTGATCGGGCTCGGTCACCGCAAGCTCTTCTGCATAACCGGCAATCCCGGGGATTCGAGCGAACCGCGTCTTCTCGGATTCCGGGACGCGATAGGCGAGAGTGGCATCGCTCTGGACGAGTCGAGGGTATTCAGGGGCGACTTCGAGTACGGCTCCGGAATGGCCGCCGCCAGGTACATCGTCGAGAAAAAGATGGAGGTCACCGGCATTTGGGCTCAGAACGATCTCATGGCCATCGGCGCGATGAATGAATTATTCCGCTACGGGAGACGGGTTCCCGAGGAGATGTCGATTCTCGGCGTCGACGATAGTCCGATCGCCAGCTTCAGTTACCCGCGCCTGACCACGCTCAGGCAGCCGGTCAGAGAGATGGCGCTCAAGGCAGTGGAGATCGTCATGGACTTGCATGACGGCAAAATGGTCGAGGAAATGGAAGTGGTCTATCAGCCCGAGCTCATCGTTCGAGAAACGACGAGGAGGACGGATTGAATTCGCGGCGAGTCTTTTCATGGACCATGTAAAGGTTTACATGGACAATTCGGAATTATCAAATGACGGGGCCCTGGGCCCCGAAGTTATTAGGTTTCATCGGAATCCGCTCGCGCGGATCCGAAGCTCGAGGAGGTTTAGGATGAGCATTTCAGCGCGGCGAAGACTTTTCATCATGGCTCTGGGCCTCATTCTGCTGTGCCATTCGACGAGCGCCTTCGCCAAACCAAGTCTCGTGGTCTACAGCTGTGACCCTCAGGGCAGCGCTTCGATGCAGAAGGTCATTGACAAATTCTCGGCGGCCAATGATTGCGAGGTGAAGCTCCAGACTTATCCGTCCGATTCCTACATGCAAGTGCTCACCGCCGCGGTCAATGCGGGTTCACAGATCGATGTCGTCTTTGCCAATGGACAAGACGTCCGCTTCATGGCCCAGAAAGGCATCATAATGGATCTGACGAGCAAGATTAAGTACTTCGACCGTTTCTATCCCAATATGCTCGTCCCCTACACTTTCTCCCGGAAAGTCTACGGAATACCGGCTATAGCGGCGAACACGAGCGGCGTATATTATAGCAAGCAGCTTTTCGCAAAGGCCGGAATCATAAAGCTACCTTCGACCTACGATGAGTTCGTCCGGGCCTCGAGCCTGCTCAAGAAGAGCGGCGTTTCCCCGGTCGCCATGGGCGGGGGCGACATATACATGTGGCCGATGTGGTTCTTCCAGACCTTCGCCCAGACCTCCAAGAACCGATCCTTCGAGCGCACGGTCGACACTCTTCTCGGCAAGGCGAAGTTCACCGACCCGGACTATGTCGAGGCCATGGCCGCTCTCGCCAGCATGGGCAAAGACGATCTCTTCATACCTGGCGTCAATGGTACAAGCATGGACAGCGCCCGAGCCGCCTTCGTCTCCGGCAAGGCCGCGATGTTCTACGGCGGCACCTGGGAGCTCGGAGGCTGGTACAAGTCAGGCATGACCGCGGATGATGTCGGCGCCTTCCCTTTCCCCCTGATCAAGAAAGATGTGATCGCGCAAGCCACCGGCGGGCCCGGCAATGCCTATGTGGTCTATTCCAAGATCGATCCCTCGCGAATGGACCTCGCCCTCAAGCTCCTCGACTTCGTTTCGTCAGATGCGATGAGCGAGTTCCTGGTAATCGATACAGGGAACACCAACAGCGTCAACAAGTACGTGAAGCTGTCCAAACTGGACTCGCTCCAGAGCACGCTCGCGACCGACCTTCTGCCTAAAACGACGACCTTCCTCGACTGGATATGGCCCCCCGAGATAACCAAGGCCTTCCAGCAGCAGATTCAGGCCGTGATCGGTCAGCAGACGACACCTGAAAAGGCCATGCAGGCCGTCCAGGCAGTCTTCGACGACTTGGTGAAAAAAGGCTATAAGTTCTTTAACTGAGTCTCGACGAATCTCCTCCGCCGCCGGTCCGGCCGGCGACTGAGGAGAGCGCTGGAGTTTGCCATGAAACGAGCGTCGACGAAAGACTGGAGAGCCGCTTGGATATTCCTACTCCCGGCGCTCATCTTCTTTGCGGTCTTCATAATCTATCCCTTCGTCGAGGGCTTGATCCTTTCGCTGAGCGTCTGGGACGGTTTCTCCCCTCCGGCCTTCGTCGGTCTGAGGAATTATGAAGAGCTGTTCCGCCCGGGCGGGCTTTTCCTCAAGTCGCTCGCGAATAATTCCGTCTTCGCGGTCTATACGGTCATCGGAAAGAATGTCCTGGCGCTATTCCTCGCGATGCTCCTCAACTCGAAGATCCGGGGAAGAGCCGCCTATCGGACAATCCTCTTCCTTCCGACCTGTCTCTCCTTCGTCGCGGTGGGTCTTGTCTGGGGCTTCATCTACAATCCCAGCTTCGGAATCCTCAACGCATTTCTCTCGCTCTTCGGCCATGCCAGTACGATATCCTGGCTCGGGGATCCCGGACTCGCGCTCGGCTCGGTCGCCTTCGTCGATATCTGGAAGTGGACCGGCTATCACATGGTGCTCTATCTGGCCGGCCTCCAGACCATCCCTTCCGAGCTCTACGAGGCCGCGGCCGTCGACGGCGCGAGCCCCGTGCGGACGCTGGGCTATATAACGATTCCCCAGCTCGCTCCGGTCATCGTCGTAAATGTAGTCATCTCGCTCATGGGCGCCTACGGGGTCTTCGACATCGTGTATGTCATGACGAGGGGCGGGCCTTACAATGCGACTCAGATGCTGCTCACGAATATGTACGAAGTCACCTTCCAGCAATACCAGATCGGTCTCGGTTCGGCGATCGTGGTGATGCTCTTCGTAATCGTCATGCTGATAACGGTCCTGCAGAACCGGATCGGCCGCAGGCTCGAGGAATAGGGGGCCAGAGTGAAAACGGCGTCTCGCGGCTTGGCCGTATCGGCGAGGCATATAATCCTCGTCCTGTTCTCGGCCCTCATGATCTATCCCGTCCTCATGGTCGTCCTGGACTCCCTGAAGAGCCAACGCGAGATGTATATCAATCCCTGGGGCCTTCCCAAGCTCTTCAGGTTATCCAATTACACGGAAGCCTGGTCAGTCGGCAAGATCGGCGACTACTATCTCAACTCGATCGTCGTTTCCCTCGGTTCTTTGGTCCTGATAATCGGGATAGTCTATCTCGCCTCCTATTCTCTCGCCCGACTCCGCTTCCGGGGAAGGGGCCTCGTCCTCATTCTCTTCGTCTCGACGATGATGCTCCCGATTCAGGTCACCATCATTCCCATCTACAAGATCGAGAAGGCTCTTGGCATTATGGACAGTTTGATAGGCCTTGTCCTTCCCTACGTGGCGAAGGCGCTGCCCTTCTCGATCTTCGTCCTCACCGCCTTCCTCAAGACCTTGCCGACCGAGTTCGACGAGGCCGCGAGGATCGACGGCGCCGGCAGGATCGCAATTCTCATCAGAATAATTTTCCCTCTAAGCAGGCCGGGCTTGGCGACGATCGTCATCCTTAATTTCATGAGCATATGGAACGACTTCTACCTGCCCCTTGTCCTGATTCACGATCCCGCGAAGCGGACCCTTAATCTCGGTCTCGTCAATTTCTCCCAACTCTGGGGCCTGGTGGATTTCACGAGGCTCTTCGCCGCCCTGGCGATCATAAGCGTCCCGCTCATCGCGGTGTACGTCGTCTTCCAGAGACAATTCATCAGCGGCCTGACCTCGGGGGGTCTGAAGGCCTGATGCTATGCCTTTTATGCAACGTAAGGAGCAACAGTGAACGACATCGTACTGCAGAATGATACGCTTTCGCTCTCCATTTCGAGAGCAAGCGGCGCCGTCGTAGGCCTCGAATCAAGGCTGTCGGGCTGGAAGATACTCGATCGGCCCCGCCTGGGTCTTTCATTCCGCTTCCTCGTGCCCCTCTCGGAGGAGCTGCGGAACAACCAGGTCCTCGGCGAACGCCAAAAGCCCAGCTCGATCGAGGCGGCCGCGGGCGGGCGATCGGCACGGATCGCCTGGGACTCCGTAGTCTCCGAGAAGGGCGGCAGGCTCGACATCGGCGTCGTCCTCGAGCTGAGCATGGAGGGGCGCTCTGCTGTCTTCGCGATGAGCATAGACAACCGATCCCCCTTCGTCGTCGAGAACGTATATTGTCCCTATCTCGGCGACCTGCGGGCTCCGAACGGCGCCCCCTGGCTCAGGACCTTCCTTTATTTGTACGGTTCGGCTCAGGAGTGGGCGCTGAGGCCGAGCTACCAGAACCTCCGGGGCTACTACGGCTCCGACTATCCCGTGCAATTCTCCCCCGCGGCGCACGGCTGCGGCACCCCCATGTCGCCCTACATCCTCCTCCGAGGTCCGGACGAGGGCCTATATGCGGGCACGGCCGAGGACACGACGGAGCTTGTTGCCTGGCACACGGAGCTCCGCCCGGGCTATGGAAGCTCGATCGACGCGCGCGTCCCCGTGGGCGATACAGTTTCCGGCGCAGATGTCGCGGTGCGTTTTGCCGCCGTCCATGTCCCCTACGTGATGGGTGGAGAGAAGCGGAGCCTCACGCCCGTAGCTCTCGAGTGCTACAAGGGAGATTGGCAAGCCGGCGTCGACATTCACAAGCGGATCTATGCGCGGGACCTGAAGCCCGCGCGGCCGCCTTCGTGGGCACGCGAGCCTCACTCGTGGCTCCAGCTCCACATCAATTCCCCGGAAGACGAGCTCAGGACGCGCTTCGTCGACCTGCCTAAAGTGGGCGAAGAGTGTGCGCGGCACGGCGTCAAGGCGATACAGCTCGTGGGCTGGAACGACGGAGGGCAGGACCAGGGGAACCCCTCCCACGATCCCGATCCGCGGCTCGGAACCTTCGACGAGCTGAAGGAGGCGATCGCCGAGATCAGAGCCATGGGCGTCAAGCTGATCCTCTTCGCGAAGTTCACCTGGGCCGACCGCGCGACCGAGCGGTTCAGGCAGGAGCTGCGCAAATTCGCGATCAAGGATCCCTATGGCGACTATTACTTGCATCAAGGCTACCAGTACCAGACGGCCACCCAGTTCCTCGACATCAATACTAAGCGGCTCATCCCGATGTGTTTCCTGAGCGAGGACTACCTGCGGATCTGCGAGGAGGAGTTCACGAAGATACTCGATCTGGGCGCAGACGGGATGCTTTTCGACGAGTGCCTCCACCATGCGTCGGCGCTATGCTGCTTCGATGAGAGCCATGGCCACCGCTACGGAGCGCCGGTCTACGCCAACGACAATCTGCTCATCGAGCGCTTCGGCCTCATGGCGTCGAAGCGAAATCCCGATTTCCTCTTCGCCGGCGAGGCCTGCTACGACCGCGAGATGGCGGTCTATCATCTCGCCTATCACCGGAGCGAGAACAAGCATCACGTACCGCTATCACGCTACAGCCTTCCCTCGGCCCAGTACATGACCGCCGTGACGGGTTTCGACGACCGCAACATGATCGCTCAGTGCCTCCTGTATCGCTACGTCGTCAGCTACGAGCCCTACAACTTCAAGGGAAGGCTCGATGACTTCCCGCTGACTCTCGAATATGGTAAGAAAATGGATGCACTCAGGGCGAGCTTGCGCGACTATTTCTGGGACGGAGAATGCCGCCATGAAGTCGGCGCTAGGGTCGAGCGTGGCGGCAGGCCTCACCATCCTTTCGCGGTCTACGTCAATGCGAAAAACGGAAAACCCGGCCTCGTCGTCGCGAATTACGAGGACGAGGCAGCCGAAGTAACGGCTGCGGCCGAGGGCGCGGCGCTGTCACGATGGAGAGCTATCGACGATACTGCCTGGCGGGCCTTCGGCGGCAAGGCTCTCATTTCGGCGCGTTCTTGTATTGTGATCATAGAATAGGTAGAAGGGAGGAGAATACAGATGAGCTTAGGGACTAGCATCCGAGAGACCTACGCACGCAATGCCGGCGTCTTCCGCCTGGCCCCGGTATTCGTCCCGCGGCGCTTTTCCTCAGCTGGAAAGCGCCTGAGGCTTCACCCGGACGACTACTATGCGCTGGGCACCGCCAGAGGATCCATAAAGGAGCGATGGTTCTCATCGGTCATCGCGGCGATGAACGGCCCCCTCGCGCCTAAGGACGAAGGCATGAGCTACGTGGATCCCACCGGCAGGAAGGAGGATCGCTTCCTCTTCCGCGACGCGGTCGCGGAGCTCGGCTCAGAGCTCATCGGCGAGGAGCTTCAGTCCAAGTTCGGGACCTGGCCGATGTACTCGAAGTTCTTCGACTTCCAGGCGCCGCTCTTCCACCACCTCCACCTGAAAGAAGAGGACGCGAGGCGCGTCGGGCGAATCGGCAAGCCCGAGGCATACTACTTCCCGCCCCAGCTGAACAATCACCCGGGGATGTTCCCCCATACCTATTTCGGCTTCGATCCGGATGTCACCAAAGCCGAGGTGCGGGAGCGCCTGCTCGCATACGAGAAAGGCGACAATCGGATAACCGAGCTCTCTCGAGCCTACCGGATCGAGCTGGGCACCGGCTGGTACACGCCCACCGGCGTGGTCCATGCGCCGGGCTCGTACCTGACCTACGAGCCTCAGTGGAACTCCGACGTCAATTCGGTATACGAGAACGTCGTCGCCGGCGAGGTCTACCCCTACGAATTCCTGGTCGAGAACTGCCCCGACGATCGCAAGCACGATGTAGACTACGTCATGAGCCTGATGGATTGGGAGAAGAACATCGACCCGCACTACCGCAAGCACTACTTCCGGCCGCCCATCGTCGCCTCCGAGGACGAGAGCCACGTCGAGAAGTGGGTCGTCTACGATACGGGCTACATCGCCGCCAAGGAGCTCACCGTCCACGCCGGGAAGAGCGTCGTGGTCAAGGATCGCGCAGCCTATGGCTGCATCCTCACGCAGGGCCACGGCACTGTCGGACCGCACGAGGCCGAGGCAGCCATCATGCTCCGTTTCGGAGCCCCGAGCGCGGACGAGTACTTCGTCGGAGAGAAGTCGGCGAGGGAGGGTGTTCGAGTGGTCAATCGAAGCGCAACGGAGCCCCTGGTGATGCTCAAGCACTTCGGCCCGAACGCCGGCGACCCGACGGTGCGGTGACGGGCTACGCGGCCGAAGCGAGGAGGCTGACCATGCCGGGCTATTTCATGGGCATCGACAATGGCGGAACGCTGACCAAGGCCTGCATCTTCGACGAGGGAGGAGGGGAAATCTCGAGCGCGTCTCGCGCGGTCTCAATGTCCATGCCCCGGCAGGGCTTCACCGAGCGCGACATGGAGGCCCTTTGGGCGGCGAACTGCGAGGCCGTCCGCGAGGCCTTGGCAGGCTCCGGCATCGCGCCGGGCGATCTACGCGGCCTGGCTTGCACGGGGCACGGCAAGGGATTGTACCTCTGGGGGCGGGACGGCCGTCCCGCCCGGGCGGGCATAGTCTCGACCGATTCGCGGGCGGCAGCCCTGGTCGAAGGCTGGCGGCGCGACGGGACTGCGCGAAAGGCCTTCGAGAGAACCTGCCAGAGCGTACTTGCCTGCCAGCCCGTGTCTCTGCTGCGGTGGATCGCGGACAATGAGCCGGGAACCCTCGACTCGACTCGCTGGATATTCGAAGTGAAGGACTACGTCCGTTTCCGCCTCACCGGAGAGGCCTTCGCCGAGATCACGGACTATTCCGGCTCCTCCCTCATGAACCTCCGCGAGCGGCGCTTCGACGACGAGCTCCTGGGGCTGTTCGGCATCGGCGGCCTCGCCGACCGCCTGCCGCCGATCCGGGGCTCGACGGATTTGTGCGGAGAGGTGAGCGAGGAGGCGGCGCGAGCGACAGGCCTGCCCGCGGGGCTTCCCGTGGCCGGCGGGATGTTCGACATCGACGCCTGCGCGGTGGCGATGGACGTTCTTGGCGAGGAGAACGTCTGCGTCATAGCCGGGACCTGGAGCATCAACGAGTATGTATCTCGCGACCCGGTCGTGGACGGTTCGGTCCTGATGAACTCGCTCTTCTGCGTACCCGGCTACTACCTCGTCGAGGAGTGCAGCCCGACTTCGGCGGGGAACAACGAGTGGTTCGCGAAGCTGTTCCTCGGCGAGGAGAGGCGCGAGGCCGAGGCTCGGGGCATCGGCCTGCACGAGTTCGCCGGCGAGCTCGCCTCGACGGTTCCGGCCGACGGCCAGGACATCGTCTTCCTGCCCTACGTATTCGGCTCGCAGTACGATCCCCGCGCGAAGGCCTGCTTCGTGGGCATGGACTCCTCTGCGACGAGGGCCAGGCTCATCCGGTCGGTATACGAAGGCATCGCCCTCGGCCACAAGGTCCACGTCGACAAGCTCCTCGCGGGCAGGTCGGCGCCGCGGGCGGTCCGCCTGGCGGGAGGCGCCGCGAGATCGCCGCTTTGGTCCCAGATGTTCGCGGACGTGCTCGAGCTGCCCGTGGAGACCGTCGACGCGAACGAGCTCGGCGCCCTCGGCTGCGCGATGGCCGCGGCCGTCGCCTCGGGCTTCTACGGCGACCTCGGAGAAGCCGCGAGGCATATGGTTCGGATCGGCCGGCGCTTCGAGCCGTCGTCGGCTAACTCGGCGATCTACCGGCGCAAGTTCGAGAGGCACGAGGCCGTGTCCGCGGCGCTCGCAGGGCTCTGGGCCTAGAGCGGGTCATGAAGGCTTCCGAGGCACCGACGACCTCTCAAACCGGCCATCTTCGCCTGTAATCGTACATCAGCACCGCCGCGGCCGCTGATACGTTGAGAGAGTCGACGTGCCCCGCCATCGGTATCGACAGGGCGAAGTCGCACACGTCCTTCAGGAGACGCGAGACGCCTGCGCCCTCGTTGCCGAGCACGATGACAGCGCGGGAAGAAAGGTCGGCACCGGGCAGGCTGGCGCCGCCCGCGTCGGCGGCGTATAGCCAGTAACCGGCTTTCTTGAGTCTGCGCAGGGCTTCCGCGAGATTGGGCACGAGGGCGAGAGGCGCATAAGCGGCCGCTCCCGCCGAAGCCTTGACCGCCGCGTCGGTCAGCGGGGCGGAGCGCCTGCGCGGCGCGACGACCAAATCGGCCGCGAAGACGTCGGCCGAGCGAAGGATGGCGCCGAGGTTCTGCGGATCCTCGACGTGATCCAGCACGAGGACGAGGGAGCGAGGCGGGATCTCAAGGAGGAAGCTGTCTAGGTCGGGCCCCTCACGCTCGTTGTCCTCCTCCGCCTCGAGCGCCACGCCGCGGTTCCCCGGGGCGATGCGGTCGAGCTCGGCCTTGGACCTACGCTCGGTCTTGAGCTCCAGGTCCGCGGCCAGGGAAAGTATCGCCTTGATACGCGGCCCGGAACCGGAGACGAGAATGCGCGCTCCCGGCGGAGACCTGCCTTTCCGGGAGCGGAGGAATTCCTCGATCGCGTGGAAGCCGGTCAGCCGCTGCACGCCGGGAGCATAGACCATGGCGCCGGATGTGATCAATGGTCAAGGCATTACCGTGAACTCTTGGACAACCTGTATCGCGCTTTCGGCCTCGGAGACGCCGGGTACGGAACGGGCCGCGGCTAGGGCGGCATCGATGGCGGCCTGCGTATTGGCGACTCCGTGAAGCACTATCCGGCTTCCGTCGGCCGCCGCCTCCAGGAAATGCACGGGTACTTTCTTGGCGTAGACGATCTCGGTCACGACGCGCTGCCCGAGGAGCAGCGCGGCCAGGCGCCTTCTGCCGGCCTCTTCCTTGGCGGCGTCCACCACGATCTTGCGGAAGTCGTCGATCGCCTTGGCAGCCTGTTCCGGCCCGATCTGGCTCGAGTTGATGGTCAGGTCGTAGTCTCGGGGGTCGTCCCAATTGACCGAAAAAAAGTACTTATGGAAGCCTTTGCGGTTGTGATCGCTCTCCTCGACGATCTGCAGGGCGTGGCGCTCGTCGCAGCCGTAGGATTTCGTGACGCGCTCGATGCGCAGGGCCAGGGGAGAGACCAGCTTGACGGCGAAATGGCTTGGGACGGACCTATAAATCGCCTCGCCGCCTCTCCCCACGATGATGCAATCGCCGCCGATGGTCTCTTCGAAAAGCGCTGTCTTGAGAAAATGGAGGTAATCGTCCCTCTCTTGGGACAGAGAAGCCCAAAAGCCGGGCTTCTTCTCATCGTACTTCTCTCTTTTCTGGGGGTCGAGGCCGTAATCGCCGAGGCGCTTCTCGAGGTACTCGCGGTCCAAGAGCTTGTAATTAGTGATGCGGGAGAGTTCCCTGGCTACCTCTTCTCCGAGGGCGGCGAGCTCGCGCGCGATGGTGACGATTGCCATGATTCCCTCCTTTGGTCCCCGCTGACAACTCTACGACGCTTATACCGTGAAGTCAAATGCAAGAAAAGCTAAATAGCGAAATGGAAATAAAGCGGCTATTCGAAAGCGTCGCGCAACCTATTTTTGACTCCGAAGAGCGATGGTGCCGAATACGACCGGAGGCGAGGCGCCAGGGGAGGAGCGCAAAGTGGCGGCGCACAACGCGCTCCTTCGAGGACGCCGCAGGCAGGAGAACCGCGTGCGGTTATGACCCGCCCGCGATTGATGATCCCAAGTGAATGCAGGCGCATGGGGCCGAACGAATATGGGGGCGAGCTATGGCCATCGGGCCACTGAGCCGAGGTCCGAGTGAGGCTGACATTCATAGCCGCGCTTCCCTTTCTGTTTGCATCCTTTCCCCATCGGCGCTACTATCGAGGCCATGAGCATACGCATTCATTCCGAGGGAGGGGCCGGAGAAGTTACCGGCTCCAAGCACGTACTCAGCGTGGACGGGGCGCGTTGCCTGATCGATTGCGGCGCGTTCCAGGGAAAGAGGGACGAGGCGGAGGAGAAGAACCGCAGCCTGGTGCCCGATCCCGAGTCGATCTCGTCGGTGATCCTCACGCATGCGCACTTCGACCACTGCGGGATGCTGCCCCTCCTGGCAAAGCGCGGCTATCGCGGCAACATCTACGCGACGCCCGCGACGCGGGACTTGGCGGGCGTGGTGATGATGGATTCGGCGGCCATACAGGCGCGCGACGCGGAGTACCTCGGCAAGCAGGCGGCCAAGAGGGGCTCGACATTCGAGTGGAAGCCACTGTACGACGAAGAGGATGTGATCAAGGCCACCGGCCAATTCGTCACCGTATCGTACAACCGCCCCATGCCGATAGGCGACGGCATCAAAGTGGAACTGTACGACGCGGGGCACATCCTCGGCTCGGCGATGGCCTATACCTATGCGCGCGATCGCTCCGGCAGGGAGGTCACGATAGCCTTCACGGGGGACCTGGGGCGCAAGGGAAAGCCGATCATACGCGATCCCGCGGCCATACCCGGCATGGATTACCTCGTCCTCGAGGCCACTTACGGCGACAGGCTCCACGAGTCGACCGAGGACGCGATGGATCGGCTCGCCGATGTCGTCAACCGGACCGTCGCACGCGGCGGCAAGATCGTCATTCCGGCATTCGCGATCGAGCGAACGCAGGAGCTCGTGTTCTACTTCCATCTTCTCGTCGATCGGAAGCGCATCCCCGAGATCCCGATATGGGTCGACTCGCCCATGGCGATCAACGCGACGTCGATCTTCCAGATCCATCCAGAATGCTACGACGAGGCGACTAACGAGGCCTTCGTGAAGCACCACGAGAACCCCTTCGGCTTCAACAGCCTCCACTTCTCCTCGAGCGTCCAGGACTCGAAGCGCCTCAACGATTACAAGGGTCCGGCCGTCATAATATCGGCGGACGGCATGTGCGAGGCGGGCAGGATCCAGCACCACTTGGTCCACATGATCTCGGATCCCGACTCGACGATACTCATCGTCGGCTACATGGCGGCCAATACGCTGGGCAGGCGCATACGCGACAGGGAAAGCGAGGTGCGCATCCACGGCGAGATCTTCAAGGTGCGGGCGCGCATCGAGGAGATCAACGCATTCTCGGCCCACGCAGATTACCAAGAGGCCTGGGATTGGATGTCGGGCCTCGACCTCTCCCTGCTGAAGAGGGTCTTCCTGGTGCACGGAGAAGCGTCGGGCCTGACGCACCTCGAGAAATTCCTGAGGGAGAAGGGGATCGAGGACGTGCAGATAGTCAAGAAGGGCGAGCGCTACGAGCTGTAGCCGGCGAACATGGAAGATCGCAAAGCCTACCTTGGCCTCGATATCGGCGGCCAGAGCGTAAAGGGATTCCGCCTCGAGGCTGACGGCCGCGTATCGATGCGCGCGGCCGTGGCCACGCCCGCCTCTGCGGGCGCGGAGGCCGTGCTGGCCGTCGTGGCCGCCATACTCGCCGAACTGAGCGGGGACGGGGCCATCGCGACCGTAGGCGCGGGGACGCCGGGCGGCGTCGACCCGAGCGGCAAGGTGGCCGTGGACGCCGCCAATATCGCGGGCTGGAAAGGCGTCGACCTCCGATCGGCCTTATCGAAGGCAGTCGGCGCGCCTTCTTACGTGCGCAACGACGGCAATCTAGCGGCCTATGCCGAATGGGCCGCTAGGGGCTTCGCCTCTCGAGCCCTCCTGTTCGTCGGCCTCGGCACGGGCATCGGGGCGGGCTACGTCGAGGACGGACGGATGCTCGGCGGGATAGACGACAAGGCGCTCGAGATGGGCCACGTCATCGTGTACCCGGAAGGGAGGCGATGCGCCTGCGGCCGCGCGGGCTGCGCCGAGGCCTACGCCTCCGGCCCCTCGATCGGGCGCATCGCCGTCGAGATGGCGGGCGGCTTCGACACGCCCCTGGCGCGCGCCGCGCTTTCCGGGTCTCGTATCAACGCGCGCGAGGTCTACGAAGCGCTCGCGAAGGGCGACGAACTCGCGAAGGCCGTCCACACGATCGCGGCTGAGGCACTTTCGAGGGTAATCGGCCAGGCCCTCGCCTTCCTCGCGCCGGACACCGTCGTGCTCGGCGGCGGGGTACTGGCCGGCGCGACGAGCCTCGTCGCCGACGTGGCCGAAGCGGCGTCGCGCTATGTATACCCTGCGGCGAGCGCGGGCGTCCGCTTCGAGAAGGCCCTTCTCGGCTCTGAAGCCGGCCTTCTCGGCGCGGCGCTCTATGGAGCCTCGACCCTGCTCGACCGCGAGGAGCTGCTCGAATTGGCCGGGAAGGCGGCGGAGCGGCTTAGGTCATGACGAATCAGGTACTTCCACGGCGATAACGGCTCGTGCCCTCCTCATGTACTACCGAAATCTTGCCGATATTCTGAAATGTCCTAGGCATACTCGCCCGACGAGATAGGGAGCATAGCAGATGCGCAAGACTTTTACCCTTGCATTCATGATATGCGGAGCCGTTCTGGTTTTCGCCCAGAACGCCGCGGTCGCCCCCAGCCCCCCCGCCGCCGCTTCCCAGCCGGCAGCCGGGAGCCCTGAAGCTCCCGCTGCGAGTTCTGAAACCCCCTCGGCAAGTCCGGAATCGGCAGCGCCGAGCACCGAGGCTCCTGCAGCTAGTACTGAAGCTCCTGCCGCGACTACCGAAACTCCTGCGGCAAGCACAGAAGCTCCTGCCGCGACCACCGAAGCGCCTGCGGCCATGACCGAGAGCCCGACCCCGAGTATACAGCCTGCCGCGACGAGCACCGAAGCGCCTGCAGCCAGTACTGAAGCTCCTGCTGCGACCACCGAAACGCCCGCGGCAAACACCGAAGCGCCGGCCACGAGCACCGGAGCGCCTGCGGCCATGACCGAGAGCCCGACCCCGAGTACGCAGCCTGCCGCGACAAGCACCGAGGCTCCAACGGCTGGTTCTCCGGCTCCAACGCCGAGTCCTGAAGCGCCTTCCACCACCGGGGAGAAGCCCCAGAGCGAAGCCGATATTCTCGCGGAAATCACGAGTCTCTCAGCCAAGCTCGAAGAGGCTAACGGGGTCATCGACGAGCTTCGCACCGAATCCTATAACCTGAAGGACCAAGCCCAGGCCGCCGAGGCGCAGGCGAAGGCTGCGCGCGACGAGGCGGACGCGGCCAATCAGAATGCGGCGGCCGCGGAGAAGAAGGTAGCCGCCGCCCAGGCCATTGCCGACGCGGCGGATGCCCAGAGAAAGGCCGCGGAGGACGCGGCCGCGAGAGCCGATGCCCTGGCCGCCGACGCGGAAAAGCTCAAGGCGAGAGTGGCCGAGCTCGAGACGAAGATCTCGACTCTCGAGTCGGGCCGCGACGCCCTCTATGGCAAGCTTGCCTCCTTCGGGACCTTGCGCATCGACCCGAATTCCTTCCCCGAGCTGCTGCGGTCCGGCTTCGCGGACGGCAAGATCAGGCTCGGCAAATGGAAGCTCGGGGACGGCGTCCTCTCCCAGGCCGACCGGAACCAGTACTTTTCGCGCCTGACCTTTCCCCTCGTCCAGTCCGCCAAGCCCGTCCTCTATTCCTTCGAGACGGAGACCGGCGCAAAGGGGTGGGTGGGAACGGGTATCCACTTCTTCGCGGATGACGTAAAGAAGTCCAGGGGCTTCGGCGAGGGCAAAAGTCTCCTCGTCTGGCTCACCCGGGACGCGAAGGTGCGCGGCAACGATGGCAGCTATCTCCAGGTCTACCGTTCGGACAGCGACGTGAGCATGGAGCGCGTCCTCGACGCGAAGATAAAGGAAAAGCTGGACGGATGGAACCGCGTCGACGTGCTCTACGAACCGGCGAACGAGTTCATCGTAATCGCGGTCAACGGCACTATTCGCGCGGCCTATAGGACCTATTTTGGCATCGGCGCAGGCGTGACCATGTCGCTCAGGACCTTGGGCGAAGGCGTCCGGTTCAGGAACCTCGAAGTCCGGAGATGAGCGCGATCCCGGCGACGCCGCGCCGCATTAACCTCGATAGAAGTGCGGCAGCGCCTCCTCGGTCCCTTTCGTTTTTCTTAATATCGCCTTAAAGACTATTCCGATCTTCAGGCATCCATTACTGTAAGAATAGCAATGCTCCTGAGGGGTTGGCATGTCATCGCGAAGAGAAAGTCGGCTTTTGAGCGCATATAGACAATCAATGAAGCCGCGGGGCATGGATGGCCCCGTCGACCTCCTGCTATATAGGCCGATCGGCTTCGTCGTCGCCTGGGCGCTGTCCTTCACGAAGGCGAGCCCGAACGCAGTCACGGCGTTCAGCGCGCTCTTCGGGCTGGCGGCGGGCATAATTGCCCAGCGCGGCACGGCAACGGCATTCCTTCTCTGCGGCCTTCTCTTCCAAGTCTCCAACTGCCTTGATTGCGCCGATGGCCAGCTTGCGCGCCTGACCGGTCGCCAATCCCCGGAAGGCCGCATTTTAGACGGATTCGCCGATTACGCGGTGTATATATTCGTCTACTCGGGGGTGATGCTAGGACTCCTAAATTCCGGCCATGCCCACCTCGTGGTCCTCGCCCTTTTTTTCGCTGGCGGGCTCGCGACCGCGTTCTGCAACATGCAATACGACCGGGCCATCTCGCGCTACTCTGAGGTGCTGCAAGGGGGGGCCAAGGGCGGGGAGACCGAATTCGAGAGGGCCCGCGATATCGCGACTCGATCTCGCGGAGCGAAGCGAATATTCTGGCTCGCCTACTCTCGATATGCCCGGCTGGCGGGCGGGAGCGGACCTCGAGCCGCCCAGGGCGAAACAGGTCCCTACTATAAGCGAGACTACGTAGAAGCAATGCTTCCGCTGCTGAATGCATGGAGCTTCACGGGCCCGAGCGCCCATGTCCTGTATTTCCTCATCTTCGCGGCGATAGGCAAGCCGGAATGGTATTTTGCCGCCTGCGTCGTCCTGGCCCAGGCGACCGTCATCCTCCTCGCGGCTCAGCGGCTAGTCGACTTTAAGCTCTACCGACGTCTCGTGGAGGACTGAAGGCCGCGATAGCCGGTGAAGCCCCTTCGCTTCGAGATCTGCTATCTTCGCGACGCGCTCGGCGTGCCGTCCGCCTCGGAATTCAGCGTTCATGTAGGCGGCGAGTATCTCGCTAGGCGGGATCGAGTACTCGATCCTGCCGCCCATGGCCACGAAGTTCGCGTCGTTGTGCTCGCGCGCCATCGTCGCGGTCAGGAGATCGTGGATGAGGGCGCAGCGGATACCTCCGATCTTATTGGCGGCTATGGATATGCCGATGCCCGTCCCGCAGAGCAGTATGCCGAAATCGTAGCCGCCTTTCTTGTATTCCGCGCAGGCCGCCGCGGCAACGTCGGGGTAATCGACCCTCTCCTCGACGTCGACGCCGAGGTTCGCGACAGCATGTCCCTGGGCCTCGAGCCACGATGCAAGCTTCTTCTTGAGAGCGACGGCTCCGTGATCGTTCGCGATTATGACCCGCATGGACTGATGATACACCGGAGGGCACTCAATCGGCTAGACTTGCGGCGCGCGTTGGGTGGCCGGAGGTATAAGCCATGCTCCAATCTCGAGCCGCCATCGCCCTCATCGCGGCCGTAATCGGCCTTACGATCGCAGGCTGTTCCCAGGAATCGACTACGGCGATATATCCATCTGCCGATCTCCGCCCTCCCGCCCTCGTCGCGGCCGGACCGGTGGATGCGAGGCGGGTACTCCTCCGCTTCGACGAAGAGATCAGCCCGGTGCCGGGCAGCTGCGCCGTCGAGCCGCAGGCCGAGCTCAGCTGCTTCGCCCAGGATAAGGATTTGACGGTCGCCTTCGCTTCGGACCAGTCCCCCGGGGTGGACTACGCCTTGGCAGGAGAAGTCGACGACAGGGACGGCAACAGGACACGCTTCTTCCTCAGATTCACGGGATGGAACGACCGGGCCCCGCATCTACTGATCTCCGAGGTGCAGACGGGCAAGAACGCCTCGAAGACAAAGCCGCACCGGGATTTCATCGAGTTCGAGGTTTTGGAAGACGGGAATGTCGGGGGAGAAGAAGTCTCCTGGGCGAGCTCTGTCAAAAGCGCGACCTACAGATTTCCCGGAATCGAAGTTCGAAAGGGCGATTTTCTCGTCCTTCATCTCGCTCCCGAGGGCCTGCCCGAGGAAGTCGACGAGTTGGGAGGAGATCTTTCGGCTTCCGGCGGCGTAGACGCCACATCGACCGGGCGTGACCTCTGGTGCTCGACGATGCCCCTACCTGACGAGAGCGGAGCCGTTTCCCTTTCGCTTCGGCCCGGAGAATCTCCGATGGACGGCCTCTTCTACGCCTCCGAGGACAAGTCGGGCGCCTTGTCCTCGGACAAGCTCGAAACGATCCTGTCCGGTCTCGCGGCGGCGGGAGCCTGGCCGCTCTCCTTGAGCGCGAACCCCGCGTGGGAAGACGGCTTTAAATGGAAGAGTTCGACCGCGAGATCCATCTGCCGCTCCGGCCCAGGCAAAGGGCCGGGGTACTGGTACGTGACGGCTGCCGGCGGACAGACCCCCGGGGCGGCCAACTCGGGCCCTGAACCGCTTGCATCAGCCAACGCGACACCGGAAGGACCAGCGAGCGAATCCTTGGAGAGGGCTTCAGCGAAAGCCTTTAGAGCGGGCGCTTACAGCGCGGCCTTTATAAGGGCCTCTATATCGTGCTTGGGGAAAGCCCCGACCTTCTGCGAAGCCACTTGCCCGCCCTTGAAGACCATAAGAGTAGGAATCGAAATGATGTTGAATTCGGCCGCGAGTTCCGACTCGGCGTCTACATTCACCTTTCCCACTACTACCTTGCCCTTGTAGACCTCGGCGAGCTGCTCAATCGAGGGACCGATCATCTTGCAGGGATTGCACCACTCGGCCCAGAAATCGAGGAGCACCGGAATGGGAGACTCGAGGACTTCTTTCTGGAAATTGGCCCCGGTGACGGTGATCTCGACGCTCATTCTTGCTCCTCTAATCGATAATATACCCAATTAACATCATTCGAGAAAGGACCGATTCGCGCGATATGCCTTCTTCTCCGAGGCGCGTTTCCGTAGGAAGGCTTCGAAAGATGCTGAGCTGGCGTTTATCACGAGTTCGCGCGGGACCTGCGCATCCTTCATGACGGCGAGGGCCAGGTCGAATCTGCCGACGTCGCTCCAATAATGGGCATCGCTTCCGCAGACTACGAGCGTGCCGGTATCCGCGCAAAGCCTCGCGAACTCGAGGCAGCTCTCGTGGCTGCCTTTCCTCACCCTGAAGGAACTGTTGTTTATCTCGATCGCCTTGCCGAATTCCTTCGCGGCAGAGACGACGCGCCGGATATCGACGGGATAGAGCGGGTTGCCGGGGTGCGAGACCGCATCTACGAAGGGCTCGCCGAGGGCCGCGACGAGGGCGCGCGTATTCCCGGCTTCGTCCCTTGGCGGGAAGCAGGTCTCATGGAGCCCCGCGTACGCGAAATGGAGCTGCTCGAGATAGTCTTCGTCAAGGTCGAGTGAGCCGTCGGTGTCGAGGATATTCGCCTCGACGCCCCTGTAGAACCGGACGCCCCGTATTCGGTCGGGAAGGATGACCATGTTGCCGAAGTGGTAGGGGTGAGTACCGCCCGACAAGGCGGGGCCGTGATCGGTGAGAACGAAGCCCTCCAGGCGTCGCCTCCGGGCTCCCATGGCGAGTTCGTAAACGGTCGAATAGGCATGGCCCGAGGCTACGGTGTGCGTGTGGGTATCGATCGCGATTCTCATGCGGCGGTATGCTCGCTCGAATCGACCCGGTCCGCCAAGTGGGCGGCAACCGCACTCAGCGACGAATTGCGCCGCCGAACCCGGTTAAGAGGCATGGCGACTCCCCGGACCCCTCCCGCCGCGGGGAGTGGCCCGACCCGGCCGCGGGCTCAGATCCTCTCCCATTTCCCGCTTTTCTCGGATCGGAAGAGGGCATCGATAGCGGCCATGTTGGCGATTCCATCCTCGGGCGGCGTGGGGGCGGGCGCCTTGGAGCGAACGGCCTTGCAGAAGGCCGAGAACATAAGGCCGTATTGGTCGACAGGGCCGCTGACGACGCGCCTCGTGCCCAAGTCGGTTGCGACCTCGATGGCGAGGGGCAGGTCGGCATAGGCGTTGAATGGCAGGATCATCGCGAGGGATCCCTGATCGCCCATGGCCTCGACACGTTGAAGGGGGAAGGCCCGCGTCGAGATATGGAAAGTCGCCCTCGGACCGACCTGGCCGAAATCGAGGAAGCCCGTGCCGAGAGTGTCGGTCCCGAAGGCCGCGTCGCGCTCGGCGATATACAAGCCCCTTTCCGGCTCGCTCGGGGATCCTGGGCTGGCGCTGGCCAGGAATCGCGCGCAGGAGATGGCATAACAGCCTATGTCGTACAGCGCGCCGCCTCCCGTTGCGGGCTTGTTGCGGATATTCGCCGCGTCGGCGTTATTGTACGAGAACCAGCAATGCATCGCGCGCAGGCGCCCGAGCTCTCCAGAGGCGACGATCTCCCTCGCTCTCGTCCATTGCGGATGGAAGCGGTACATGAATGCTTCCATGAGGAGGAGTCCCTTTCCCTTGGCCTTCGCGGTCATCGCCCTCGCTTGCGCGGCATCCATAGCTAATGGCTTCTCGCAAAGGACGTGCTTGCCGGCGTCGAGGGCGGCCATCGCCCATTCGGCGTGGAGGTTGTTGGGCAGAGGCATATACACCGCCTCGACTTCGGGATCGGCGACCAATTCCGCGTAGGAGCCATGACTCTTCGCTATGCCGAAGCGGGTGGCGGCCTCGGCCGCTCTGTCCCGCCCGCGGCTGGCTATCGCTACGATGCATGCCTCGCCGAGATGCGAGAGCGGGTGATGGATGCGAAGGGCGTAGTGCCCCGATACCGACATGATTCCCCAACGGACAGGTTCCATATGTTCTCCTTCAACGGCCATGATCAGTCATCGGGACGCCGGAGGTCAAGCTTTCTGCGGTTGAAGTTTCAAATAGGGGAAACCAGGCTAATCCTTCCGTGCGACAGTGTTAGGAAGGAGACCTACGCGCATGCTCTCGGCGATGAGTCTGGCAATTCCAGGCGCGGCGGAGCGTGCCGCAACCATCACTTTGGCGGCGAAGAGGCTCGAGATATTATTATCATAAGCCAGAATTCGCGAAATATAGTTGAGGGTCTTCTGAGGCGTCGCTCCCCGCTCGACTCGGCCGTTTCCCGCGTTGTACATCGCTAATGCGGCGACCTCGTTGCCCGCTTGGACCAGGCAGCTTTTCAGGTGGGAAATGCCATAGCGCGCGTTCGTTCCCGGGTCGTAGAAGCTCGGTATATCCAGCCTGGGATAGGACTTGGAGTTGAGCTGGAATAACCCCCGATCCACCGAATCGCCGTTCTTGTTTAACGCGTCGACCTTGAAATCGCTTTCTTCCAACGCCAATGCGAAAGAGAGAGAAGGCCTGACGCCGAATTTCACGGAACTGTCCAATATGGCCCGCGCCACGGACTCGGATTGCGTGAGCGAAGTGAAGAACTGAAGCGTGCTCTCCTTCGTCGAAGGGTCCCGGTAGTAGGGCGCAATGGGATCCGTTCGTTCCAGGCTCTCAAGATATCCGGGTATGTCCTGCTCGTCCAATGAACTAAGCTCGATGAGGGCGCTGTCGAGCTTCGATTGCTGATACGACTTGGAACATGAGAAGGAGAGTAGGGAAATAGACGTCGAAAGAAGGAAAAATACCGCCCGCCGATGATTCATGCGTACCATGCTCCTAAGATATAGAGATAGCTCCGAGTCGACAGAATGGAAAGGACATTTTACAAATATCGCTAAAAGCGTCAAGAGGTCGTACTTGTCCAAACGAGAGTTCGAAGCCATAGTGGAGGCATGATCTCAAAGCCTATTAGGGTAATCGTCACCGGCGGCACCTTCGATAAGGCTTACGATGCGATCAAGGGAGAGCTAACATTCAAGGAAAGCCACCTCCCGGAGATCTTAAAGCAGATCAGGGTGACCGTTCCCGTTGCGATCGAGATGAACCAGCTCATTGACAGTCTTCAGATGCAGGATGGGAACCGACGCTCCGTCCTCCTCGCCTGCGAGAGAGCCGTCGAGGATCGCATCCTCATCACCCACGGCACCGATACCATGACCGAGACCGCTCGACTCATCGGGCCCGAGCGCCTTTCGAAAACCGTCGTGCTTACGGGCGCGATGGTTCCCTTCCAGGTCCAAGGCTCCGATGCGCTCTTTAATTTCGGAACGGCTTTTTCGGCCGTGCAGCTCCTGCCATATGGCGTATACGTGGCGATGAACGGCTGCATATTCGATTGGGACAAGGTCCGCAAGGTCAAGAGTGTCGGGATCTTCGAGGAGGTCCGACGTGGCTAGGGAGAGAGACGAGGCCAAGCGGCTGGCGATACTCGGGGCGGCCAAGCGGCTCTTCGCGGCCCAAGGCTTCGATGGAACCTCGGTCTCCGACCTCGCTCGGGACGTCGACCTCCCCGTCGGTTCGATCTACACCTATTTTGACGGAAAGGAATCCATTATCCGCACGGTCATCGAGGAGGGTTGGGAGTCCTTTTTCGCGGCCCTCTCCGGAGCGTTAGCCGGCCCAGGCAAGCCGGAGGACCGGCTTGCCCTCGTCCTATACCGCTTCCTCCCCGAGCTTTTCGCCGATATCGACCTCATCTCGATATTCCTCGCCGAAGCCGACAGGGGCTCCGGCCTCCAGGACAAGCTGGAGCGCCTCTCGGCTCTCATAGGGGGCCTCGTCGCCGAGCTCTCGGCCGCGCGAGGCGTCGCGATGGACTTCGCGCCCAAGCGGGCGATGGCCGCCATCACCATCTATTTCCTAGGCAGCCTCGATACGGTGCGCATCTCCCGGAGTACCGGGATCGACGTTCAGCCCAGAGACGTGATCGACTTCATCAAGTTCTCGGTCGAGAGCACCTTCGGCGTGGAGCTGAAGGCTCCCGCGGATTATGCGGGATAACATCGCGGCAGATCCAGCGGCGGGTATATGTTTCCATCGTACAACCTCCGACCTTTTCAAAGTCCTCACTGTCGCAGGCCTTCATAGCTGGGCTTTGAGCTCGGGCCGCGCGCCTGCCAGAAAGGGCTTGCGGCCAGCATTTTGAACCGCACGAAGGGTGCCGCCAAGGTCGCGAACGGACGTATATGCCGAGTCTCCTCGGCCACCTCGGCGTAATAATCCTCAAGCCCCTTGCTCCGGAAGCGCAGCTCGCGCTCTGCCTCGTCGGAGTCGGCGTACCAGCCGCAATGGAAGCCGGAGCTGGCGAAGGCCTCGGAGGGGAAGCGGGCGACGCCGCCGAGGCCGATGAGGTTTAACATCCTATCGAGAAAGCTCCTGTAATCGGTGCGGCAGCTTACGCCGCCGCCGACATCGAAGGTCCGACCGAGAATGGCCTCGGCGCGGGCGGCCTTCGCGAAGGCCCTGCCCGTATCCTCCGTGTGGCATATCTCGAGTTTGGTGCGAAGGGGCATCGAGAATAGGAGAGGATCCGGATCGAGTTTCTTGCGCCACATTACGGCCCCGAGGCGGAGTATCACGAAAGGCAGGCCGGAACGCCGCAGGAGGGCTTCAGCCTCCACTTTTGTCCGACCGTATTCGTCACCGGGGCTGGGCTCGAGGGCGTCGCCTACCCTGATCCAATAATTCGAGACCCGGTCGCCATAAGCCGCTACACTAGATGCGAATACCAGGCGCGGGCATCGCCCGCTTCCCTGCGCGGCGGCTCGGGTGGCATCGAGGAGGTTGGCCGTTCCGCCGACATTGACGGATCTTGCCAATTCCGGATAGCGATCGGCCGCAGGCGGGATGAGAGCAGCCAGGTGGATCACCGCGTCCTGCCCGAGGACGGCTTGCCGCCCGACCTCAGGGTCTCGCACATCGCCGAACAAGATCCTCGGCGCGAGTCCGATTTCCCGCCAGGCTCGCGTCAGCGGCCGCACGAGTCGCCTCGTGTATTTCGTCTCCACTTCGAGAGCCGTAACCCGATCGCCCTCGGCCAGACAGGCGGCGACCGTGCTCCTTCCGACATTCCCGAAAGCGCCTGTTACAAGTATATTCAGCACGACAATCTCCCTATAAAGAATGAACACTCATTCAAATATATATCATTTTACCCTTGCTACAACCGAAAAATGCTTTCTCGAGCGGAGGTAGTGGAAATTGAAAAATTTGTGTGATTCATATACAGTAAGAAAAGGCCGAGAATAACTTCGGAGAGCCAATGCCGTCCAAGAAGCTGGATTATCGCGACTTAGTCTTTCAAATCGACTCCGACCTCAGCAAGATTCAAGATGCGGATATTCTCCTTGAGCGCATTCTCATGGAGGCTCGACGCGTACTAAATGCTGATGCAGGAACGATATATGTACGTGAAGGCGATCAGCTAGTCTTTAAGTACAGCCAGAACGCCACACTCGAGAAGCGCCTTCCGCCCGGGCAAAAGCTGCCGATGAGCAACGCCCGCATCCCGATAGACGAATCGCGAGTCGCGGGCTATGCGGCCAAAAATCGTGTCGTCCTCCGCATCGACGACGCCTACGCGATCCCCGCCGATAAGCCTTATAAGTTTAGTCCCTCTTTTGATAAGCAAAACGGGTGGAAGACGCGCTCTATGCTCGCGCTTCCGCTGATAACCTCATCGGGCAACCTCATCGGGGTCATTTCGGTGCTGAACGCTCTCGACGAGTCGGGGGAGGTGGTGCCTTTCACCGCTCAGGACGAGAAAATCGTCGGGCATTTCGCGTCGAGCGCGACCAACGCCCTCGAGCGCGCCTATATGACGCGCTCGATTATCCTCCGGATGAACCGCATGGCCGAGATGCGCGATCCCAAGGAGACGGGAGCGCACGTCAACCGCGTCGCGGGCTACGCGGCGGAGATCTACGACCGTTGGGCCTTCAACCGCGGCGTGCCGGAGAGGGAGCGCGAAAGGACGAAAGACACGCTCAAGATGGCAGCCATGCTCCACGACGTCGGCAAGGTCGCCATATCAGATCTCATCCTGAAGAAGCCGGCGCGCTTCACGCCGGAGGAATACAAGATAATGCAGGCGCATACCTGCTTCGGCGCCAAGCTCTTCGTCGATACGCAATCCGAGCTCGACATCATCTCCGCCGAGGTCGCCCTGCGCCATCACGAGAATTGGGACGGCACAGGCTATCCGGGCATGGTTGACATATGGGCCGAGGATCCCATCTCGGCGCCCGTCGAATGCGGACCGGACGGCAATGCCCGCAAGCTGAAGGGCGAGGAGATACCCCTGGGCGGCCGCATCGTCGCCGTCGCCGACGTCTATGACGCGCTCATCTCCAAGCGCGTATACAAGGAACCCTGGGACTCCGGCAAGGTCTACGACGAGATCCGCTCGATGTCCGGCACCAAATTCGATCCCGAGATCGTCGCGGCCTTCTTCGAGATACTGCCCCGCATCGAGGAGATACGCAGCCGCTACCCCGATGCCGAGGCCGAGGAGAAAGCCCAGCATCCGCCCGCGGCGAAGGCCTGCTGATCGAGCTTCGCCAGATAGGGTCGTTGACGGTCCGCCTCGCGGGCCTATACACTCGCCGCCATGATCACGATCCACGAGCTGCGCAGGAAATACATCGACTTCTTCAAATCCAAGGATCATGCGGAGATATCCGGCAAGTCTCTCATACCCGAGAACGATCCGACGGTGCTGTTCACCACCGCGGGCATGCATCCCCTCGTACCCTACCTCCTCGGCGAACCGCACCCGGCGGGGAGGCGGCTTACCGATTACCAGAAGTGCATCCGCACCGGCGACATTGACGAGGTCGGCGACGAGAGCCACCTCACCTGCTTCGAGATGCTCGGCAACTGGTCCCTCGGCGACTACTTCAAGAAGGAGTCGATCTCGTATTCCTGGGAATTCCTCACCTCTCCTGATTGGCTGGACCTTGAACCGCGGCTGATCTCGGTAACCGTGTTCGAGGGCGACGGGAACGCTCCGCGCGACGAGGTATCGGCCGAGGCCTGGCAGGCTCTCGGCGTGGCGTCCGATCGCGTCGCCTACCTTCCGGCGAAGGACAACTGGTGGGCCGCCGGTCCGACTGGC
The DNA here is from genome assembly GCA_964491385.1 of uncultured Treponemataceae bacterium. Taxonomy (GTDB): domain Bacteria; phylum Spirochaetota; class Spirochaetia; order Treponematales; family Rectinemataceae; genus UBA1306. The sequence goes on along the minus strand of CAZBGA010000013.1, from coordinate 21,728 downwards.
CCCTGCGGCCCCGACACCGAGATCTTCTTCTGGGTCGGGGACGGACTTCCCCCCCCGGGCTCCAACAAGGGCACGGATCCCGGTCGATGGATGGAGATCTGGAACAACGTCTTCATGGAATTCAATCGGGTCGACGAGAAGACCCTCGTCAAGCTGCCCGCCCAGAACGTCGACACCGGCATGGGCCTCGAGCGCACGGTCTGCATCCTCCAGGGCAAAAGGTCGGTATACGACACCGAGGCTTTCGGGCCCATCATAGAGGCGATCGAATCGATAGCCGACTACGAGTACAGGAGCGATCCGGAGAAGGACCGGTCGGTGCGCATAATAGCCGACCACATCCGCACTGCCACCTTCATCCTCGGCGATCCCAAGGCCGTTATGCCCTCGAACGTGGGCGCCGGCTACGTATTGCGCCGAATAATCCGCCGCGCCGTTCGCCATGGCCGCAAATTGGGCATCGAGGGCGCTTTCCTCGCCAGGCCTGCCGCCGCAGTCGTCGACAATTTCTCGGGTCCCTTCCCTGAGCTGGCCCAGAATCGGGCGAGGGTCCTCGACGAGCTGTCCAAGGAAGAGGAGAAATTCCTCGAGACCCTGCAGAAGGGCGAGCACGAGTTCGAGAAGATGCTGCCCAATCTCCTCAGGAATCCGCAAAAGGTCATGGCGGGCCGCCTCGCCTTCAAGCTATATGACACTTACGGCTTCCCGATCGAGCTGACCGAAGAACTGGCCGCCGAGAACGGCATGAAGGTGAACAGGCCCGAATTCGACGAGGCCTACAGGAAGCACCAGGAGCTATCCCGCGCGGGGTCCGAGCAGCTCTTCAAGGGCGGCCTCGCCGATCATTCCGAGATCTCGACGAAGTACCACACGGCGACCCATCTGTTGCAGGAGGCGCTAAAGATCGTGCTCGGCGACCACGTGGCGCAGAAAGGCTCCAATATAACCGCGGAGCGAATGCGCTTCGACTTCTCGCACGGCGCCCCGATGACCAAGGAGGAGCTCGAGCGCGTCGAGGCGATAGTAAACGAGCAGATCGGCCGCGACCTTCCGGTCACGATGGCCATGATGAAACTCGACGAGGCCAAGGCATCCGGAGCGACGGCGCTGTTCGGCGAGAAGTACGAAGAGATAGTGAAGGTATATACGATAGGCGACTTCTCGAAGGAAGTCTGCGGCGGGCCCCACGTCGAGCGGACAGGGACGCTCGGCAAGTTCCGGATCCAGAAGGAGCAGTCCTCGAGCGCGGGTGTACGAAGGATCTACGCCGTCTTGGAGTGAGACTAGGGGGGCGATCGACGGGATAGGGCCGGCTATTTCCTTGAGCCGCGCTTGGTCTCGTACATGCGGCGGTCGGCCAGGTCCACGAGGGCCTGGGCCGTCGCTCCGACGGCGCCCGTACCGAGGCCGGTCTCGTCGAGCACGAGCTCTCGTCGCGTGGCGATGCCCCTGCTGAGCGCTATCGGGACGGGCTTCGGGCCCGCGTTGGCATGGGCCAGCGCAGCCTCGATGCGCGCGTCGATGAGGGCCGCGCCCGCCGCGTCGCAGTCGGGCAGGACTATCAGGAACTCGTCGCCCCCCAGCCTTCCCACCGTGTCGCAGTCCCGCAGGGAGTCCAGTAGCGCAGAGCTGGCGAGCTTGATGAACTCGTCGCCGGCCGCATGGCCCAGGTTATCGTTCACGGCCTTGAGTCCGTCGATGTCGCAGAAGATCACCGCGATATCGTCGTCCTTCCTGGCAGCCAGGCTAAACTGCTTCTCGAGGACGACGAGGACTGTGCGCCGGTTCACGACGCCCGTAAGCGCGTCGGTGGACGCCAGGAGCATGAGCTCCGCTTGGACGCGCTTGAGGCTCGAAAGGGAGCCGACGATCCTGGCATAGCGTACGAGGAGCTCCAGCGAGCCGCCGTCGATGGACCGCTTGGTGACGAGGTTGTCCACCCATATCTCGCCGATTACCTTGCGCCCGTCCCAAAGCAGGGCGAGAGCCTTCTCGGCGATCCCGACGGCCTCGTGACGCTGGTTGAAACAAGGGCCCGGCCCCATATAATAGACGGGTTCCTTGCCTTCGTAGAAACCCTCGGGAAGGGATTCCGCCGAACGCCGGTATCGCACTCCGCGCTCGTCCCTGATGCGCCCTTCTTCATCGGTACCGAAGCTTCCGTAAAGAAGGGCGGGGTCGGCGGAATCGACGAACCAGATGCCTATCCTGTCGAAGCCGAGGACGCGTTGGCCGAGGTCCACGGCCCGGCGGCACAGCTCATCCACGTCGTCCGCGAGGGAAAGATCGAGGGAAAGGTCGTGGAGGGCCGCCATCTTGAGCGCGAAGGCATTCCTCGCAGCCTCGAATCGGCGCTGGCTGAGGTCGCCCCTCGCCCGATCGGGGCCTTTCGGGGCTTCGCCTGATTGCGGACTTCCCGGACCCCGGGCCGAACCGTCGCTTTTTCCCATCCTTCCAAGTCCTCTCTCGGGCTTGCCCGTAGTTCGGTTAGTCCTGGATTAGGAGTTAACTATAACAACAATCTGGCATTTGGGCCAACAGGCCTCGCGCCAAAAGAAGGCTTCGGCGGGCGCGCGGACCTCGGCCGGCATCGCCGCCGTCCCACTGAAGCGCCGAGCCGGGCACTCGGCCAAAACCTTTAATTCGACGGTTAATACCCCTTTCGCGTTTTCGTTTTGAGCGATATGGTAGTGCCATGAAAAAACAGCCTGAGGCTAAAGTCCTCCGGCGCTCGGTATCGGGACGCGGCAGAACGCTGGCCGTCCTAGGCGAGTCGGGTGATACCTTGGATGCCCAATCGGGCATAAGCGTAGTTCGCTGCGTCTGGGAAGGGAAGCCCGCGGTCGCCATAGTCGCCGACCCCGGACCGTCTTCCCACCGCGAAGCCTACGAAAGCGACCTCAAGTCGCTCCACGAAATATCATTCGACCTCTCGCTGTGCCAGAGCGTAGACGACATCTGCCGAAACACCATCCGACTGGGCCACGAGAGGCTGGACTTCGACCGTCTCAGCATTTGGCTCGTCGATCCGAACGATCCTCATTACAAAGTAGGCACATGGGGAATCGACGAGGGAGGCAAGCTCCGAGACGAGCACGGCGCGAGGCTCCCCATCGCCCGGGAGGGCGGAGTCCCGGCGTCCTTCTACAAAGGCAGGGTACCCCTTAGTTTCGGCTCCGACGAGGTGTGCCGCGACCATCACGGCAACGACGTCGGCAGGGCCAGCAAGCTCATCGCGCCCCTTTGGGACGGCCATGCCTTCATCGGCGAATTTTGCGCCGACAACCTCCTCAGCCGCAGGGAGTTCGGCCCTGACAAAAAAGAGGCCTTCGTCATATTCTCGCGCGTCGTGGCCAATCTCATAAGCCTCAAGCGGGCGGAAGCCGAGCTCAAGTACCTCGCTTCCACCGACTCGCTCACCGGTACCGTCAATCGCCGAACGGCCCTCATAATCCTCGAAAAACACATCGCGCAGTGCCGGCGCGCGGCGGCTCCCCTCACTATCTGCCTCGCCGACCTCGATGGACTTAAGCTCGTGAACGACGCCTACGGGCATGCGGCCGGGGACGAGTATATCCGCCGCTCCAGCTCGGTCCTGGTCGGGACGGTCCGGGGCTCGGATACGGTGGGAAGGATAGGCGGCGACGAATTCCTGATAGTCTTCCCCGACTGCCGTGGGAACGTCGTAGCATCCATTATGGAGAGGGTGAACGCCGAGCTGGCGTCGAGCGCGAAGCCCGGTTCCTACCTGCCTAGGCTGTCCTGGGGCATAGCCTCGCTCGGCGAGGTCCCCGATGGAGCCCATGCCGAGGCCGGGCTCCAGCGATGCATAGACATGCTTCTCGAGCAGGCCGACCAACGCATGTACGACGACAAGCGCACGAGGGGCGCTAGCAGGCCCAAGGCCACGGGCGAGGCGGAATTGGCCTTCTAGCCTATCCTTCTCAGCGCCTGGGTCGCCAGCCCGCCGTCCTCACGAACGCGTCGAAGGATGTAGGGTCCTCTGCCGCCGGCCTTTTCCCACCAAGTCTCCCGCGCGAACCATTCGAGCCCGGTCATAAGGCTTCCTTCGTCGCGAGGTCGCCACTGGACGAATGCGTAGGCGCCGGTCGGGAGCCGCGCGCTGGAGCCCGCCCCGAAGGCGCCGGCGACTCCTCGCTCGGAGCCGCCGCGGCGGCCGTAGAAGCGCGGTCGAGGAAGAGGACGGCGCAGGGCCGGGCCTTCGTCGGGGTCGAAGGTGATGAGATCCTCCTCGTCGAAGAGGAATATTTCCTCCTCCCCCTCCACCAGGTCATCGCCGATCCCGACCTCGAGAAGCGAGCCCGAGCCCGAGGGCAGGTGGGTGGTGCCTCTGAAAGGGGCCCCGGTTAGAGGAGGATTCTCGAGGCCCGAGTAATCGAGGGGCGATCGAAGATCAAGGCTTAGCAGCTCCATATCCGCCATCGGTTGCATCTTGCCGCACCCGTCGCGTACGTCGCAAGCCCTCGCGTGGATGGGGGCGTCTTGAGGATACGCGTCGCGGTAGCAATGCGCGGCCGGCTGTGGTATCGTACTTCGCGATGGCACTCTTGGATTCTATCGATTCCCCGGAGGACCTCAAGAAGCTCGGGCCGCTTGAGCTCAAGAAAATCGCGGCGGAGATCCGGGAGAGGATAATCGCCGTCGTCGGGCGGAACGGCGGCCATTTGTCTTCCAACCTGGGCGTCGTAGAGCTGACCCTCGCCATACACCGCGTCTTCGATTCGCCCCGCGACGCGATAGTGTGGGACGTCGGGCATCAGAGCTACGCCCACAAGCTCCTCACAGGCCGCCGCGACGAGTTCGAGAGTATCCGGAAACTGGGCGGAATTTCGGGCTTTCCGAAGCGCTCCGAAAGTCGACACGACGCCTTCGATACCGGCCACGCCTCAACGTCCATCTCGGTAGCCTTGGGCATCCTCGAGGCCCGGCGCGTTCTCGGGCAGGGCGGAGTGGCCGTCGCCGTGATCGGGGACGGCGCCCTCACCGGCGGAATGGCCTTCGAGGCCCTCGGCCACGCCGGGCAGCTCGGGCTTCCCCTCGTCGTCGTGCTCAACGACAACAAGATGTCCATATCGCCCAACGTGGGAGCGCTGTCCAGCTACCTGTCCCGACTTTCGGCGACTGTCCGCTATCAGGGAATCCGCTCGCGCATCGATCGACTAGTCAAAGGCTTTCCCGTAATCGGACCCTTCCTCTTCTCCCTCATGCTCAGGGGAAAAAGGGCGGTGAAGGCCCTGTTATTCAAGGAGAACCTCTTCTCCGACCTGGGATTCGAGTACGCGGGCCCCATCGACGGGCACAGCATTCCCGCCATGACGCAAGTCTTCCGCGAGGCTCGGGCGCTCGGCAAGCCCGTAGTCGTCCACGTCATCACCAAGAAGGGCAAGGGCTACCACCTGGCCGAGGAAGACCCCAGCGCCTACCACGGCGTAGCGCCTACGCGCTGCCTGGACGGGATCGTGGAGAATCTCTCTCCCGCCACCTTCACCGAGGCTTTCTCCCAGGCCATGGTGCGCCGCGGCTGCATGGACGGGCGCCTCATCGCCGTCACCGCCGCGATGACGACCGGCGTCGGGCTCGACGCGTTCAAGGAGGCTTGTCCGGGCCGCCTCCACGACGTGGGAATCGCCGAGGAGCATGCCGTCGCTTTCGCGGCCGGTCTCGCCTCGGCTGGCCTGCATCCCGTCGTCGCGCTCTACTCCACATTCGCCCAGCGCTCGGTCGACCAGATCCTCCACGACGTCGCGCTGCCCTGCCTCCCCGTCGTCCTGGCCCTGGACAGGTCCGGGGCCGTCGGCGAGGACGGAGAGACACACCAGGGCATATTCGATATCGCGCTCTTCCGATCTTTCCCCAACCTCTCGATCCTTGCCCCGGCCAGCGCGTCGGAACTCGCGCTTTGCCTGGAGTGGGCGCTCGACTCGGGCCGGCCGGCGGTCGTCCGCTATCCAAAGGCAGAAAGCCCCCGCGAGGAAGGCGCCTATATGGAGACCCTGGTCCCCGGGCGGGGAGTCTTTGTCCGCCGTTCGGGGGCCGACACGCTCCTGGTCGCGCTGGGCGGCCTCGTCGCTCCCGCGGTCGACGCATCGGACGCCCTGTTCCGGGAAGCCGCCTCCGGCTCGTCGGCCCTCGTCCGTTACACGGGCGGGGCGGACGTATATTCTCCCCGCTTCGTCGCTCCCTTCGACGAGGACGCCTTCCTGGAGGCGGCATCCCCCTACTCCAGGATCCTCGTCCTCGAGGACGGGGTCGCCCGGGGAGGCTTCGGCGAGTACCTCGTCTCCCTCGTGGCCGCGAGGCTTCCTCGCATAGAAGCCGCCGCCGCAGGGTTCCCTTCAAGGCCCTATCCCCAGGCCTCCCGCGACGAGCTGCTGGCGAGGGCCGGCCTGGACTCGGGCGGTATCGCGGCGCGCGTGCGCGAAACCTGGGCCTCGGACCCCGCCAGGCGGGTCTTTGCCCTCCGGGGCGCAGGCGCATGACGGGCCGCCCGGGGGCGATCTCCCTTCCCCGCGGCCGGTCGCTCGACCTCGATTCCGGCCCCCTCGTAATGGGCATCGTCAATATTACGCCGGACTCCTACTACCCGCCGTCCCGCAGCCGCGGGGCGGCCGAGGCCGCCGAAGTCGCCCTCGCAATGGAAGCCGAGGGCGCGGCCATCGTCGACCTGGGCGGCGAGTCCACGAGGCCCGGGTCGTATTACGTCGAGGAGGCGGAGGAGCTCGAAAGGGTAGTCCCCGCGATAACGGCGATCCGGGAGAGAAGCGACCTGCCCATCTCAGTGGACACACGCAAGGCATCGGTCGCGCGCGCCGCCATCGAGGCGGGGGCCGACATGATCAACGATGTCTCGGCGTTCCGCTACGATCCCGCCATGGCCGCCGTGGCCGCCGAGAAGGGCGCGGCCGTCCTGCTGATGCACATGAAGGGCGAGCCCAGGACGATGCAGTCCGAGCCTTCATACGTCGATTGCGCGGCCGAGGTGAAGGATTTCCTCGCCGAGTCGGCGGCGAATGCGGTCGCCGCCGGCGTGGATCCGGGCCGCATCCTCGTCGACCCGGGAATAGGTTTCGGCAAGAGGCTGGAGGACAACCTGGCCCTCCTGTCGGGCTTGGGCTCCATCGCCGATCTCGGCTATCCCGTCGCGATAGGGATCTCGCGCAAGGCCTTCCTGGGCGCTCTCGTCGGCAAGGCCGTCGAGGGAAGGCTCCCCGCCAGCCTCGGCGCCGCATGCGCGGCCTTCCTGGGGGGCGCCGCCGTATTCCGCGTCCACGACGTGGCCGCGACCGCCGACGCCTTGGCCGTCTTCGCGGCGATACTCGGCCGGGCCGGGAGGGCCCGCCCATGAATACCCTTGCCCTTGGCCAGCTCTTCTCCGCCTACGTGAGACCCGCCCTAGACGTGCTCCTCCTCGCCTATCTCGTCTACAAGGCCTACGAGGTCATGGTGAGGACTCAGGCCATTCAGCTCGTCAAAGGTGCGCTGATCCTGGCGGTCTTCTACGCCGCGGCCTTCTTCCTCCAGCTCACCACCGTGACGTGGATTCTCAACGTGCTCGCTCCCGGCCTCGTCATCGCGCTCGCCATCGTCTTCCAGCCGGAGCTGCGCAAGATATTCATGCGCCTCGGGCAAGGTTCGATCTTCAGGGGCGCCGCGAGGCCGCGCGTCACCCAGATCGAGGCGGTGCTGAACGCCGCCGAGAGGCTCAGCTCGATCCGCCGGGGAGCCCTCATCGTGTTCGCGCGCAACGTGGGGCTCAAGAACATAATCGATACGGGGACGCGGCTCGACGGCCTCATGTCCTCGAGCCTCATCGTGACTATCTTCGGCCATGACACGCCCCTCCACGACGGGGCCCTCATCGTACAGGATGGGCGGGTCGCCGCGGCCGGATGCTTCCTCCCGCTGTCGGAGCAGCAGGACATCCGCAAGAGCTTCGGCACCCGCCATCGCGCCGCCCTGGGCCTCTCGGAAGAGGCGGACGCCGTAGTCCTCGTCGTCTCCGAGGAGACGGGCGCCCTCTCCCTCGCCTACGAGTCCAAGCTCTACTACGGGCTCGCCCCCGAGCAGGTCAGGCGTCGACTCGGCGAGCTCCTCGAATTTCCCGAGGGCGGGCCCGACGAGGCGGAGGAGGCTCCCGATGCCGAATAAGGGCATTGCCAGGCGTCTCCTCTCGAATTGGCCCGCCAAGGCGCTTTCCCTCGCGGCCGCCCTACTGCTTTTCTTCTTCTACCGGCTCAACCGCCTCGAGGACCGCTATATATCCGTGCCCCTCTCGGTCTCGCTGGGCGACGAGTACCTGCCTTCGAGCCAGTATCCGCGGTCCGTGCGCGTGACCTTGCGCGGAGAGTCGAACTCCCTGTTCTCGATCCAGGAGGACGACGTACGCGCCAGCCTCGATCTCTCCGGCTACCGCGCCGAGGGGCAGTACCGCGCGCCCGTGCAGATCGAGCGCAGAGGCACCGCGCTGGGCGTCGATCCCCTCGAAATAAGGACCGATCCCGCCGAAGTCGCCGTCTCGATGGAGAAGCGCTCTACCCGAATCGTTCCCGTCACGCCCTCCTTCAAGGGCTTCCTGGAGCCGGGCTACGAGCTGCTGTCCTTCGACCTCAATCCCTCCGAGATCGAGGTGTCGGGGCCCGCGAGCGCCGTCGCCCGCGTCTCCGACGTGCAAACCGACTTCATAGAGCTGGCGGGACGCAACGCGGATTTCACCACCAGGGCCCGAGTCGTGAACAAGGAGAGCCTCGTTTCCGTCTCGGGGCCCGACAGCGTGGAATTCAGCGCCGTCGTACGGCGCTCGCTCGCGGTCAAGAGCTTCGAGGGCGTCGCCATCGAAAGCGAAGGCCTGTCCGGGGGGCTCGCGCTGGCCGCGCCCCTGCCCGTAGGGAGCCTTCGCGTCCGATCGTCGACGGCGGACATCACGGGCTTCTTCCCCGCCCAGGGCATTCTAATCGTCGACCTCTCGAACCTCCTAAAGGCGGGGACCTATCAAGTGAAGGTCCAATCACGGGCGCCCGACGGATTCACCATCGAGCGCTACGAGCCGCAGTCCGTCCGGGTGACGGTCGTCGCGGCGGGCGACCTCCCCGCCCTTAGCGGCGGGGCGCCCCCCGCGGGGACTCCTCGATGATACTCGGGATAGGGGTAGACGTCGTCCACGTCGGGCGCATCCGGCATTGGGTCTCGGTGCCCGGGCTGATCGAGCGCTTCTTCCATCCCGAGGAGGTCGCGGACGCCCGAAGCCGGGGTTCCGGAGCCCCTCTCTCCCTCGCGGCCCGTTTCGCCGCGAAAGAGGCCTTCGGCAAGGCCCTGGGCACCGGCCTCGCGGGCGTGCGCCTCGGCGACATCCAGATCGTGAACGACAAGAGCGGCAGGCCCGACATCGTGCTGCACGGCAGCGCCCTGGCGCGCCTCCACGCCGTCGGCGGCGCGCGAGTGCACGTCTCGCTGACTCACGAGAGCGACAACGCGATAGCGATCGCGGTCATAGAGAGGTAGGTCATGGTCCGATACGCCCAGAAGCCCGAGAGCGAGAAAGAACGGAAAGTCACTTTCACGTCCAAGGAGCCCATCGTCTGCCCCGTCTGCGAGGCCTCCTTCAACAGGGAAGAGCTCTTCTCGGGCCGCGTGAACGCGGGCGACCTAACCGACGAGCTCCACAGGACCTACATACCGATGCACAGCTACGGCGAGGTCCATCCCCTGGTCTACGAGCTGACGGTATGCCCGGCCTGCTGGTTCGCGGCCTACAAATACGATTTCACGGGCATCCCTTCCAGGCTGGCCGCGGCTCTCAAGGACCAGACCGCGTCGCGGGTCGAGGCCGCGCAACGCGTCTTCGGCGGGGCGGACTTCAACTCGCCGCGCGGCCTCCTGGAGGGCGCGGCCTCCTATTACCTCGCCATGCTCTGCTACGAGGGCCTGCCCAAGGAATTCAGCCCCGCGATCAAGCAGGGGCTCTCGGCGCTGCGGTCGGCCTGGCTCTGCGGCTATCTCGACAGGAAGGAGCCCGGCGAGAACTACGGCTATGCCGCCAGGATCTTCTACGGCAAGGCGCGCTTCCTCTACCGCCTCGCGCTCGAGCTTGAGCAGAAGGGCAAGGAGCAGCTCACGACGGTGAAGTGGCTCGGGCCTGACACGGACAAGAACTACGGCTTCGAGGGCGTCCTCTACCTCTCGGCCGTCCTGGAGCTCAAGTACGGCCAGCGCGCGGACGAGGCCAAGCGCGCGGAGAGCCTGGACGCCTCCAAGCGGACCATAGCGAAGATGTTCGGCATCGGGCGCAAGAGCAAGGCCAAGCCCGGACCCCTCGTCGACAAGGTCCGCGACCTCTACGAGACCTTGAAGACGGAGCTTCACCAGGACGAAGACGAGGATGAGGAGTAAGCGCAACATACGTCTCTGCCTTTCCTACGACGGGACGGAGTTCGGAGGCTGGCAGCGCCAGGACAACGCGCGCACGGTGCAGGGCGTGCTCGAGTTCGCTCTCGAGCGCATGCACGGGCATCCCGTACCGGCGCTCGGCGCGGGGCGCACGGACGCCGGCGTCCACGCGATGGGCCAGGTGTCCAACTTCTACACCGACATCGCCGGCATCGAGGCCGGCCGCTTCCTCCCCGCCTTGAACGGGCTCCTGCCGCGCGACCTGCGTGTCCTCTCCGCCTCCGAGGCCGATTTCGACTTCCACTCGCGATACGACGCCAGGCTTCGGCGCTACCGCTACTTCTGCCTCGCCTCGCCATCCCCCGATCCCCTGCGGCTGCGATACTGCCATCACTTGCGCAGGAGGCCCGGCCTCGAGCCTCTCAACGCGGCCGCCGCCCTCGTCCTGGGCGAGACCGATTTCACGGCCTTCTCCTCGGCCAAGGACGAATCCGCGAACCGATCGCGCTTCGTATCGGAATCGTCCTTCCGGTGGGAAGGAGAGGCGCTCGTCTACGAGATCGCGGCCAACGCGTACCTGTGGCGGATGGTCCGCTCCCTCGTGGGATCGATGCTTCATTACGAGGCCGAGGCCGCGCTCGACTCGGGAGGCCCGGCCGCCGGAGGCGCGGCGGAGCGCATGGAGCGCGCCCTGCGATCGAGGGATCGGAGCCTCGCCGGCCCGACGGCGCCCGCGCGCGGCCTCTTCCTCTGGAACGTCGAGTACTACGCCAGCCCGACGAGGCCCGGCCGCGGAGACTATTGGACCCGCTCCAGGGGGGCCGAACGCTGACTCGGGGCCGGACGGAGGCCGCCCGCATCGCCGCCGCGGCTAGCCGATAGCCTCCGAGCCTCTCTCGCCCGTGCGTATCCGCACTACTTCGGCGAGATCGTAGACGAAGATCTTACCGTCGCCGACCTCTCCCGACCTGGCTCCGGCCATGATGGCCTGGATCGTCCTCTCGACGTAATTCTCGTTGACCGCTATTTCCAGCCGTATCTTGCGAAGGAGGTTTCCCGTCTCCTTATTGCCCCTGTAGATTTCCGCGACGCCGCCCTGCCGCCCATGGCCGAGGACTTCGGATACCGTGATGAGGTTCACTTCCGCCGCGTAGAGCGCTTCCTTGACTTCCTCCAGCTTGTAGGGCTGGATGATGGCTACGACCATTTTCATGCTGTTTCTCCTCGCTCAATCAATGACCGTATAGGCCCTTTCCTCGTGCTGGGCTATATCGAGCCCCATCGCCTCCACCTTCGCGTCGACGCGGACCCCGATCGCCAGATCGACTGCCTTGAGGATCAGAAGGGTGCCGAGGAAGGAAAGGACCACGCTGACCAGGCATGCGAGAAGCTGGACGAGGAGCTGCCGCGGATTGCCGTAGAGGAGGCCCGCGTGATCGGCTCCATAGGCCTTCCAGATCGCGGGATCGGCGAAGATGCCCGTGCAGACGGCTCCGATAAGGCCGCCGATCCCGTGGCAGCCGAACGCGTCCAGCGCGTCGTCGTAGCCCAACTTCTCCTTTACCACGGTGACCATGATGAAGCATACGACGCTCGCGACGGCGCCGATTGCGAGGGCCCCTCCGACGTTCACGAAGCCGGCCGCGGGAGTTATCGCGACGAGTCCGACGACCGCCCCCGTGGCGACCCCGAGGATCGTCACCTTGCCGTTTACGAAGCTGTCCATGAGGGCCCAGACGAGGGCGGCGGCCGCGGCCGCCGTATTCGTCGTCATGAAGGCGCTCGCGGCCAGACCGTCCGCGGCGAGAGCGGATCCGGCGTTGAAGCCGAACCAGCCGAACCAAAGCATCGCCGAGCCTATCAGGGTGAAGGGAAGGTTGTGCGGCGGGAAGGGCTTGAGCGACCTCCGCCTTCCGATATAGAGCGCCGTAGCCAGGGCCGCGATACCCGCGTTGACGTGGACTACGGTGCCACCCGCGAAATCGAGGGCGCCAAGTCTGGACAGCCAGCCGTTCGCCGACCATACCATGTGGGCCAGAGGAACGTAGATCAAGAAGAGCCAAGCGACGGTGAAGGCGAGAAAGGCGGAGAACTTCATCCTCTCCGCGAAGGCACCGATGATGAGAGCCGGCGTGATTACCGCGAACATGCATTGGAACATCGCGAAGAGAACATGCGGTATGCGCCCAGTCGCGTCTGAGATGAAGTAGGGACTCAAAGTGCTCGGGCCGATGCCATTGAAAAGGGCCCATTTGAGATCGCCGAGAACGCCCGGGATGAGCTCCGAGTCGCTGAAGGCGAGACTGTAGCCCGCCGCGACCCAGAGCACCGATACGAGGGCGAGCGTTATAAAGCATTGCATCAGGACGCTGAGCACGTTCTTCTTCCGCACGAGACCGCCGTAAAACAGGCAGAGGGCGGGCACGGTCATGAACATGACGAGTGCTGAAGCCATTAGTACCCATGCGGTGTTTCCGACGCTTAAAACCGGCGTTGCAGGCATTGGTGCTCCTTATCGTGAGTCATCAACGCAAGGTCTGTGCCGATTCTCCGATTTGCATAGGGAATCCCGAAGAATTCCCCGTAGGGAAAGCTATCGAGAAGTATTTATTTATTCTGTTGGATATTAGCCTATCACCAGAAGAGTATTCCTTCTCGAATCGTTACAGCAGCTAGCAGCCTATATCAACCTGGGGAAATACAATAATGTATGTCTACGCAACGTATTTGTATGCTAGTGAATATATGACTACCTATCTGTAGGAAGTCGCGCCGTCTCGAGTCGAGACGGCGCAATTAACCTTAACCCTATTTTATCCCATCGCCTTCGCGAATCTGGCCGCGACTTCCTTCCATACGATGACGTTGTAGAATGCCTCGAGGTAATCGGCCCTGCGATTCTGATACTTCAGGTAGTAGGCGTGCTCCCAAACGTCGACGCCGAGGATGGGTACGCGATCTTCCGCCAGCGGATTGTCCTGATTCGCCGTGGAAACGACGCTGAGCTTCTTATCCGGGCTTAGGACGAGCCAGGCCCATCCCGAGCCGAAGCGGCCCATCGCGGCCTTCGTGAACTCCGTCTTGAATGCGTCGAAGCCGCCCAAATCCTTCTCGATAGCCGTCGAGAGGGAACCTTCGGGCTTTCCGCCCGCCTTCGGGCCTATCATTTCCCAGAATAGGCTGTGGTTATAGTGGCCTCCACCGTTATTCCTTACCGTCGTCTTGATGGCCTCGGGCAGCTTCGCCCAGTCCTTGACGAGCTTCTCAGGCGCCCAGGAAGCGTATTCCGTCCCATCCACGGCTTTGTTGAGGTTCGCTACGTAGGCAGCATGGTGCTTGTCGTGGTGGATGCGCATGGTCTCGGCGTCGATGTACGGCTCCAATGCCTCAAATGGATATTTCAGGTCGGGAACGTTGAATGACATGCTCGAACTCCTTGATATAAAAAATCTTATATAATAAGAATACTAATATTGGCGGATCTGGTAAAGCGAGGCGATGGAACTTGCCGATCCGTGCTATAAAGCGTCGATGAAGCAGGCGAAGAGACGCTCGCCGGATACCCCTGCCCCCGGCGCCGACGATGATCGGGCTCGGATATGGAGGGGGATCGTCGGGCCCGGGGGCGCGACGCGAGCGGACATCTACGTGGCCGAGACCGCGGAAGTGCTTAGCCGCTCGCAGATCAGGGCGAGAAGCGCGGTCATCCGCGTAAATGGCTCGGTCGTCAAGCCGTCCCGACCGCTTAAGGCAGGAGACCGTATAGAAGTGCTGTGGAGGGAGGAAGACTCGGTATCCCTCGATGCCGAGGATATTCCCCTCGCCGTTCTCTACCAGGACGAGCGGGTCATCGCCATCGACAAGGCTCAGGGAATGGTGACTCATCCCGGCGCCGGCAACCGACGGGGAACTCTGGCGAATGCCGTCCTCTATATCGCCCTTCGCGAGCGCGCTTCTCGCGGCGACCTCTCCGACGGGACGGCCCTGCGTCCGGCTCCCGCCAGGGCAGGCATCGTGCATCGACTTGATAAAGACACTTCCGGGGTGATCGTCGCGGCCAAGGACCTGGAGGCGCAAGTCTTCCTCTCCGGGCAATTCAAGGAGAGATCCGCCCGCAAGGAGTACCTCGCGATAACGCGGGGTATCCCCTTGCCCCCGTCCGGACGCATCGCGGACCGCCTGGGCCGCGACAAGCGGGATCGGAAACGCTTCGCCGCCGTACCGGAAGGCGGCAAACCTGCCGTCACCGACTACCGCGTCCTATCGTCCTGGAGCGCCCAGATCGGCGGCGGCGTTCCGGGCGGTGGATACTCGCTAGTCTCGCTGAGGCCCAGGACGGGACGGACGCATCAGCTTCGGGTGCACATGGCGGGCCTCGGCGCGCCGATACTCGGCGACCCGATCTACGGCAAAAAGGACGGCACCTTCCCGGACGCGAGTCTCATGCTTCACTCGTACAGACTCAAGATCGCCCTACCGGGCGCGGAAATGCCGGTCATCTTCACGGCGCCCTTGCCGCGGCGTTTCAGGGAGACTCTCGATGCGCTGGCCTCAGCCTTCGGTCGAGGCTCGCCGTCCCTCTATCGGGGCGGCCGACCGGATCAAGTTCCGTGATGGTGGCGCCGGTACAGCATCATTTGTAGGATACCAATTAATACCAATTAGTCTATTGTCAACTGATCATGTCTCATGATAGATGGATTCAGAACGCTAATTGTCAATAAAAACCCTTGACAGTATTCGTCGAGCTGCTAATATGGTTACTTATGGTATCAATGCCAACAAAGAAAACAATCGAAATAGAACCACTGGATACCATCAGGCGGAACGTTCAAGACTCGATACAGACTCAGGTCGAGAACTACATCGTGAGCAAGATCGATTCCAAGGAATGGCCTGTCGGCACGAAGATCCCCTCGGAGCGCGACCTTTCGATGAAGCTGGATGTCAGTCGGACGACAGTTCGGAACGCGGTGCAGGAATTGACGGCGCGCGGCATGTTCGACCGCAAGATAGGGCAGGGCACCTTCGTGCGCCTTCGCCAGGGTGCGGCGGACCTCGGCAGGGAATCTTCGAAAGGCACCTTCGGCTATGTGATCTGCAAGGAACGTTCGCTGCGCAAGCCGATTTCCTCCGAAGCCTTCTATTTCGAAATATTCTCGGGGATCGAGGAAGAGAGTGTCCGCGCGGGCAGGCACGTCCTCTTCTCGTACCTCGACGAGCGCAATGTCGAGGAGGTTTCCGCCTTCCGGAGCTTCCTCGACAAGGTCGATGGCCTCGTGATCGAGGAGGCGCGCGATCCGGCATTCCTCGAAATGATCGTGCGTTCGGGGGTACCCGCAGCGCTCCTCGCGCCGACGGCGACGCATGAGCGCCTCGATTGCGTGACGATGGACATCGACGCCGGTGTTCGTAAGGCGGTCCGCTTCATGGCGAGCCTGGGCCACGAGCGGATCGGCATCGTCAACGGTCCCCTGGGTCTCGAGTCGGCTCGGGTCCGCTTTGCCGCATGGAAGGAAGAGCTGAGGGCCCTCGGCAGGAAGCCGTTCGGCGGCGAGGGCCAGGCGGATCTCGAAGGCCTCGCCTGCGGAGGCGAAGGCTGGTCGGCCGAGACGGGATACGCCGCGATGGACGATCTGATCGGGCGCCGCCCCGACGTCACCGCGGTCTTCTGCGCCAACGACCTCCTCGCGATCGGGGCGCTCTCGGCCCTCGCCAAGCGCGGCCTGCGTGTTCCCGAGGACGTCGGCATCGTCGGCTTCGACGATACCGAGCTCGCGAGGCACTCCTCGCCGCCGCTTACGACCATGAGGATCTATTCGCGGGACATGGCCCGCTCGGCCGTCAAGCGCGTGCTCGAGCGCATCGAGAACGCGAACCTGCCGCCGGTTCGACTGGAATATCCCATCGACCTCGTCGTCAGGGAATCATGCAAGGAGGTGAGAGGGAAGTGACGCTTATTGGCAGTTTTGCTTCGCAAAACTGCAGAGCCAAATCGGCGAAGCCGATTTGGCAAAGGCCAACAGCCGCAGTATCGAGGTCCGCCCGCAAAAGCAGAACCCCGATACCGCAAGCCGTCGGGTGCCACGATTATAGCCGCTGCGCGGCGTCGGGGTACAGGTATCAGCTGACCGATACCGTCAGGTATCGAACCGAAGGAGAGAGAGCAGAATGACATTCGCGAAGAAGCTCTTCGTTTTCGCCTTCCTGGCCGCGGCATTCATAGGCACCGCGGCCGCCCAGAAGACCGAGGTCTCGTACATGTGCTGGTACAACACTACGCAGTCCGAAGCTCAGGGCAATCAAGCGCTCATCGACAAGTACAATGCCTCGCAGGACAAGATACACGTCACGATGATCGCCATCCCGAGAGACGGCTACGAGACCAAGGTCAACACGATGGCCGCCGCGGGCCAGCTGCCCGACTGCACGCTACTCTCCGAGGCCATGGCCATCCAATTCGCGGCCGCGGACCTCCTCGCCGACGTGAGCTCGATGTATCCCGCCGATGCCGCCCCCCTGAAGTCGCTGACCTTCACCTACAAAGGCAAGGCCGTCGGCTACAGCTCGGGCGACGAAGTCCTCCTCCTCTACTACAACAAGAAGCTCTTCGACGCGGCGAAGCTGCCCTATCCTCCCGCCTCCGCCGACAAGACCTGGACCTGGAAGCAGTTCGTCGACGTCGCCAAGAAGCTTACGAAGGACAAGAACGGCAAGACTCCGAACGACGCGGGCTTCGACGCGAAGAACATCGTCCAGTACGGCGCCGACTTCAACAGGCTCTGGTGGATGTGGCCGATTATAGCCTACTCCAACGGCGGCGGCCTCATGAGTCCCGACGGGCAGGAGCTGTGGATCGGCAAGCCCGAGTCCATCGAGGCCATGCAGACGCTGGCCGACCTCTACATCAAGGAAAAGGTCGCTCCGTCCGTCGCCGACGACGCGGCCATGCCCAGCCTCGACCTGACCCTCCTCACCAACAAGATCGCGATGGCCACTTCGGGCCAATGGGAAATGGGAGTCTCTCTCAACAACTCGCTGAAGGACGGCCTCGAGTACGGAGTCGGCGTCCTGCCCAAGTTGAAGAAGGCCGTCACCTACAACACGGGCGCCCCCTACGGGATATTCAAGACGAGCAAGAACCTCGACGCCGCGATGGACTTCATCAGGTGGTGGTCCGACGAGAAGAATCAGTGGACCAACATCACCGGCGGCATCCTCATGCCCGTCATGGCCAAGTGGTACGCGAACGAGGCCGCCATGCGCGAGTGGGCCGACCATCCCCCGAGGCCGCCTTTCGCGATATACAAGACCGCCGTCATCGACTACGCGATGCACAACGCCATCCAGGTGCCGTGGTACTACTTCAACGGCTACCAGGGATTGGACGACATCCTCAGCTCCGGGATCGATGCCGTCTGGAACGGCAAGACGACGGCGAAGGACTACATCGCCTCCATAATGCCCAAGCTCCAGAAGTACTTCGACGACCACAAGGCGAAGTAGGCGCGATCGGGGTCCCGCGCTGTCTCGGGCCGGAGGCCGGGGCGCGCGGGGCAAGCGAGCCGACCGACGATGACTCGTATGGAATGCGAGGTTAGCCGAATGAGCGCAAAGAGAAGATCGCGGGCCGCGATCGCAGCCTATCTGTTCCTCGCTCCCGCCATCCTGGGCCTGGTCTTCTATACCTTCCTCCCGATATTCGGCGTCGTCGGGATGGGCCTGACGGAGTGGGACGCCCTCAAGGCGCCGAAGTTCATCGGTCTCGGCAATTTCGTCGAGCTCTTCACCGACGACATGTTCTTCGTCCGCTCGGTGACTTCCACGCTCTATTTCGCCCTGTTCACGGTCGTCCTCGGCACGGTGTACGCCTTCGTGGTGGCCCTCCTCCTCAATCAGAGAATAGCGGGGCGCGGCCTATTCCGCTCGATCTTCTTCCTGCCTTATATAGTGCCGAGCATCGGCGCCGCCATCGTCTGGGCCTGGATGTACGAGGCCAACTTCGGCGTCATCAATTTCGTCCTCAACAGCATCGGCCTGGACAAGGTGCAATGGCTGGGCAACGAGGCGACCGCGACGCCCGCCCTCGGCATGATGGCGATTTGGGGCTTCGGCAACTACATCGTCATCTACCTCGCGGGCCTGCAGGGCATCCCGAAGACCTATCTGGAAGCCGTGGAGATGGACGGAGGCAACGCCTGGCATAAATTCAGGCACATCACCCTGCCTCTGCTCTCGCCCGTCATATTCTTCAACGTCCTCATGAGCGTCATCGCGAATCTCCAGGTATTCGTCCCGGCGCTATCGATAACCAAGGGCGCCCCGAACGGCTCGACCCTCTATATGGTCTATTACATTTTCAAGCAAGGCTTCTGGAACAACCGATTCGGCTACGCGTCGGCGGTTTCGCTGATATTCTTCGCGTTCATCGCCTGCGTAACCGCGATCATCTTCGCCAGCTCCAGGAACCTGCTTTTCTTCGAAGGCGAGTGAGGGAGCCCCATGACCATGCGAACCGGGACCAACTACATGATAACCGCGCTGGCTTCTCTCATGGGCCTGGCCTGCATCTTCCCCTTCTTCTGGATGCTGCGCTCGTCCTTCATGAACAATATCGAGATATACCAATATCCGCCGAGGCTCCTGCCTTCGATCCTCCGGGCCGACAACTACCCCGCGGCCCTCAGCATCTTTCCCTTCGGCCGCTATCTCATCAACACCCTGACGATCGCCATCCCCTCGGTCGCGGGAACCCTCCTCACCTCTACCATGGCGGCCTATGCCCTCGCGCGGCTCGAGTTCCCGCTCAAGAGGCTGATCTTCACCCTGATCATAGCGTCCATGCTGATGCCGGGGACGGTGACGATCATCCCGATCTTCAAGGGCTGGGTGGCCCTCCACATGGCCAGCGGCTATCTGCCGCTCATCGTCCCCGCCTTCCTGGGCGGGGGGGCCTTCAATATATTCCTCTGCAGGCAGTTCCTCATGACCATCCCGCGGGACCTCGACGAGGCCGCGACGATAGACGGGGCCGGACGCGTTCGGATACTCGCGCGGATCCTCCTGCCGCTCATCAAGCCCGTCCTCATCTCGATCGGGCTTTTCGCCTTCATCCTGTATTGGAACGACGTGCTCGGCCCGCTCATCTACATCTCGCGGAACGAGCAGAACACGATCTCGCAGGGCCTCGCCAATTTCAGGGCGGGCTTCGGCACGGACTACCGGGCGATCATGGCCGCCTCCTGCATGTCCGTGGCGCCGGCCGTCGCGCTCTACTTCGCGGGGCAGAAGTACTTCATCGAGGGCATAGTGCTCTCGGGGCTTAAATCTTAGGCGTAGGGCGGCGCTGGCGAGGATGAAGAGATGACAAGCATTCGAGGTCTCGGGCTGCTCGAGGCCCGCATCACGGGCGGCTTCTGGGCGGGCAAGATCGACATGGTCGCCTCGGAGATGCTGCCCTACCAATGGCTGGCCCTCAACGACGAGGTGCCGGGGGCCGAGCCCTCCCACGCCGTGGAGAATTTCCGGATCGCGGCCGGCGAGGCATCGGGGGAATTCAAGGGGACGGTCTTCCAGGACAGCGATGTCGCCAAATGGATAGAGGCGGCGAGCTACAGCCTGTCGCATCATCCCGATCCCGTCATCGAGGCCAGGGTCGACGAGGTGATCCGCCTCATCGCGAAAGCCCAGCGTCCGGACGGCTACGTCAACACCTACTTCATCGTCGCCGCTCCCGACAAGCGCTGGGCCGATCTGGCCTGGGGCCACGAGCTCTACTGCGCGGGCCACCTCATCGAGGCGGCGGTCGCCCACCACGCCGCCACCGGCAAGACCGCCCTCCTCGAGGTGGCGCGGCGATACGCGGACTGCATCGATCGGGCCTTCGGGAAGGCCCCCGGAAAGATCCGCGGCGTATGCGGCCATCCCGAGATCGAGCTGGCCCTGTTCAGGCTCTGGCGCGCCACGGGCGAGGTCCGCTACCGCGACCTCGCCGTCTTCTTCGTCGAGGAGCGGGGGCGGGACCCTGCGGCCTTCGACGGCAAGCAGCCGCTGGGGGCGTCTACCTCGGCGCCATGGCCCGCGACATCGGGCTCCTACGGCTTCGTCATTCCGAAGACCAAGTGGTTCGAGCGCGACTACATGCAGAACCACGCCCCGGTCCGCTCTCAGCCGGACGCGACCGGCCACGCCGTCCGGGCGGCCTATCTCTATTCCGCGATGGCCGAGGAATGCGCCGCGAACGACGACGAGACTCTCCTGCAGGCGCTGCGGGCCCTGTGGGACAGCGCCGTCTCCCGCCGCATGTACATCACCGGAGGCATCGGTTCCCAGGCTCATGGCGAGCGCTTCACCGCCGATTACGACCTTCCGTCGGACACGGCCTACGCGGAGACCTGCGCTTCCATCGGCCTGGCCTTCTGGGCCGCGCGGATGACCGAGATCGAAGGCGATTCGCGCTACGCCGACGTGTTCGAAAGGGCCCTCTATAACGGCGTGCTGAGCGGGGTCTCCCTCGACGGGACTCGATATTTCTACGTGAACCCCCTCGAGGCCGTCCCGACCGCGATCTCGTGCCGGCGGGATCACGAGCACGTCCAAGGCCAGCGAGTGCAATGGAACAGCTGTGCCTGCTGCCCTCCGAACATAGCCCGCATAGTCGCCTCGATCGCATCGTATTTCTACGGGGCCTCGGACGATGCTCTGTGGGTCCACCAGTACGCCGAGAGCGAGGCCGCGACGACCGTGGCGGGCTCAAAGCTGCGCATATCGCAGAAGACGGACTATCCCTGGTCGGGCGCGATCTCGATTTCCGTCCATCCCGAGCGCGAGCTCGAGTTCGGCTTGATGCTCAGGATCCCCGCGTGGTGCCTCTCTTTCTCCTGCGAAGTCAACGGCCGACCGGTCCCGAACGACGCGCGCTCGAGAGGCTACTATAAAATAATGCGTGTTTGGAAAGACGGCGACCAGGTCGAGCTCAGACTGAAGATGGAACCTCGCGTGCTCTGCGCCGACCCGAAGATCCCCGAGCTCGCGGGCAAACTCGCCCTCCAGCGAGGGCCCTTGGTTTATTGCGTCGAGTCCTGCGACAACGGAGAAGGGCTCCACAACCTGATCCTCGATCCGGCGAGTGAAATCGGCGCCGAATTCGACGCGGCCCTCATGGGGGGCAGCGTTCGCGTCACAGCCGCGGGGCTTAGGGAGGAGCCCGCGCCGGAAAGCTCCGCGATCCTCTACCGGGACGCGCGCGGTAGGAGCTACTCGCCCGCGAGCATCGTGGCCGTCCCCTACCATCAGTGGGGCAACCGGACTCGCGGAGCCGAGAT
>CAZBGA010000012.1:2815-62048 GCA_964491385.1 uncultured Treponemataceae bacterium | reverse complement strand
AGAACTACCCGGTGTTCCTCCGGATGCTCGAGATCGAGAACCATTGGGTGATCGATTCCCTCATCGGCGATACCGATCCCTTCCTCCTCCTCTCGCCCGTCCAGCCGAACAGGTACATCATCGGGAAGATCTTCGCGATGATGACCAAGTGGCACAAGGGCGGCATCTACCCGAAGAACCTTTCCGTCATACTCGGCGTCCTGCAATCCAATTACTCGTCGCCTCGCGACGGCTATCGCATCTATCCCCTGTCCATCGCCGACATCAACGGCCTCGCGAAGCACCTCGACAAGGAGAAAGGCCAGGAGGACCCCCTCAACAGGACGATCCTGAACATCCTCGACCGCGTAGGCCAGCTCGAGGGAGTTGGGACCGACGCCGACATGGAGGAGACCGCCATCCACGCCTCGGCCGTGCGCAACGCCTTCTTCGACGACCGCAAGCGCATGGAAGACGTGATCCCGCCCGTCCTCCTCGTCAAGGCCAGCTACCACGAGAAGGAAGTGGCTCCGCGCAAGCGCGTCGCCCTCAAGGAGCTCGAGAAGAAAGAGAAGGAGAAGGGGAAATAAGTGGAAAGGATTGAGCGCATCGCGGAGGCATTGCGCTCGCTCGACCTCGGCGCGGGCGTGGCGGTGGAGGGGCGCACTTTCGTCGGCCCCGCGGACGCCGTCGCGCGCCTGCGCGACCTCGAGGGCATAGCCTCCGGTCTCGCCTCCCGCGACCTCTTCGCCCTATACGATAGGAGCATCGCGCACGACGGCGTATTCGACGAGGACATCCACGGGTCGGGGCGCTACTACGCCTACCTCCTCTACGAGCTCAAGGGGACGACGCCGGAGGACCGCGAGGCCAAGCTCACGGCCGCCCTGGAGGACCTCGTGTCGCAGTACGGCAAGGACGCGGTGCTCTCCCGGATACCGGCCAGGATAGCGGGACGCCAGGTGACGGAGTCGCTGACATTGCGGCCCGAGCCCGACGACTACCCCGCGTACTATTCCAAGGCGCGCATGTCCTATGCCGAGAAGATGGCCCTCGACGAGCTGCCCAAGGCGGTCCTCGCCGGCATCAGGGCCGACCAGGAGCGACTCTTGGACTCCTTCGGCTGGACGACGGTGCGGGTGCAGGACACGGGCGGCGAGCTCGCGGACATCTGCGGCGACGCCTATCTGCTCTCCGCGGAGGGTCTCGGCATCGTCGACCCCTACCGCGCGATCTGGGCCGCAACCGTCTCTGGGGGGGGCGACCGGCTCTACGACTTCGACGTCCGCACCGACGGCGAGTACGCCGTCGACGTCGACAACGAGCTCGGCCGATATTACGCGTACGTCCGCGCCTCCCTCAAGGGACAGGCCGCCGGCGACAGGCGCGAGCGCCTGCTGGCCGCCCTTCCCGGAAAGGCCGTCGAGGCCATCGGAGCGGATGCCGCGGCGGCGCTCTTCAAGGAGTACATCGACGGCGATCAGGTCACCGCGTCGCTGACCATCAGGCCCGATCCCGAGGAATTCCCCTCGTACTTCAACGCTAAGCGGATCGAAGCGGGCAAGGATCGCCTGCGCAAGCAGATACTGATAAACGTCCAGGCCGAGGTCATCGGCGCCGTCGAGCGCGCCCTCGGCGGAGTGCAGAAGTACATTATTCTCGATTGAATCGGAGGGACTATGGACATCGAGCTTGACAGGAAGGGTGACTCCCTTAAGATCGTGATCGACGGCAACATCGACACCGACGGTGGGCACAAGCTCGCCGTCTCCCTCCAGGAGGCGATGGAGATGGACGGTATCAAGTCGGTCGTGTTCGACCTGACCACGGTCCGGACCATCACCTCCTCGGGCATAGGCAAGATCATGAATTTCTTCAAGTTCATCGACGGGAAGAAAGGCTCCATGTCGGTAAAGGGCATCTCGGACCAGCTTTATAGGCAGTTCATGGAGATCCATCTCGACCGCATTTTCCCGATCAACAAGTGAACCGGAGCGCCGAAAGGGGTTTTGCGCCGTGAACCATCTCAGTTCCTTCTTCCCCGATCCCAAGGGAGCGCGCCTCCACTACCAGTACTGGGAGGACTCGTCCAAGGGATACGACAAGGTGGCCCTCGTGCTTCACGGGCTCGGGTATCATTCGGGCTCCTATCCCGCCCTCCTTCCCGCCTTCGTGGGAGCGCGCTACAAGGTCGTCGCCCCGGACTTCGCCGGCTTCGGCGCGAGCCCGGGCGAGCGCGGCGCGGGCGGGGCGCTCGCGATGGCCGACGCAATCGAGGCCCTGTGCCGCCGCATCGAGTCGGCCGAGGGCGCGCGGGAGATAGCGATCGTCGCCCATTCCATGGGCGCCATCGCCGCCCTGCTCTTCCTAAAGCGCTATCCCGCGCGCCGCATCCGCCTCGCCGCGGTCTCTCCCCTCCTGTTCGGAGTGCCCGTCGACGCTTCGCCCGAGGCTCTCGCCGAGGACGAGGCGCACAAGAAGAGGATATCGGACGATCCTCGATACGCGGCCTCGATGCCCAACGCCCTGGCGGCCGACCTGGACAGGACCGTCAAGGAGCTCCTAGCCGATCCTTCCTTCCTGGAAGGGAGGAGAGCCGCCTTCTTCGTCGGCGAGGAGGACCCCCTCGTGCCCCTCGACCGCCTCAAGGAATCGGTGGGCGCCCTTCCGCTCAAGCAGGGCCGGGTGACGAGTTTCCCGCGGGAACGGCACGACCCCTTAGGCGGCAAGCGCGGGGAACAGGTCGCCGCGGCGATACTTTCCTGGCTCGACGAGACCAGATTCGAGTACCGCCCGTAACTAGGAGGAGATCATATGGACATCGACATCAATATCGAGCAGGATCGAGTGCGAGTGACGATCATGGGCCCGATAGACACCGCGGGCGGATCGGAGCTCAGCACAAAGTTCGCCGAGCTCGCCAAGGATCCCGGCCTGCGCCATGCGGATTTCGATCTCGCCGAGGTCCCTTCGATAACGAGCGCCGGAATCGGCAAGCTCCTGGCCTTCTACAAGCACTTCGACCAGGCCGGGGGAGGCATGAGGATCACCGATCTCTCCCCTCAGCTCGCCAAGCAATTCAAGGAAATTCACCTCGATCAGATCATCCCCATCGGAAGCTGAGCGAGGCCGGGCCCGGACGTCGACGCTTCCCCGTCACTCCAGCATCTCCGCCCCCTCGAACTTGCGACCGGGCTCGAGCTGCTCGAGGATGAAGCCGTACCGCCCCGTCCGGGCGCGCGGGCCATCGGCGATGACCTCGGACAGGATCCGGCCCAATCCGGGACCGAGCATGAAGCCCTGGCCGCACATCCCGACCGCCAGGAGGAGGTTCTCGGCTTCGCGCGCGTAGCCGACGATCGGCTGGCCGTCGGGAGTCATGGGGTACAAGCCGCGCCAGACGCGCCTGACCTTTAGCTCGCGCAAGCGCGGATAGAGTTCGAGCATGCGCCTCGCGCAGAGGGGCAGGAAGCTCGAAGTGCTGTCTATGTCCGTGCCCCATAGCTGGGGCTTGGGCGTAATGCAGAACACGACCTGTCCGGTCGTAGTCTGGTAGAAGTAGTAGTTGCCCGAGCGGTCGTCGGAGCGGATGTCCACGAGCATTGGCTCCAGGAAGCGCTCTACCGGCTCGGTGACTCCCGCCTCGTGGCAATCCGGATGCACCGGTATCTCGGCCCCGGCCATCGCGGCGATGTCCGCCCCCCGCGCTCCGGCGGCGTCCACGTAAAGGCCGCCTTCATAGGAGCCCTTCGTCGACCAGAGCCGAGCGACGCGACCCTTTCCCATGTCGAGGCCGACCACCTCCTCGCCGAAGCGGAATTCGACTCCTGCCTCCGCGGCGAGCCTGTGGTAGGCGACGGCCGTCTTGAGGGGCGATGCGTATCCGTCGCCGGGGCTGAAGGTACCGCCGAGGAGACCTTCGGGATTGATGCCGGGCGCGAGCTCGGCCACTTTCTCGGGGCCTACCCAATCTATGTCGAGTCCGGCCGCCCGCTGCAAGGTCAGGAGCTCCCGGAAGGCCCGCTCGCGCTCCTCGTCGTAGGCCACGAACAGGTAGCCCCCCTTCCGCCATTCGACGTTGACGCCATGCTCTTCCTTGAAGCGCGAGACGATCGCGAGGGACTCGGTACAGATTCGAATCTTCGCCGGATCCGAGAAGGTCGCCCTGATCCCGCCTATCGCGGCCCGATTCTGGCCTCGGCCCCAGGAGGCTTCTTTGTCGAGCACGAGGACCTTGAGGCCTCTCTTGGCGCAGTAGTACGAGAGCGGGAGGCCTACCGAGCCGGCGCCAGCTATGACGATGTCGTAGGCGCTCACGACAAGCCCCTTTCGAGCGGGCCCTGCGCCGTCCGGCCCCGCTCGGCGAGGGTGCCGAGCGACAGCTCCATTTCCAGAGGCCTGAGCCTCCCCTCGGCCACGCCGGCCGGATCGACGCCTGCGGCGCGAAAGGCGGCCGCGTAGAGCGGCGCGCAGGTCTTGGAGCCGCAGGAGCCCATGCCCGCGCGGATGGCCTTGAGCTGGTTCACGTCGCGCGCATCGTTCTCCCGGATGAAGCTCACTATCTCGCCGAAGCTAACGCGTTCGCAGCGGCAGACGACCGCGTCATCGGCCGCGCAGGAGAAGCGCGGCGTCGCCAGGGCGGCGGTGGCCTCGCGGCTTTGGACGCGGAGGCCGATAACCCTGGTCGCGTTGGCCTTGCTCACCTTGAAATGCAGGATCCATGTCTTGTATTTCCCGTTGAACGTCTTCTTCAACAGCCGGGCCTCCTCGACGGGCTCGCCGTCCTGGTCGAGGAGCTCGCGTCTGTCGCCCGGCTCGAAATCGGCGTCGAATTCGTAGGGGACGACCACCTCGCACCATTCCCCGTCGATGGATCGGACGAGAGAAATCGCGAGGCCGGGGCAAGCCGCCACGCAGGCCGAGCAGCCTTTGCAGTCGGAGCCCCGGAAGTACGGAAGGTCCAATAGGTTCCCCTTGCGCTCGCGCAGCATGATCGAGCCCGTCGGGCAGACGGTCGTGCAGGGATTGCAGGGAATCTCCTCGTCGCAGAAGAAGACCGGCTTCCAGAACGGCGTGGGCTCGACGCGCCCGCGCGGGATGCGGTCTCCCGGCTTCGACCTGAGCACATCCCGTTTGGCTATCCAGGATTCGTCGATCTCGACCCGGAAGCCCATGGTGCGAGCCAGGGCGAAAGCGGCTATCCGGCCGCCGAAGAGGGCGCTGGAGGCCTCGGCGATCTCGTCCGCGTCGCCCGCCTTGACGGCGAGGATTCCGAATGCCCTGGCCTGCGCGTAGAGCTCGTCGCAAGGGGACAGCCCCGCGGCGATCAGGACCGTATCCACTTCGTAGGTCCTCGCGGTATCGAGGAGGGGCTTCCAGTCGGGACCGACCTTCGCGACGGTCGCGCGCCGGACTTTGCCGTCCCCTTCCGCCGAGACGATCGTGGTGGAGAGGAAGACCGGCACGCCCATGCGGACGATCTTATCCGCGTGCACTTTGTAGCCGTTGATCCTGTCCGCGATCTCGAAGATGCCCGCGACCTCGATTCCGGCCTGGAGCGCGTGGTAAGCCCCGATGAGTCCCACATTCCCCGAACCCACGATAAGTACGCGATCGGCCGCTTTCACTCGGTCGCGGTTGACCAGGGTCTGGAAGGCTCCCGCCCCATATACCCCCGGCAAGTCGTTGCCCGGAAAGATGATCGACTTCTCGCGGGCGCCCGCCGCGACGACGAGAGCCTTAAAGCCGGCCAGGAGATAGGTCGATCGATTTTCGTATATGCCCGCCGCGCCGTCCTTGAAGATCCCGACGACGGGGGAATTCGTGAGGATGCGCACGCGCGAGTCGGCGCGCAGATCGGCCTCGAGCTTGCCCGCTATATCGAAGCCCCGGGTCCCGGCGTAGCAGTCCCGCTCGGATCCGAAGAACTTGTGCGTCTGCAACAGGAGCTTGCCGCCGAGGCTCTCCTTGTCGTCGGCGACGAGGACCGAGAGGCCGAGGGCGGCGAGCTCCTTGGCCGCGCCCAGGCCCGCGGGGCCGCCGCCTATGACGAGGACGTCTGCTTCGATCCTGCGCGGTCCGTTCTCCGCGGCGGGGACGGACCGCGAAACCAGGACGGGCAGCCCCTTCAGGGTACTCAGCTCCATACCCCCGGCCAGCGGCGTCACGCAGGACTTTCGAGGAAGGCCGTCGACGAGAACCGTGCACTGACTGCACTGGCCGTTGGCGCAAAAGATACCCTGAGGCGCAGCCCCTTTGGTGTGGATGGAAAAACGCGTGACACCGTTGGCGAACAGGGCGGATGAGATCATCTCTCCCTCGATGCCGATCATGTCCGCGCCGTCGAAGCAAAACTTGACCTCTTGCCTTCCCTTAAGGGAACCTAAGACGGGATGATCGACTATTCTTCGCATCGTCGCCTCTCCATTACCCCGGAAACGTCCTATGACAGGCGGATCTGCACGTATTACCGCTTTTTAGGCCGCCGTGCCGGCAGTTGAAATATCACTGGTATTTCAGGAAGCAGGAATATCATCCCGGATTCATATTGTCAAGAAAAGCGAGGGAGGGCCGTCCTCGACACTCGATAAGCTTGACATGTACTATACCGATCGGTATAGTACCCTTATGGAAGAAGTCGGCGGGAATAAATCGAACATTCTCGCGACTGCGCTCCGCCTTTTCTCCGATCGCGGCTATGAGGCGGTAGGCATCGCGGAACTCTGCGATTCATCGAAGGTTACCAAGCCTACCCTGTACCACTATTTCGGTTCGAAGCGCGGCCTTCTCGATGCGATCGTCGAGGAAAGGGGCGGTCCGCTTCTCGCTCGCGTGGACGAAGCCTCGGTCTACGCGCATGACGTTCCCCGAGGACTCGAGAGCATAGCCTTCGCCTTCGCGCGTTCCGCGAAGGAAGACGGGGCTTTCGCGCGGCTCCGCCTGAGCCTATCCTTCGCTCCGCCCGCCAGCGAGGCTTGGCTCGCTGCCTCGGCCCTGAACGACGCGATTTTTTCAAAGGTCGAGGCATTTTTCCTCGCCGCTTCGGGCGACCATGGGAATATGAAGGGCCGCTCGAGACCCTACGCCGCCGCCTTCATCGGGACGGTGGATACCTACGTCGGCCTCTATCTCTCGGACCGCAGCCCTCTCACCGACGACATCGTGAGGGGAGCAGTCCGCCAATTCATGTACGGCATTTTCTCTTGATTTTTTACTTTCTAGTATACCTACCGGTATGTATACGTCTCAAAGGAGAATGCAATGGACGAATGGGCGAGAGACGCGACCTTCTATCACGTGTATCCGCTGGGATTCTGCGGCGCGCCGAGGCGGAACGATCTCGTATCCCCGCCGGCGCCACGACTCGATGCGATCACCGCCGACCTGGGCCGCATAGCGGCAATGGGCTTCAACGCCCTCTACCTCGGGCCGCTGTTCGAATCCGTGGCCCATGGCTACGACCCGGTGGACTGGCGCGTCGTGGACAGGCGGCTGGGCGACCGCGGCGACTTGGCGCGACTCTGCGACGAGGCGAGGGGCTTGGGAATGAGGCTCGTATTCGACGGCGTTTTCAATCACGTCGGCCGCGAGCATCCTTGGTTCCGATCCCTGCGCAAGATGGGGCTGGAGTCGCCGGAAGCCGGGCGCTTCGCCTCGCTCCGCCCGGGACGCAGCCCTTACGGCGATATCTTCGAATACGAAGGATGGGCCGGCAATTACGATCTCGCCAAATTGAACCTGCGCGACGGCGCGACGAAGGCCGAGCTCGTCGGCGCCGCCCTGTCCTGGATCGACGACTACGGCATAGACGGCATAAGGCTGGACGCGGCCGACTGCCTGGACATGGACTTCCTCGCCGACTTGGCCGCCGCCTGCCGCGAGCGGAAACCCGGATTCTGGCTGATGGGGGAAGTCGTTGGCGGCGATTACCGACGGTGGATCGGAGACGGCCTCGGCGCGCCTGCCCTCGACTCGGTGACGAACTACGAATGCTACAAGGGCCTATGGTCGAGCCATTTCGACAGGAACTACTTCGAGATAGCCTGGTCGCTGAAGCGTCAGTTCGGGGAAGGCGGCATCTACCGCGGCCTCAACCTCTATTCTTTCGCCGATAACCACGACGTCGACCGCGTCGCGAGCAGGGTCGCGAACGAGGCCCAGCTCTATCCGCTGTACTGCCTGCTCTTCACGATGCCGGGAGCGCCCTCGGTCTACTACGGCTCGGAGCGGGGCGCCAGGGCGAAAAAGGCGCCCGGCTCGGATTGGCCGCTCCGGCCGAGCATAGGCGACGCGCTGGCATCCGGGCGGCAGCCCGATCTGGAGGCCGCGATCTCGCGCCTCGCCGCGCTCAGGCTTTCCTCGCGCGCGCTCAGGCGCGGCGGCTATCGCGAGGTATCGGTATCGAGCGAGAGCCTGGTGTTCGAGCGCGCGGGGGACGGCGAGCGCGCCCTGGTCGCGGTAAACGGCTCGCCGGCGGCCTTGAGGCAGGAAGCGAGCGTCGGAGGGCCCGACGGGCCGTGGAGGGATGGATTGAACGCCGAAGCCTCCTTTCGCGCCCGCGGAGGGAGACTGCAGTTCGACGTTCCGCCGACCTGGGCCCGAGTACTATTCCCGGGCTAGGGCGCGGGATCGTCCGACCGACTCTATGTACTCCATGCTCTGATGGCGGAAATAGGTCTCGTATAGGGCCGAATACTCGCCTCGCCGGGCGAGGAGGCCCTCGTGGCTGCCCTCCTCGAGGATCCTGCCCTTCTCGAGGACGACGATCCTGTCCGCCGACTTGACCGTGGAGAGGCGATGGGCGATCACGATCGCCGTCCGGCCGCTCATGACCGCCTCGAGGCCTTCCTGGATCTGCGCCTCGGTAAAGGGATCGACACTCGACGTGGCCTCGTCGAGGATGAAGACGCGGGGATCGCGCAAGAGGACCCGCGCCAGGACGACGAGCTGGCGTTGCCCCATCGACAGCGAGGAGCCGCGATGCCCGGTCTCGGTGGCGAGCCCGGACGAGAGGTCGTCCACCCAATCGCCTCGGCCCAGGGAACGGGCCGCCTCCTCGACGCGCGCATCGGAGGCGCCGGGCGCTCCGTATCGGATGTTGTCGGCGACAGTGCCGGGGAAGAGGAAGGGATCCTGGGAAACGAGGCCTATGGCGCCGCGCAGGGCGTCGAGCGAGTAGCTCCTTATGTCGCGGCCGTCCATGAGGAGCTCGCCCGATTGGAATTCATAGGAGCGGCAGATGAGCTTGGCGATGGTGGACTTGCCGGCCCCCGTCCTGCCGACGATCGCGAGCTTCTCGCCCGCGGCGACTTCGAGCGAGAAGCCCTCGAGGACCGTCTCCTTGTCCGAGTAGGAGAAGCCGAGGCGCCTGAACTCGATCTCGCCCTCGATCCGCGCCGGAGCGAAATCCCCGGTCTGCTTCACCCGGCTCTCGCGGTCGATGAGCGAGAACACGCGCTCGGCGGCGGCGAGGCCGTCCTGCAGCTGGCTCCAGAACGAGGCTATGTTGAGCATCGGCCACCAGAAGAAGCCGACGGCCTGCATGAAGATGAACCATTCGCCCATGGTGATCCCGCCGCTCCTCGCCGTCATGCCGCCGGCGAAGGCGACGATGCCGTTGCCTACGCCCGCGGCGAGGGAGACGATGGGGAAGATGAGCTGCAATACGACGCCGCGGCGCAGGCCGAAGCGGTAGGCGCGGGCGTTCTCGGCCTTGAAGGAACCCCACAGCGAGCGCTCGCGCCTGAAGCCCTTGGCGACGCCGATGCCCGCCACCGATTCCTGGATGGCGGCGTTGACCGAAGCGGTGACCCGCTTGGCATTGCTGGTGACGAAGCGGGCCAGGCGCCTGAAGGCCAGGGCGACGCCCACGGCGACGGGGGCCATCGCGACGAGGAGGAGAGTGAGGCGCGGGCTCAGGCTCGCGAGGTAGGAGAGGAATACGCCCACGAGGACGACCTGCGAGAGGAAGTCCACGACGAGGCCGATGACATTGGCGAAGTCCTCGGTGTCGGTGGTGATCCTCGAGACGACCTTGCCCGACGAGTGCTCGTCGTAGAACGAGAGGTCGTGCCGCACTGACTTGGAGAAGGCCTCGGTCCGAAGGCGGAAGATCGTCTCGCCTACGACCTTGCTGGCGAGGAAGTAGCGGAGGTAGTTGAACAGCCATTCGATCGCTCCGAACCCTACTACGGCCGTCGCGATGAGAGCGACGACCGTGCCGCCCGGACCCGCGGCGCCGATGCCCGCCGATTTGGCGCGGGACACCGCGTCGAGGGACTTCGAGACGACTACCTGCGCGGCGAACTCCGAGAGCGAGGCTAGGGCGAGGACGCCCCCCACGCCGGCCATCCTCCCGCGCCAGGGCCGGAAGTAGGACGCGATGCGCGAAAGGAGCTGCCTGTCGGAATACTGCCGATCGTAGGCCTCGGTCTCGAGGCCGTCCATGATGAAGCCCACGTCATACCCTCGCGAAGAGCCGTCGATAGTCCTCGCAGCGCCCGAGCAGCTCCGCGTGGCTCCCCGAATCGGCGAGGGTCCCTCCCTCGAGGAGGAGGATCCTGTCCGCCCAGCGGATCTGCGAAAGGCGGTGCGTGATGAGGAAGGTCGTGCGGCCCTCGCTCGCGAGGCGCATGGCCTTCTGTATCTCGTCCTCGGTACGAGAATCGATGGCCGAGGTCGAATCGTCCAGGATGAGGATCCTCGGGTCGACGAGGAAGGCCCGCGCGATCGCGATGCGCTGTTTCTGCCCGCCCGACAGCGTGACCCCGCGCTCTCCGACTTCGGTGTCGTAGCCCTTGTCGAAGCCGGTGATGAAGTCGTGGGCCTGCGCCGCCTTGGCGGCCTCGACGATATCCTTTCGCCGGGCGCCCTCGACGCCGAAGCCGATATTCTCGGCGATGGTGCGCGAGAAGAGGAAGACGTCCTGCTCTATGCTCGCGACCTGGGCTCGCAGGCTTTCGAGGCTCCAGTCCCTGACGTCCACTCCGTCTACGAGGACGGTCCCCGAGTCGACGTCGAAGATCCGGTTTACGAGGCGGACCAGGCTCGTCTTCCCCGAGCCGGTGCGCCCGACGATGGCCACCGTCTGCCCCGGCTCCACCGCGAAGGATACGCACTTGAGGACCGGCGCGCCCTCTTTCGAAGGATCGTCGCCGCAATAGTCGGCCCTTGCGCCGGGAGTCGCGGGGCGGAAGGAGAAGCTTACGTCGCGGAACTCGACGCGTCCCTCTATGCGCGCGGAACGGCCGCCGGGATTCTCGTCGAGGTCGCTCTTCGCGTTGATCGTCTCGAGCACCCGACCGGCGCTCGAGAGACCCATCTGGAAGAGATTGAAGGACCAGAGCGAGATGAAGGTCGCGAAGCGGAGGCCGTTGTAGAGGAGCATATAGCCGACGACCTGGCCGAGCGTGATGTCTCCGGCGCGCCAGAGGAGGAGGGCGTGGAGGAAGCCCAGGCCCCAGCAGACCGCGAAGACGAGGAGAGGCCAGTACTTCGCCTGGATCCTGGCGATCCTGATGTACAGGTCGCGAAGGGCTCCGGCCCCTTCGACGAAACGTCCGATCTCGCGGGCCTCGCCGAGGTTCGCCTTGACCGTCTCTATTCCCTCGAGGGCGTCGGCCAGGGAGGCGTTGAGCTGCCCGAACCTTTCCCGCTGCGAGTCGGTCGCGGGGTTCAGGCGACGGTTGTATTCCCATACCGTGAGGGCGAGGAAGCCGATGAAGATGCAGGGCACGAGGAGGAGCCTCGGGTCGATGAAGGCGACCATGACGAGGGGGATCACCGCCGTCATGCTCGAGTCCATGATGAGGGAAAGCCCCGGGGAGAACATGAGGTTGAGGAAGTGCACGTCGTTCGTCGCGCGGGCCATGATGTCGCCGACGCGCTGCCGGGAGTGGAAGGTCTGGCTCTTGCCGAGGAGGCTCGAATAGAGCTCGGCCCTCGAATCGCGCTCGATCCGCTGAGCGAGGAGCTCGAAGGATACGTTGCGGCCGATCCCCGCCACGCCCTGGAGGGCTGCCGCTCCGGCGATGAGGGTGGCGACGGCGGCCAGCTGGGCGACGGTCCAGCCCGGCCTCGCAAGGACGTCGAAACCCTTGCCGACGAGCACCTGGAGTCCCGAATAGCCGACGTTGTTCGCGGCCGAGAAAAGGGCCGCCAAGGCCGGGATCCAGGGGTAACGCATGAGATGCGAGACTATCCATCGCCCGGGGCTCCGGAGGTCGTAGCGGATCTCCTCGCCCGAGCGGAATTCCGAGCTTGTATTCGCCATTCCTTCCTATAACTTACTTGAGAGCGGCGCGAAATGATAGCCTCGGGTTTTCCCTTGACGTCGCGGGAATAAGGCTCATACTCTTGGCTGGTGGTTTTACCAGAGCATGGAGGGGCACATGGCGGCGCTGAAGACTCCTTTCGGGCTAAGTCCCCGCGTAGAATGGCTCCGGTCCTACTATTTCAAGGGTGCCGACAGGCCGTGGACCAATGAATATACCTCCTGGACCACCGGGACGAGCTGGGATCTCCAGTTTTCGGAGCTTACCTTCTATATCGTGCCCGAGGTCTACACCCTCCTCCAAGCCATGGGCGGCTCCTTTCGGCTGGCCGCCCGGCCCGTGGTGCTGCGGCCCGATTTCTGGGAACTGACTCTCCCCGAGCGCCGCGCCTGGTTCGTCAAGGAAGTCGTGACCGAATACCTCCCCAAAGAGGTACTGCCCGGCGACCTCCTCGCGGGGGCGCGCTTCAACATCCAGACATCCCTCTGCCTCGACGAGAAGGAAGCCAAGGAATTCTCGCGACTCGTGCTCGGTCCGAAGGGAGCGAGACGGGCCGTCGTGGATTTCCACAACCACGGCTACGGCAACGCCGGGGCGACGAGCGGCCATATAATTCCCGGGCATGAGCGCGTCCTCAAAGCGGGATGGAAGGGCGTACGAGAGGAGATCGAGGCGCGCTATTCGAGCCTGAGCCCGCGTGAGCGCCGGGGCGGAAAAGGCGCGCAGGTCCGCGCCATGATGACCGCCGCGGAGATGCCGCGCGAGCTCGCCGAGGGCTACGCCGCTCTCTGCTCCAGGCTCGCGGCGGCGGAAGGCGATCCGCGGCGCCGGACCGAGCTCGAGCTCATGGCCTCCACGCTGAGGCGCGTGCCCTGGTTCCCGGCGCGGGATTTCCGCGAGGCGCTGCAGGCCCTGTGGATAAATCATATGCTCGTGATGAGCGACGAGAACTACCCCGGCCCAGGCGTCTCCTTCGGCCGGGTCGACCAGTACCTCCTCCCCTATTGGCTCGAGTCCGAGAAGCAAGGGATGAGCCGCGAGGAGGCCAAGGAGCTGCTCGGCTGCTTCTGGTTCCACTGCAATACGGCCTACGACGCGCAGGTGCGCACCGGCAACAACGGCATCACCGCCGGATTCGGCCAGCTCATGACTCTCGGCGGCGTTCGAGCCGACGGCGAGGACGCGAGCAACGAGCTTACGATGCTCTTCCTCGAAGTCATCGACGAAATGTCGCCCATCCTCGAGCCCAAGCCCAACCTTCGCCTTCACCGCGGCTCCCCGGATCGCATCCTCGACAAGGCGGTCTCGATGATCGAGTCGAGCCAGGGCGCGCCCTTCCTCCTCAATTTCGACGAGAGAGCCGTGGCCGGCATGATGCGCGAGTCGCGGCTCGGCGGAATCGAGAGCCTCGTGCGCCCCGACAACGTCAACGAGTACGCCTCGGTCGGCTGCCTCGAGAACACCATGGTCGGCAACGACCGCTCGGGCACCGTGGACTGCAATCTCAACCTCCTTAAAGCCGTGGAGCTGGCCCTGACGGGGGGCAGGGACCTCCTGGCCTTCACCGACCCCATCACGGGCAGGATCGAGAAGCCCAGGCGCGACGGCCCCGCCACGGGCGACCCGAGAAGATTCCGGACTTGGGAGGATTTCTGGGAGGCCTACGCCGAGCAGACGCGCCACATCGTTCGGAAGATCGCCGAGCTCTACGAGAAGAGCGAGTCCGTGCGGTACCGCTTCTTCCCGACGCCCTACCTATCATGCCTGGTGAAGGGCTGCCTCGAGAAAGGCCTGGACATCAACCGGGGCGGACCAGAGATCAATTTCGTGACTCTCGAGGCCGTGACCTTCGCCACTACGGTCGATTCCCTCCTCGCGATCAAGTACCTCGTCTACGACACCCGGACATGCTCCATGGAAGAGCTCGTCGAGGCCCTGGCCGCGAACTGGGAGGGCCGCGAGGCGCTCAGGGCCAAGGCCCTCGGCAAGGCGCCCAAGTACGGCCGCGACGACGACGAGGCCGACTCGCTCGCGAGGGCCGTCATGGAGCTCTGGTGCGGCGAGACCTGGAAGCGGCGGACGAGATGCACGGGCCGACGCTTCAGGCCGGGCATGCTCTCGTGGAACTACTGGGCCGGCGACGGCTTCCTCATGGCGGCCAGCGCCGACGGCCGCAAGAAGGGACAGTTCCTGTCCAACGCGATATGCCCCTCCAACGGCGCCGATATCAACGGGCCGACTTCAAACTCCAACTCCGTCGGAGCCGTCCTGGGTGGACGCGCGGCCGGCGGCGAGGAAGGCGACTGGAAAGGCTTCGTGAACTACCTGCCCAACGGCGCCAGCCACACGATGACCTTCAATCCCTCGATGCTCCGAGACGCCGAGCACCGGCAGAAATTCAAGGCCTTCCTCCGCGGCTACGCCGAGAACGGGGGCACCGCCCTGCAGGTCAACATGCTCGATCCCGGAATGCTGCGGGACGCCCAGGACAGGCCCCAGGAATACCGCCATCTCCTCGTGCGCATCACCGGCTACAACGCCTACTTCACGACCGTGGGTCGCGAGCTCCAGGACGAGGTCATACAGCGTATCTCGCATGGACGCTTCTAGTCTCGTCGAGCCGCCCGACGAGGCGGATCCTCTCGGACTCGTCCTCCAGGTCCAGCGCATGTCCACCGAGGACGGCCCGGGACTGCGCAGCACGGCCTTCCTGAAAGGCTGCCCTCTTTCCTGCGCATGGTGCCACAACCCGGAGAGCATCAGGCGCGCCGTCGAGATCCAGTGGATCGGGTCGCGCTGCATCGCCGGGACCGCGCTCGACGGCTGCGGCGCCTGCATCGCGGCTTGTCCCGGAGGCGCCCTCGCGAGAGCCCCGTCCGGCGCTCTCGTCATAGACGGGGCGGCATGCCGAAGCGCTTCCGAGAGTCGCTCCGCGGGCGGCGGAAGCCTCTGCGGCTATGCCTGCTCGAGCGCCTGCCCCGGAGGGGCGGTCGAGCGACTCGGCGAGGAGATGCGCGCCTCCGCGCTCGCGCGCGAGCTCCTGAAGGACCGTTCCTACTTCGACCGGTCCGACCGCGGCGGGATCACGCTCTCCGGAGGCGAGGCGAGCGCGCAGGGCGCCTTCGCCCGAGAAGTCCTGAGGGTCGCGAAGGAAGCCGGCGTCCATACCGCCCTCGATACATGCGGCTTCGCCGCCTGGGAGTCCCTGGCCGAATTGTACCCTTACGTCGATCTCGTCCTCTGGGACCTGAAGGAACTCGATCCCGAACGGCACGCCGAATTCACGGGCGCCTCGATCGAGCCGATCATCGAGAACCTGCGCCGGACCGCCACGCTCATGGCCGCGGGCTCGGGTCCCGGGGCCATTTGGATACGGTCGCCGATAGTTCCCGGAGCGACGGATCGCGAGGAGGGGGTCGAGGCGATCGGCCGCCTCCTCGCGAGACTGGACATCCTCCGCCTCGAGCGCTGGGAGCTGTGCGCCTTCAACAATCTCTGCGCCGACAAATATCGCAGGCTCGGCATCGAATGGCGATATTCGGGCACGCCCCTCATGAGGAGCGAGGACATGGATCGACTCGCCGCCGCGGCGGAGCGGGGCCTCGGCCGGAGCGGGATCGTATCGTGGACGGGATCGACTCGGATCGAATGAGAAAGGAGCCCAGATGGCGCGACGCGACTATCTCACTGACGAGGACATATCGGCGCTCTCGCCGACGGAGAAGATGGCGATAGTCTCGGTGGCGGACGAAGCGGGAAGGCCCCACCAGTCCCTCCTCTCTTCCCTCATGGCCTCGGGACCGAGAGAGCTGGTAATCGGCGAATTCACGCGCGGGCGGTCCAAGGACGGCATGCGAGAGAGGCCGAGGACGGGCTTCGTGGCGATGACCTTGGACCGCAGGATCTGGAGGGGAGCCGCCCGCTGGACCCGACTGGCCCGGCAGGGTCCGGAGTACGAAGCCTTCAACCGGAAGCCCATGTTCCGCTACAACTCGTACTTCGGCGTGAATACCGTCCACTATCTCGACCTGGAATGGATCGAAGGTCCCGCCCCCCTGCCCATGGCCGGCATCGCCGCATCCAAGATCGCGACGATGGCGTGGGCCGGCTCGCCCGCGCTGCGCTCGGATTCGGGAGCCCTTTCGCCGTACGCGAGGAGCCTCGTCGACGGCCTCGCCGCGCTCAGCTTCCTCTCGTGGATCGACGCGGAGGGCGATCCGCGCATCGTGCCCGTGGCCCAGGCCCGGAGCGCCGGGAGCGGCCGCATCGTCTTCACCCCCGGTCCTTACGGCCGGGACCTCGTTCCGGCGCCCGACGGCGCGATGGCCTCGATCTTCAGCTTCAACGTGTCGATGGAGAGCCTCCTCACCATGGGAACCTATCGCGCTCCGCGACGGGCCGCGCGGCTCGGAATCCTCGAAATCGAGGAAGTCTACAACCCGATGCCGCCCATTCCGGGCCGCGTATGGCCGGTCCCGGCGCTCGAACCGGTGCGGGAGTTCTGATGCTCGAGGCGATAGGGAAGGTCGAGGCCAAGTCCCTCAAGGCCGCCTGCGTCGAAGAGCTGGAGCGGCTCATCATCACCGGCCGGATGCCGATAGGATCGGCCGTTCCCGCAGAGCGCGATCTGGCCGAAAGGCTCGGCGCGTCCAGGCCCGTGGTCCACGAGGCCATGGTCGAGCTCGCGTCGAAGGGCTTCGTCCGCGTGGAGCCGCGCAAGGGAGCCGTCGTCAACGATTTCTATCGTCAAGGCACCCTAGCCATACTCGAGACGATCATCCTCCGCAACGGCGGCGAGTTCCCGCCGGACGCGCTGGCCGACGTGCTCGCCTTCAGGCTCCTCATAGAGACCGAGACCGCGCGCCTAGCCGCCGCGCGCCGCGGCGGCGGACTCTCGGGTGCATTGCGCGATCTCGTCGGTCGCGAAGCTTCCCTGGACGACGGATCTCGCGAATCGGAAGCGGCGCTCGAGGAAACATGCGGACTCGATTTCGAGTTCCACCTCCTCGTCGCCGAGGCTTCGGGAAGCCTCGTCTATCCCCTGCTCCTCAACAGCTTCAGGCCTCTCTACCTCAGCTTGAGCCGGCGCTTCTACGTCGCCCTCGGGGGCGAGCCCTCGCCCGAGGGCTCGCCCGTCCCGGCCTTCCACCGCCGTGTCAGCGAGGCGATCGCGGAAGGAAACGAAACGCCGGCCGTGGAGGCGATGCGGGAGATGCTCGAGCATGGCGAGAGAGTGCTGGGATCCGATCTTCGTTAGAAGCTAGAAGCTATACACGAATTTGCCGGCGACGGCATTGCCCGTCTTGTTGAAGAAGGAAGCTTGCCGGAAGCCGTAGATCACGGCCTCGTCGATCTCGCTCGAGCCGGAGGAGGAGAGGAGCTGCAGGTCGATCAGCTCGACCCGGCCATTGATCAAGGGACTCACGGCGAACTGGAGGACGACGGGCGCGAGCTTCCGCTCCGTCCTGAAGTCGGCCGTCGAGGCGTCGTAGCCTGCCGCCTCGAGCATGGTCCAGAAATCGCCGCGCTGCGGAAGGGGCACCTGCGACTTGAGGACCCATTGGGAGCCCGACGCTTGGTAATACGAGCGGAAGGTCTCCTTGGCCTGGATGTTGCGATAGATCGAATCGTCTATCCTGGAAGGGAGCGGCATGTAGAGGTAGATGGGCACGTAGATGTTGCGCCCGACCTGGCCCGATGAGGCGCCGAAGGTCGTGGCGAGGGAGCTCCCCATTTCCGAACCGCGGAAGGTGACGCTGCCGGTGCCGCCGGCTACGCCGGGCTCCGAGCCCGTACCTTCCGCGACTACCGGCGCTCCCGAGGAACTCGATCCGAAGGTGCGGGTCTTGGGGGGCCCCGCGGGCGCGGCCGCCGAGGCCGCGGCCGCGAGAAGGGCGGCCTCTTCCTGGGCGGCGCGCGCCTCGGCAGCCGCGTCCTTCACGGGTAAGGCCCGCGGGGAAGGGGGGGCCGCCTTCGAAGGCGGGGAAATAGCCGGGGCCTTGGTGGCGCCCTTTACGGCCGAAGCGGAAGGCGCCGACGACGACGCGGCCGGGGACTGGATTACCGCCCCGGGAAGCGGGGCGGCTCCCGGTTGAGCTTCAGCCTGCCGTGCGGGAGCGCTTTCGAGACCTTGAGGCGTTTCTCCCGGCGGCTTCTCCGTCTCGCCGAGATCGACGATGACCGTGCTCGGGACCGAGGCCAGGCTGGCGGGGGCGAGGCTCCCCACGAGCCAGGCCCCGACGAAGGCCAGGGCATAGAGGCAGGCCGTCGATGCGCCGGCGATCAGGCTGCGCCTGCGGTCCTGGACCCTCATCCACCTGGTGTTCATGGGCCTCCCTGCTCCACCCTCGTCCGGAGGCCCACCGAATCGATGCCGCCTCGGCGCAGCGCGTCGAGGATCGAGACCATGAGCTGGTACGAGGCCGACTTGTCGCCCTCGACCGTGGCCTTGAGCCCGGACGAGTCCCCCGAGCCCATCCTCTTCCGGATGAGGGCGGGCAGGCCTGCGAGGTCGGTGCGCGTCTTGTCGACGTAGATCTCGCTTTCCGATACGGCGACCACGTTCAGCACGGAGCTCTGCACGTTGTGCGCCGTAGTCGAGGAAGGAAGCTGGAGGGAAATGCCGGGAGCCAGCTTGAAGGTCGTCGTCACCATGAAGAAGATGATGATGAGGAGGAGGACGTCGATGAGCGGGATGAGGTTGATGCTCGTCACGGGCTGGAGCCGCTGCCGCCTGATCATGGCCTGGCCCCTCCCTGAGGGCTCGCTCGCCGCTCCTCGCCCGTCCATGCCGGCCGGTTCTTGTTGATCATGAGGATGAGGCCGTTGACCTGGCCCTCGAGCTTGAGCATGTAGTCGTTGGCCTTGGACGCGAGATAGTTGTGGAAGATGAAGGCCACCACGGCCACGATGATGCCCGACACCGTGTTGATGAGGGCCTCGGAGAGACCGCCGGCCAGGATCGAGGGATCGCTGACGGCGCCGAAGCGGCCGAGGACGCCCAGGGACTTCATCGTGCCCGTCACCGTGCCCAGAAGCCCTATGAGCGGCGCTATGTTGGCGATCGTGCCGATGGCCACGATGTTCTTCTCGAGGCGGGGCGCCTCCTGCGCGGCCGAGTCCTCGAGCATCTCCTTCTGGATGGTGCGCGGGTAGTCGCGGTTCTCGATCCCCGTGCGCATGAGGGCGGCGAAGGGCGAGAGGTTCTGGTCGCATATCGCCAGAGCCTCGTCGATGTGGCCCTTCTCGACCGTGACCTTGATGCGGTCGTAGAGCTTCTTCTCGTCGACCGAGATCCGCTTGAAGTAGAGGAGCCGTTCGATGATGAGGGCGATGACGAAGGCGGAAAGGGCGACGAGGACCCAGACGACGATCCCGCCCTTTTGCAGGAAATCGATCATGCTCCCTCCTGAATGCGTTTTTCTGGCGGCGATCCAAGCGCCGCCCCTATAAGGTACCTCGCGGTCATTCGCTCGACAAGGTCGCGTCGCGACGTTGACCGCTCCCGCGACCGACGCCGCGCCATCTGCTTGCTCCTTTCCCGGTTTCGGGGCAATATAAACCCATGCGCCGTTATCATCCTGCACTCGCCCTCGTCATCGCGGCCTCGATCCCGGCCGCGATAGCCCAGACCGCCCCTCAACCGAGTTCCCAAGCGGCCGTTCCCGCCCTGGAAGCGGCTCCGGCCGTTCAAGGTTCGGCGCAGCCGAAGCTCGACGCTCTCCTCATGTACCGCCAGGGGAGGGACCTGGAGACCTCGGGAGACCAGGCCGGCGCGGCGGCCAGATACACCCAGGCCGTCTCCGTCTGCGATCAGGAACTGGCCGCCGATCCGAAGCGCCTCGAGGCCTACGTGGTCAAATGCTGGAGCCTCTTCCGGCTCGACAAGCATGACGAAGTGATCGTCACGGGGCAGGCCGGGCTGAAAGTCGCCTTCGACGGCCGCCTCTCCGAGGTGATGGGCGAATCCTATTATTTCCTCGGCGAGATGGACAATTGTCTTAAATCCCTGCAAAAATACATCGAGGTGTCGGGCGACTCGGGAGACCGGGGACCGACGGCGTTCTTCTTCATGGGCGAGGCCTATCTCAGGCTCAAGAAATACTCCCACGCCGACATCGCCTACTCGACGGCCGTCCTCAAGGAGCCGAGCATGCCCCGCTGGTGGTTCCGCCTCGGGAACGCCTGCGAGGCCAACGGCGATTGGAAGCGGGCCCTCGACGCCTACGGCAAGGCCCTCGCCCTCAGTCCCGCCTATCCCGAGGCCATCGCGGCCCAAGCCAGGGCGAAGGCCAAGGTGACTCCGTGAGAAGCGGCGGCGCCGGAATGCGGGCTCTCGCCGCGGGAATCCTGACGGCCGCCCTGACGGCCTCCTTCGCTCCCGGCCTGGTCGCGCAGGGCCTCCCGCCGGTCGACTCGCCTCTCAACAAGCAGCTCGAGAAGATCTTTCCCGAGATCGCCTCCGGCTATATCGACCTCAACGGCAACGGCAAGCTCGATCAGACTTCCGAGCTGAACGAAGTCATACCCGAATCGAGGATCAAGAGCGGGACGCTCACGGCCCAGGAGATACTCGATTTCATCGTCGCCAATTGGCGGTTCATCCCTCTCGAGAAGCTCCGAGCCGTCCAGAATGCGGTCAAGACCACTCCGGGCGCCATCAACGAACTCATCGCGATCGATTTCTCCGATTCGCTCGACGACGCCGTCGGCAAGAGGGCCGCGATGGGCGACACGCTCTACCTGACTCCCTCGGCCTATAAGGAGGCCATGGGCAAGCTCGGCGGGATCATCACGGCGATGACGACCGACTACAAGACGGAAGACGCGAAGAGCGAAAGCGACTTCGTCGCGAACCGCGACCAGCTCTTCGGCCTGATCGAGAAAGGCTACCCGCTTCCCGGAGACATACCCGACGACGAGCGCGCTACCCTGTCGACCGCGATGCTCAATACCCTCATGAAGGAGCAGAAATCCGATCCGGCCAAGGCGAAGACGGCCATCAAGACCCTCGGCCGCCTGAGCTCGGTCAAGGCCGCGCCTTACCTCGCCGGCCTGGCCGAGGGCTCGGACTTCCAGGTCGAGGCCATCCAGGCCCTCGGCGATATAGGCTACAAGCCCGCGGTCCCCTCCCTCGCCAAAGAGGTCAAGTCCGGGCAGTCGCCCGAGGTCCGCGAGGCGGCACTGCGGGCCCTGGGGGCGATAGGCGGCGCCGACGGCCTCGACGCCATACTCGATCTCCTCAAGCCCGCGAACCGCGCCGGGCTCCCCAAGGACTTCCTGGTGCCCATAGCCCAGGCCCTGGCCGCCATCGCGCAGAAGGGCAACGCCGACGCCCGCGTGCAGGCCGCGTTCAAGGATCTCTCCGTCTCCGACGATCCGCGGGTGCGGAAGGCCGCTACCTCCGGCATAGGCGCCTCGGTCTCTCCCGCCTCGACGGACGCGCTGCTCGCCGTCCTCGCTTCCGACAAGGACCCCGCCGTTCGCGCGCAGGCGGTATACGCCCTGGGCAAGCAGAAAGGCGACGCCATCGCGCCCGCCCTCATGAAAGTGCTCCGCGAGAAGGATCTGGACCCCGCCCTCGAGACGGCCGCGGTCAATGCGTT
The DNA here is from genome assembly GCA_964491385.1 of uncultured Treponemataceae bacterium. Taxonomy (GTDB): domain Bacteria; phylum Spirochaetota; class Spirochaetia; order Treponematales; family Rectinemataceae; genus UBA1306. Next base: position 40,192 of record CAZBGA010000012.1, on the reverse strand, counting down.
GGGCGACATGCCTACGGGCTCGCTGGCCATCGGCATCATCGTCGACGACCTGGCGGCGGACAAGGACGCAGGCGTAAGGGCCGCCTCGGCCTCGGCGCTCCAGAAGCTATACCCCGCGAACCAGGCCCTCGTCACGGGGTCCCTGACGCGGAGCCTCCTCGCGAGCCAGGACGAGGCGTTCCTCGTCCAGGGGACGGGCCTCCTCGCGGTCCTGGCCGACCCCACCAGCATTCCCGCCCTGCTCACCCTCCTCCAGAAACCCCAGCCCGAGGTCAGGGGAAACGTCGCGTGGGCTTTTTACAAGATCCGCAGCGCGTCCAACCCCCGCGTCGTCGACGAGATGCAGAAGCTCATCACGAACGAGAGCGAAGCCATCTCGGTGCGGATCAACGCGGTCCGCGCCGTCGGCGCCATTTCCTACGACAGCCCCCAGCTCAGCCTTTGGCAAACCCTCGTCGCGACGGCGCAGATGCGGGGCGATAAATACGCCATTCTCCGCTACTATGCCGTGTGGGCCCTGGGCCGAGTGGGCGCGGGCAACGGCCAGGCGATAGCCGCGCTCGCGCGGATAGCTTCCCGCGATCCCGATACCGATCTGAGGAAACAGGCGATCGCCGCCCTCAGGGACATCGCCGCCCCCGACAAGGCTTCGATCGACGCGCTCGCGGCCTCGTACTCGCAGATCGACGACCCGGATCTCAAAGTCCTCGTCCTCGAGGCCCTCGCCGACATGGGCTCGGACAGGCCGGCCTCCCTCGCGGGCGACCTCATCGCCGGCAAGGCCAGCCTCGCCCTCAAGCGGCGGGCCCTCTACGCCCTAGCCGAGTCGCCCGCGGAATCCTCGGCCTCGGCCATCCTCGATGCGTCTCGAGACGCGCAGCTGCAGGACTTCGCGGAGGCACTCCTCGAGGGGTACCCCGCATCCCTGATGGCTCCCCTCGTCGCGCGCAGGTTGAGGACCGAGACCGACAAGAACGCCATCTCCGTCCTCGAGACCCTGGACACGCGCTTCTCGCAGTGAGAGTCGGGCGTCAGGCGCCCCCGACGGCCGCCCGGCGCCTCCGCTTGGGGAACCACGGGACGATGGCCGAAGTCGATGCCCGGTACTCGGCGTAGGCCGAGTACTTCTCGGCGGAGAGCGACTCGGTGAAACGCGTCGATCCCGCGAATATGGCCGTGAGCGCCAACGGGCCGGTCGCGGTCCAATGGAGAAGGGATCCCGAGCCCACGGCGCTGATCAGGTAGAGGCTCCACCAGAACCCGAGTTCCCCGAAATAGGCGGGGTGACGCGACAGGCGAAATAGACCGCTCGAGCAGAACCCCGCTTCGGCCTCGCCGTCGGAGGCCGAAGCGGCGCGATCGCCGCGCGAGGCGATCGGGGCCGCCTTCCTGCCCTGGAATTCCCACTGCTCCCGGTCCGCTTCCGTCTCGTAGGCGAGGAAGAGGAGAGGCACCGCCGCAGCCGCGGCGAAGGCCGCCGAGAAGTCGCCGCCCCGCGCGGCGAGGAGCCCGAGCGGCGCCGAGAACAGGGTGATCACGCCCAGCTGCGCCGAGCAGATGAATACGGCATTGAAGGCCTGCCAGAGAAGAGGAGACGGTATGCGCCTCCGCAGCGCGGACCAGCGATAGTCCTCCGTCCCCGAGTAGCCGCCCCTTCGGGCGAAATTGCCCGTCAGGCGGACTCCCCAGAGGGTGACCAGGACGGCGGCCGTCGAAGCCCGGGCGCCGAAGCCGCCTCGCGCGGCATACAGCCAGGCGTAGAGGACGGGAGCGACGGACCAGAGCCTGTCGACCCAGGAGCAGTCTCGGGTGGCGAGGCCGAAGCAGAAGCAGATCGCGGCCAGGCCGGCCGCGAGGACGAGCGCGATCGCGAAAGGCTCCGCGCCGGCGACGAATACCAGAGGCCGGCCTCCCGAGGCGATCTCGAGAGAAGCCGCGCAGCCCAGGCCGGAGGCGACGACGAACCGAGCCATCGATCTCATGCGCGAAGGATATCGGATAGGGGCGCAAGGAGGCAAGAAGAGAGGGCGCCGGGACTTTCATATTTTCCGCGCTGTAGCTAGACTCTGTGCGCCATGCCTGACAGCTACATCCTGAAGGTCGCGTGCCCGGATCAGAGCGGCCTCATCGCCTCCGTCACCAGATCGATCGCCGAGTCCGGCGGGAACGTCCTGCACCTCAGCCAGTACACCGCCGTCGACATCGACGCCTTCTTCATGAAGACTCATTTCGAGACGGCGGGCGGATTCGACGTCGCGCTTTTCGAGTCCGGCTTCGCGGGGCTCGCCGATCGTTTCCGGATGGACTGGAGCCTCGTCGACCGAGAGCGCCGCCGGCGCGTCGCCATACTCGTCAGCAGGACCAGCCACTGCCTCTACGAGCTCCTCCTCAAGCACCAGGACGGCGAGCTCGACTGCGACATTCCCATCGTAGTCTCCAACCATCCCGACCTCGCCCCCGTCGCCGCTCAGTTCCACGTCCCCTTCCTCAAGGTCGATCCGGAGAAGGGCAAGGTCGCCTACGAGGCCGACCTCGAGTCGATACTGAAGGACTACGCGATCGACCTCGTGGTGCTCGCCCGCTACATGCAAGTCCTGTCCGCCGATTTCGCCGCGAGGTGGGAGAGGAAGGTCATCAACATCCACCATGGCTTCCTGCCCGCGTTCCAGGGAGCCAAGCCCTACCATCAGGCTTGGGCCAAAGGCGTCAAGATCATCGGCGCGACGGCGCACTTCGTGAGCGAGGTCCTGGACGAAGGTCCCATCATCGCCCAGGACGTGCTGCGCGTCGCCGACACGCGCTCGGTATCGGAGTTCATACGCCTCGGGAAGGACATCGAGCGCAAGGTGCTCTACGAGGCCCTCCGGCTTTTTCTCGACGACTCCGTCTTCGTTCGCGAGGGCCGGACCTTCATAATCCCTTAGCGAACCGAATCTTCGAGGCCCGCGAGCGCCGCCGGGGCGCTTTTAGCCTGCATAATCCTCCAGGAAAACCGTCTCCTCGGGCCGGGCGACGATCTTGGCCGACCCAGGGCCCAGGATGGCTTCGATTTCGCCGGACTTCAGGCCGATCACCCGCTCCAGCTCGTCGGAGGAGAGACTCGTGACTATTTTGGCGGCCCCGTTCGCGCGCACGGGACCTTCGACCAGGACGACATCGCCGCGGTCGAAGCGGCCGACGACGGAGGCGACGCCGCGCGGCAAGAGGGATTTCTTGGCCCGAATGGCGGCCAGCGCGCCTTCGTCGACGGCGATGGATCCCTGCGGTCGCGAGTTCTTGATCCACCTCTGCCTGTTCTTGAGCCCGTGAGCCGCGTCGAAGAGGGTGCCTATGATCTCGCCGGACAGCACGCGCGAAATGACCCTCTCCTCGCGCCCGTCGGCGATGACGACCCTGCAGCCGGCATCGCGCGCGACGGCGACTGCCTTGAGTTTCGTGGCCATCCCGCCCGTGGAGAATTCCGATCCCGCGCCTCCCGCGGACGCGATGATCTCCCGCGAGAGCTCGCGGACGTAGGGTATCGGCCGGGCCGCGGGAAGGACGCGAGGATCCCCGTCGTAGAGCGCGTCTATATCCGAGAGGATCAGGAGCACCTCCGCGTCCACCTTGCTGGCGATGAAGGCCGATAGCTGATCGTTGTCGCCGAAGGCGTTGCCTATCTCGGCGGTCGACACGACGTCGTTCTCGTTGAAGACGGGCACCGCCCCCTCCTCGAGGAGAGTCTCGACCGAGGCGCGGAGGTTGAGGTAGGCCGAGCGATTGTCCCAGGAATCCCGCGTGACCAGGAGCTGGGCCGGAGTGAGACCGAAGATCCCGAAGGCCCGGCGATATTCGTCCATGAGGGCGATCTGGCCTATCGCCGCGCATGCCTGGCGCATCCGCAGCTCCGTCACGCGCTTCGCGAGGCCCAAGGCGCGCGCGCCCATTCCGATAGCTCCCGATGTCACCACGATGGGCTGCTTGCCGGCGCGGGACAGCCCGGCTATCTGGTCCGCGGCGCGATACAGGTATTCGGCGTCGATCCCGGCGTCGTCGCGCCGCATTATCGTGCTGGTGCCTATCTTTATGACGATGCGATTGGCTCGCGCGAGCGAGGCTCGCGCCTCGGCCGCGGCTTCATCATTCCCCATCGCCGAGCTCCTGGTGCAGGAAGGACCGGGCCCCCGATGCGTAGTCGGCCACGACCTGGCCCTCCCCTTCCAGCTTCCACTTGTAGGTGCAAAGGCCTTCGAGGCCGACGGGACCGCGCGCGTGGAGTTTGCCGGTCGAAATGCCCACCTCGGCGCCGAGGCCGTAGCGATACCCGTCGGCGAAGCGGGTGCTCGCGTTCCAATAGACGGAGGAGGAGTCGACCCTATCCATGAACGTCTCGGCCGCGCGGCGCGACCCGGCGACTATGGCGTCCGTATGGCGGCTGCCGTAGCGGTTGATGTGGGCTATGGCCTCCTCGAGCGAATCGACGATCTTGACGGCCATGCGCAGGTCGAGATACTCGACCGACCAGTCGTCGTCGGTCTTGGTCGGTGCGCGGCCGAGGGCGGCGGCGCTCCTCGGGCAGAGCTCGAGCCGCACCGAGGCGGCCTCGAGAGAGGAAGCCACCGCAGCCAGCGAGGCGCCGGCGAAGGCCTCGTGGACGAGGAGGACCTCGGCCGCGTTGCAGGCGGCCGGGTATTGGGCTTTGCTGTCCACGGCGATCGCCGCGGCCATGGCGGGGTCGGCGTCCTCGTGGAGGTAGACATGGCAGATCCCGTCGGAGTGGCCGAGCACCGGGATACGGCTCTCGGCCTTGATGCGCGCTACGAATTCCTTCGATCCCCTCGGCACGACGAGATCGACGTATTCGTCCAGGGCGAGGAGCTCGGCGACCTCCTCCCTCGTCGTAAGGGAGGATAGCCAGCCCGCGGGCATGCCCGCGCGGACTCCGGCCGTCGCGATGAGATCGCACAATACGCCATTCGTCCGGGCGGCCTCGCTCCCGCCTTTGAGGATCAGCGCGTTGCCGCTCTTGGCCGCGAGGCAGGCCATCTGGACGAGGGCGTCGGGCCTCGACTCGAAGACCATCGCCACGAGGCCTATCGGGCAGCTCACCTGCCTGAGCACCAGGCCCTCGTCGAGCCGGCGCGCGGAGAGTATGCGGCCTACCGGGTCGGGCAGGCGCCTCAGCGCCTCGATGCCGTCGAGGGCGGCCCGGATCTTCGCCTCGTCGAAGCGCAGCCTCTTGAGCAGGGGGCCGGCGAGGCCGGCGGCTCCCGCGGCCGCGAGGTCGGCGTCGTTCGCCGCGGCGACCCCTGCCGATCCTCCGCGGAGAGCGTCGGCGACGGAAGCGAGCGCATCGTCCTTGGATTCCGAATCCAGAGCGAGACAGGCCTCGGCCGCGCGCTTGCCGCTCTCGGCCTTTTCCCTGGTAGTCATGGGAAGAACGGTATCAGAATACCCGCTTACGCCGCAAGGAATGCCGCGCAGGGCGCTTATTGTCCCTTGACGAGGACTTTTAGTCTTATTATTCTATAATCATGAAACTATCGAACTTATCGAATTACTTCAAAGCCCTTTCGAGCGAGCAGAGACTGAGGGTCTACCTGATGATCCTCGAGGCCGAGCGGAAGGAGGAGGACTGCTGCGACGGGGTCCTTCGCGCCTTCAGCAGAGCATGCGATCTTCTGGACGTCTCCCGCTCAACGGTCTCGCACCATCTTAAAGAGCTCGAGGCCTCGGGGCTGGTGTCCTGCGAGCGCCAAGGCCAATCGATGTGCTGCCAGGTGAACGAGGGCGCGCTGGGCGAGCTGAGGGAATTCTTCGCGCTCAAATAGCCCGATCCCCGAGTCAAGCGGACTTTAGCCTAAGCGGAAAGTTCGATTGTTTTGATATTCTATTACAAAGGAGAAAGAATGACGGCGAAATCCGTGTCCGTTCGAGGCTTCCGGCTCGAGTCGATGTTCGAGGGGAAGGCCGGTACCCTGCTCAGGTCAGGTCTCTGGGGCTTCGAGCGCGAGGCCCTACGAGTCGACGCCGACGGCCGGCCGGCGGCCACCGATCATCCCTTCCCGCCGGAACGCGGAGACATAACGGTGGATTTCGCCGAGAACCAGATCGAGCTCGTCACGCGGCCGATGGGAAGCATCGAAAAGGCCCGCGCCGAGCTGAGGCGACTGCATCGCGCGGCGTACGAGGGGATCGGAGACGAGCTGCTGTGGCCCCTGAGCGTACCGGGATTATGGGATAGGCCCGAGCGCCTGCGCCCCGCCGCCTTCGGCGGACGGCCTGAACATGAAGACTCGCGAGTCTACAGGAGCTGGCTGCTCTCCCGATACGGTCGGGCCCGACAGGCGATATCGGGGCTGCATTACAACCTCTCGCTATCGAGCGATTTCTGGGACTACTTACGGCAGGCGGAGGGATCCCGAGAGCGGCCGAGTGACTTCATGGACCGTCGCTACATGGACCTCGCGCGCAACTTCGTACGCTACCGCTTTCTCCCCATATTCCTATTCTCGGCCAGTCCCGTCCTCGACCGGCGCTTCGCCGCCGAGCTCTCCGCATGGGCCGATCCCGCTTCCCGCGCCTTGGGCAGGGCCTGCATGTCAAGCTCGGCAAGCCTCCGACTCGGCCCTATCGGGTATCGCCTGGGCCGAGAGACCGAGAAGAGGATCGATATCCGCTTCGACTCTCTCGCCGAGTACATCGGCAAGCTTGAGGCCGCCGTCTCTTCGGCGGGCGACTCGCCTCCCCTTCTGCGTTCCGAAGGAGAGTTCTATGCGCCGGTCCGCCCCAAGGCGGCTTTCCCGGGTTCAAAAGCCAGTCTCGCGGCCTTGAAAGCCCTTGGGATCGAGTACCTCGAGCTCAGGATATTCGACCTCGATCCCCTCGATCCGATCGGAATCGGGACGGAGGAAGTCCGCTGGGTGCATCTGTTCGCCCTCGCCTGCCTGTTCATGCCGAGCCCGCGCCTCGAAAGCGGCGCCGTTTCCGCAGAGCCCCTCTCGCTCGCCGCGAGCGCCTGCTCGCTCGAAAGCGCGGGACGCCGGACGGTACCGCGCTTCGCCCCGGCCATCAGGCGCGCCGGCGCGCCTGTCCTCGAGACTATGTCGCGGCTGGCACGCCTGCTGCCGCCCGAATACGGGCTCGCCCTATCCGATTCTCGCGAGATACTCGCCGGCCGGAGACTCCGCACGGTCGAGCGATTCGGGGAGCTGGCCGCGGAGATGGGCGGAGGCCTCGCGGCCGGGCTCGATCTCGCGCGAAGGCACAGGGCCGCCATCGTCGGTGTCCGGGACCGCCTATCCCAAGGGAGGCAATGAAATGGAATTCCTGACCCCAGGCTATGAGGACATGGAGCTCTCGACCCAATTGGTAATCAAGGAAGCCCTAGTCCGCGGGGCTCGGGTTGAAGTCTTGGACCGCGGAGATAATTTCATCATCATCGAAAAGGCCGGGCGGCGCGAGTACGTGAAGCAGGCCACGAGGACGAGCGCCGACAACTATATCTCCGCCCTCGTGATGGAGAACAAGGAAGTCGCCAAGATAGTCCTCGCTCGGGCGGGAATCAGGGTCCCCTCGGGCAGCCTGCACTACGATGAGCCCTCCGCGATGCGGGCCGCCATGGGCTTCGCGGGCCGCGCCTTCGTCGTAAAGCCTCGGTCGACCAACTTCGGCGACGGCGTGTCCATACTCGGCCCGGGATGGGCGCCGGCCGGAGCCAGAGCGGCCATCGAGGCCGCCCTGGCTCTCGATACGGCCGTCATCCTCGAGGACTTCGTCCCGGGTCGGGAATTCCGCTTCCTCGTAATCGGCGGGAAGACGAGGGCCGTGCTCCACCGACTCCCGGCCAACGTAGTCGGGGACGGCGCCACGACCCTGAGCCGCCTCGTCCAGAAGAAGAACGAAGACCCGAATCGCGGCGAGGGATATCATAGCCCCCTCGAGAGGCTCCGCCTCGGCGAGGTCGAGCTCGCCTATATTGCAGAGTCGGGTTTGAGGGCCGATTCCGTCCCCGAAGCGGGGCGCAGGGTCTTCCTCCGGAAGAACTCCAACATATCCACGGGGGGCGACTCGATAGACTATTCCGATATCATGCCCGATGCGTACAAGCTCGTAGCCGAAGGGGCGGCGAAAGCGGTCGGAGCTCGCGTCGCGGGGATCGACATGATCGTGCCGGACGTATCGGACGTCGCAGAGGGCGCACCCTGCGCGGTCATCGAGCTCAACTACAACCCCGCCCTCCACATCCACGACTTCCCGGCCGAGGGGGAGAATCGACGAGTCGAGCGCCACCTCCTCGACTTGATCGGAATCGAAGAAGGAGTGGACCCGTGAGCACACATGTGAACGCGTCGAACTGCCGCGCGTCCGTGAATGCGATGGTCCCGCCGGTCGATAGCGATGACCCGGCCGCCGCTTTCCGGCAACTCGGCCGTCTCGCCGCCGACTTTCGCGCCATTCTGGAAAGGGATCCCGCCCTTAGCGGAGGTCCGGCCTCAGTTCTGGAAGCCCTGAGCTATGCGAGCTTTTGGGCAATGCTATCGTACAGAGTCTCCCACTTCCTTCGCGCCGCGGGGATCCCCATCCTGCCCCGATTCATGCAGGCAATCGCCCGTTTCGCGACCGGCATCGATATCCACCCGGGAGCGCTGATCGGCCCGGGTCTCTTCATCGACCACGGAATGGGGACGGTGATCGGCGAGACGGCGGAGATCGGGGCGGAAGTGACCCTCATGCATCAGGTCACGCTCGGCTCCCGCGGGGGAAGCAGGCCGGGAAAGGGCGAGAAGCGCCATCCGACCCTGGGCGACCGCGTGACGGTGGGCGCGGGGGCCAAGCTCCTCGGGCCTATCAGGGTAGGGAACGACGCGAGGATCGGCGCGAACGCTGTCGTGATCGAGGACCTGCCTTCGGGCGTAACGGCCGTCGGCGTACCCGCTCGGATCGCGCGGTTCCGGGACCGAGTCTAGGCCTCGCCGCTGCCTATCTCGATCTCGGTCCCGCGGGCAGGCCCGAAGAGCCCCTGCCCCAGGGTCTCGCGAACTCTGGATACGGTTCTCGAGAATTGGACGCCGAGAGCGCAGAAGGTCCAAACGAAGGCGATGGCCACCGAGGCCGACAAAGCCCAGGGAGGGAGCCCGGGTACCACTATGCAGGCGAGGAGAAGGAGGTCCATGGCGATCAGGTCGACGTAGTAGCCGCGATATTCGAGGCCGACGAGGCGATCGCGGAGGACATCGCCCGCGAATCTCGCCGCGTTGAAGCCCATGAGAAGGCAGCCGGCGAGAAGGGCGTATCGGACCGAGCTCCACTGGGCGAGGATGGTCCAAGCGAAGATCGGGACGATGCTGGACAGCATTATAGCCGGAAGGTCGGGCCTGTCCGCGGGCTTGAATGTCGTCGCGATGCAGGCGAGGAAGGCGATCGGCGCCACGCTGTAGACGATTAGCACGCGGGGCAGGCCGAATGGGCCGGGAGCGACCCAAAAACCGTAGCCGAGAGCCCAGACCGCAAGGCAGAAAACATAGGTGAAAAGCAAAACCTCTTCGCTCGAGACCGGTCCGAACTTCAGGACTCCCGAATTGCGGACCGAGCGGGAGCTGAACCAATCGGCGACGCAGCAAAGGATGGTCGTAACCGCGACAAAGAGCGGCGGAATGACGGGAAAGGCGAGCCCGATCCCGAGGGGGATCAGGAAGGAATTGAAAGCGTCGAACCAATGATCGACGAACTCACCCAGCGGTCCGGTCGAGCCCGTCCTCCTGGCCTGCATTCCATCAAGATTGTCCATCGTATGATAAAAGAAGATAAAAAGCGCAGCAAGGCCGAAAAGCCAGGGAGACCTCCTGCCAACGAAGGACATCGGCCCGGCGACGACGCCTGACAGGATGAGGAAGGCGACCCAAGCGCCGACGGAACCTATAATGCTGACGAGGTTGGCCGACATCTTCTCGGGTATGAGCTTAAATGCGTAAGGAAGCCAGTAACGCGAATAGAAAGCATTGATTAGCGAGTGATTAATGCTTTTGTACGAATACTTTAATGGCCTATCGGGGTCGCTGTATCGTTCCATGCCGCCAACTTGGACTAGTGATGCGTTATAGAGAAGTTATATTAAACGGATATTCAAGAATTGGCAATACTCCACCCGAAGATTTGTATCTTGCGCCTTGTCGGGGCGAGTCTCGGATCATAAAGCGGGCTGACCCGAGGGTCAGCCCCTGTTTTTTTTACCTCCGCCTCAGCGAGCGGCATTTTTTAAATGCACGACCTTTGGCAAGGGTCGGAACCGTACGGCATGGTCCCTTCCGCGTCGCAGTTGATATAGTAGTATCTATGAAAAATAACGCAAGCGCTAATTCTGAGGAAACTTGTAGACAATCATCTACAGGGCCCGCGGAAGGCAGCGTTCAACGTAGATGAGTGTCTAAAACACCACATTGCCGCTTCGACGCGCCTCCAACTGTCGCCGGAGACGTTTTCAACTGTCGCTAGAGATGTTTTCAACTTATGCTACAGATCTTTTCAACTGTCGCCAAAGATGTTTTCAACTTATGCCAGAGATGTTTTCAACTGTCGCTAGAGATGTTTTCAACTGTCGCCAGAGATGTTTTCAACTGTCGCTGCCTTAAGCGGAGGCGGAGCCGGCGCGAACGAGAAGCCATTGCGCAAGTACTAACGCGGGGCGACGCTTATATAAAGAAAATCCACTCGGCTCGGCTTGAGGAAAGGCCCCCGGCTCGCATACTATTTCGCCATGATACGCCTCGGCCTCTGCTCGGGAGCCTGCATCACGCGCGATACGAAGAGCGTAATCGCGGCGGCATCGGCCGCGCGTCTCGACGCGGTCGAATGGGCGGCCGACGCCCACGTCGGGGTCGGCGACCTCAAGGCCGCCGAGGATGCGATGATGGCTACCCTCGTGGCCGGACTCACCACGGCGTCGTATGCCACATTGTACAGAGTCGGTATCGACGACGCCGGATATTCCCGCTTCGATGCGCTGCTGAAGGTCGCGTCGGTCATGCAGGCGCCGACGATGAGGCTGTTCGCCTGCGGCATCGGCGCGATCCCCGACGGGAAGTCGATGGGCGAAGCCCGGGCCCTGGCCTTCATCGCATCGGCGCTGAGCCGCCTGGGAGACCGCGCGGCGAAAGCGGGCATTACGCTCTGCCTATCCATGGGCAGGGGCACCCTCCTCGACGGCTACGATCGCGCATCGAGCGTGGTCGCGGCAGTCGGTCACGATTTCGTCCGCCTCGCCTGGGAGGACCTCCCGGGCTGGAAGGCGGGCGAAGCGACCGCCGCCCTGGAGAGCGCCGGCTCTTTCGCCGGCCTCGTCCTCGCGAGGTGCGCCGGCCGCGACGGGAGCCCCCGCTCGGTCGCCGAGGACGAGAGCGCGTGGCGAAAGCGCATCCGGGCCTTCAAGCGGGCCGAGACGGATCCGAAGATGGGGAGCTTCGTCCTTCTCGGCGCGCTGCGCCCCGAGGGCGAGGCCGGCGACGAGTCCCTCGCCGCGGACGCCCGGACCTTGAGGGCGCTCATCGCCGAGGACGACTGAGCTCGGGACGGTACGAGGCGAGATGCGCTAGCTCCCGCTCTTCTCCGCCGCTTTGGCTTCGTTCCAAAATCCGTCCATGATATCCATATTCTCGGCGGACATCGGGGTTCCCGACTCGGCCATGCGCTTCTCGACCCGCCTGAAGCGGCGCGAGAATTTCTCGTTCGCCGCGTGGAGGGCGATGGCCGGGTCGACCCCGAGAAAGCGCGACAGGTTGACGGCGCTGAAGAGAAGGTCGCCCAACTCTTCCTCGAGCGCCGCGCGGCCGCCGTCCGCGGTCGCGGCCGCGCAGGCTCGCTCCGCCTCGGCCAGCTCCTCGCGGGCCTTGGCCCAAACCTCGCTCGCGCGCATCCAGTCGAAGCCCGCCTTGGAGGCTTTCTTCTGGAGCTTGAATGCCCGCTCGAGGGGAGGGAGGGCGCGCGAGACCGCGTCGAGGAGAGAGTCCTTCCTTCGCCTGCCCTCGACTTTCTCCTTGATCTCGTCCCACTGCCTGAGAACGGCGTCCGGAGTCTCGGCCACGGCATCGCCGAACACGTGGGGGTGCCGCCGAACGAGCTTGGCGCCGATGCCCGCCAGGGAGTCGGCTACCGAGAAGGCGCCCCTCTGCTCGAACATGTAGCATACCATCGTCGCGAGGAGGAAGAGATCGCCGGCCTCCTCCGCGACATGGGGCGCGTCTCCCTCGTCGATGGCCTCGACGAGCTCGTAGGCTTCCTCGACGATGCTGCCCCGGAGGCTGGGTGGCGTCTGCTCCCTGTCCCATGGGCATCCGTCGGGCGCCCGGAGCCTCGCGACTATCGAGTAGAGCCGGCCGAAGGCCGTCGCCGAAGCCGCCGAATCGGGCGCCGCGCGTCCTTCTTTGTCGCTTCCCATGATGCCGGCCTCAGGCGCCGTTGGCGGGGGGCTTCGCCTTGAGGAGCGCCCCGCCCGATCGAGCCAACGCGCCGATATCGGAGGCCGGTATGAGGAAGCCCGCCTCGAGGCCGACAGCCGGAGAGCGCTCGTCGATGGCGAAATAGGAATACCATGAACCGAAGAGCTCGGGATCGGGCATGGATGAAGAGCGCGAACCGTCCCCCGCCTGCCCGCTCGCGGCCAGGATTCCCGAGACCGCCTTGATGAGCTTGCGGACCGAGAGGGAGCCGACCATGAAAGTCCTCCGAGGCATCGACTTCGCGAAGGCGGCGAAGGCCGGATCCTCGCCGAGGCTCCGCTCCGCGGCTTTGCGCGCCGCCAGGGCCTCGAGAGCGGCGACGTCTCCTCCCGTGGCGACGAATCGGCCGTTCGAGATCGTCCAACGCGCCGCGACCAGCGGGCCGAGGGCCGCGAGCACGGCCTCGGTCGAAGCCTTGGCGGGCGGCGTCCCGATAGCGGCGAGCTTCGCGGAATCGACGACCTTGAGTTCGATGCCGAGCTCCCCGTAGGAGAAGGCGCCGTCTTTCCTGTCCCTGCTCTTGATCGCTATGGAGAGGCCGAATGCGTCGGCGTAGGCCTTGGATAGGGCGAGGTAATCGGGATCGGTCGCAAGACCCCTCATCAAAGCGCGATACGAGGCCTCGTCCTTGACGTCCTGCACCGCTTCGAACTTGATCCGGATCATTTTCCTTATCAGACCGGCGATCGCGGCCGGATCATCGGACTTCAAATCCTTGGCGCCGGAGACGGCCGAGGCGTCGACGTCCATATCCAGGCTGACTGCGCCGCGGGGCCCCGCCGCCTTCGCCCACTTCGCCTGGAGGGCCGTCGCATTGGATACGATGTCCCGCGGCAAGCCCAGGCTGGAGATCAGCGCATCCGTCATCCTGGCGTAAAGGCCCGACGCGACGATCGGGTCCATCGACCATGCGACGCCGTATATCGCATCGGCGCGCAGCTGCGACGCCGAATCGAGGGCGGACGGCGCGAAGGAAGCGGCGGCCAGGGTCTTTTGCAGTTCGGATCCCGATTTGGCGGAGACGCCTGCGCGCAGGATGAGCCCGGAGGCGCCGGGTTCGATCGCGGCATCGGCCAGGCCGAGCTGGCCGAGAAGGGAGATGCCGAACTCGCCCATGGCCTTGGCCACTGCCTTCGGGTCCGAGACGGGCTTCTCGCCGGCGGAGGCGGAGGGAGGGGGCGTGACGAAGCGGCGTACGGCTTCTTGGATCGGCCGATAGCTGTCCGACGTCGCCCTCCTGATCGCCGACGGATCGGCCCAGAATTTCAGCGATGACGCGGAGTAGCGCGATAAGCGCGAGAGATCGGCGCCTTTGGCCGGCGGGAAGGCGAGTTTGCCCTCGGCATCGGAGAGGACGAGGTAGCCCTCGGCGTTCGCGATGACTTGCATGGAGCCCGAGCCGAAGAGCTTGCCGACGAGATCCGCGGGCGGGGAGCGATAGGGGATATAGAGGACTTCGCGCGTTTTCTTGGGCCCGGGGCTCGGCAGCACGGCCAAAGCCCATGGCCGAGCGAAGTCGAGTACCCGTAGGGCTTCGGCCGAATCGGGAACGGATTTTCGGAGCAGGCCCTGAAGGTCGGAGCCGGTCGTCTTATCGAGCCCCGCCGCCTCCCAGAATTCCTCGGCCGTCGCGTAGAGCTTGTAGGGCGACTCGACGACCACGGCCGCGATGGCGTCGGCGGGCACCAAAGTCGCCAGAGGCCCGGCGGGCGACGATTCCACGCACGACCCGGACACGACGACTGCCAGCGCGGCGGCGCCGAGGAGGGCGCGCGGACGGATGGGCCCCGCGATACGGACGACCTTATCGCTCGACATGTGCACCGCCTTTCACGAGTAGACGTCGATATCGACTTTTCGTCCGCAGCCGCGCCGCCTGGAGCCGAGCATGGGGAAGCCTCTAGAAAGGAAGCCGCTCGAGACTGCGGATGACGAGGCCTAGGAGGGCGCCGCCGCCCGCGCGCAGGAAAAGGAGGACGACGAAGCCCGTTATCAGCCCCTGGAGATAGTTGACTATCCGGCCGCGGTATATGAACCGATTGATCATGAACAGCACCGGGTTGAGCATCGAGTCGACGACCATCCAAAGGGGATGGAGCGAGTTCCAGCGGGCCGCGTAGGCGATCAGCCTCGCGACGGCGCAGACGGCGAAGAAGGAAATCACGAAGGCCGCCGCCGACCAGGCGGCTCCGAGCGCGAGGCCGAGCACGAGGCCGCCGCTGAGTCTTCCCGCGTAGGAGATGGTCGTAAGGAGGTCGTTGAGGACGGCAAGGGCGGCAAGGGCCGCGATCGGGCTGAAATCGAAGGCCCCGGACGATAGGAACCGTATGCGGCGGAACCGGGAGAGGTAGGGGTCCACGATGAGGGCGAGGACTTCGCCGCCCCTTCCGGTGTCGAGGCCGGGAACCCAGGACATGAGCACCCTGGCGGCGCACAGGAAGATATAGATGATCACCGCGGCGTTGAGGACCCGCGCGACGACGGACAGGATCACACGAAGCCCCCTTGGAAGCTCGTTATTGGCTGGGCTTGATCTTCTGCAGCTCGGTCATCGTCTGCTTGAGCCCATTGGACGCCCGTGCGGCATCTAGGCTCTCGCGGGCCGGGTCGAAAGTCGGATCGAGCCGCAATGCATCCTGCCAAAGGGAGATCGCGGCGTCGACCTCCCCGCGGGAGTAGGCGTCCAGGCCGTTAAGATACATTGTGTCGACCTTTTTCGCAATATCGGCGCGGCCGAGATCGCCCAGCGAGAAGGCCGCCTGGATGGATATTCTGTTGAGCGGGGTGAACTGCGTAGTGAGGTCGAGAGTATAGTTGACCGTGACGCGCACGAGCTCGAGGTCGAAGGTCGAGCCGATGGAGAACCTCGGATTGCCGCTCTCGATGAGGAGACCGGAATGAAGCTGGAAGAAATCCGTGACGTTGACCAAGGCGCCGCCCGCGAAGCTTATCGCCTCGGATTGGGAGACGTTGACGAGGTCGATCGGCTGCGTCACGTCGAAGGAGAAGAGCAGAGGCTTGAGGGGAGAATAGGCGAGGCCGAATGTCGCGTCGGTCGGCAGGGGATCGCCGTACACGGGGGGCCCCAAGTTCTTGACCGTGAGAGCCAGGGAGAAGTTCTTGTTCCTCGACGAATAGAATTTAAATAGGTTGAATCGGGATAGAAGCCCTCCGTCGATCATGAAGCCGGCCGCGGAGTTGCCGTTCCCCGACGTGACCCCCGAGTCGACAGCCGGCATGGAGCGGTAGGCCACCTTGGCCGTCACGCCCGCGGACAGTCCGCTGAAGTAGAATCCGGGCATGAAATTGTAGGAAACGTTGAAACCGGCCATCGATTCGGAATAGTAGCCCGCGCCGACGCGATCCCCGAACTGATCGGTCGCGGGGAAGGGCAGGTAGAGCCACTTGCCGCCTATGCCGAAACCCAGGTTCCCGGTTCGGATCGTATAGACCGCCCCCTCGATCTTGGTGTCGGCTATCCAGTTGTTGTGAAAGACCGAGAGCTCGGTCGTATCGAGCTGGCTCGATGCCGCGGGATTGGCCTCGAAGTAGGAGGAATCCAGGCAGACGGCGGAATAGGCGGTCCCCATCCCTTCGTCGAGGCCGCCCATGGGGATGAGGAGGGAGCGCATGGTCGTCGTACCGGCGTTGGGGTCGACATTGAGTATATTCGATATAACACCGTAAATGTCGGAAATGTTTTGGGCGCTTGCCCGCTGCGCGACAGCCATGAGGAAAACGAAGGCGAAGAGTGCAGCCGTGCGCTTCATATTCGTACAAAAGTATACTATGGTCCTCATCCGATTTCTATATCGGGAACTTTTATTGACCCCTCAAGGGCCGGTTCCCGGAGGGCGGAATCCGTGGAGACGCCCGGTCGCCGCGATCTTCCTACAATTATAGGCATCCGAGACCGAAAATTAACAGACTCGCCTAAATGCGCGAAGTATCATCTTGACTGGGAAGGTACTGGTCCACACCACATGCCTCGTAAGCCGCTTGCCTTCGTCCTCCTCCTCGCACTGCTTCTCGGAGGGGAGATCGCGTGGCCAGCGGGACAGAAAACGGATATATTCGCCCCCGTCGACGCCCTTATGGCCGAAAAGCGCTATTCCGAGGCGATAGACATACTCAACGGCCTCTTGGCGAGCGCCCCGCGCCGGGCCAGGACCATCAAGGATCGGATCGCCAAGGCTCGGCTCCTGGAGGCCGACGATGACATCGACTCCCAGCACTACAACGAAGCCCTTTCCGCATTGAGCCTCTTCTGGGCGCAGAACCCCGAGAGGGCCGACCAGGCTCAGAAGCGCATTCGCGTAATCAACCAGGTCCGCGAGAAATACAACGCCTTGGCCAAGGCATTGCTCGCGTACATGGGCGACGCCAAGAACCGCGGCGACCCCAATTACAATCTCGAGGTCACCAGACGCCTCGAGGAGCTGGACAATCTCGATAGAAACAACCCGGATTCGAAGCGGACCATAACGAGCCTGAAGGAAACCTCGCTTGCCCTCGTCAACCAGGACGCGATGAAGGCGGTAATGGGCGCCGCGAGGACCCTCATCGACGGCGGGGAGTATACGAAGGCGGCGCGGGAATACCTGAAAGGATTCCCCCTGTTCAGGCCGGAGTTCGAGAATGCCGGCTACGACGAGCTGACGATGCAGGCCGTCGCGAGCCTGGAGCGCAAGGCCGAGGCTTCGCCCGACGCCTACGAAACGCTGCAGCCCGCCTTGACCGAGTCGGTCGCCGACCTCGGCGCCGCCTTCGAGTCCGGTTCGCCCGACAAGGTGTCGGCTGCCCTGCCGGCGGCGAGGGCGGCTATCGAGGATCTGCGAAGTCTGCGGGAAGCGGTATTCGCGACCGGCGCCGGGCTGGCCCGCGGCTACAATTCGATCCCTAAAGAAGGCAAGTCCCCGATCGAATATCAATACCTAGCCTACCTCGATATCTTCATCCGAGGTAGGCCCGACAGCCTGGGGCCCGACAAGAAGCCGGAGGCGGAAAAAGGCAAGCCCGAAGGCATGGGAGGCGCCTTGCTCGCCCAAAGCGCCGCGATACTGGACAGTCTGGGAAAGGCGGCCCAAGACGGCATCGATGCCGCCTACGGCGGCGCCGAGAAGGACTTCGATGCCGGCTCCTACGCCGAAGCCGGAGCGGGCTTCGCGAGGGCGGCCGAGCTGGTCCCGCCGAGCGTCGAAGTCCTGGGCTATTGGTCCCGGATATCGGAGAGCGACTTCGTGCCCGACCTGGCCGCGCTTCGAGACAAGATCGAAAAGGCGGCTACGGACTCGGGGCGCCTGACCCAGCTGGGCGCCCTCGCCGCGGCCGGAGAAAGGCTATCGGGCCTCGCGGCCGAGTATGTCGCGGCCTCTACGGAATCGACGGGCTACGCCGCGCGCCTCACGGAGGCCGTCCCGCTCGCGGACGCGAGGGCCGCCCTGGACGGCTACCGCGCATCGATCCGCGCGATCGAGGCGAAAATCCAGGAAGAGACCGCGGGCAAGGCGGCCCTCGCCGCCGCCGCGGAAGCCGCGGCGAAGCTCGGCGACGCCCGCCCCGGCGCGGCCTACGCGTCGTACGCGGGAAGGCTCGACAAGACCGCGGCGGCCGCAAAAGCGGCGGAATACGCTACGGCCGCCGCGAGGGGCGGCGTCGAGGGCGACTACATCGGGCGCGAGCTCGCGGGGCTTACGGCGGCCGTCGGCGCCGACGACGCCTTGACCGACGGCGCCCCCTCGACGCGGCCCGACCGCTCGCGGGCGGGCTACCTCGACCCCTCGCCGACGAGCGCCGCCCGCGCCCTCGCGGCCGAAGGGCCCAAGCTAGCCTCGCTCGCAAGCTGGATCTCGGGCGATCTGAAGTCCATGGAGGCGGAGGAGCCCGGCCTCCTGGCCGACCCGGCCTTCGCCGGCGCACGTACGCGGATCGAAGACCTGGGCAAGAAAGCCGCGGAGCTCCAGGCGCGCAGCTCGGCGGCCCTCGAGAGGGCCTCCGAGAGGATGAAGACCGCGGCATCGGCCCTCTCCGGAGCGCGGGCCGACATGGATGCCGCGAGGGCGCGCCTCGCCGACGCGAAGACTTTGATCGTTCAGGACAGAGGCAAGGGCGCCAAATCCGCCGCCATCAAGAAGGATTTCGCGGACTCCCGCGACAGGCTCGAAAGCGGACTGAAAGGGATCATCGAATCCTCGAACCAGGATTTCGATCCCAGGCCCTGGGACGATTTCCAACAGCTCTATTCGCAGGTCAGCGCCGATCTCGACCAGACGAAGAAAAGCTACGTGATCGACGAGACCTTCCGGCTCCTCGCCGAGGGGCAGACCTATTACGAGCAGGCGCTGTTCGACCTCGCGGCGGAATCGCTGAACGACGCCCAGGAGCTGTGGCAGGAGGACAACGACGGCGAGCAGGAGCAGGTGAAGTATTGGCAGAACCTGGTCAGGCAGGCCAGCGATACCAACAACAAGCGCGAGGTGAAGCAGGGCGACGCCCTGTACTACGATATAGGGAACTATCTCTCGGAGGCGCGCAAGCTCTTCCTCCAGGGCGACGGCCTGATGAAGGCGGGGCATAAGGCGGACGCCGCCGCGACCTTCGATGAGGCGCGGCAGAACATAAGCTACGTCACGAGGGCCTTCCCCCTCAACGCCGAGGCCGGCCTCCTGACCTTGCAGATACTGAAGTCCACGGACATCGAGGCCTATAGGAAGTCCCTGCCGCGCCGGATCCAGGAGGCGGAGAACCTCCTCTCCACCGACGCGAGCTCGGGCTATTCCAGGATCGCTGACCTCTATAATATGGAGCCGGGCTACCCGGGGCTGAAGGCCGCCCTGGAGAACGCGGAGATCAAGGTCGGCAAACGCCGTGCGCCGCCTACCAGGGACGAGCTGGCCAAGGCGTCTTCCTTCGTCGCCGACGCCGAAAGATTGCTCAAGACGGGGCGCAAGGACGATGCGGCCAGGGCCGAGTCGGATCTGGACGCCGCGCTGACCAACGATCCGGCCAATAGGCGGGCGCTGGGCCTCCTGCGCGACCTCAAGACTCTGCAGGGCAAGACTGCCGGTCCCGTTCTCGGGGCCGTCGATCAGGCCATTCTCGATCAGGCTACTCGCTCCTTCGCCGCGAGCCAGTACAATCAGGCCCGAGACCAGCTCTCGCAGCTGCTGTCGGACCCGGGCAAGAGAACGAGGGATGTCCTCAAGCTCGACAACGACTTGAAGACACTGGGGTATTGATGGCGCCGATGATGCCCTGCGGGAAAAAGGCGGCGAGGTTGGCCGCCGCCATCGTCATCCTCCTCGCCGGATTGCCCTCGTGGGCCGAATTCTGGGAGGCGCCGGCTACCATCGCCGAAGGCAGATTCCCCAGCTTCTTCTCGTCCAAGGCCGGTCCCGTCCTGATCTGGCAGGAATCGCAGGCATCGGGCGAGTCGGGCACCGCGCGCATACGCTTCGCCCGGTTCGAGGACGGATCCTGGAAGGCGGGTGACGTCTCCGCCTCCTCGTACTCCTACAACTCGGCCGGCGCCCCGCCCATCCTTTACTCCGCGACCCAGGCGCGGAACGGGACTATCGCCGTCGCGATCGCGGCGTCCGACACCAGCATCGAGATCAGGCTGTCGCGGGACGGAGGCAGGAGCTTCGAGCTCGCCGGCAGACTCGAGGCGAGCACGACATCGGTCGCTCCGCGCATCTATCCGAGCGCGTCCGGGGGGTGGATCGTCTTCGCCACTCAGGGCAGGCCCTCCTCCGGCGCTCCCGCCGCGGGGTCGGGTCCCGGCGTTTCGGGTTCCGACGCCTCCGCCGCCGCCGGCGCGCCGGCCGCCTCCCTGACGAGCAGCGTCAGCATATACGTCGCGAGAAGCGCCGACGGCTCGACCTGGAGCGGCTTCGAGCCCCTCGTCTCGGTGGACGAAGGTCTCCTCATAAATTTCGCGCCCTTCTCTTCGCCGGCGGCCTCGAAGGATATCGTGGTATTCCAGACCTTCATCCTCGGCGAGGGCGACCTGTCCTCGCGCTACGCCCTGATGTCGAAGACCTCGGCCGACGGCGGAGCCACCTGGACCAAGGCCAAGCCCATAACCGATTTCGACGATCCCTCGGGAGGCGCGAACGCCGGCGCGCAATACTACGACAACGAAGCCGCCCAGCTCGTTTCCTCCGGTGGGAAGCTCTACATCGCGTGGGAGAGGCGAAAGGCGAAAACGACGCTGACTCAGGTGTGGGCGGCGCGAATCGACGATTCCGGCGCTCTCGACCCGAAGACGGCCGGCCCCTCCGCCTCTTCCGCGGGCTCGTTCAAGCTGTCGCAGCTCACGGACATCGGAGGCAGGCCCGCCCTCTTCGCCCTCGAGGACAAGCTGAAGGCGAACCGCGTCCTCCTTTCCACCGCGAAAGAAGGGACCTGGGCGAGCGAAGACGCGGATCTGGCCGGCAGGAGCGACCCGAGCGGCGCAGGGCTCGTCAATTTCGCCCGCGCCGTCCAGGCTGGGGGCAGGACCTACGTCGCTTGGCAGGTCGACGTGGGCGATGCGAGCCGCATCCTGGCGATGATCCCGGTCCTGAAGGTGGGGCCGCCCGCCGTCGTCCCCCTCAACTTCGTCGCCGGCAAGCGCGCGCGGCCCGATACGGCCCAGGTGCGAGTGGACATGCCCAAGGACGCCGCGGGGCTGAAGGGCTACGCTTATATCTGGAAGAAGACCCCCGACAAGGCGGCCCCCAGCCTCCCCGAGCTGTGGAAAAGCGGCGCCAGGAAAGATCCGGGCGACGCGTCCTTGAGCCTGCCCGCCACGGAGGACGGCAACTGGACCCTCTGGGTATCGGTCGAGGACAACGCGGGCAACCGCTCGCCCCTTGCCGACATTTCCTATTATAGGAAGCGGAACCCACCGGCGGCGCCCATCGTCCTGCCTCCCGATACGGACGAGCGGGGCTTCCTCGTCTCCAATTCCTTTACGGTGCGGTGGGTCCCTCCCGAGGGCGAAGAACTGGCCGGCTATACCTGGAACCTCGCCTACGCCGGTCCTCTCGAGGAAGGGACGGGCCCGTCCTCCGCGAGCCTCGCCGCCGGAAAGGCTCCCGCCGCTCCGGCGCCCGGCCTGCCCGGGTTGTCGCCCTATGAAAGCTCGCTCGTACGGGCCCTCGGCCTGAGGACTCCCCCGCCGGGCGTGCTGGGCACCGGGGAGTCCTTCTCGGCCGACAACGTCGACAACGGCTACTATGTCTTCTCGGTCTCAGCGATAGACACGACGGGCAATATAAGCGGCGTCGCGTCGATATTGCTCAGGACGGACAAATACAAGCCATATACGGTCATCGCCCTCGCCGAGCCCAGGCGCGACGATCTGGGACGCACGGTCCTGCGGCTCCTGGGCCGCGGCTTCCTCGCGGACGGCCGCATCGAGCGCGTGGCCCTCAGCCGAAGCGGCCGGGAGCCCTACGATATCGACCGCAGCCTCGCGAGGGGGGACTACAGGATCTCCTCCGACCGCGAGCTCGTCGGCCTCACCTTCGAGGACGTCGAGGCGGGCTCGTACAGGATCGGCCTTTACCATTCGACCCGCGGCTGGTACTGGACCGGTCCGCTCCTCGCGATAGACTCCTCGGGCACGGTCAAATACGGCGTGAGCGCCTCCTACGAGCCCGCCTTCAGGCTGTTCCCCGGCAGGAGCCGGCCCTTCACGATATACGACGCCATGGTGCTCATGGCCGTAGCCTTCGCCGCCGTCGGCATCCTCCTCTCGTCGAGGCAGATAGTCGCCGTGGCGCGCGAAGGCGAGGCTCTGCGCCGCGACGCTTTCGCCCTCGTCACCGGAGGTCCAATGCCGCAAGCTATCTCGGGAAAGGCCGCGCGCGCCCTCGGCCGGCGCGGCCTCGGGCTCAGGGTGAAGTTCACCCTGATCATCGCCGTCCTCGTGATATTCGTCGTCCTCATGCTCGCCGTCTTCCTCGGCTACAACATGATCATACGGACGAGCTCGGACCTGGCCAACGGACTGGACCAGCGCGCCCGCGTCCTCCTCGAGAGCGTCGTGCAGGGCGGCCGATTCTTCCTGGGCAAGGAAGACGCGGTGACGGAGCTGAGCCTCTTCCCCTCCCAGGCCAAGGCCATGCAGGGCGCCAATTACATAACGATAACCGGCGAAGGAAGCGATCCGAAGGTCGCCTCGGGCGAAGTCGTCTACGCGACCAACGACGACAAGATAGCCTCCAAGCTCGATCCCGCGACCCTGAACGCGAGCCGCGCCGTCGTGCTGGGGCAGTCCGCCTTCAAGGCCGCGGGCGGGACCGATCCCCTCGCGCCCCTCGTGTCGGCCAAGGTCAAGGACCTGGGCGACAAGGCGTCGGCGGCGATCTCGGACGAGCTCCAGCTCAAGGCGCGGCTCGCGGTGGAGAAGGCCGGCCTCAAGTCGGGCCCGGAAGGCGATCAGCGCCGCTCCGAGATAAACGCGGAGCTCGACTCCGTCGACCTGCGCATCCGCGAGAAGCTGTCGGCCCTTTCGGACCGGGAGCTGGGCTCCATCCCGCGCTTCGACCCGGCGGCCCTCTCGGCGGTGCCCATGAACTATCTCTTCTACAAGCCCATCCTCGAGTACCGGCCGAGCGACAGCCTGCTCTACCGCGGCATGGTCCGCCTCGAGGTGAGCACGGCGCAGATCGTCGCCGACGTCCGCGCGGCGACGGGCCAGCTCGTCCGACTGACGCTCATCATAGCCGCCATTGCCCTGGGCATCGGGATACTGGGCGCCTTCGTCCTGTCCACCGTGATCGTCGTCCCGATCCGCAAGCTCGTGGCCCAGATCGAGCGCATCCGGGACACCGACGACAAGGAGAGCCTCGAGGGCTCCAAGATCGAGGTCGCGTCGCGCGACGAGCTGTACACGCTGGCCGACACCGTCAACCAGATGACCGACGGCCTCGTGAAGGCCGCCAAGGACTCGAAGGAGCTGATCGTCGGGAAAGGCATCCAGAAGATGTTCATCCCCCTCGATCCCGCTCCGGGCTCCAAGGTCAAGCTGAGCACAGGGAAGCGCGACGAGAAGGATTTCGAGATCTTCGGGTATTACGAGGGCGCGAAGGGAGTGTCCGGCGACTACTGGGACTTCCGGTCCATCAATTCCCGCTATCATTATTTCATCAAGTGCGACATATCGGGCAAGGGCGTATCCGCCGCCCTCATCATGGTCCAGGTCGCGACGATGGTGATCAATTACTTCAACGACTGGAAGAAGGCCATGCCCAAGGTCATCGACCTTACGGACCTGACCTACAAGATAAACGATTTCCTGGAGGAGAGGCAGTTCGTCGGCCGCTTCGCCGCCTTCACGCTCGGCGTCTGGGACTCCCAGGCCGGCGTCGCCTACCTCTGCGAGGCCGGCGATCGAAAGCTCCACGTCTGGGAGGAGAAGGCCCGAAGGCTCGTCGAGGAGCTCCTGCCGGACTCGCCCGCGGCCGGCCCCCTCGCCAGCTTCATGGTCCAGATGAAGAAGCCCTTCGTGCAGGTCGTCCGGAATCTCGGCCACGGCGACGCGCTGATGCTCTATACGGACGGCATCGAGGAGGCCAAGCGCCGATTCCGCGACGGCGACTTCAAGGTGATCGAGTGCGCCGACGCCGAGAAGGACAAGCCGCACGAGAATCATACCGGCGGCCAGGACAACGAGGAGTTCGGGTACGAGCGAATCACCGCCGTCCTCGAGGCGGTGGCCTCGAGAGGGAGCTACCGCCTCGAGAAGCACCACGCTCCGATCGCCGGCGAGATCCTCTCCTTCGACTTCTCCGGGTGCGGGGACAGCCTCGAGGAGAAGATCCTGGCCCTGGTG
Organism: uncultured Treponemataceae bacterium; assembly: GCA_964491385.1. Lineage (GTDB taxonomy): Bacteria > Spirochaetota > Spirochaetia > Treponematales > Rectinemataceae > UBA1306. The sequence goes on along the minus strand of CAZBGA010000012.1, from coordinate 15,895 downwards.
TCGATCGAGAAGGTGTTCAGGCTCTACAAGGATCCCGCCGCCACGGCGAAGGATGCCGTCCTCGTCGACCAGAAGATCGACGCGTTCCTCGAGAGGCATTTCGACCAGTACCGGCTCTACTGCTCCGACAAAAAGCCCTACGCGGACGCCGAGAATCCGGGCTACCTGCTCTACCAGGGCATCAAGGAGGACGCGCAGTACGATGACCTGACGCTGCTGGCGATCAGGAGGAAGTGAGGCCCGCGCGACGGCCTAGACCGACTTCGCGAGCTTCTCGGCGAGCGCGCCCTCGTCGCGCGCGTCCTCGGGCTCGAGCATGGCGTAGCCTTCCGCGTCCATCGCGATCACGAGCGCCTTGGACCACAGGGAGGCATTGCGCGACAGCAGCTCGAAGAGGGACCGCCGGACGTCTTCGGCGCGCCGGTCGGGCACCATGAGCTCGAGATAGCCTCCCGCGAAGAGGGCCACCGAGATCCAGCGCCTGGTCAGCACGAGCTCGCAGGCGTTTCGCGCCCCCCCGGCGAGTTCCTCGTGATCGCGAAGCCATTCCTCATGGAAGCCCGGGATGGGCAGCACTTCTCCGTCGGGGGTCAGCCAGCTCGCCCCGTGCAGCAGGACGTAGGGCGCGGTTCCCGCATTGTCCCGAAGAGCTTTCATGCGCCGTCCGTAGCCCCCGACGGGTCCGACGGGACGGCATCGGGGAAGAGCGCGAGGAAGGCCGCGAAATGCGCGGGCAAGGAAGCGCGCACGAGCCTTCCGCCGGGTAGGGCCAGGGACCAGGCGACGAGGAGGAGTCGGCGAAGGCCCTCCTCCCTGCGCAGGCGCCTGTTCAGCGCGAAGTCGCCGTGGCGATCGTCCCCGAGGACTGGTAGGCCGTGAGCGGCCAGGTGGATGCGGATCTGGTGAGTGCGCCCCGTCCCCAGCTCCAGCTCGAGAAGGGAGAAGGCAATCGCCGCCGCGCCCGGCGCGGCCTCTCGGCGGCCGAAAGAGGCGAGGAGCCGCCACTCGGTCGAGGCCGCCTTGTCGCCGGCCGGGCCGGGCACCGGATCGTCGAAACGTCCCCTGCTCGCGCCCGGAGAGCCGGAGACGATCGCGCGGTAGGTCTTGCGCAGCTCGCGGGATTCTATCAGCCGCGACCATTTGGCGGCGGCGGCGGCCGAGCGGGCGACGACGAGGCAGCCCGACGTTTCCTTGTCGAGCCTGTGGACGAGGAAGGGCCTGAAGCCGAAGTCCCTCTCCACCGCCTCGACGACGGAGACGCGTACGCCCTCTCCGGGCTGCGTGGCGAGGCCGGCGGGCTTGTCCAATACGAGGATCTCGTCGTCCTCGTAGAGCGCGATCATCATCGGGGCAGAATATAGCGGAGCTCCGCCCCCTAGGCAAGGGATTCGGATTTCCGCCGGCCTCGGCCCGATCGCTTCCGCGACTGCCGCGACGCATGCTAGCCTACCTTCAATGGAAGCCAGGGCCTCCCTCCTGAGAAGAGCCTCGGTCATCGCTCTGCTCGGAAACGCCGTACTCGCCTCGACCAAGCTGGCGGTCGGATTCATCGCCGGCTCGCTCGCCGTCGTGGGCGACGGCATCGATTCCTCCGCCGACGTGGTGATAGCCCTGGTCGCCCTGTTCACCGCGCGCATCGTCGACAAGCCCGGGGACCGCGAGCACCCCTACGGCCACTCGAGAGCCGAGACGGTCGCCACGACGGTGCTGTCCTTCATCGTCTTCTTCGCCGGCTCCCAGCTCCTGGTGCGCAGCGTATCGGCCCTGATCGGCGGAGAGGCGACCGAGCTGCCCTCGACTCTGGCGATAGTCGTGACGCTCTTCTCCATCGCCGGCAAGCTCCTCCTGGCGTGGAGCCAGTTCTATTACGGGAAGAAAGCCTCGAGCTCCATGCTCGTCGCCAACGGGAGGAACCTGCGCAGCGACGTCCTCGTCTCGTGCTCGGTCCTGGCCGGCCTGGGCTTCACCTTCGTCCTCCGGATGCCGGTGCTCGACCGCATCACCGCGCTCCTCGTCTCGCTCTGGATCATCAAGGTCGCGGCGGGCATATTCCGAGAGGCGAATACGGAGCTCATGGACGGCACGGAGGGCGAAGGCCCCTACGGCGAAGTATTCGCGGCCGTATCCTCGGTCCCCGGGGCGGGCAATCCGCACCGGACGCGGGTACGGAGGCTGGGCTCCCTCCTCGTCGTCGACCTCGACATCGAGGTGGAGCCCGAGCTCAGCGTCGCCTCGGCCCACGCCATCGCCGTCGAGGTCGAGCGCGCGATCAAGCGCGCCCTGCCGGAGGTCTACGACGTCATCGTCCACGTAGAGCCGCGCGGCAACTCCGAGGAGGAGCGCTTCGGCCTGAGGCCATAGGCCTCCGGCCGAAGCCCGATCCGGATTGCCCAATCCGCCGCTACGGGTTATATTCATTTTATCGAAGGCAAAACATGGAGCCGATAAGCGACTTGTCCTGGCTGCGGCAACTCTCGCTTTCCTCGGTGGAGCGCTTCGAGCTCCATGGCTTCGGAGTCGCCGTCGTTTCCATGCCGCCGACTCCCGCGCGGCACGAGGAGCGTTTCCGCTACAGGCTCCTCGCCTTCGACCCCGGCCTCGGAAAGCCCGTGCTGTCCATCGACCTCGAGTCGGACATCCTCGGGGAGTTCTGCCTGGCCGTCCAGGTCGGGCGGGAGCACCGGGTCCTCGCGCGCTACGACTCGCCGCCCGGCCTGGCGGAATTCCGCTCGCTGGCCGTCGCCGAGGCCGAGGCGATCCTGCCCTCTTCGCCGCCCGTTCCGCCGGTCCGCGGACAAGCGCGCAAGCGCCGCCGCACTTGAGCCGATACTAAGACCATGACCCGACTTCGCCTCCTCTCCCCGATCGTCGTCCTCGCCGCCCTCCTCGTCCTCGGCGCCTCCGACCGGGCCTTTCCCGAGCAGCTCAAATCCAAGCTCGGCTTCTTCGTCGACATGCCCTCCGGCTTTTCCCTGAAAGACGGCGACGGCGCGAGCCGCTTCGCGTTCACGGACCCCGAGGGGGGGATGGAGTACGATATCCTCGCCTACGAGTCCGGGCGCTTCCCCGACGCGGCCGCGCTCGCGAGCCGGAGCCTCGGCAAGCTCGGCTCGAGCGGGGACAGCACCCCTTATTCCTATGAAGGCAGGAAGGCCGTCTTCGCCGAGCTCGGCTTCGCCCTGGACGGCGTCAAGCAGAAAGGCTACGGCCTGTTCATCTCGGGGCGAGGGAGCGGCCCATCCAAGGAGGACAGCTACGCCCTCCTCGCCTACGCGCCCGAGGCCGACTTCGAGGCCTACTCCGACCTGATCCTTTCCTGCCTCGACTGCTTCTCGATAGACGCGGCGGCCAGACGCTCGCCGGGACCCCTGAGCCAGTTCACCCTCGAATGGCCGCCGAAGCGCGACGGGGAAAAGACGGTGTCGCTCGTCGGCGGCGGATCGGTCCCGCTTCCCTGGGCCGAGGCCGAGGCGGATCAGGAGGCCCAGACCGACCAGAGGGAGTACAAGGTCCTCTCGGCCTACGCGAACGAGACCGTGCTGTGGCGGGACGCCTGGGCGCGATTCTACAGGATGGCCTACCGCGAGTCGGCGGCCCGCCTGGACCGACTCGCCCTCGAGACGGCGAGACTCGTCCCCCGCGAGGATCCCACCGAGACGGCCAGGCGGATACTCGCCTGGGTGCAGGGCTTCGCCTACGAGCGCAACGGGACAGGCATGGACTTCATCCCGCCGTTGGCCGCCGCCTACGGCGCGACCGGAGAATGCGACTCGAGGGTCGTGGTCGCCGCAATCATCCTCGAGCGCCTGGGAATCGACGCGATCCTGATGGTTTCGCGCGAGTACTCTCACGCGATGCTCGGCGTCGACGTGCCCGGCGGCGGGCAGCGCTTCGAGTTCAACGGGAAGAAGTATCTGGTGGGCGAGACCACGACCAAGGTGGGAATAGGGATGATAGCCGCGGGCATGGCCGATTGGACCAAGTGGATGGGGATCGAGCTGGCGTACTGACACCGCGTTGACGCTCGCCGGCGCCGTCGTTAGAATGCGTCATCCTATGCACCGCTTGATAATGGCCGCTCTCGCACTGGCGTCCTCGCTGGTCTTCGCCGGATCCGTCGCCGCGGAAGGCACGGCCATAATCCTCGACTACCATACCTTCCTCGGGAGCGGCAAGTCCAATCTCGACTACTCCGAGCGGGAGCTCGCCGATCAGCTCGACGGGATGACGGCGATGGGCTACAAGTTCGTGAGCCTCGACGACGCCGTCTCCGGAAGGATCGAGGGCAAAGCCAATATCGTCATCACGATCGACGACGGCAATCACAGCATCTACGAAGCCTTCAAGGACGTCTTCGAGCCTCGCGGCATCAAGCCCTACCTGTTCGTCTACCCCGCCATCGTGCTGGGCCACGTCCGCTATGCGCTGACGCCCGAGAGGCTGCAAGCCCTCGCCCAGGCGGGCTGCGGCATCGGGGCCCACGGCTACCACCACGACCCGGTCACCGACAAGGCCTGGGCCAGGGATCCCAAGGATTTCATGGCCGAGATCTCGCGGCCGGGACCCGCTCTCGCGAAGATACTCGGCGCCGCCCCGACGATGTTCGCCTATCCCTTCGGCGTGTACTCGCCCCGCGCACAGGAGGCTCTGGCCGCCGCAGGCTATTCCTGGGCCTTCGCGGCGGACGACGGAGTGCGGCCGGTCTCCTTCGACGACCCGACCCTCGACCATTTCGCCGTGCCGAGGACGATAACCTATCGCTACGACTCCAGGAACCTGGTGAGCGCCCTGCGCCGGTACCTCGACTACTCCGGACCTCCCCTCTTCGAGGCTCCGACTCCCGAGGCTCCCACCGTAGGCCGCCTGGAAGAGGCCGTCGCCAGGTAGACGCCTCCGACGGCTATCGTCCCTCCGGCGAGGCTGACGGCTCCGAGCCTCTCGCCGAGGAGGAAGTAGGCCGCGCCTACCGAGACCACGGGCACGAGGTTCAGGAAGACGCTCGTCGTCCCCGCCCCGAGGGTGTCCATCGCCGACACGTAGAGCCAATAGCCCGCCGCGGAGCAGAATACGCCCAGGTAGAGCACGTTGAGCGCCACCGTCAGCCCCAGGCCCTTCCACGCGGGCGATTCCGCGACGGCGAAGGGAAGGCAGCCCAGAAGCCCGAAGAGACTCTGCCAGAAAGTGATGCCGATCCTGCCGTATTTCCGGCCCAGGGGCTTCGTGAGCAGGGCGTATGCGACCCAGGCGGCGGCGGCTCCGCCCATGTAGAGGAATCCCGCGAGAGCCGAGGCGCGCGCGCCGAGAGAGGGCAGCACGATGAGGCCGACCCCCGCGAAGGACAGCAGGGCGCCGACGTAGCAGCCGGTCCGGAGCCTCGTCCCGCAGACTACGCGCTCGACGAGCATCGTGAGGACGGGAATCGTCGCGATCACGAGGGAAGACTCGGAGGCCGTAAGGAGGGCGATGCCGTTGTTCTCGCAGAGGAAGTAGATCGTCACGCCCATGAGTCCGCTCGCGGCCATCACGGGAACGTCGCGGAGCCTGAGCCTGAGGTCCTCGCGCGCGGCGAAGGCGAGGGGCAGGAGGAGGAGGACGGCCACGACGAAGCGGGCGGCGGCGATGGTCATGGCGGGCAGGACGGCTATGGCCACCTTCGTGCTCAGGAAGGAGAGCCCCCAGATGACGGAGACCGCGACCGCGTAGGCGAGGGCGGAACGACGTTTATCCATGACCGCCATCCTAGCGATGCCGGGAATCGAGGTCTAGCGCGCGGGCTCGGCCCCGGGCGATACTGATCGGCATGTCACGCAAGGACCTCGAGTTCATACTCGACTACATTCTCAACAAAGCCGACGCGTCCGAGTTCGAGGTCATAGCCAAGGCCTGCCAGCGCCGCGGGAGGGACATGAAGGCCTTCGAGAGCCTCGGCGGGGAAGGTCCGGGCGCGATGGCCAGGCGCATGGCCGGCGAGCTCGAGAAGGGCGTCGGCGCCACCATGGAGAGCGTAAGGGACACCGTCCGCGGCTTCGTCGCCGACATCGTCCGCAAGAACGCGCCCGAGATTTCCGAGGAGCAGCTCGCGGCCCTCCTCGACGAGTACGCGCCGCCGCCCGGCGCCGCGCGCAAGGCGACCGGCTCCGCGCTGCCGCCCGCGGCCCTTCTCCGCATGGCGACTTCCTTCGTCGAATACTCGCGAGGGGCGATGCCCCCGAGCCGGCAGCGCGAGCTCTGGGATTCGAATCCCCGCTGGAAGGACGAATACTGGGCCGCCTTTCCCGCCGAGATAAAAGCCCTGATCAAGGCCTACATCGAGGGGAAGATCGACGGAGATACCTTCGGCGCGGCGATATTGAGCGTCTTGGGACTTTGACCCCCCGACGGGACGCGGACCTATTGGCGCGAATGCCTGACATAGATAGAATAATTGTCATTCTTTTCACCGCGGAGGTCATATGCCTATAAAGCGCGACTTCGGCCTACGCCTCGATCGCCAAAGCCCGGCGGAGCACGAACGCCTGATCGCCTATATAAACATCAAGCTCGCGAGCATGGGCCTTCCCATCTACGGACGCGAAGGCACGGCCTTCGTCGAGCTCGCGAGCGACATGCTCGAGAATTTCCGCGAGAAGGACCTCCTCCTGGCGGGCTACCTCCCGCCGGCCGACAAGAGGATCCAGGACTTCCTCGACTCCTACCTCGGGGACCTCGGCCTCCAATCGAAGCCCAGGCTCCCCTCGAACACCCTGGTCCTCGACCGCTACGGAATGGCGCGCGAGCTCTCGCTCCCTCCCGACAGGCACAAGTACGCCTCGCCCTCCCTGACCTCGTACCGGATTCGCAACGGCGTCCTGCACAATCCCGCCAGCGACAGGCGCACGACCGAAGGCGTCTTCCACGTAGCCGAGGACGGCCTGCCCGTTCCCCCGGATAAAAAGGCCGTGCCCCGGCTGACCTTCGCGCGCATCCTCGCCGCGGCCCTCCACCCGCCGGCCGAGCTCCTCGAGCTTCCCTTCACCGCGGGAGAGGAGCGAAAGGCGCGGACCTTCATCTCCCTCCTGCTGCGGCCCCCCGTGAGGCCCGGCGTCCACGGCTGGTGCGAGGAGAGAGCCATGGAGCTGCGCTTCTTCGCGCCGGGCTCCCTCGCCGCGAGCCTCGACTTCATCGAATCCATCTTCGGGAACGCCGGCGACCCCTACGTCGCGGACAACGACGCGGCCCTCGATCCTCTGCGCTGGACCGGCACCACCGGCTGCATCATCCTCGCCACGCACCTCACGTCCCTCACCAAGAAGGAGCTCGGGCTCCCTTCCTGGGACGCGGCCACCGAGAGGCAGAGGCGCGACGGCATGGCGTGGAGGGAGCCCGGCGAGCCCTACAACGACGGCAAGCCCTTCAAGGCCTGCGCCCGCGACGAGCGAGGCGTCATCGTCTCGATAATCGCGGACAACTACTTCGGATATTCCAAGAAGGAGGTCAAGGCGCAGATATCCTATTCGGCCAACCTCCTCGGCCTCGCGGAGGAGGAGCACGCGGGCGGCGCCCTCGTCTTCCCCTCCTACAACCTCGGCACGCTCTTCGTCCCCGATACGAACCTCCGCGCCTGCGGCCACAGCCTGGAGGGAGTCCTCGGGCTGATGGGCGGGAGGGCGACCTTCAAGGAAGACGGCTACGCCGTCGACATGACCTTTCCCGAGGTCGTATACCTTCCCGAGGACGCCGTCATCTCGCTCGAGGACCAGACCGCTCGCTGGACCTACGCGGGCGGGCAGAGGAGCCTTCGCGTCCTGCCGAGCAAGGTCTACGTGCACCCGACCGGCTACCGCATCCGCATGGAGCGCCACCCCGGGTCCGGCGCGTGGCGCCTCGTCGGCACCGCCGCCGACGGCCTCCTGTGCCATAAGCCCTGCACGGTATCCGGAGGAGGCAAGTCCGAGATCGCCAAGTCCATACTCGACGCCATCTCGTATTCGCCCCTCATCATAGGCGACTACCGCGAGGACATAGCCAGGGTCAAGGAGATCATAGAAAGGGACTATTCGAGCCGCTTCAGGAAAGGCATGGTCGACGAGCGCGACATCCTCTCCAAGCAGCGATCCCTGGGTTCGGTCATCAAGCTCCTGTCTCCCTCGGCGCTGTATAAAGACGAATACAACGCCTGGCTCAAGACGATCCCGGAGCGGATCAAGGCTCTCGTCTTCCTCGTCAAGCGCTTCTACCGCCCCGATTGGGGCGGCGACTGGATATCCCGCTTCACCGTCGACGCCGTCAACGGCACCACGGGCAACATCCTGAAGTTCGAGGGCCGGCCCGTCCTGGGCTCCTACCTCCGAGTGGGCAGGGACGAGACCGGCATGCGCCGCACCTTCAAGCTGAGGCAGGACTTCATGCCCGCCGCGAAGGTGCAATGGGAGGACGACATCACGGCGAGCGTGACCGTGCCGGCCTCCGGCGTCTCGGGTCTCCCCCATTGGGTGGACTCGAAGCTCAGCATCAAATTCTGCAAGAACGTCGAGGCGCGCTTCTTCCAGCGCCCGGACGACGCGGTGCACCGCGGCTACGACAAGCAGGCCGAGAAGGATCTGTCGAGAGGCGACAACTTCATCTCCAACTTCGAGCCCTTGCCGCGCTCCGAGGCCGGCGAGATGGCGGAGCGCTGCGTCAGCCTGACCAACTACTCCGAGCCGATGCGAGCCTTCGTCGAGGCCGCCGCGCAGGACCAAGGCTTCGAGTGGTTCGTGGCCTCGGACAGACCGCGCATGGTCGACGGCGCCCCATCCAAGAATCCCCGCTACCTGCAGCTCGATCCCTGCTACGTCGATCCCCTGTCGCGCTACCTCGCCGACCTCTGCCCCGCCCTCTACCGCCAGATACGCGCCGACAGGCGCGCCATGCACCCCGTGGGCGCGACCCTGCCCGGCAGGCGCAACAACCCCGCCGACCCGGCCTCGGGCATCCGCCCCCTCGCCGTGTACGGCCCGATACACTACCAGGACCTGCCCGAGCTCTTCATGGACTTCGTCTGCAGCCTGACGGGCAAGAGTCCGTCCACGACCGGCGCCGGCAGCGAGGGCGCCCTGACGAAGGGACCCTTCAACAGCCTCGTCCCGACGACCGACCTCAACAACGCGCTGCTCTCCTTCATCCTGACGGGCTACGGCGGCTATACGTCCGCCGCCGGGCACATCGGCCGCAAGTACCAGATGGAGCACGACCTCTCGCTCCTGGTGCCGGAGCTCTGGTCCCGGATGAGCAGCGACGAACGCGACGCGGAATTCCTCAAAAGCAACGGCTACCTCGAGCCGGTCGCCGATTTCGAGTACGAGGGCGAGACCGTCCCCGCGAGCAGGCTCGGCTGGAGGATAACGCCCCTCTTCGTGACCAATTTCCTCGGGCGGATATTCGACACCCCCTCGGCCGTGTTCGCCGAGGACATGCTCCGGCCGGAGCTCCAGTCCCTGCCCGACTTCGTCGACGGCATCCGCAACATCGCCGAGGCCCAGGCCAAGTCCGCCGAGGCCTACTTCGAGGACGGCTCCGTCGAGGCCGCGATCCCTCCGCTCAAGGCCGTCCTCCACGTGATGGCCAAGGGCCACTACGAGGGCAGGAGCATCCACGACCCGGAAGTGCGCGCTCTCTTCGACCGCGACGCCGTGCTCTCGTCGGATTGGTACCTCGAGCGGCTCGAGGCCTACCGCGAGAGGGAGATCGCCTATGTCGCCGCGTCGGTGGAAAGGCTCAGGCTCTATCTCGCCGAGAGCGCCGAGGCGGGGTCGGTCGCCGCGCGCCGCGCCCGATCCGAGCTCGCGCGGACGGAGGAACGCATGGCCGTCCTCTCGCGCCCGGGCTACATCGAAATCATCAAAGGCTCGATCGGCCTCGATCCATTGTTCAGGGGGAAAGCGGCCGTGAATTAGCCGGCGCTCACGCCTTCGCCCTTCCCCGCGTGAGCGCGTACAGCGCGACGGCGCCGATGACCGCCGCGAAGGCCGCGATCATCGGAGGGCCCACGCTCTCGCCGAACGCGAACACTCCCAAGGCGAACTGCAGGGTCGGCGAGACGTACTGGACGAAGCCCATGCGCGTAAGCGTGATGCGGTTCGCGGCGGCGGCGAAGAAGAGGAGAGGCACCGCGGTCACGACTCCCGCGAGGAAGAGCATCGCGGTCGCGACCGTATCGCGGCCCCCGAAGGAACCGGCCCCCGCGGCGTGACGCGCGACCAGGAAGGCGACCGCCAAGGGCGCGACGACGAGGGTCTCGGCCGCCAGACCCGCGAGCGGCTCGAGGCCCGCCTTCTTCTTCACGAGGCCGTAGAGGCCGAAGCTCGTCGCCAGGACCAGCGAAATCCACGGCAGCCTTCCTATCATTATCGAGGCGATCGCCACGCCCGCCGCGGCGATGCCCACCGCCCAGGAAGTCCACTTGTCCATCCTCTCGCGGAGGAAAATCGCGCCGAGCGCCACGGATACCAGGGGATTGATGTAGTAGCCGAGCGAGGACTCGACCACGTGGTCGGAGTTGACGGCCCAGATGTAGGTGCCCCAGTTGATCGTGATGAGCACCGAGGCGGCGGCCGCGTAGAGCGCCCTCCGCCTGTCCCTGAACAGGGCCGCGAGCGAGCCCAGCCTCCCCGTAGCGAGGAGGGCGGCGACGGCGAACGCGGCGGCCCAGACAATGCGATGGCCGAGGATCTGCAGGCTCTCCACCCCCGAGAGCCTCTTCCAGTAGACGGGCAGGAGCCCCCACATCAAGTAGGCCGCGACCGCGGCCAGTGTACCGACCTCGACCTCGCGCGAAGGCGCATAACTTTTGGCGGGCACGACCGATTTTTCCGGCATAGCGCATGATATACGCCGCGCGGGAAAGCGGCTAGCCGGAACGAGGATATGGAAGGCTACTTCGCGGAGGCCTCGGCGAGGAGGGACTTGGCCAGGTCGACGTCGTCGCCCACGAAGAGCTGGGCCGCCATCGCCGACTTGAGAACGGAATTGGCCTCGGCCTTCGAGTCCGAATCGATATCGAGCCGCGCCAGGAGCAGCGCCCTCGGGCCGGCCCAGGTACCGGAATCGGGCATCCCGCGGAGCAGCTTGACCGCCTTGGCGGTGCTGTCGTCGGCGGCGAGGGACCAGGCCTCGGCGTAGGTCGCCGAATCCTTCTCGTCGCCGTCGGCGGCCGCTACGGCCTCGTCGAACTTGGCGGCCGCTCCGGCGAAGTCCCCGTCGCGCACGAGCTTCCTCCCCTCGTCCATCACGGCCGACACGTCGACGGAATCGGACATCCAGGTCACGGAGTCCTTGGCCGGCTCGATCGCGGCGCCGCGCACCGCCGCCACGGTGGAGGTCCCGGTGCTGGCCTTGGGGTCGACGAGCTTGCCCAGCTTGTCCAGCGCTCCCGCCTTGTTCTTGGACGCCGCCGCCGAGCCCTGCTTGAGGAGGGAATCGACGTGGTAGGTCCCCGCCGCGGTGAGGGAGACCTTGTGCTGGCCGTCCGTCAGCTCCACCGAGGCCCCCGCGCCCAGACGGAGGGTGGCGGCGGAATCGATCTTGTCGCCCATGTTCAGGGCCACCCAGCCCGATCCCTTTTGCATATCCACTTTGCCGTCCGCCCAGGACACGGTAAGGGATGCCGCGCTCAAAGACAGAACGGCCACGAGGACCGAGAAGATCACGAACGCCAGACGCTTCATAAATGCTCCTTTTGCGAGAGTATATCGCTTCATTCCTCGTCATCCCAGGATTCTTCCGAGGCTTCGTCGCGACGCTGCCGGGCCTGTCCCACGAAAAGGTCGGGCCGAGGCACGGAATTATTGACCGGAGCCGGAGTCTTTTGACCGGCGGGCGACGCGCCCTTGACCGGTGCGGATGCGCTTCCCTGCGAGGAGGCGGAATCCGACGAGCCTTGCGCGGCAGCCTGTAAACCGGCAGCCGTAGGCGCCGCCGCCCGAGCGTTAACGGCTGTTTCGCTCGCCGGCGCACCCGATGTTCCGGCTGTCCGCGACGACGATGCTGCGGAAGCCGGCGTCCCCGCGTAGCGAACTGGCATCGCGGGTGCTTGTCCCGTTGTCGTCGTCGAGCGGTTCGTGCGCTGTAAAAGGCTTAATCCTGAGCTGTCAACGGGTGCCGATCTTGTCGCTCCAGTCGTCGAATAATTGTAACTTACGGGCTGCATCGCTGCGGACGGCGCCTTCGAAGGGGCAGCGGCCTGATCGGGCTGCGAGACGTCATAGGTCGATTGGGTGTCGGTGAAGACGGGGGTGAAGGTCGCAGCGCGCGAAGAAGCATAGGAGGAGGGTGTAATCCTCGCCGCAGAAACCTTTGAAGAAGAAGCCATTCCCAATGCCTTTCCCGATTCAGATAAATAAGACCACCCACTACTGTATGACATAAGGTATGCATCGCTCGATTCATTTCCCGCGGCATCGACTACGGTAAATCTAAAATCAGTGCCATTAATCGCACTATTCAAAGTAGCAGTTGTAAACGTGCCACCATTAACGGTAACAGCGGTTTCTGTATCTGTATACCATTGAGAGTTTGCTTTGGCAGTAGCTTCTGAAGTGGTGGTCCCAGGCCAATAGTTGATTGTGACTAAACCGCTTATTTCCGCTGCATTTAGGGTAACGCTTAATGTGGGATTACTCGTACCGGTCGTGAGAGGCTGATTAGCACCTGATAAATAGATACTGGGAGCCGTGTGATCGTACGTTACGCTTCCCGTACCTGTCGTCACCGGCGTAGCCGCATTCCCCGCAACATCGCTCGCGGCTATCGAGTACGTGATCGCTCCTTCAGAATCTCCCGACTGCATGTAATAGGTCCATGTAAATGCACTTCCGACATTTGTTATCGAAGGCGCGTTAGCTCCAGTCCCGGTAATCGCGTTCCCGCCACTCTTCACCGTCACCGCAGGACTCCCGCTCGCCAGCCCGGAACCGCTGTCAGATGCCGTAAACGCGAGCGTTATCATACTCCCTTGGATCGCCCAGCTCGTCCCCGTACTCGAACTCAGCGTCGCCCCGCCGATCGTCGGAGCCGTGTGATCGTACGTTACGCTTCCCGTACCTGTCGTCACCGGCGTAGCCG
>CAZBGA010000012.1:0-2715 GCA_964491385.1 uncultured Treponemataceae bacterium | reverse complement strand
GTTATCGAAGGCGCGTTAGCTCCAGTCCCGGTAATCGCGTTCCCGCCACTCTTCATCGTCACAACAGGACTCGTGCTTGCCAGGCCTGTTGCTGGAGCGCCATCCGACGCGCAAATGTTGTCCAATGCGGTAAATGTCAGGGTTATTAAACTTCCTTGTTTCGCCCAGCTCCCAGTGCTCGACAGCACTGCCACACTTATGGCCGGGGCTGTATGGTCGTAGTAAATCTTCACAGTACCTATGGACGATTTTGTCCCTATGGAATTTGTCACATAGTAAGATAAGGACTTTTCACCCTCATTAGTTGTCTGCAGAGAGTATACATAGGATTCGGAATATCCATCCGTAATAGTTTTGGAGGTTCCAGTAGTTGTATCTGTTTCTGTAATTGTCAGGGTTGAGACAGGAGCTGCGACTGTCCCGGTCCCTATAGTATTTAAGGTTATTGAAGAAGAATTGACCGCGTAATCCCCGGAATAAGTGCCTAATGGCAAGGCAACCGCGGCGGGAGACGAGATGGAACCGCCATTCAATATACCATTAAGACTTACGGTTGGTGTAGAACTATCTGACGAACTGGAGGTAAAGAAATACCAGCCTGCAAAGGGATTCAAGGTATCCATAGTATTCCCCGCAGAGTCGGTGACCAAGGGAGAAATCGCTACCGAGATCGTAGAATTTGGGGGCATATAGATTTTTGGAGAAGAGATGAGAGGGGTTAAAGTAAAACCCGTGCTAGTTGACGAAAAACCAAAGTACAAGGAAGTAGTACCGGAAGAAAATAGAGTCGTAGTAGTCGCACCTGTGCCGCCACCCGTCGGTACGGAAGTGACTGTGATATTGCCATTTTGACTGAAGCTAGTCGCATTCATGGCTTTCGAAAAAGTCACCGTGATAGGTTGATTCGTCACAATCCCGGTAGCCTGCGCAGCAGGTGAGTAAATTTTTACGACGGGCCGAGCTGTAAAATTGGCGTTAATTACGATATCACTCGCGGAGGTACCTACCGTTACGGTCGTCGTCGCCGCATTGGCAGCAGAAAATGTGACATTCCCAGAACCTGTGGCAGTCCAGCCGCCGAATACATATGCATCATAGACAGTCGCGGTGAGTGTAAAGGGTACTCCGACCTTTTCAGTCTGAGTCCCACTCAGTGAGAGCGTACCACCGGTGGCGGGGTTAGCATTGATCGTCACCGTCACGCTAGCCGCGTTCGCGGCCGCTACGTCCGTGCCAATCTTGGTCTTTATATCGTTGCCCGTGAGCAGGTTCGAGCAGGACATGAGGATGGCCGCGAGGGATATGCCGACGATCGCGGCACGTGAGCCGCGCGAGATGGTAAGCGAGTTCCTTGCCTCAATCATGACGTCCCCCGAAGCCTCGAAATTCTATTATGCGAAACCGGCCCGAATGCCCGGCGCGGTGCGCTTTCACTTGGGGACCTCGACCTTGAACTCGGAGAATTCGGCCGTGTCGAGGGAGCGGAGCAGCACGTAGACGCCTTCCCGCAAATCCGATATTCCCTTGGCGACGAGTCTCTCGGTCCCGTTCATCGAGACGGAGACCGTTCCCGCGAGCGGATCGACGCCGACCTCGAAGCGGTTCGCGTCGTAGATTGATTCGCTCACCGGAATTTCGTCCACCAGATCCATGTTCCAATCGTCGGTGGAGCGGTAGAGCTGGAGCCTCGTGATGTTCTCGCTGAGGTGCACCGGATCCCGCGTGAGCCAGATGCACAGGGAATCCCCGGAGCCGTAGCCCTTGAGGGTGTAGGACTTGGGCGTGAACACGTGGATTCCCAGGCCGACCCAGCCTCGGCCGCGTGCGTCGGATTTCGCCGTGAAGGAATAGCTGAAGGTCCGCTTATCCTGCACGAGGGGCGCCGCGAGCTTGGCGTAGAAGGCGTCGGGATCGATCTGCTTGGCCGTACCGTCCGCGATCACCCATTGGCCCACGATCGGCGTAGTCGACCCGAAGCCCTCCATGAGGAGGTCCTTGCCGGTCGAGACGGGCGGACCCGATTCGACCGCTGTCGGGGTGGGAGCCGCCTCGGCCACCTTCGGAGCCGCCTCGGCCACTTTCGGCGTTGCCTCGGGCGGCGCAGGAGGCTGCGGCGCTGCAGGCGCCGATGCCGGCACCTCTGCTGGCGCAGATGGCCGCGGCACTGCGGGAGCGGGTACGCTTGCCGGCTTGACGGTCGCAGGCACCGGCTTCTCGGGGACGGGACTCGGCGCGACGGCGACGGCCACGGCGACGGGCTGAATCGGGGCGGGCGCCGGCTTTGGGGCCTCTTCGGCGGCCGCTTTCTGCGCCGCGGCCTGCGCGGCCTTTTGGACCAAGTCCTGGTCGGTCGGAAGCTCGGCTATCGAGGGTGGAGCCGTAGGCGGCGCGACGGGGCTTGCTTTCGCGATTGGCTCGATCGGCGCCGGCGCCGTCGCCTGGGCAGCTTCGGCGGCCGCCTTCTTGGCGGCCGCGAATTCGGCGGCCTTCTGCGCGAGCTCCGCGTCCGTCGGGAGCTCGGTCGCGATCGCCGGGGCCGCGATCGCGGAGGGCTGCACGGCGACGGGAGTCGGCGCCGCGATCGCGACGGATGCGGGAGCTGGCGTTGCCGTCGTAGGCGCCGCGATCGCGACGGGCGCGGAAGCTGGTGTGACCGCCGCAGGCGCCGCGATCGCGACGGGCGCGGAAGCTGGTGTGACCGCCGCAGGCGCCGCG